>CAVYLT010000083.1:0-67770 GCA_963769335.1 Nitrospirota bacterium | reverse complement strand
GGTCGTCCGGCACGTCATTGACGAACTTGATGTTGCTTTTCTGGATCTTGTATTCAACGAAATGATAGACTCCTTCCACGGCATTCCGCACATTAACGTCCGCGGGTGCATGCTCGGATTTCCGGGACATCCAGAGCAGCTTGCTCACCGTCGTTTCTATCTTGTCGAGCCCCTCTTTCACCAGGCCGAGGTACCGCTCCCGGAATTCAGAGTTGTCGCCGCTCTGTTTCAGCATCTGGACACAGTTGAAAATACCTCCGAGAGGATTATTGATCTCATGGGCCACGCCTGAGGCGAGAATGCCGATGGATGCGAGCTTTTCGGACTGGATCATCTTCTCATTGGCCTGCCGGATGCGCTCGATCATTTTGTTGAAGCGCTCCCCGAGCACTGCAAGCTCGTCATGTCCTTTCACCTCCACCTTCACGTCCAGGTAGTCGCCGCGCGCTTTTTCCATCGTACTCGCGAGCTGCGTGATCGGGCTGATGAACCTCCTGCTCAACAACACGATGACAAAAAAACCCACGACGACGAGAAACACGGTGAAGACGATGATGCTCCGGATCGTCGCAACGATCTCATGCTCCGCCTTTTCGAGAGAGACGCCGATCTTGAGCGTACCCCACCGTTTTTTGCCGATGGAGAGCGGGACGCCGATGTCGAGGGCCGCATGACCCTTGCTCGTAAAGTGCTGGATAACCGTATTGTCCGCGGCCAGGGCACTTGCAGTAAGGGGATCGGAATAGATTTTGCCGTACTCCGTGATGTCATTGTGCGATATCACACTGCCGTCCACGTCGAGGATAACCAGGTAGAGCAAGTCCAGATCGCGCCGGTCGTATATCTCCGTAACATAGGTATCGAGGAGTCCTCCCTCTTCCACAAGCCCGAGCCGCTCGTAGATGAGATCGTTCAGGATGGGAATCGCAAGCGTCTCTCCGAGGAGTTTGCCCTGCCGTTCGACCTCCCGGTACAATATCGCCTTTTCCCTCTCTACGGCCACATAACCGATGATCCCCATGAGGAGAAGGATCGCCAGGGCAGTGACCAGGATGAATTGGGACTGCAGGCGCAGTCTGGAAAGGGGGTCGGTCATGCGCGTTAATAATCGGCTCATCATAGTCGAATTTTCGGATGGCACCCGATTCCGCAGGTCTGAGGCACGGCGTTGATCTTCGCCCGGATGTCCGCATAATCATCATCCGTCGCCTTCATGAATCCGTTTTGCAGATCGTCATCAAGTCGTTTCAGCGTCTTTTGGTCTTCCGCGTCGGAGGAAGACAAGGCGAGCAGCGCCTTTTTGATATTCTCAATCACGCAAAAGGGCGTCCCAGGATTGACCACGAGCGGACCCGTGGGGATCGGCCCTGATTCCGCGAGGACCCTTATGCCGAGCTTGCTGTATTTGTTCTCGACCGAATCCCGCACCGCTCCGGCGTCATACTCGCCCTTCAGCACGGCCTTTACGACCGTATCATGATAGTCGAAATTGGCGTAGCGGCCGAGGTCGCTTAAATGGACGCCTGCGTTCGCGAGGAGGTAGCGGGGGATCAGGTTCCCGGACGTGGATTTCAATGCTGAAAACGCCACGCTCTTGCCCTTTAAACCAGAAAGGCCGGTGATCGGCGAATCCTTCCTCGTGAAGATGATGCTCCTGCACCGTGCAGCGCCGTCCTTTCCTTTCGGCTTCAGGATGCACAGGGCGCCGTACTTTGCGTATGCCTCCAGGTAGGACAGCGGCCCGAGCAAGGCCACGTCCACCTCGCCTCTTCCAAGGGCTTCCACCGTCTCTTTATAGTTCCTCTTCAGAACAAGCTCATAACGGTAGGGCGTTTTTTCCGAAAGGTAATCCAAGAGCGGCTGGTACTTCTCGAAGAGTATCCGGGGGTTGTCCCGCGGGATAACGCCGAAATACACCGTCTGCGGCCCTTTCGTCTTTCTGACCACGGCTTCATAGTCCCCCATGGCGTGCTCCATCTCGCGGACCGAATCGTAGGTCTTGTCGGAGGGACGGACAAAGCCGTCGATCTTCATGGCATCAAGGATCGCCCGGCCCTTTGCGCTCTTGTGCATGTTCAGCAGGGCGGCCCGGATCTCTTCCCGGAGACCGGCGTCAATGCCCTTCGTCACCACCACAGGAGGCGTCCCGTACGGCGGCGATCGCTTGATGATCTCCGTCTGCTTCACATAGGGTGAGCCTTTTTTGACCATGTAATCATAGACCAGACTCTCGACCGACGCGCCGTCCACAACCTTCTTGGCAACGAGTTCGATGGACTTGTTGTGGCTGTAGCTGTAGAGAACTCGCTTGAAATAGCGCTCCGGCGTCGAATGCAGGGTTTTAAGCAGGTAGGCGGGGTAGAGTCTGCCGCTATTCGATTTCGGATCGGTAAAGGCAAAGACCTTCCCCTTGAGGTCCGCGAAGGTGTTGAAAGGGCTGTCCTTATGGACGATGATGTAGGAGTGGTAAATCGCCTTGCCGTTCACGCTCGGCGCCACGAGAAGCTCGACGCCGAAGCGTTCCCGGTTCTCCACGTAGGGCGCGGAACAGATAAACGCGACTTGCACCTCTCCCCGTTCGAGGAGCTTATCCATCTCGTCGTAGGTTCTCCGTTGAACCATCTGGACGGGCCTGCCGATCTGCTCCCCGATGTAGTCGATCACATCCTGATAGTATTTCACTGTATCAACCGGCGTGATCATCGACGCAACACCAATCTTGAGCGGGGGCTCGGCGGCATGAGCGGGAGGCGCAAGACCGACAAGAAGGAAGAAAAGTACGACGGCAAGCAGTGATTTAGTGGTGATATCCTGTTCTTTTCTATGGATCGTAATCACTCCCCTTTCATACATACCACAGCCGTTATATTAACACGATGTTTCAGATACTGTCTATGGCGTTTTTTGGAAAGTTCGCCAAAATTATCAGAGCCATTTATCTCTGACTTCACCAGAACTGCAGTATTTTGAGTAATAAGCTGCCAGCCCGACCTGAGGAAACAAGCCGGGCTGGCGATTCTTTGCATTCCTACATCATCGCATCCGAGCAATTATTCTTAAAATTACACTTCGAACATTTGTTCCTCGTTGGCGTCCCCTTCGGAGGGGTTCTCCTCTTCAGATGCCAGTACATGAGCCCTGAGATCCGGTGAACGTCCTTTGTTGCGCCTCGAATTATAGGAGTGTCTCTCCGGAATTGGAATGTCCTATCATTTCCGTACCGGAGTTCCGCTTGATCGAGCCCCGTGGCGATCATCTGGGCGGTCACCTGCAGGACGTCTGAGTAGCGCGCCTTTTGGCCTACGTGAGCGCTTTTGAATTCAAGCAGCCTGTTGCCCTCAACCACGTCGGGCCTGGCTGATATCTTCTCCTGCTGGTTTCGGTAAACCCGGCCCCCTCTTCCGTCGAGATCCTGGCTTTTGACCCACCCCTGGACTCCTGCTTTTTTCCTCTTATTTGCAAGCTTCCTGTACATGATGAACGCTACTATTGCCGCAGCAAGAACCACAATAAACATACGAGCCCTCCTATAAGTACTGTTGTTTTGAATTTCGACTGCGCCCTCTGCACTGCCTTGATGCCATAGGACTGATTTTTGTGAAACTTTAACCCCCTCCTCGACGCAGCAGAGGAAGTAACTCTCATCTTTCCGGTCTTGATGAAATACCACTGCTTGGGACAAAAGTCCCATTGTTTGAACTCGTTCGAGCTTATGAATGGCTTCTTATTCTTCATCATTGTCCTCCTGGCTGTTATTATCGTTTTGCGCCTGGCCGGAAAGCTTCTCGTCCAGAAACTTCTCAAAAGCCGAACCGTCCTGCCTTGTCAGGTTCGGAATGAACCTCGAATAGACCTTGAACAGCATTTCCACGTTGGCATGGCCCAGTTGCCTGGCAACCCATTCCGGGTTCTCGCCCGAGGCCAGCCACACGGTGGCTGTCGTATGGCGGGTCTGGTAGGGCGTGCGGGGAGTGAGCTTCGCTTTTTTGAGCGTGGGGTACCAGACCCTTTTTGAGAGATTGTTATGGTCCAGAGGCTTGCCCCGCGTGGTCCGAAAAACCAGTTCTCCGCCACCGGTCTTTTCGAGCTGTCTCCGGAGCGCCGCTTCAACCATCTTACGCATATCAATGTCTCTGACCGAGCTTTCGGTCTTGGGGCTCACCCATTCCCTGTTTTGCCACGTTTCCCGGACCTGGATCCTTCTACCTTCGAAATCTACATACTGCCACTTGAGCCCGTCCACCTCGGCTGTCCTCATGCCCGTAAAAAACCGGACCACATAGTAGTCGTTGTACTCCGGGGGCACGTGCTTCAGAAACTCTGACACTTCCTTAGGTGAGAAAGGCATGATCTCGGTCTTCTTTAGCTTCAAGGGTTTGAAGTTCGCAAAGGGGTTCGGAAAATCATATTGTTCCGAAGCCTCGTTCATGATCATTCTGAGCACCAGGATGATGTTGTTGATCCGTTTATTGCTGATCTTCTTCCCTTTCCTGCCGTCGAGCTCACCCAGAGAGGCCCGAAACTCCTTCACGATCCATTTGGTGATATCGATCACCGGCTTGTCTGCGAAGTACGGAATAAGATGCCGGTTCATGACTGACCGGAAGTCACGCTGGACAGAAGGCTTCCAGGATATCTTGTTGTTCTTGTACCAGGTTTCTGCATACTCCTTGAATGCCACCCCGGCAACTTTTTTGCTTTCCCCGGCGAATTTGGCCGCATTAAAACTGTTGGGAAAGTATTTTGCATAATCGAAGGTCCCGAGCAGGATCTCGCCGTCGATCTTTTTCATAGCGTCTTCCATAAGCTTTCGGTTCTCAAGCGTCTCCTGTGATTGATCTTTGCGTCCGTATTGTCCAAAAGGCTCAGGACCAAGGCCTCAGGTGTTGCCGGCCGAACAGGACTCCCGAACTCGAGGCTCCCGTGAGAGAGGACCATGTGCCTTAAAAGAAGCGACAAATCTCTTGGAAAGTCAGGCATTGCCGCAAGCTTCTCTTCGATCATCATGATCCCGATGGCAATATGTCCCATCAGTCTGCCCTCGGTCGTGTATTCCCGGCCAATCTCCCAGAAGAGCTCCCTGGTTTTGCCGATGTCATGCAGGAACGCTCCGCTCAGGAGCAGGTCCTGGTCCAGAAGGCCGGGATGCTTTTGAGCTACGTTCAAGCCTTGCGTCATGATCATGACCGTATGCTCCAGAAGACCGCCTACGTAACTATGATGGATCGAAACCCCACCCGGCGCCTCCGCAAAAAGGGTCATAAAAGCTTTATCCTGGAGGAAGCTGTCTATGAGTCGTTTGCAGTTCGATTCCTTAATTTCGGCGATCACTTCACTGAGCCTGCCCAGCCAATGCGGTACTCCTCCTACCACAACCTCCATGAAGTCGTTTATGTCAAATTCCTCTTTGTTTGCCTGCCGGATCTTCTCGACATTCAGGATCAGGGAATCGTTGTACAGGCTGGCATTTGCCTTTACCTTGACGATGGTCTTTTCCTTGAGCGTTGCGGACATGATCACGGGATCGTTCCATAGATATCCCTTGACCTTTCCGGTCTGGTCATGAAAATAAAGCTCCAGGTAATTGTTCTTGTTCCTGCTCGTTTTCAGCCTCATAGACTCCAGTGCGAAAAAGGTGGTCACCTGATCATTGGCCCGGATATCCTTCTTCATGATCTTCATGGCCTATTTTCCCTCCGTGGCAGCCTTATAAGCATTATCGATCATGTCCCGGGTGATGATTTCGCGCTGTTCGATCCCCTTCTGTGCCAGTTCGTGCTGCTGCAGGACTCTGATCACGAAAACGTCGGTGCCTGTTTTTTCACTGCCTGCTTTGAGCAGAAGGTCCAGAAAGGCGTAGCTTCGGTCATGGTCGAGGCCGTTGAACAAACGGTCAAAGTAATCGTAATCTTCATTTTTTATGTACATCATGTCTCCTTCCTATATATAAGAGTTATTGTCGGACTGCTAAAATGGCACAAGGCCAAAGTGGTTCCCTGTTTAGATTGGTTTTCGTTTTGGCTATTTGAAGACGACGCCTCCCGGTTCGTTTTTACTACTTTACTACTTTACTACTTGCTTTAAATATATACCTAGTCGAGGCTGGCTGTCAAGTAATAATTATTGACTTATGTAAAGTAGTATGATAAAAAACACTCGGAACTTATGAAGGGAGTGCAATATGGCTGATAGACGTACGTTTTCGGTAAGAATCAACCCAGATATTTGGAAGGCCGCTAGAAGGCTTGCAGTAGATAATGAAACAACATTATCTGATTTAGTTGAGGAAGCTATTCAGGATATATTGAAGAAAAGCGGAGTGGAAATAAAGAAGCCAGTGAAAAAATAACTTTCCGTCGTGGTTTAGTGATGGACGCAAGAAGAAAACTGTCGACGTAACTTTCTAGATCGAGAACGTTATCGCTCGGAAAAGTTGCTTTTCGTAGATAGTATAGTTTTGGCTCCCGACTTAACGAGTGTCGCCTTTCGTGTCTTTTGCCGCCGTGCCTTTCATTTTGATTCCCGCAGGATCAAGATCTCCTGTTCCAATCCCTTCTTATATAAATGTAATTGTGATACTAGTCCGATAATGGCCGGATCATCAAGAGTTGCGATGTCAGGTGCCTGATGTAGTTGAGCATTATAGAGACTTCTGCTTCCGAAGCTTTTAATGAGCATTTCAATGTTTTCAGGAATAAAAAAACGCGATCTTGGACCAAGATGCTTCCTGTACTCATTTATGAAAATCGAAATTCCTGCAAAATCAAAATCGCCATAATGAAGATAATTATTCGGAATGGATTGCAGCCATTTTACCAAGTCACCGCTCTGCGGATATCGGCTAACAAAGAGCGGCTCAAACTTTCGGAAAAGATATTCCTGCCGCTCTATAAAACGGAAATTTTCGGGATTTTCAACTCCGACCACGGTGATATTAGGGGCGGGAATGAAGGATTCAAAATCATGGATGAACGTAAACAGACCTGGCCTCGATTGAATATTGAAGAGTTCCCCATTCAATCGTGCTTGGATAGGACTATAACAATTAATGGGAAAACCCTTGAATGTCCTGACCCTTCTAATTTTTGAATCTGATGCCGCGTTGACTGCCTCCGCCCTTGTCAGTGTCTTTGCCTCAAGAGATTGGATATAAACTTCCAGGTCAAGAATACCAAAGTGGTTTTTCAGGTACTCGGCAAGCGCCGCGCTATCACGAACAGTATAAACAGCCCTGCTCCTGCCATGTCGTAACAGAATCCCATCAGCTTCCATCCGTGAGATTACTTCGTGGCGAAGTTTGCTAAAAGGTAATCTCTGTCCTTGTGCAAGCTCCCTTAATTTGTGCGCAATATGTAGGGGTAGTTTCATGAGATAGAGTGCTGCGTAATGATTCGTTTTACCTTTGTAATACTCTCACCATCTTTTTCTAGTTTGTAGATATGTCGGTATGCAAGGGCGTCCGCCTCTGTAGGAGAACCGTTAATTAGTAGAATATTACGATCATTGGCAAATTTCAGGATACCTCTAACATTGCCAGGGTGAAGGCGTCCGATCTCGTCCATCACACAGTGAAGCTTAAAATCCCTGAACCTTCTCGATGCTCCTTCTTTGAAGACATTCAACAGCATAATGTTGAGCATTGCCTTTACCAAAATATCAGTTCCCTCGGAACCTACATTCGAAAGACGTTCCACCCATCCTGTGTCATTCTGGTTTTCGATGACCCGAAACTTCAGCTCGAAAGAATCCGAAAGGGAGATAATATCATGTTTATAGTCGCCGATTTCCTTGATCAATTGTTTCAGAAGATCAATGGCTTTCTTGTTCGTAGCATCGTTGTCATGCTGCCAGGAAAAAAGGTCCGCGGCCCCAAGCACAAGTCCGTTTTCGTCGTGAAACCGCGCAATCATCTTTAGGATCTGGACAACCCTGTTTGCGCTCTCGTCCATCTTCAGCTCGATCTTTTTGATCACACCCACAAAGTTCTTTTCGGTGATGTCGCGGTTGATCTTTCCTATGACGCCTTGGATTTCACCCTCTCGCGACGCCAACCCTGCTGTCTCTTTCGCAATGAGCTTGATGATATTTGCATATCGCTCATTCACCCGTTTCTCGTATTCAGAAATTTTGTCGTCCGCGATAAATCGGCTTAACTCATCGGCGAACTGAAGATACTCTTCCTCTGTGCTAAGGTTTGTCTTGAATTGAAAGATATTATCGGCGGAAAACCGGCCCAAATACTTATGAGTCATTTCCCTCAGTTCTCTTAAGCGTTCAACTATTACATAATGGCTTTCTTTAATTCGATGAACCAGGTCTTTGCACCTGTCAATAGTGGAGGATGTTGCAGGTTCCTTTAGGAAAGGACAGACTTTATCAAACCATTGCCAATTCTGAAAATTATCGAATGCCTCCAGATCTTCGTTCAGTTTACTCAGAGCATCCTTGTGGGTATTAATTTCATCGTCAACTACCCTTACCTTCTCGTCCAGCAGAGCTTTATGACGTTGGAATTTTATATCTTCCTGTTCAAGCTGCTGCTCATTGAGGCGAAGCTCCTGTTTGAACTCGTCAATGCGATCGATAAATTCTTTTTTATCGTTTTTATAGACAGCAATTACTTCCACCATTGATGCTATATAGGCAAGTTCACGACCGATAACCGCCAGACTATTCTCAATTTCACTTAGCCTGGTTATGTCGGCCCCCTGTCCCGACAGCTCGGCATGCTTTTGTTTTTCCAGCGCCTTCCTGCGTTCTTGGTGCCCCTTTAGATATTCTTCCAGCTCACGCCCCAGTTGCTCAAGGGCTGCGTTCTTCTCATTAAGTGTCGCTTCGATTTTGCGGTCACGATTTTTTTCGATTGCTGTTCGTTGTTTTCTAATATCTTCCCGGAGATCCTCGAAAGCGGTTTTTGCCTTTAATTCGGTGTCGACAGCACGAATAAGTTCGGAATCTATCCGTTCGAGCGCGGCTTTCTTTTCGTCATCGGCCTTTTTCCGCAATTCTATCAAGGCCAGTTCCGCACTCTTTAATTTATCCGCTGTTTGCTGCAGTCTGTATCCAGCGAGCCTCTGTTGGTCCTTGTTCTCCTTGAGCTTTGCGCTATGCCGTTTGTTAAGCTTTTCAATATCATTAGTGAACTGCTCAGAAATCTCACTGATTGATCTTCGCAGAGTTTCAATTTCCGAAGTAATGCCGTCTCTCTCCTTTTCATAATCGGCGATAGTCTTGACTGTGCGCTCGATCTCCCTAAGATCTACATCAATGCCGTAAAAGGAAGGTTGAACGTCCGGGGGGTTGATTTTGGGAGACAGACCAGTGTGAAATAGGATTTTTTCGTCGCAAACTTTGCCGATCGAAGTCTCCCATCCGGGAACGCGCTCACACAGCCATCCATAAAACGAATCTTTACCCGTCCGCAGCGTAGCCTCAATCCCGCGTAACTTGGCGGCCATTTGCGTGATTTTTTCATCCAGTTTTTCTTTCTGTCGCTCATATGACTCGGTTCTGCTCTTTTGCTCGTTTGCCCACTGTTTTTGATGGGTTTCAGCCTCACTTTTCAGCACCTTCAAATTGCTTTCGATTTCCGTACGGTTCGCAAGAAGACTCGCACTGAGGTCCTTTGCCTGGTCCGTTTCCTCTTCGTACAAACGCCTGTTAACAAGGACGACCTTCTCTTCTTTCAGCTTTTGCACGATGCCGGCCTGCCTTCTCTGTGCATCATCCGCCCCCTGGAGCCCGGCCTGCTGCTGCTTTTCCATCTGGGTAATAAGCGAATTGCATTGTTGATGCAAGTGCTCCCTCGTCGTCAGAAAGTCGGCTTCGATCTCGTTTCTACGTCGTCCGATGCTGTTTTCAAAACTGGCCAATTGATTAACGAGCTCTTTATCGAGCGCCTCGAATTTTATCGTAAGCTCTCTAAACCGGGTCGTGAGCACTCCCTTTTCCTGCTCCAGATTCACCTTGTTGCTGTCATGATCGGACTTGCGAGAAACCCTGCTGATCATCTCCTCTATGTTGATTTGTCCATAATGTTCGATTTTTTCGTTAGCGGTTTTAAGATTTCTCTTTAATACGGCAATTTCATCCTGAATTCCCTTCCTTATATTTTCGAACCGTTTCTCTGCCTCTGAAATTTTATTGCTAATCCGCGACTTTTTCCCTGTTGCCTGCTCCAACGCCGATTCGAGAACCGGTTTTTTCGCTCGCGCAAGTTCCGCCGCCCTGCCCAAACTCCTGCAATAATCCGCCTTTTCCTTCTCAAGGGTCAGAATGGTCCCATGATGGGCAGATATATTATCCGCTTGAGTGATCGACAACCTAAATTGCCGGATGTCGGCCAACTGCTCCTCGAACCCTTTCAACTCATACTGATATGTCTGCAAATTGATTTCTACGTCCACGTCGCTCAATGAGTGAATGATGGTTTGTTTTATGAATTCGGCTTCCAGGCGGGCATTCAGAAAAATGTTTTGGATCGTGCGCGCGATACTCTGATATTGACGACTCTCCAGAAGTGCATACTTTCGAAGGTCACGTTTCCCTTCGTTATTTCCATAAATGATGTCCCGATATTCCTCATACGTGTCGATTTTTCTCGAATAGTCGATCCCTTGCTGATCAAAGACAGCCCGGATTTTATCCCATGTTTCGGCGACCCTGCCGTCCTCCGCGATGAAGTTACGGACGTTAAAGGCCCCGTCGATGAACCGGTAGGAGAGCCTGCCCAGGGACTTGAAGAGCAGCACGCAAAAAGGCCCGGTTTCCCTCGTCACTTCGTACACGATATAGGAATTGGCAAAGGGGAAATAGTATTCGGAGAAGAGCTTTTTTTCCTTGGATATACCCAGTTTTTGAGTGTCTGCGTTGTAGAAAAAGAGTATGGCCCGAAGGATCGTGCTTTTACCCACACCCTGGGTGCCGATGAAATGAACGTTGCCATCGAGGTTGATTTCAGCGAATCGGACGGCGCCGCTGTTGATAAAGGCGATCTTACTGAGGAATCGCATCGTCCACATCCTTGGGAATGTTAATGCTCAAAATCAGTTCCTCCAGATATCGAAAGGAAGAAAGCGCCTTGTATGAATCGGAAAGCTCGTTCTCCATCTCGACAAAATTATCGTTGCAGAGCATCCGAATGATTTTCTTTAAGCTTTCAGCATAGGTGTCCTCGGATGTATATTTTTTTAAACCCTCCAGCTTGTTCTTGAGTAAGGCATCGACGTTGATGCGAACCAAAATATCGGAAGGGGTAAACCGATAGCCTGGCCCGAAAGAGCTGTCGAATGTTTTAAATAAATCGATGATGTCGATCCATTTGTAAGCAGCCTCTATTTTCCTCTCCAAGTCTATTTTGGACTCGGTCCGGCTGAAATAATAATAATCATCGCCGCGTTCCAGAATAAAATTGATCGCAAGAAAATATTCATGGAATTCATCGAAGCGGTCTTCAAGCACTGAGTACAGCCGACGTACATTTTCTTGTGAGCTGTTGGCGCATATAAACTGCCCCCGGCTGAGTACCTCAAATATTTCATTGGTCTGTTTAGGCAAATTCATCGACATTTTTTATCCTGGGTAGACCACGGCATATTCGATCTCAGCCTGCCTGCTATAGGTATCGGTAACATTCAGTTCCTGCTCGAAAAGGGAAACCATCCGGCAAAAGATGGTAACTTTCTCTTCAAACGATACCTCCCTTGGGTAGGGATAGTTGAGCAGGAAACCGAACAGGTGATTGCCCGAAGCGAAAAAACTGTTTCTGACCGCGTCCAGATCTATGACTGCTTCCTGGTCGGTCTCGGTTCTCAGGTATTCATCGGTAATATTAACGGCAAGAGGCAGGCCAGGAGCACCGGAACGGTTGTTCACCTTCGATCCGACTTTCAATATGGTCTGCCAGGCTTCATCCGTTTGCAGATAATCCAGCGAGAGTTTAAGGGGATAGGATGGATTTGGTTCAAATGCGACCGCATTGTTGCGAGACAAAATTTCTTGGATGTTTGTTTTCGTCTTCAGCTCAAACTGGTCCTTCAGGTGCTTAATCCGCCTCAGGTGCTCCGCCACTCTGCTCTGATATTTAATCTGATTTAAATATTCGATAATTTGCTTTTGAATCTCGATCAGGTTGTGGCGACATTCGATAATCTGATAGCGGATGTGAAGCACAATCTGTCGTAGTTCGTCATCCAGCGCGGATTTGAAAAATGCCTGCTCATCCTCCCCAAGCAATCGTTCTATTTGATCGAGAAGCAAGGTTATATCCTGTCGTTTACGGTCGTAATGTTCGAGCTTGGCTATTTTTACAGCATAGGTCGGCTCCGTCTTAAAGGCGTGCTCGATATTCCTGTTGAGGTCCATGATGTTACGGAGGGTGATCCGGCCGGCTTTCCGCAGAGAAGATTTAATACTCCTGACGTACGCATATTTCCTGCTTTCGTGGTTTTCCTGCAAATAATATAAGATACTCTGTTTGATCTGCAAAATATGTTCATTGATGAAGGATGTGTTAATTTCCTCATTGACATCAAGGACAGTCTCAAGAAACTGGAGATACTGGTCGTCGATCTCGACAAAAGGTCCATTGGTCCTGATGACTCCCCGCTCCTTTAAAAACTCCAGCCGTTCCTCGCTATATTCCACCAGCTCAAGAGCGTACTCTTCCTTGAATGGGATCTTCCGTTTCTCGAACAATTCGGATAGGAGGTCCCGTTCTCTGTACAGTGCGCTGATAAGTTCTTTTGCTGAATGAAAAAATTGCATTTATCTTGCCTTTAAATACCGACTAAAATGAAGTGCACTTTTCATAAAACACTATGCCGACGCGCAAGATATGATCGATAACGGCAGAATCGGTTATTTGTTCAAAAATAGACAAGTCGATCTTATACGGTAGAAGCAAGTCATCGAGCTCGTTTTCAATTTTATGCAGGATGGTCAGAGACAAGCCGCTACCATACAAAGTCAGGTCGATATCGGAACCAGTTTTATAATTCCCCTTGGCGCGTGAGCCATACAACACAGCCTTGTCCACCTCGGGATAGCCGGTGAATACTGTTTGCATCCGTTCAATGGTCTTATCATCGAGCCCGTACTTCACTGTTGTTCTTCCTCTTTCAACTTATTCAACTTCACTTGCAGAGCATTAAAGGCTGAAAAGTAAGCACCATTAATGGCTTCCACGATTTTTAAAACAGTCGCTTCGTCGTAGGTATGAATGGTAAGGTTTCGGCTCCTGATCATATCCATCCAGGTCTCGCCGTTTTCGATCAGTCCTGCTTTGAACGCTTCCCTGGTGGCGTCTTTTGAACCGTAGATGTTTTGAGCACCGCGGCTTTCCAAAAAATCTTTCAAAGTATTCCAGGCCAGTTCGTGGGTGAATTCAAAGGCCTTGATCATCCCCTGCTCTTCCAGCTTTGAAAGGTCGCGCTGTCCAGCCAATTCCACGGCCTCGGCTAATTGGCTCAAGGCTTTGCTGAAATTATGAAAGCGTTGTATCCAGCGGATGTCTTTTGTAGTCATGATGGACGCTCCTGTTAATCGTTGTGACCTACCCGTTGATCTAATATGTTATGGATTTTGCAGCAAATAGTTTCGGCAACATTGTTTGGACATATCGCCACTTGCGTTCTTCTTTTTTAGATTCATGCAACTCACTTGCGACGATTTTCAACAAAGCGTCTCTGTTGTACAAAGATCCACACGCGGTATTTGCCACCGACTCGTCGCAGCAATCCTGTAAGATGACTTCCTCTTTATACGGTTCATCATCCAAAAATTTAACGACATCCCTGCTACAAAGACACCTTGGATAACTCGCTGCTTTTTCGAGTTCAACTGCCTCAATCAAGGCAGGACCACATATGATCCGATCTCTGTGGTAAAGTTTACCCAATGCAATTCCGCCACGGACTAGGAATCCTTTATGAAGAAGTTTGTCGCAAACCCAGGCAAGGATGCCGAATGTTCGCTGTCCGGATGAAGTCGGCGCTGAAATGGCGAAACTATCGGAGAAAAAGGAAAACTCAATTCCTGCATGTTCCTGGATCGTTAGCGGATCGATGCCCCTTGTCGTCTTTAACATATCTTTTGTTTCAGGTGAAAAGCTACGAGCATGTTTCGCCAGAGACTTGAGAATATCTAATTGCAAATCATACTTCGTCTCATCCATCGTTGCGGTCGTCCAGCCTAAAGTATCAGCAAACGCGACGATTCTCCGTCCAAACCTATCGTCAGTTCCCATTACTTGCGAACCTCGACAATCTTGATTTCCTCCTCCGTCAATCCATACAACTCATACACCAATTGATCGATCTGTTGGTCCGTGGCATTGATCTGGCGCTGGAGTGCGGTCTTTTCGTGGTTGGTTTTGGCAGCAGAAAGTTGTTTATTGAGCGATAACATCTGATCGACGAGTGACACCATTTTGTCGTGGCGTACTTTGTCAGTTCTATCAGTGAAATTGATGGTGCGGATAGGCAGTTTGAATAATTGAACAGGCTTTACTTCGGGGAAAACTCGTGCTTGTTCACCTACCAAATCGTCATACAAAAAGTTTATCAATCGTGAATTTAGCACCGCCAATAAATACTCATATTTTATGGCGCTATTTTCTTTCAATTGCACAATGATCGCACTTTTCAAGCAATACCATTTCTCATAATCAACTGAAGCAAGTATACGGTCTGCAGTTTGACGAATTAATATTTTAGGCTCATCAAAGAGCTTCTTTCTCCTCGGACGATATAATGTAAACCACGGTATTATTCCACTTGCAGTCTCGACGCGCTTACTTAGGCGATCACGATATTTAGCGAGCACAGCGTAACAGTTAGGATAGTCTTGAATCTTGATGTCACGTGTCGTGTATATGATTTGTTTGCTTGAAGTTGGGGTCAAAGAATATCTATTTATTTCTCTACCTATTATTAATTTGCGAAGTAAATCTTTTTCGAGCTTTAATCGTTTTATATCTTCTTGTTTATGAACAAATGCAGAATCTAAACCAGAACTGATTCCTGTAGCAACATCCTCTGCGATATCCCTGAGCGTAGGCCAGTGGTAACACTTCTGAATAATTTTCATACCGCCGCGAACTTGCAGAATAAACGCGTCTGAATCACGACCAATTTGCGATGCATCCTGTCCGCATTGCTCTTCGACGAGACTTGTTGGCAAATTTGTACGCTCTTCGCTCCTTAAATCCAAATATATAGATTTCTTTTTAGTTTTATCTCCTCCAAATACAATTACACAAGAGGGTGCCGTTACCTTCTGAAACACACCATCACCAAGATTGGCTATCCGATAAATCGCTGACGATTCCACCAGCAACTTGCGTGTTTTCCAAAATTCGTGCTGGTTCAGGAAACTACTTGGCATAATCAAGCCGACAAGGCCGCGCTGTTGCGTGCATATCCACATTTGACCAACAAAATAGTTAAAAGATTCAGGCGTTCTAACGTGAATGTTCTCATATTTTGTGCGTAAATATTCTTTTTCATCTTGATTGTACTCCGCTCCCCAAGGCGGATTTCCTATCACTGCATCGAACCCACCCTCACCCCGGCCCTCTCCCTGAGGGCGAGGGGGTTTGTTGGATTGGCCCTCACCCGCGCGTGAAGAGGCGGGGAAGATGAGCGGAAACTCTTTCTCCCAGTCAAAAACGTTCACGCGATACCGGTCTTCATCGTCCAGCATGGTCTGTTGCTGATAGAAGTCCGGTCCGATCAGTGAGTTGCCGCATTTGATATTGTCGCCAAGATCAGGAAGCGCCCGTTCATGGAACATCTTGAGCTGGTTCGCAAGGGTCTGGTTGTTCTCGCCTTCAAGGACTTTGAGGAGAAGCGACAGCTTCGTGACCTCGACGGACTGGAAGTCGATGTCAACGCCATAGATGTTGTTCAGCAGGATGCGCTTCTTTTCAGATGTTGTGAGATGGTAATCGCCGCCCTGTGCCTGATACAGCGGAGGGTTCTTGGCGGCGCACCACTTCTTCGGATCGTCGCTCACATACCAGTCGCGGTGCCAGTCGAGAAGATACTGGTACGCACCGAGCAGGAATGAGCCGGAACCGCAAGCTGGGTCCAGAATGCGCAGCTTTGCCGCTTCTTTGGGGGTAATGCTGTTTCCCCCTTTGGCAAAGGGGGATTGAGGGGGATTTACGTCCGACGATTCAAATCCCCCCTTGCCCCCCTTTTCCAAAGGGGGGTTCAGTAATTGTCCCACGGTATTCTTGACGATGTAATCGACAATGTATTTCGGCGTATAATAAACGCCGCCGGCTTTTCTGACCTCGGGCTTTTCCTCCACCTTCGCCTGATGCCCGGCTGTGAGGCGAATGACCTTGCCAAGGAACTGCTCGTACACCTGGCCGAGAATATCAGCAGAGAGGACGGAGAATTCATAAGGGCTTTCGGGATAGTAAAGCCGGTTGATGATGTCTTTAAGCGGCTTGTCGTCAATGGAGATGTTCGGGGTGAGCTTATCCGGTTCCTCGTGCCGTTCCTTTTCCCGCTGGAAATGGAACAGTCCGGAGTTGTACCGATCGTCTGCCTGGCTGAAGAGTTGCACAAGTCTCTTGTAGACGTTCGTGCCGTTCAGCTGCGTCTGGAGTCTGCCGTACTCCTCGATGCCCCGGTCTTCGCAGATGCGCAGGAACACGATACGGTCTATGGTGCGCTGCACCGCGAAGTTCAGCTCGCGCGTAGTAAAATCAGTGTTCCGAAGTGCGATGTTCTTGGCGAGCATGTCGCGCCAGTCTTCAATCTCAGTCAGGAATGCATCGTCAACCGTTGCCGTTCCCTTCTTAAGCTTCGAGGATTCAGCGTACTTGTCGAAGGAACCTTTAAGAACGGCTTCGCGGGAAAAGATATTGACGAGTTCATCCCATTTAGCAGGATAATCTTTATAGGTGAAGTAGAGAACGCGGCCGGTAGATGCTTTGTCGGTCTGGACGGGTTTGATACGGCAGTCATAGACGGCGAATTCTTCAAAATCGGTGAGGATGCTGAGCGGCAGTTTTGCTGACCAGGCATAGCGCCTAAGCTGAAAGGCGGGACTGACATCGTCTTTGAGGTTGACTGAGGGCTTTTTTGCTTCAACAAAGAACTTCTTAACGCTGCCGATCCGAAAGCAGTAATCCGGGGCCTTGGTTGCGCCGCCGATCTTAATAGCGTCCTCGTGGATCACATCCCGGTATGCTTCGGCGTAGCCCGCTTTGTTGGTCATGTCCCAACCAAGCGCACCAAGAAACGGGTTGAGAAAATCCTGGCGAAGCTGCGCTTCGTTGTATTGTCCGCCCTTGTAGGTTTCAAGGTTTCGGTCAAAGCGTTCGATCAGATCGGCAATTTCGCTCGGCAGCCCCATCAGCACCCCGCAGATTTGTTAGAGAACAAAAAAACTCTACTACAAGTGGCTGAAATTGTCCAGAAAAGAGATTGGTGATCTTCGGGGGATGACTTTCAGTTCAGAACTTTTCCTTAAAGTCATTTAAGTGCGGGCTCATTTCAAAGCGCGGAGCGCAAAAAAAGGTCAGGCATTGAGTTCGATAATACGGATGATCCTCACATAATCATCTCCATCGGGATCTTCCATCGGGGCAAACAGAATTTTGTCCCCGGCATGGAGCTCAATTTTTGTTCGTACGAGTTCTCGGCCGTCTATTTTATACTCAGCATTGTCCAGGAGTGAACGAACTTTACCTGTATGAGTGTCCAAATTAAATTCAGTGATGATACCTTCTTCTTTTGCATAGGTATCATCCCAAACTTCTTCTCGTTCTTCCTTCGTCATCGAGACTATCGGCTTGTCTTTTCGGTCCATGATGACCTCCCCTTTTTCGGTAGCAAGGACAGCATTTTGCGAACCGTCTCACAACCGTCTCATTGGCGTCTCACTGAGAACGCAAAGGGGTTACAGCATTTGCTGTAACCCCCTGATTAGGTTGGTAGCGGGGGCCGTGAACCGACGACCTTCGGGTTATGAGCGGCATATAGGCATTTTTTAGAGACCATTGATAAAAGCCTGGTTTCCCGTTTTGCTTTACGTATCGGGCCATTATCCACTGCATATTGATTACGTCTATTACGTTGATTTTGCCCCTTTGGAAAAGTTTTATAACATTTTTATCACAGTAAAAAAGGGCACGACTTTCGGGTTTCAACATCGAATCAGGCTAAACCGACCTCCGGGTTATATAGTCTGACATTTTTTTATCACATTTTTAGCACAGCCCTGTCAATCAACAGCGATATATTTGAACTCGTACACTTCGCGGATAAGCTTAAAGTCCTTTTCGTTTTTCGTGATGAGGACCATGCCTGTGTCCCGTATGGATACTGCAATCAGGATATCCGCCAGAAGTCCTTTTATCCGTTCCCGGTCAATCTTCTTGTCCCTTCTGAGTTTCATCATGATTTCGCCGCAAACGAACCATTGGCGCTCGGTAACTGATACGACGGTAAAATTCCTAGCTATCTGGTCGATAAGTTTCTGTTCCTTCGGATCGAAGGCGCCGGCGAGAAGCTCCATGAGCACTACGGAACTGAATGCAATATGATAATAACGGGTGAGATTCAGAAAGGCTTCTTGGACTGTTCCTTTTCTGAAATGCTCAATAAGGAAGGACGTATCGAGAACAGCCTTTGTCTTCAATTAAGGCCCTCAAACTTAAACTTCCCGGCAGTTTGTTCGATGAACTTTCTCATTTTTTCCTGATATATGACCTCGGCAAGCGCCGTTTCGATTGCCTCGGTCTCTGTTTTGGTACCGAGTATCTTCTGGGCGCTCTTGATCATTGTTTCATCTAGTCTGAAATGCTTAGCGGTTTTTTTAGCAGCCGTCTGCATAATTCCTCCTTAGAATGTATATACATTATACATTACTGTGGCTACACGTCAAGCTAAAAAATCGCAGTCCCTCTTTGAAGAAATGGATCCAATCGCCAGTAGGCCTATGCTGTCTTCGCAAGAATAATCTTGCCAATTTCCTTTTTTGAAGAGCCGAGGGCGAAGATCGACCGAACAATAAGGTCGAGAGACACGGATGATTCGGCGCGCTCGATCTTGGCCACCCGCGACTGACTGGATTTTATCTTCTCGGCAACCTGCATCTGCGTTAGATGTTTCTTCTTTCGCAGCTCCTGGAAATAATTCGAAAGTGCGAGCTTCATTTCAATATACTCTTCCTCTTCGCGGCTCAATTGGAGAAAGTCAGTCACCGAGCCGACTTTCCAACCCTGCTTCTCAAGTTTTTTGATTTTTTCTTTTTTCATGGCTATCACCTCTCAACAGCGATCATAAGCGATAATTCGTTTCTTGCAGATATCGATCACATTTTTCGGAGTTGCCTGTGTCTTCTTTTCGAATACCTCAAGGATCACAACCGCGTCGTCATCCAACCGGTATATAATCCTCCATGTTTTATCCCTGTCGTTGATCCTCAGTTCATGACATTTTGTGCATATGGATATCATGGGCCTGGAATGGGGAAGCGACAACCGTTCGCTATTTTGGAGTTGCCGTAAAAGATACCCTGCCTCGATCCGCGCTTCCGCAGAGAGTGGCGGCGTCTTTACTTCACTGTGCAACCAAACGAGGGGTTTTGGCTTCATCATCCGCCATTCAATATATGTCATATCTGACATAATGTCAAATACATAATTAATAGCGGTGTTACACGTTGGCCGGATTTATCTTGAGCGGCTATCGAATAGAACACGCGGGTCATGCGCCGCCTTTTCGCGCGTTGCTGTGAACCCGCTCGATGTCCCTGAAATCGACCTTGACATCGGAGTTCAAAATGTAAATTGACAAAGAACAATTTTTACAGACAGGAATCTCCTGTGTGACTGGAGCGGTCCCGTCCGTCATTTGCGTGTGAACTATCAATCTTAAAAGTCTTTCTTCAGGATTTAGTTTTCATCATATCGCTTTCCTCTTTGATTTTAAATTTTGCTGATGGCAGATACAATCCTTTGAGTGATTTCTCGCGGGATAGACCTTTACTATTAAATACGGTTCCTGTTTCATGGATCGTGATGGCTTTAACGCCCTTAGGCTCTTTATCGAGCGTCAGTAGAGCTGACGGATTTGTTAAAATAACTACGCCTTCGATCCATATATCGATTCCGTTCTGCCTGAGATATTTTTTGAGTCTATTGAGTGAACTCAGCACCTGGCCTGAAGGGCTGTTGATCCTTTCCGCTCTTGTAAAACGACCGCCGCGTTTTATGCGCCACCAGCCGCTTTCGTCATGGATAATCTCCCCGGAGTAGTTTTTGGCTTCAAATATATAAAAACCTGAGGGGCCAATAACAAGGCAATCTATTTCTCCAATCCGCTTGGCGACGATGTTAAAGAATGCTGTGTATTCGTCTGAAAGGGTTCTCTGCAAAGTGTTTTTTAACCTTTCTTCTCCTTCAAAACCAGAAGCGTAGATATCTCGGTTCCGGTTTGAATCCTTTTTCCACGACCAACAGCCAAAAAATAGTGTTGCCGAGATAGCCGATGCGGCATAGCTGATGGTTAGCACATACAGCGTAGCAACAAGGAATACTGCCGCCCCGGCAGAGCCGAGCCGGGACAGCCAAGTATATATAATGATCTGATGTTTAAGATGATTCGATTTGGTGTATTCCTTCATGGAGATCTTATGTGTGCCTTCTGTGGCCATAATTTTTGTGCTGTCATGCCGCTATCTTGATGCATTTGCATACTCTACAGTGGTCCGGCGTAGGGGTAGCTTTGGGCATTGATCTCGCGGACAGCCGCCATTTCATCTCGTTGATGATCCGGGCTGCCTCGGCCATAAGTTTCTTTGTTTCAGGATCGTCGCGATGAAAAAAGAACATTTTCCCGTTTTTGTATCGGAGCTCGCCTTCCTTGGCGCCCCTGGTCATCATCTGCACGACGACCTGAAGCTGATCGGCATGCCAAGCAGTCTTGCCCGCATCCCGGTTTTTGAATTCCACGACCTTTCCCGCATATGCGACGTCAGGTTTACTGGATATCTTGTTCTTCGTATCCCGATAGATCCGGTTGCTCTTGCCGTCGAGGTCCTGGGATACGACCCATCTATTGATCTTTGCCTTCTTCCGCTGCTCTCTGAGACGCAGCATTAGAATTACGATCACCGTTGCGATAAGAACCAAAGCAAGCATACGATGCCTCCTCCAATAAGTGCGAATTTGACTACTGCCATCTGAGTGCGCTGCACTTTCCGAACAGCTTTTGCTTCCCGGACGTGATACGCCTTGCCGGCTCTGATTGCCGGGTTGTCCAGTTTCATGCCCGCGGTCCTAATGAGGTACCACTGCTTCGGGCAAAAACACCAGGGCTGCATTTCACTGGCCTTTATGTAAGTGCTTTTTTTCACGAGTCTCTCCTTTCCCCTTTTGTTCACGAGGTGGCCCGTCCAGCTCATGGATACCCGGCGAAGGATGAAGCCTTCGCCTAAATTTTCCGCGCCTTGGTGACCCAACAATAGGCTTATTGGTTCTGGCCGTCCTTAATGAACTCCAAAGCGCCGCAATAACTTACGTCTCCGCGAAAGGCCATGTTCCGGATCGTAAGCTTTATCCAGTCAGCTTTCTCTTTCGGGCTCGCTTCGACAATTGCGGAAATTTCTTTCCAGCACTGTTTGTCTCGCAATGCGTATTCTTTTTTACTTTTGTCGTCCCATCTATAGATCAATGCCAAAATGCCAATGAGAACCGCGAAAACAACGATTAAGAATATTTTAAACTTTGCGTCGTCGCTAAGCAGCTTTTTCTTTCTCTTCATTTCTGACCTCCTTTCGTGCGTTCATTCTGATGCTTCTTGACCTTACGGAAGACAATTGTTCGTCACTTATTTGATTTAATCTCTCTATACGCTTTCTTGATCATTGCACGAGTCATAATTTCGCTTTGCTCCACAGGCGGGCTCTTAAGCATCGGGTCATAAATAATCCTGATCTTCGAGATTTCTACACCTGACTTCTCGCTTCCTGCTTTGCGTAGAAGGTCGAGAAACAACTTTTTCTCTTCGGCGTCCAGAGAAGAGAACAATCGATCGAAATAGTCGAGGTCTTGTCTTCTTATGTACATTGCGCCTCCATAAATGCGGCATTAATATCATTTAATGATAATATGATATCACAATTAGATCGCTCTTGTCAAGTCATGATATGATTAATTAGTATCTTCAATTGAATTATTATTCTATTGAGGATATAATCACGGCATTTAATGCTGTTTATAAGGGGAGTATGATGCTCATCGTGAATCTGAAGGGTTTGATGGAGAGAAAGAGCGCGATCGATGGTAGAAGGATGACCTATGGGGTCATAGAAGAGGCGACAGGGATCAGGGCCTTGACGCTCTCTCGGATTGCCACAAACCATGACTACAACATAAGCCGGGGCGACATCGAGAAGTTGCTGCTCTATTTCGATTGTCAGCCGAATGATTTGTTTACGTTGATCCGAGAGAGGAAAAAGAAATGATTGGCTGATGTGAAGATTGACAAATTTCGGATGAAAGATCGAAGCAGCTTGGATAATGCCGGCACAACGCGCTGCTCTGCAAAAGGTTCATCAAACAATGATCGATATAATTCAGAATATTAATTTTGGAATTCGGCTAACGCGTTTGATATGAGTGCGAAAAAGCTAGCTCTACGTCGTGCCTTTCAGAAAGGTTTTAGTGCGTACAGTTTTAGTGCATACTCCGATTCAGTCGGGCACCAATTACACTCCGTTTCGGACATGCGTTATGATCGGATTCGGACACTGATTTGCATTTTACATCGGCAGACACCGTGTCCGATTCCCTCGGACACTTGTAACGGACAAGTTCTTTCGGACACCGACTAAACTCTTGCCGGACAGCAACTTGCTCATCGTAAACTGTAATAAATTCTTTTTGTATCATTGTATTTTGTGATATGGTTTTCAGTCAACCGTTCTTCCTGTACTATTGGAGATTCCAATTGCCGCAACACTAAGCAGTTCCACTCGAATTTAATAGCCTCGTCGCTCATTTCCCATACCCCAAAAATACCCCGCATGTAACACAATCTTAACTTGAACTATTCATAAACAAATGCTAAAAGAGTAAAGAAAGATTATTCTCGACCATAATAATTTGAGTAGAATTCAATTTTCCTTGTTGCTCTTTGTAATGTTACAGATCGTGTTTCAATAACGGATTGAAAAAAAGAAGTGATTATTTAAACTTAAAGCATGTTTAGGGTCCTTTGCTGACCGACAGAAAACCTGTTGAGCCCCAGAAAGCCCGAATCGATAAGATTTTATTCTTATCTCGATTCGGGCTTTTTTGTTGCAGCTCAGACTCGGCTGGCCTGACAGACCATAATGATTATTATTGAAATAGCAGGCTCGGTTGAAATCGCCAAAAAGGAGCGGACATATGAAAAAAGCCATTTTCGTGTCAGCGATGATTCTAATACTCAGTGTGTCTATGCTGTGGGTGCCATTATCTTACGCCAGCACAGACGGCGTTTACACGTTAATGCAAGGGGCTGCAGCTTGGGACGGCACAAACGCCGGACGGCTACAGGCCGCGTCCGCTGATTATGACTACACCTACGGCGATGAAGAAAGCTTAAGCTACAGCCTGCCTTGGGCATTCACGTTCTATGGACAAGTGTATAACCAAATCAACATCGACACCAATGGCAACATTTGGTTCACGTTCTCTGGCTCGGCCAGTTCCTTCAATCTTTCAAACACAGGACGGGGGCCGGTCATCTCGGCCTGGAATAACGATCTTTCCTCATTGTATTATTCCGGCGCCTTTGTCCAGCATAAGACCAATCCCGAGCGTGTCGTCGTGGAATGGCGATCCGAATCTTATACTGATGAAGGCAATTATCTTCCCAACAGCTTCGAAATCGTCTTGTTTCAGAACGGCCCGATACGATTCGACTATCGCAGCTTCACTGTTTCAACGCTCAAGGATTACGGATCCGGAATCTCAAAGGACGACAACCAGCATTTTCTGAACCTGTCAACTGGATACGGCAATGTTTATACACAGGCAGGCCGATCTTATATCTTTACGTCCAGCGCCGGACAAATTGCAACGGTGACGCCATCATCAGGCACATACGGAAGCATAAGCCCGTCAACCCCCCAGACGATAATCTCCGGCCAGACAACGTCATTCATGCTGACACCCAACATCGGTTATCACATAGATAGCGTGACTGGGTGCAACGGGACGCTGAATGGGAACCTCTATACAACCGGACCGGTAACGGCTGATTGCGCAGTAACAGCCACTTTTGCCAATACATTTGTCATAACGGCATCTACAGGAGCCAATGGAAGCATTACCCCTTCAGGCACTGTGACCGTGAACGCCGGCGCGAACGGAACGTTCACCATCACGCCAAATTCCGGCTATGCTGTTTCAGATGTTCTGGTCGACGGCGTATCTATGGGACCCGTGACATCCTATACTTTCACCAACGTAGAAGCGAACCATATCATCAGCGTGACCTTTGCCGTAATCCAGGGTGCTGCGCCGGTCCCGGCGATGTCTATGCCGGTAGCCCTTCTATTAATATCTCTTATGAGTGCGGTGCTGTATTGGAAAGGGAGAGCCAAGGGTAAGAACCTGGGGAACAGATAATTATCCCTACTAACATGACGAGCGTTCAGATCTTGTTGAAGCATAAAATCTATGTTGGAAATAGGCTCATGTGATGACCTTGACATGACTCACGGGATATGATGAATTACTTTTTCTTATTTTTAGAGTGAATACGTTGCAAGGCACAATTTAATAATGTTTTGAAAACATTTCCGTCCAGCACGGGGAGGTAATTATCGATGCAAAAAATCATGAGCCACCCAAATAATAAATTCTATCTTGCGATGATATTTTACGTCCTTATTATGCTTATGCAACTGCCTCAATCCGCTCAGGCCGCCACTTCCTGCAGCGCGAGCAACGGCACACTCGTAGGCATCGAGTTCATCGTTGATACGTGCGTCTCTCCCCCCGTTGGCGACAGCACCACCTTCCATTATATAGATAACGCCGATGAGTGCCTCGGCGGCACCGTTCAACTTTATGCTCCCTACGGCGATGAGCTAAATACGCCCGCAAATCTTATTAATTACTGGAAAAGTGCGGGCTACAAGATGTTCCGGAACCGGGAAGGGACGCACATTGTCGCGGTCAGCCCGTACTATACAGGCCAGCTCGACGGTAAGAGCATGAGCAGCTATTCCACAGGTCAGATTTATACCGATGTCTTCTCCCAGGGATTCATCCTCCCAGGGACTCCAAATTGTCAGGGCGGTGATTTTAACAGGGGGTGTCAAGATGAGCAGAACGCAGCATCTACCGTCAATCTTGGTACCGGCCGTCTATCCCACGATCAGGAGTTGTTCTCTCTCAAGAGCGGCCAGCCACTTTCACTCAACATCTCGCTTTACTACCGGAGCATCCAGTTCGCGCCAAGCAGCATAGGCAACGGCTGGAGCCACAGCTATGAGATGTCGCTCCAGAGCGGAGCCAACGGCTCCTTCACTTTCTGGATCAACGGAACTAGACGCATCTACACCCTCTACAACAATGTCTATTATCCGCCGAATGGAGATTTTTCATCGTTGGTCAAGAACGGTGATGGCACCTACACCATTACCGAAAAGGACGGTCTGAAACGCAACTTTAATGCTACCGGGACCATTACCTCGGTGGCCGATAGAAATGGAAACACACTGACCTTCACCTATACTTCCGAAAAACTTACCAGCGTCACTGACCCGAACAACAGAACTGCGGTCTTTGGCTATGATGCAAACAATAAGCTGAGTACGGTGACCGATCCCAGGGGCAATGTCTACACCCTCGCGTATACCAGCGGCAATCTCACTTTAGTGACCAACCCCGACACCGGTCAATGGATTTACACTTATGGAACGAACGGCCTGCTGGCGACCAAAACCGATCCCGAGAATAACGAGGTAATCTACGGATACGACACAAACAAGCGTCTTACTTCCAGCACAGACCCGGAGAACAAAATCCGAAGTAACTCGTTCCCTCCTGTTGCTACCGCAGGCAAGATACCCGATCCCTATCCGGTCCCCGTGCTCCCTCAGAAACAATTCACTTTGACTGAAAAAGACAGCGGCAACTGGGCTTACACTTATGACACCAAGACGGAAATGGTAAGCAAAAAAATCGATGCACTCGGCAATACCTTTACTTATACCTATGACAACCAGGGGAACATGCTGACCAAGACCGAGCCAGGGATCACGACGACTCTTACAACTACCTATACTTACGACAGCAAGGGTAATGTACTTTCCGTCAAGGACGCTCTTAACCAGATGACGTATTACACTTACAACAGCTTCTCGTCGATTTTGACCGTAACCGGCGCTCCGGGGAACACAACGAACACCTACGATGCCCACGGCAACCTCAAAACCGTACTTGACCCTGCTGGGGCGCTCACCCAATATGACTACGACAGCAAAGGAAACCTGACCACGATCACCGACCCCCGTAACAATGTAACGACTCTAGGCTACGATGCGAACAACAACCTCGCAACTGTGACCCTTGCCACCGGCGCGACAACTATCTTTACCTACGACGCGAACGGCAACATCCTTAGCCGGATCGATGCGGCAAGCAAGGTGACTGGCTATACTTATGACGCGCGAAACCGTCTGGCAACGATCACCGATCCGCTCTTAAGCAACACTTCCTTTTCATATGACAAAAACGGCAATCTGAAGACCGTGATCGACGCCAACAATAAAATAACCACCATTAATCATAATTATCTCGGCCAGATCATCTCAACGCTGGATGCGCTGAGCAGCATGACTACATTCACTTATGGGGCTGCGGGCTGTCCCTCATGTACGGGTGTAGATCAATTGACCGCGCTTACCGACGCCAAGAACCAGAAGACCTCCTGGACTTATGACAAGTTGGGACGGCTCTTGACCGAAACCGACCCGCTATTGAGTGCGGCGACATACTCGTATGGATCCATCAAAAGCCCCATGTCAAAGACCGATGCGAATGGCGCAACGACGATATATTCCTATGATGCCCTGCAGCGGCTGGTCCAGAAAACCTATCCCGACAGCAGCGCAACCTACAGCTATGACAGCAGAAACAACATTACAGGCGCAACGAACAATAACATCTCCTATAGCTACACCTTTGATAATGACAATCGCGTAAAAACCGTAAGCGACAGCCGAGGCTACTCAATCACGTACGATTACGACCCGGCGGGCAACCGGATCCAGATGATCCTCCAGCCCGGGACCGGAGACCAGAAGACCTTCACGTATACCTATGACAATAAAAACAGACTGGCGACCATAACCGCGCCGACCGGTACTTTTACCTTCGGCTACAATCTCCTTGACCAGAGAAACTCTTTGGCATATCCTAACCAGGTAACGACAACCTACGGTTATGACGATGCCGGAAGGCTTCTTTCTCTCACAACCAGTCCGCTCATCTCATCGTTCACGTATTCCTACGACGCGGTGGGGAACCGATTGGCAAAAACCGGCACGACGAACGAGAGTTACGGATACGACGATGTTTATCGCCTGCTTCAGGCCAATATCACAGAAGGGACGGAGAACTTCACCTATGATGCGGTCGGCAACCGGCTGACCGGTCCCGGCTCCAAAGACACGGCTTATAACTTCAATGCTGCGAATGAGATGACCCATGGCAGGAAGCTCGCCTACGCATACGACAACAATGGCAACCAGATCACCCGCACTGTGCCCAATGGCCCGGACAGGACCTGGACCCAGACGTGGGACTTCGATAACCGGCTGATCAAGGCGGAGAAAATCGAGGGAGCGGAAAAACGAACCATCACCTTCACCTACGACCCGTTCAACAGAAGAATCGGAAAGCAGCTCATTACCATCATTGATGGCGTGGCAAAGACCTACACTTGGAACTATTTGTATGACAAAAACAGCATCATACTGGAAGTGTATACAGACAACACGGGGGCTGTTACGAAGACCTGGTACACCGAAGGCCCGGGTATCGATGAGCATCTAGCGCTTGAAAGAAACGGAAGCTATTACTTCTATCACGCGGACGGAATCAGAAGCATCGTTGCGATATCTGATAGCGAAAGGAACACTGTCCAGAGTTACACATATGACTCCTATGGACTTCCCAAACCTACAACGAGCTTTGTGAACAGCTACACGTTCACCGGCAGAGAATGGGACCCGCAGGCAGGGCTGTACTATTATCGTCTAAGGTATTACGATCCGATGGAGGGGAGGTTTATCAGCAAAGATCCAATCGGGTTGGCGGGAGGAATTACTCTTTTTACATATGTGGGAAATAATCCGGTCAACCTTAGAGACCCTCTTGGTTTAGCACCTTGCAATCCTCATCCTCCGGGTTGGACACCTGATTGGAAATCGGATTGGGGATCGCAGAAAAATACTGGAAAAAATTGGTGGGATCCTAACGGAGGAGAATGGCATTGGGATCCCGACCCTAAAGGGAATCATCCTGAGTTTCCTAACGGTCATTGGGATTACAACCCATGGGAACAATGGAATAGCCCAAAGCAACGTATTCCTCCGGATCCTGAAGGGGGACAGCCAACGCCTACTCCTGAAACTCCATGGTGGCAAAAACTGCCTTTCGTGATACCGGATCCGGTTCCGATCATCATAAACCCGTGCATCATAAATCCGTTTATGCCGGGGTGCGGGTCTAATATGGGAGCTTAAAAATTGTGAAAATTGAATATTTTGATCTTGGCAAGAAGGAATTACCGATTGTACTTATCTATGGCAATGAACCAACGAACGTATCAATTTTGAAAGATGCTGTACGCGACCTTGCACAAGGCGTGAAGGTACGCATTGCAGTGCATGAACTTTCAGGTTTTGAAAGCGTTGATGAATGCCAATTGTTTTTTTCCGCTGGTTCGAGTGATCGCGGAGTTTGGCTTACGGCTCCGCCGAGGACATTTGAGTGTAAAATTCGACCAGAATGGTGGGATAACGTCGAAGGTTTGCTCGAACCTTTCTGTGAGTCACAGCCCTCCCCACGTTTTCAAGACTTGAATTACGGTTTTTCTTCTGACGTCCGATTGATTATTTCAACAGATCGAGGCTGGTAAAAATCTGACAAGTGAGTTAAATACGAAAGACCTTCTGGCTTAGTTCAGCAAGCAAATAGTGTCACCCTATTTTTTAAAAACCTGGTATCACTGGTCGCTAGGACACCACCTCGGCGGATGGAATTAAATGGGCGTCTCAGGTCTCCGCTACAACAAACGACTCGAATAGTGTTACATGGCCTGGTACCCAGTACGTGACAGTTGGCTCCAATTGCACTATTCTCACCTCGCCGAATGGCAGTGATTGAACGGCCCAAACGTTCGGCATCACAAATATTCTGTATGGACTCACGTGGATTGGTACTCAGTTTGTAGCTGCTGGGCGTGGACCGATAATAGTTCCTCCCTTATATTGAAGTCGTAAAACAGAACTGATTTTGAGAAGGTTCTAATCAAATTATTCCTTTAGAATTTATCACGATCGAAGCTAAACAAAAAAAACTCATCGGCGACAACACCTGCGACAGCGACACGCCGATGACGGCTCGTCAGTCACGCGTTCACGTGTAATTTTCAACTGGTATTACGCATAGACTAATTGTCAACACGGCTGCAAGATAGTAGGTGGATCCGAGCATTATCGCAACGGCGGATCCATCCATTTCCGAAATGGCTGTCCAAATTACTCGGGAACGAGTGTCCAAATTCTCCGAAATATGCATTTATCGATAACACCCTTCTTAATTGCCACTCAGCAATAAATCAGCTGGCAGGACCTTCAATAAATTTCAGCCTTCTCATTCATTTCATTTTTCCCGTAAAATAATCCCATAAATCTCACTCATTGTAATACTCCTGTAATATTTTTGATGTAAATTTATACGACTCGTAATCTTGTTGTGGAAAAGAGGTTATGACTAAATACGGATACAAGAGGGGCTATGGCGCTTGGAAACATTAGAAGGGGCGTTCGATTTGCGTGGTTTGGCTGGTCCGGTCTGTTCCTCGTAATCGCCATGATGATCATTAGTGGAAACACGCGCGTGGCCATTCCCTCCTACTGGATAGCAGCTTTAAACTGGATCGCCGGGAAGGGCCTTTACGACGGGACCGGGGTTGGGGGGTTCGTGTACCTGCCGCAGGCAGCGATCCTCTTTGTGCCTTTTGCCGTACTACCCCCGGTTTTGTGCGAAGTTCTCTGGCGAGTCGTCAACATCGGAACGTTCGCAATAGGCCTCCGCAACTTTTCAAAGCTCGGAAGCGAGCGGTCAGGAATAGAGCTGTTTCCGCTGATAACGCTTGTGACCATCCCCTTTGCATGGGACTGCGCTCGGAATGGGCAGGCTACGCTCGCCATGACCGGCCTGATGCTCCTCGCGGTCAGCGATGTGGCCCGCACGCGCTGGTGGCGGGCGACATTGTGGCTGTCGGTCGGCGTGGCGCTCAAGCCCCTGAGCGTCGTCCTCATCCTGCTGATCATGGTCATCGAACGCCCTATGATCTGGCGCGTTCTTATCGGCATGGCTGCAGTCGCGCTTTCTCCTTTTATTGCACAACATCCCGTCTACGTCCTTCAGCAGTACTCGGCATGTTTTCAGAATACAACGACGGCGGCGCACGTAGGCGTCGTTGCCGATGGCTGGTCAACGCCCTTCACCGCGCTTCGGGTGGCAGGTATCGACGTTCCGGAGCTTGTCCAGACGGTGCTACGTTTCGTCGCCGCATTCGCAACGCTTGTTTTCTGTATTCTGGCCCGCCAAAGGCATAATACGTACCGTTATGCAGTCTACCTGTTCTCGTTTGCAGCAACCTATATTATATTATTCAGCCCACGGACAGAAACAGTTACCTACGCTTTGCTCGGACCGGCGATCGCCATATTTCTGTCCCAGGCATTTTTGATCGAGAAGCGGACGACAGCGGGCATACTGCTTTCGGTCATTGCGTTGGCTACGGTCGGCAGCGGGGTTTTCCAGCCTCTACTGGCGCCGCAAGCAGACCCAATCTGGCTGCCTCCGCTCATGGCAACATGCTTTGCCCTGTATCTGCTCTATCATCTTTTTATTGATCCGGCAAAAAGAGGACCTTCAGGTCTTTCCTTTCTCAGTCCATTTCCGGAAAAGCTTCAGCAGGGATGAACTTTATCGATTCAGGCGAAAAAATAAGCGTGTTTGAGCGAAATCCCCTAACTCTCCTCATCAGGACCACCTTAATCTCGGTGGTTCTCTTCTTTGTTCCTTATGCAGTTTTCGCATCAGGAACTATGCGGCCGCACACAATCAGCATCTTTGCAGACCGCGACGTCTTCGAAAATCCTATTACGCGCAAAACGATTGATGACGTACAACAGCTCTTAAAAAAGGGATTTCCCCGCGCCTTGGTAGGGCTCAATAATCCCGAGGCTGATGTGCAGATCGTTCTGCCCGCGCTTCATCGAAATATCCGGAGCGGACCTTCACGGTTCGCGCTCCGTCGCCCCTATGATTATCTCCCCTATCCTGAGCATGACTATACATGGCGCTCCTCCCGCAAAGGAGGCAAGATCATTCTCAAACTGGACACCCCGTCTTATCAGGGCGTGAGCTTTGGCCTGTACGGGCTCCTGCAGGAAAAATTAGGGTTTCTTTTTTATCATCCCAGACGAACGATCATTCCATCGTACGCGGCATGGCCGCTGCCTGACAACTTTCTTTGGAAATCGATACCCCGGTTCGACAAAAAGGGATTTCATATTCATACCCTGCACCCGACCGAACTGACTGAACAGCTGCATAATCCGGGCTATCCCAATGCCGTCAAAGACATAAAGGAATACATCGACTGGCTTGCACGCAATCAGCAGAATGTCTTCCAATTTTATCTGCTGCGGGGCATTGATCGCGAACGATGGATAACACATGCACAGGACTTTGTTTCCTACGCCCGGGACCGCGGTATCTTATGCGGCGTTGAATTTTCTCTGTGCAGCATACAGCAACGCGCCTTTACGGCCGTCAGCCTCTTAAAGCCGTTCCCTTCCTACCATCGACAAATTGACGACACCCTGTCCTGGCTGTTCCGCGTCAAATGGGATTTTGTGACCGTCGATTTCACGATGGGAGAATATCTACCCGATCTGGGCAGCTGTTTCCCGTCGCTCAAGGACTATATCGTCAGGCGTATAACGGATGACCACAAGACAAAACTATTTTTTACAACCCATGTCATTCCCAATCATGCGCATGATCTGACTGAACGCAGGGGGACTTCTCATCGGGCCCCGACATTTAATTCACCGGGTATTGTCATGCCGAAAACCGGGATTCTGATCCATACGGTAATGTGTTATTCGATAAGCGAACCCTATGCGCCTGTTTATGGCAATATCAACCAAAGAGGCATGCTCGACAGGGCAAAGCGTGAAAATCTGCATCAGGAAACGTGGTATTGGCCCGAGTCGGCGTACTGGGTCGCCTTCGATAATTCGGTACCCTTGTTTCTCCTGACCTATCTCGACTCACGTTTATCGGATATGGAGACCATGAATAAAATAGGCGTCGATAATCTTCTCACCTTCAGTTCAGGCTGGGAGTGGGGATACTGGCTTGTGGACTGGAGCATCGCCAGGTGGTCCTGGAAGCATCTTGAAGGAGGCAAAGAGACGGCTCTTGAGCCGCTTGCCATGATAGAAGATTTATTTCCGGACCGCCGGATTTATCGCTTATGGAAGGAGGCCCTGGCGCTCCAAAACTACTACCTCAAAGACAAGCGGTTGATGCCATTCTTTTCCGCGCTCGACCCGTCAGCCGAGCTGCCGTGGCCGTTCAACAAGCCCTTTCAACCAAGGCCTCCCTTCTCGTATCGCTGGCTTCAGAAAACCGCTTCCGATGCAGAAGCCGAAGAAGTCCTGCAAGGGCCCGTTGCATTGTTGGAAGAGTACAGCAGCAGGGCGAACAGTATTGTAGCAGGTCTGAAACGGGCATTGCAGAGGGATTACCGGCCATCGCGGAGCGGCCTTCCGGAACAGGGCCCGGAACAGGGCATTGTTCTGGAGGAACTGACCAGGGGGTTCGAGGTGACGGCGCTCAGGGCCCGTCACAGAGCACTGACCATCAGGGCGCTCGTCGAAACGAAAAAAGAAAAAGCAGGCAGAAGCGGGCACTCCGAACAATTCCTCGCACAAGCAGCATCAGTGAGGGAGCAGGCCATGTCTCTTGTCCGGCAACAAGAGGCGATCTACCGCTACCCGGTCGAACTCCTTGCGAGGAAGAGAAATAGTTTGACGTCCTACCAGTTCGGCTATCTCTATCCTGCAAGCAACCTCTTCTTCTGGTTTCGTGAAGAACAGCAGGTGAGAAACGGCCGTTTCGACGGGCTCTTCATGAATATCTGGAACTTTAGAAGAATTTTGAGCGTTGAAAGTCTCCTGTAACAGAACGCTGAGGAAATCCATCCCCATGGGTACCCGCATCTTTTCACATAATCTTAACCCAATTGTAATACTCGCGTAAATAAAATCTGATACTCTATGCATGATCATAGAGCGCTTATTTTATCAGCTCTGCTTGCATCAAACCGGCATTCGTGCCGTGAGCTGGGAGGAGGACAGCGTATGAACAGAGACATCAATCGCTTTCAGGCGAATACCCTCGCGGACATCCTGCTTTTCATGGTTGTGATGACGGGGCTTTTCGCCCTGGTGGTCCATTGGCCTGCATACAGGAACAACGGCGTTCAGGAACACCGCCATCTGATTCAGTTTAATCCTTTCGACTTCAAGAATCGCGGCGAGAACATTTTACACAGTAATGTCAATCATTAGCAGCTCGAAAAGAATACCTATGTCAAAAACCTATAAAGTCGATCTGCATGTTCATTCAAACCACTCGAACAAACCTTCCAGTTGGACCTTGCGTAAGTTTAATTGTCCCGAAAGCTACACAAAGCCTGAATTCATTTACCACACGGCGCTGAAGAAAGGCATGCAGCATGTCACCATTACAGATCACAATTCTATAAACGGGGCGCTTGAGATTGCCCACCTGCCCCGGACGTTTATCAGTACTGAGGTGACGACGTACCTGCCTGACAACGGATGCAAACTGCACGTCGTGGTCCTGGACATCACGGAAAGCACATTCCGCGACATCATGTCTTTGCGAAAGAACGTTTATGAGTTGGTCGGTTACCTGCACAAAAAAAACATAGTCCATTTTCTCGCGCATCTTCTCTATGACATGAATTCGCGTCTCACCCTGGAGACCGTTGAGAAAATACTGCTGCTCTTCGATGTCTTTGAGGTAAAGAACGGGTCGCGCTCCCGGAGATACAACAACCTGATCGGCGATCTTGCCCATTCCCTGAGCGAACAACAAATCGAAAAACTGACGGACAAGCACGGGATCGTTCCGTACAGCGTTGAACCGTGGAAAAAAGCCATGGTCGGCGGGTCCGATGACCACAGCGGGTTTTTTATAGCCCGCGCTTACACGGTCTCGGAACGCGGCGAAAATCTGGCGGAGTTCATGACCGCCATCAGGAAGAAACAGGTCCGGGCGGAGGGTGAAGACGGCGATGCGCTCACCCTGTCGCACAGCATCTACGGCATCGGCTACCGGTTCTTCAAGGAAAAGATCGAGCCGAAACGGAACAACCAGTTCCCGTTCATCAATGCCCTCCTGAACCGTGTGTTTAACGTGAACAGCGGCAAGTTATCGCTCTCCGACAAGATCAACCTGTTCATCAAAAAGAACCTTCCCGAGGTGTACGATGGCCATGACGGCAAAACCTTCGAGCAGATCCTCGACATCGAGGCGAAAAGGCTCCTCAATGACGCGAAGTTTATCCAGACCATCAGCACGGAAGACATAAACAGGAAGGTCTTTGCGGTCACCAGCTATCTTGTCAACAGGCTGATCTATATCTACTCGGAACGTCTTACGAGGGAATACCCGAACGCGGGGATCATGGGTCTCATGAACTCCGTGGGGACGATCGGGTTCATCCAGTTCCTTGCATCGCCGTACTACGTGGCTTTTCACCACCAGCATCGGAGCAAGGCCCTGGTTCGAGAGCTCGCAGAGCAGTTCGCACTGCCTGCGGGCAACGGTCGCTGCCAGAAGATCGCCCTCTTTACAGACACGCTGGAAGAGATCAACGGTGTCGCTATCACCATCAAACGGCTGATCGAAACGGCAAGGAAACGAGGGATCGAGCTCGTGGTCATTACGTCGAGCGACCAGGAGACGGGCTTTAATAACGGGGTGATGAATTTCAGGTCGATCGGAAAGTTCGCCTTGCCGGAGTATCCGGAATTACAGCTCCACTTCCCGCCGGTCCTCGATGTCATCTATTATTTCGATCAGCAGGGATTTACCAGGATCCATGCGAGCACGCCCGGCACGCTGGGGCTCATGTCGCTCTTCATCGCCAAGCTCATGGACATCCCGATCTCAGGCACCTACCATACGGACATTCCCCGGTACGTACAGAGCCTCACTAACGATTCCTTCCTCGAAGAGGTGGCCTGGAATTACATGGTATGGTTCTACAACCTTATGGAAGAGGTCATGGTCCCGTCGTCGAGCACCCGCACGCAGTTGGTAGAAAGAGGGCTGGCGCCCGAAAAAGTGAAACCGCTGCCGCGATGGGTCGATCCTGTTGCGTACTCGCCGGAAAAGCGAGACCCCAATCTGTGGCTCCGATGCGGGCTTGACGGCGAGCTTAAATTTCTTTACGTGGGAAGGTTGTCACGGGAGAAAAACCTGGAACTCCTGGCGGATGCGTTCATATCCCTGACGGACGCGGGTTTGGCAAGCAACCTGATCCTGGTCGGAGACGGTCCGTACCGCAAGGAGCTGGAGGAGAAACTGAAAGATTATCCGGTGCTCTTTACCGGGTTCCTCTCCGGAGAGGAGCTCTCCCAGGCTTATGCCTCGTCCGATGTCTTTGTCTTCCCGAGCACGACGGACACCTTCGGGAACGTGGTCCTCGAAGCGCAGGCGTCCGGTCTTCCCGTCATCGTCTCGGACCAGGGCGGTCCCCGTGAACTGCTCAAAGACGGGCAGAGCGGGTTTATCGTCAAGGCCAATGATGCTGCTGCGCTTGCCGAAGCCATGCAGTTCTTTATCGCGGACAGGCAGGTAGCCGCGCGCATGGGCAGGCAAGCCAGGCGGTTTATCGAAGATAATCAGCCCCATGAAAACGACATATACTCCACGATCCTCCGGAATGAATTCAGGACAGAGACCAATGTTTATCAATAATAAAGCCGCATTCGGCGCGCCTGTACAATCAAGCCGCCAATCTCCGTTTACGGCCCTGTTCCCGCTTCTGAAAGGCCGCGGCCCCGCACAACTCGTTCTACAGTATACCGATGCCTGCAACGCCCGCTGCCCCCAGTGTTCCATGCGGGCGACCGAGCCTTTTAAGAGATCGAAATTAGACCGAGACTCCGCCAAAAGGATCATCGACGCCGCTGCCCAAAAGGGTGTCGCGGCGCTGTCGTTTACCGGCGGCGAGCCCCTGCTGTACCTGGAGGAAATAGTCGACTTGCTGAAATACGCCAGGGACTCGGGGATCAGATACACGAGGACGGGCACAAACGGCTATCTTTTCGCAAATCACGAACGGCCTGATTACCGGGACCGTGTAGCGAAAATTGCGGAACAGCTCGCCGGGAGCGGACTCTACACATTCTGGATAAGCATCGACTCTGCCGACCCATCTGTGCATGAAGAGATGCGGGGCCTCCCGGGCGTCATACGAGGCATTGAAAAGGCTCTCCCGATCTTTCACGCACACGGCATCTACCCTTCGGCGAATCTCGGCATCAACAGGAATGTGGGCGGCGCATCGCGGCCGACCTCCACGGACCCGTCGGAATTTTACGGGTTCTATCGTTCCGCCTTTCAGAGATTTTATCACCTCGTCATCAGCATGGGCTTTACCATCGTGAACGCCTGTTACCCGATGAGCATTGATGATAATCCCGAGAGCGGACTCAATGCCGTTTATGGAGCGACAAACACGTCGGGCATCACACGATATTCGCCTGCCGAAAAAAACATGCTGTTTAAAGCGCTCTTCCACACGATACCCGAGTTCAGGAACCGCATCAGGATCTTTTCTCCGAGGAGTTCCCTTTACTCACTCATCCGGCAGCAGGCCGGGAATGAACAGGAATACCACTCCTGCAGGGGGGGAATCGATTATTTTTTTATTGACGCTCGGGACGGCAACACGTATCCATGCGGTTACCGGGGAAGCGAAAACCTCGGCAAATTCTGGGACTACGACCTGACGAGGAGCGATCGGAATGCCTCCTGCAGACGATGCGACTGGGAATGCTTCAGGGACCCTTCGGAGATGATCGGCCCCCTTATTTCGCTATTCACTTCGCCGCGTCACTTTTACCGCACGATGATACGCGACGAAAAGTTCAGAAAACTTTGGATCGAAGATTTAAAATATTTTTCCGCCTGCGATCTCTTCGACTGCAGCAAGCGACCGGTTGCGAAAAAACTTGCAACCTTCGGCAAGGAGTGCGCCAATACAGAGGAGCTCATACGTAGTAGCGTATGATCCGGTTTTCCGGCAGATACTCTTCCGTTGGCCCGACGAATTCTAAAGGACTAGCATTCTTTTTTCTCCTCATTTTTCCTATCACTTATAGGCTCTCCGACATCCCTTTCTTTTAACAGAAATTTAATATTGATGTCACATCTGCGTAACATAGACAGAGTACTATTAATTCAATTAAAGGAAGGTTTTCTCATGGTGGGGACAGCAGACGAACTTAAATGCCCGGTATGCAAATCGGAAGCTGTATATAAATACGGCCATATCCGGTCGGGAAAGCAGCGACTTAAATGCGTTGTCTGCGGAAGGCAGTTTATTCTCGGATTTTCGAGGCGCGAATTGAAGACCCGCCCCACGTGTCCTCAATGCGGCCTCAAGATGCACCTTTACATGCATGATAAAGGAACGCTGCGTTTCAGGTGCTCCGATTATCCCGAATGCAGGTCCTATCAGAAAATCCCTTTCTCAAAGGAGGTGTCAGCATGAAATCCTATGTGCATAGTGTCCCGGGAAGACTGCGGATAAAAAATCCACTATTCAAAAACAGCTCGATCCATTATGAGGTCCGCAAGGCCCTCGTGGAGATGGGTCATGGTATCGGAACCGCCGATTTTAACACGACGACAGGCAGCCTTTTGATCAATTACAACCCGGCGGAGATCCGTCATCAGGACATCCTCGGCGTCCTCGCGAGGGGCGGCTTTTACAACCCCGATAAAGTGATCACGAACGACCAGGTGATCCACCAGGCGACGTCCGGTGCATTCAACGTGGTGGCCAAAGCAGTATCCGGGGCTTTCATTGATACTGCCCTTTCGGGTACGGGCTTGTCATTCCTGGCAATACTTTTATAAAAGAGGTTGCGTCATTACCGTCATATTTCCGCATTTCGCTTCAATCTCACCCCTGCTGTATCCACTTTCCTTCAATCTCGTTAATGTCACGAGACCTCCGACGTTGTTCGCTCAGTTCACCGCGTGAAAAACAAACACGCCTTGTCAGGCTTTGTCATTTTGCCACAGTTATTACTACTTTCCCTTTGGCGTGCCCTTCTTCAAGGTAACGGAGAGCTTCCGGAACCTCACTGAGCGGGTAACGTCTGTCTATAACAGGCTTGACTTTGCCGGCTTCAAGAAGCTCCTTCAGAAAGACCAAATCCTTTTGGCTTGGTTTCGACGTCAGAACACCCATTTTTTTACTCCCGGTCATTGAAATCCACGGCCCCAGGAGCATGGCTTGGAACATTTGAGCCAGGGGACCTCCGGTCATGATATAAATTCCCCCGGGGCTCAAAGCACGCTTATAATCAAAAATCGGATGATATCCGTTTACGGCAAGAATCAGGTCATATTGCAGTCCATTCCGGGTGAAATCTTCCCGCGTGTAATCTATGACCTGGTCTGCGCCGATCGAGCGGGCCAAGTCAAGATTCCTCGTACTGCATACAGCGGTGACGTGGGCCCCATACGATTTGGCAATCTGCACTGCAAACGTACCCACACCACCAGACGCGCCGTTGATCAGAACTTTTTGCCCCGGCTGGATCCGGCCTTTATCGCGAAGACCATGCAAGGCGGTGAGCGCCGCCAAAGGTACGGCCGCTGCTTCTTCAAAAGAGAGATTGGCCGGTTTCAAGACCAAAGCATTTTCTCGGATACAAACATGCTCGGCAAACCCGCCCAAACCACATGCGAATATGTCTCCGAAAACATCCTCACCAGGCTGGAACTGTTTTACGTTTCTGCCGACCGCTTCAATCCTCCCCGCGATGTCAGATCCGAGTATCTGGTACCTTGGTTTTAGAAGCCCTGAGTACAATCGCGCCAGGCACGGATCAGCCCTCAAGAGACGCCAGTCAGCCGCATTCACAGATGCCGCATGAATCTTTACCAGGACTTCGTCGTTCTTCGGAGCGGGCTTTCCCAGCTCCTTGAGTTGAAGGACATCCGGTGACCCATAGTTTGTATAAACGATCGCTTTCATGAGCTCTTCTTCTGCCAATACTTTGAGCGGGTACTTTACGTGCGGTTCACGACAAGCCGACCGCTCAAGTTTGTAACCGAACGCTCCCCCTGTGCGCGGCAATGGCGCGTCTCCGGCGGGGGGCGCAACTCAGGGTCTGATCCCCGCGGTTTCGACAAGAACGAGACGGAGCTGCGCCATGCGTCCGAGGGGCCTGGTTTATTATATTTTCCCCAGGAGCGTAGGAGTTTCAGCTATGATTGTTCCCAATACCGCGGCCTCAAACTTGCTCATTTCTCCCAGGCTGTCGCGTCGCTCTGTCATGCGCCGGAAGCGAGTAAAGTCTGTGGGCAAACCTTCGGTATCCACAAGATAGGCAATCTTTTGGATGATCGCCCTGATGTCTTCCGGATTTTTTATCCGGCCTTTTATCTTTGGAAAATATTTCACTTTCATCCGGCCTCTGGCACTATCGAATTCGACATCTGTCACCCGGTGCAGCGCGAGAATTACATAATCACCGAGGGATTGCCAGAAGATTTCGTCGTGATCTCTCCACGTGGGGAGAGAAAAGCGCAATAACGCAGGCTGTTTTTTTCCGTTTGGCGTGATACTCTTGTAAAGAACGACCGGGAAATTATCCACTTCTTGATTATCGATCTTTTCGAGCTTTTCAAACAAATTGATTCTCTGTTGCTTGCGAAAAATTTTATCGATCTGATCGAGAACGCCGCCTTGTCCGAGACCGTCCTGGACTTTATCGAGCACCGTTGTTAATGTGTTTGTCATTGTTCGACTCCCTGTATGGCTTTAAACTTTGGCCTTAGCTGCTTAACGGTCGATGGAATGCGTTGTTCGTCCGGTCTGAGCCCGCATGCTATGCCGTTTTTTTGCGCTCTAAATAATTCATTTGACCGTAAGCTCTGACCTTCGTTGCAGTTATCTCAATTGCAGCTTTCCAATTCCCAAAACCACTGAGCGACCCCTTTTACTATCTTATCATAAGCACAGGTAATAGTATCTCAGCAGTCATTATTGATCTCTGCATTCTTAACACTGAAGATTTCGACTTCTCTGTCAATGTATTTCGAAAGATGACACTGAAACATATTGTCAACTGACGTTTCTAGGGTCCTCCAGCGCTGATCGCCTGCCCGTAAGCGGAGGCCTTTCCAAGGTGGGCAGAAATATTCCCATAGTTCTCCCTTAGTGCACGTTTCCTATGTGGCGCGCAGCGTTTCTTTAACTCCTCCTGAAGCGCAACAACTTTCGGTTCGAATTTTCCGCTTGATCTTTTCATGCAGTAAATCGGGAGAAAGGAAACGGCATCCAGAACGAAGCGACCTCCGGCGTGGAAAAAATCCAGATTGAACACACTGGATTGCAGGCACTCCCTGGTATACATAGCCGACACAAAATTACCGAGTGAATACATAACCACGGCTTTTCTTTCCTGTGGCTGGAGCTCGTCGCGGATATTGTTGAAATCGAAAGGTCTGTCTGCATTCACGTCGATGATCTCGAACGGCTGGAGGACATGGGGATGGTGCCCCATGATCACGTCGACTCCGAGGGAGACCAGATGTCTGGCGACCTTCATCTGGTGATAGGTGGGATACAGCTCGAATTCGTGGCCCCAGTGGAGGGAACAGATGATCAGTTGCGCACCCTCCCTGCGGGCCTTGCGGATATGCTCCCGGACCAGGGAATAATCGATCTCTGCCGACGGATCGCAAAGATTCAAGAGGTTGAGTTGGGGCGGGTCCCCGGCCTTCGGCCGCCTGCCGCGGTTCAGCCCCCACGCATAAGCGAGAAATGCGACGAGGCAGCCGTTCTTTCCGACCACTTCGTATGCCCGTCCGTGGTCATCTACACAGGCCCCGGCGTGCCGGATATTTCGCGCGTCGAGTTCCCGGATCGTGTCGCGCAGACCCGCAATCCCCTGGTCAAGACAATGGTTGTTGACGATGGAAACTGCGCTGAAGCATCGGGCCAGCTGATCGAGCATTTCCGGAGGGCTGTTGAATGATAACAGGTCCGGCAAATACTCATTGACCTTATTGACGGAGGAAACCGGCGTTTCCAGATTACCCAGCACGATGTCGCGACCTTGTAAAAAGGAGAGGACTTCCTCCGAGATAAAATCTTTCCAGCCTTTTCTCATCCAGAGGATGTCCCCCACCATGCTGATTTTCAGCGCAGTCACGGAAGAAACTTCCATCGGGGCATTCAGCTTCCGGTTGGAAAATGGCGAAGCCGTTTTTTGCAGGAAATGGCCGGCAAGAGATGGATTAACCGAATGTTTTTTGAAGAGGTATTTTAACAGATAACGGATATCCGATCGAATGTCGGACAGGGGAAACGGGTGTATCTCATATCGGACCCGTTCGAAGCCGTGGTGAAAAACCTCCCGTGCCATTTCATCGCTGCTGTCATCGCCGCTCATCCAATATCCATTGCGCCTTCCATGTTATTTTTTTGCTCAACAGGACTGTGCAGCATGGCGTCGATATTTTCCCATACGGTCTCGCACGGGACATACCAGTTCACATCCACCACACTTACTGATAACGAAGTGTCGGCCTCATTCCATTTTCCTTGCAACGTAATTCCATGCAGGCGCGTTTGGATGTTCCAGGGATTCACTCCGGTGATGACGGCCCCCTGAGAAGCCGCATCTGCCAGCATCCTGTCAACTCTCATTTTATTTATGTTTCTATATTTACGTGTACCGCACCCTGGCATTGCCTCTCCTTGTGAACCTGCAAGGTCCGACTGGTTTCATATGAAAAAATTTAAAGGGAAAGAAGGCCCGTTCACAACTCCCGCGAATGGCCCCTCCGGCTTTCTACTTCCGTGGTCGGCGCACTATCCCGCAGCACGTCTTTGACCCGCTTTGAGACGAGCGCAGAGAGATAATATTTGATCCGTGCGGTCCGCGAATAGTGCCGGAGCACCATCTGGTAAAGGGTCACCACACGCTCCTTTGGCTTATTCAGGCTCTGCGCAAGATTTTCGACCGCGATCTCGTGGTTCCGTGGTCCCGTCTCTTTATCCATCATAATGCGTTTGTTCATGTTTATGTTGATCCTTTTGATAATCAGGAGTCAGCGCAGCGTGCAACCGGTGTTTCATGTTGCCGCATTTCGTATCCCTCTATGTAAATGTCGGATAAACCGAATTTCTCCCGCAACATGTTCTTCATCTGCCTTATGGTATCCGCGTTATATCCCGTCCCGTTCGTCCTGATTCGCGCCATCAGAATAATTTTCTCCGGCGAAAGGCCCCAGATATGCAGGTCCTTGACATGATGTATTTCGGGGAACGACTGATGCAGAAATCCTTCGACTTCATCGACATCTATTCCGGCAGGATTCCCCTCCATCAGGATCTTAACACTGTCCCTGATCAGAAAGTAGGTAGGATATGCGGCCAGGCAGCCTATCAGGATGCCTGCAAGGGGGTCCACAAAATACAAATGGGTATACCGTATGATGATGGCAGACCCGATGACGCCTACGGAGCCAAGGGTATCGTTCAGGATCAGGAGCACGGCTCCTCTTATGTTCACGTCTTTTGAGTAACGGTAGAGTTGGACCAGACCGAAGGCGTTCGCGAAGAGGCCCAGGACGGCTATAATCAGCACCTTGTCCGCTTCAATGGGCTGAGGGTGCAGGATCTTCTGGAAGGCTTCCGTGAAAACATAGAACAGGATGAAACCGACCAGGATCCCGTTGAACAAGCCCGACAATACTTTCGCGCGTTCGTACCCGAAGGTATTGACCTTGTCCGGTTGTCTGCGGACGATCCTGGTCACCCACAGCGCGATGATCTGCCCCGAAATATTAACAGCCATGAACGACGCGTCGGTCACGAGGGCGATACTGTGGTAATAGAGCCCCCCGACCAGTTCAACGAAAAAATAGCCGATCGTTACGATAAGAACAAGCTTCTGGCCTTTTACGTGATGTTCTTCTGTCCCCTGCATCGTGTCACCCTTTCAGGAGTTGCGCCTTGTCCGTCAGCTCCCAGGGAAGGCCGATATCCATTCTTCCTACATGCCCGTACGCGGCAAGCCTTCGATAGAAACCGCCCTTGATCTGCGAAGGAAGGTAACGAAGGTTGAACTGGCGTATAATCCCTGCCGGTCGAAAGTCGAAATTTTTCTCGACCAGATCGGCTATCTTTTCATCGGTTATTTTACCGGTCCCGAAGGTCTCTACCTGGATGCTCACCGGTCGGGAAAATCCGATGGAATAGCTGAGCTGCACCTCGCAGGAAGTTGCAAGTCCTGCTGCGATGACATTTTTGGCAGCATACCGGGCCGCATAGGCGCCGATACGATCGATCCTCGAAGGATCTTTCCCGGAGAGGGCAGCCCCGCTGTGGCGGGAGTATTCGCCGTAAGTATCGATGGCATTCTTCCTCCCGGTCAAACCGGAGTGCACCGAAGGGCCGCCATGGATGAACGGGCCTTCGGGGTTGACGAAAATCCTGGTTTTGTCGTCCGGCCCGACCTCCTCATCCTGGAAAACAGGGAGGACGACCGATGCAATGATGTCGTCATGCAGTCTTTTTCCGTCAGGTCCGCCTTTCTGGGGGGACTCGCGCTGGCTGGCAATGACGGTTATGCTGTGGATCCGTGACGGCGCGCCGTTCCGGTACTCTACGCCCACTTGTGTTTTTCCGTCCGGGGCAAGGTAGGGAAGGAGTTTTTGAAGCCTCACGGCAGTCAGTTTGCGCGAAAGACGTTGGGCCAGCCAAATGGGAAGGGGCATGAGGGCGGCAGTCTGATTGCAGGCGAAACCGAATACCGTGACCTGGTTGCGCGCCTGAACACGGTCGAGTTCATCTTCCGACATTTTACGTTCATCCATGCCGCAATCACGGTTACTGGACATTTCCTTGATGCTCGTCATGATACTGCAGGTTTTCGCATTAAAGCTCTTGTGGTCGTACCCGATCTGGCTGATGATCTGACGGGCTATATTGGCAAAATCTGCATTGACCGGTGATGAAAAGCGGGCGGCGATGAACAGCACGGCTGTTGCGACCGCGCATTCGGCGATGACGCAAGCGTAGGGATCCTGTTGAAGAAAGTGGTCGACGACGGCATCGCTGATGATATCGCAGAGCTTGTCAGGATGGCCTTCAGTCACCGATTCCGAGGTAAACATGAAGTCTTTTTTCATTTGGCCCTCTCCGTGCGTGGTGTCTGTCAGGTGATTGCGGCAACTTGGTTGCCGTTCAATATCGGGATCGGGGCCGTTGCACTGCCATTCAGCACGAAGGGCGGAGCAGCAATCTTCTTTGTCGCCTCGTTGATGAGCAGGGGTGCGACAGCGGTGCCGATAGAAACTGCCAGGTCGATGGGACCGAGCGGGCTCATTCCCAGGAAGCTCCGAAGGCCGGGCACGAACAGGGTAAGCGATTGCACCCCCAGTGAGGCAGTCAGCGCGATAGTGAGGTAGTTGTTCGGTTCGAGCCGGTCAGCATCAAAGATGCTGTGGGTCTCGGAACGGTGGCTGATGGCATGCAGGAGCCCTGCCGTGACAAAGTTCGTAAAAGCCATCGAGCTTGCCTGTGGGCCCTGACCGTAGCGCAGGACGCCGTAGCCGTATGCCGCAAGCGTCCCAGCCGATATGGTGGAAGCCTCGAACAGGAGCCTTTTAAAATCTGCCGTCTTAATGAGCGGCTCCGCGGGATCGCGCGGCGGTCGCAGGAGCACGTCCGGCTCGGGCGGCTCCTGGGCAAGGGCAAGACCGGGGAAGATATCCGAGATCATGTTGATCCAGAGGATCTGCATGACATTGAAAGGCTGTCCCATGCCGGCCGCAAGAGCGGTGAACATGATCATGATCTCAGCCGAGTTCTTCGAAATCATGTACCGGACCGATTTTCGCAGATTGTTGTATATCGACCTCCCCTGGCTGATGGCCACGACCATGGTCTCGAGGTTGTCGTCCTCCAGCACCACGTCCGCTACTTCCCGCGCAACGTCGGTCCCGGTGTGACCCAGGGCGATCCCGATATCGGCCGCCTTGAGCGCCGGTCCGTCGTTGATGCCGTCGCCTGTCATGCCGATGACCTTTCCTGCGGACTGGAGCGCCTGGACGATCTGGAGCTTGTTGGCCGGGCTCACGCGGGCGAAGACATGGACGCGCCCGGCGAGGGCCTTCATGACCTCGGGCTCGAGCTGACTCAGGTTGGTGGAGTCCAGGATCTCCAGTTCCTCACCCTTGCTCAGATTGAGTTCCTTGCCGATTGCATAGGCAGTGGGGCTCTGGTCCCCGGTAATCATGACCGTATCGATCCCGGCGCGATGAAAGGTGCTGATAAGGTCCTTGACCCCGCTCCTGACCACGTCCGCCATGCCGACGAGTCCTACCCAGACGAGCCCTTGCTCGATGATTTCATCGCTGTGCAAGGCGTCTCCGTCGGTCACGGCGTAGGCCACGGCCAGCATGCGGAGCGCTTCACCTGCCATCCGTTCATTTTCCGCATCGAAGACCGCGCGCGCATCGTCGTCCAGCTCCAGTTGCCGGCCGTCCTTGACGTACCATTTGCACAAAGACAGGACTTCCGAGGGACTCCCCTTGAGGGCCATAAGGCGTTGCCGCTCGTTCGAACGGTGTACGGTGTTCATATAATGCCGGTCTTCCGACCGGTGGTTCAGCTTCACGATGGGGTGTTGGGCCCGAAGCGAGTTGACGTCCACGCCGGCGCTGAGCGCAAGGTTCACGAGGGCGTTTTCCGTCGAAGACCCTTCTACAAGGTAATCTCCTTCCTGTCCCGATACCATCGATTCATTGCAGAGCACCGACAGATGGAGCAGACGGAGGAGGTCCTCATTCGTATAGGGATTTATGCTTTTCCCCTCCGCCAGGATCCTGCCGTCAATCACATCGAGGCGGCGCATGCCCGCATGCATCTGGACCACCGACATCCTGTTCATGGTGATCGTACCCGTCTTGTCGAGACAGATGGTTTCGACCGACCCGAGCGTTTCGACTGCGTCTAGGTGACGGATAAGCACGTTCAGGCTCCGCATACGCCTGATGCCGAGAGCGAGGGTCGTCGTCGTCACGGTAGGAAGCCCCTCGGGCACGGCAGCCACGGCAAGGGCAATGGACATCTTCAACATCTGGAGGAAACCGTAACCGCGCAGGAGGCCGACGATGAAAACGATGCCGCAGACAGCGCAGGTGATATAAACCAACTGGACCCCCAGTTGGTCCATCTGCCGCTCCAGGGGCGTGTCCGGCGGCCGCGCCTCCCCCACCATCGTCTGGATCTTTCCTACCTCGGTAAAACTCCCTGTTGCCACCGCCACGGCGAGGCCCTGCCCCCCGGTGACCAGGGTGCCCATATAGACCATGTTGGTCCGGTCGGCGAGGGGGATGTCCGGCGCCGGCAGTTCATCGGTGGTTTTCATCGCCGGCATGCTCTCGCCGGTGAGCGCCGATTCATCGATACTCAGATATTTTGCCTCGATAAGACGGGCGTCCGCCGCGACATAGCTTCCCGGTCTCAACACGAGCAGATCGCCGGGCACGACCTCCTTGGCATCGATAGTAATCGTGACCCCGCTGCGGATCACGGTGGAAGTCGGCTGCACGAGGCTCTTCAAACCGTGGATGATCTTTTCCGTCTGGTTCTCGGTGTAATATCCGATAGAGGCATTGATAATGACGACACCCATGATCACGACGGCATCCGCGACCCCCCCGGTAGCAACGGAAATGACCGCGGCAACGCCGAGAAGCGCTACGGGAAGGGACTTGAACTGATCGAAGAACATGCTCCAACCGGAGCGGGGAACGGATTCAGGCAGAATGTTGGGTCCGTACTGGATATATAAAAGACGGGCCGCTTCTTCGGACAAACCGGCTGATGCCGAGGTCCCCCATCTCTGGAGGATGTCCCCCTTCGACATGCAGTGCCATGCATCTTCGGGCTGAGCCTCGGCATGAGCGACCTCTTTTCGAACGGTCCGGATGCTCGGCACTTCCTTGCCGGAAGGCGTGTGGGGAGGAAGGACGGAGCCGCCCTCCGAGCGGAGAACCGTTTGTTTCCCCTGCAGCGCATGAGCGGAAAGGCGTTCCCCCACCGCTGCCGGGGCGCCCTTGGCCCGTTCTACCACGGCCTTCAGGAGGGAGGACACTGCTGTTGCCTGAGTGCCGTTCTGCGCATCGAATAGTACGAGAACGCTTCCTGTGAGAGTGTTGACGGAAACACTCAGTATCCACGTTTGCCGAGTTAAATCCTGCTCGATCTGCTGCTTCAGGGATTCCGAGCGGTACAGACCCTCTACCTTATAGCGGGCCCGTCCTTTTATCGACGTATGAACGGCCTCAACCACGCACTCCCCCCCTCGCAAATGAAAAAAGTCAACTTCTTTGACACGGATTTATGGTAAGCGGACTATGACAGGTCCTGATTTTTTCAGAGCATCATATCCGCCTCATCTGTGTCAAAGACTTTGACTTTGTCTTTCTCAGTCCTGACCTGTAGATTTGAAAAAATCAATCAGCCCGGATTTACGACGAGGCCGATTTGGTCTTCGGCAATGCGCTGCTCGCGACCTCTTTGACTCCTTCCACAACTCCGACCAGCATGTCTTTGACCGACCGGACCGCCGTGTTGCCTATCGCAGCCGCCGCATCAATCGCGCCGGTGACGGCAACCTTCGCCACTTCCTCGGCATTCCCTCCGACTTCCTTGGTGGCCTCAATCACGCCGTCAACGGCCCGACGGGCAACCATGGCAACGTCCGCGCCGACCTCGGCCGCACCCTTGACAGCGCCCCTGACGGTCTGGCCTGCCACGGTAATGACATCGCCGCCGACATCACTCACGCCCATGACCACCCCTTTTGCCACGCTTTTGGTGCTCAAGATGAGGCCCGTGCCGACCTCTTCCGTGGCCTGAATGGCCCCTTTGACCACATCCTTCGTGACGCTGACTGCTTCGCCGGCCACTGTTCCTGTTGCGCGGAGCGTGTTGGATACCGTGTTCCTTACGAGGCTGACGATCTCCGCTTCGATCTCGTTGATCCCCTTGAGACTGCTCACGACGCCCTCTTTCACGGCAGTTCCTGCTTTGCCGATGTCAGGGGCCGTTTCCCCACCTGTGGTTTCTGCGTTTGTCATATCTGTTCCTCCTTTCGTAGTAATCGTCGGTGTGATTTCCAGATCCGATTCCGATGACGATTCACGCGGGCCGCGCTTCACGGTCCTCTTCGTCGGTGCCTTTTGTTTTCGTTCGCTCATAGCTCCGCTCCTGCAAATGGATCACAAAACCTTAATAGTATTCGCCGAAAATCCCTGTTTGTCGGATATTTTGACACTTGTGGGAATGATCTTTCAGAATACGGAATGGTCTACATTCGACGCTTTCGTAGCTGACCAGACACAGACTGGGAAGGTTCCCACTCCCTCAGAGCTGCTTACGTTATTTCTTTTCCTCTACTTTTACTTTTTTTTTCGAATAGAGATTGTACGCGTACCAGTATGCCGCAGACCACGGTAATGGGCCCGCATTGCCTGACAGGATTTGCACACTACCCGCAATAATCAAGGCTCCGACTGCAAACCCGCTCAGGTCCAAATCTCCACCCGTGAGGCTTTGTACCTGCCGATCAATGCTCTTGAACGTATCGCCAATGGTTCCCCGAAGCTCTGCAGAGGGCGCCCTTAAACTTTTTTGTTCCACCAAAGAAAAAAGGTTTCTGGCCCTCGCAAATTCCTCGATCGCCGCCACCGTCGTCTGGTGCAGTAAAAGAATACTCCCTGTTCCAGGGTTCACCTCAATGGAGAGAATGCCTGGACAGGTGGCAAGCTGGTCCCCATGAGACTTTAGAGTGCCAAGATTCCCTTTTTGCGAAGGGATCCTGATTCGTAATCTCCCCTTTGAATTATGGGTAACGACAGCTGCCGTGATCATGATGCCGCTGGCCCACCCTCGGAGCTTGCAGCCGCTGCGGTTGTTGCTGCCGCTGCTGCCGCCGTCGACTCGGCCAGTTCCGACTTTGCTTCAGCCACAATATCTTCTGTAATTTCAGCGATCTCGGCAAAAGTTTCCTTGCCGCGTTCATACAGCTGCATGCCTCCTTTTATAGTGGCTTTTGCCAGCGGCTTCGCTATATTTGCAAACAGCGGGATGACCACGGGCGCCAATATTGCCGCACCGATGCCGATAGCGAGACCAGTAACAATATTACCTTTCAATGCATCATCTAAAAGTGCCATAGTAAAATCTCCTTTCGATAATTAAATTGTAGTCGCCTAAAATTACAAAGTCTATCTTCACTTTCATTACTTACCTACCCCAAACTTAAGGCTTATCATTAATGATTTTTGTTCGGACGCGTGTCATCCCATAATTTTCGTAGTATAGCATAGCGTTTTTTTTCGTTTGGCCGGACTAAGTTGACGCGAATCCGAAACAACATGCGTTTTTTCTTTCCCTCTGTAATATTCCTGTAATGTCTTCAGCGTACAATAGAGAAAATCCGTAAGAAGACTTTTGCAGAGTCGGCGATTTCCAGATCTGGATTGGGGCTTGCCTCAGCACCATCGTGGAGAATCTGCATTAATGGCCAGTCGGGCGGTAACAGTCCATAGCAGCGCTCTGTTCTATTCAATTTTTCCTAACGTATCAGAGGGTTTACCGTGTCTAAAGACACTATCGATAATATACAGTGCCGGGCCTGTGGCTCGAAGGCGGTTTATCGTGACGGAAAAGCGCATACGGGGAAACAACGCTATCTCTGCCTAATGTGCGGTTTGCAATTCACGGTATCCCATCGTCCGCCGGTAGGAAAAAGGCCGACCTGCCCGGAATGCGGAAATCATATGCACCTGTACAAGGAAGAGCTGACATTTCTCCGTTTCAGATGTTCACAGTACCCGGCATGTAAGACTTATGCAAAAGTACGGAAACTGCGTGCGCTTCGAGGATAAAACGAAAAAATGAAATCTGAAATCGTATTTCTTCTGGGAAATACACGGAACGAACTCACGCCCCCATTCCTCAACTTGTCGGCAAAATGGAAGGCAAGCCGCTTGAGGCTATGGCCCCCGCCGCTTATGTTGCTCCTGCTTCTCTTAAAAGCTCAGAGATTTTGTCGTTACTGTATTTGGTAGTAAACATTAAGACTGTTCTTTCCCTGGTCCTTGGCGTTGACGTCAGCACCTGCCTTAATGAGTATCGCAGCAGTTGAATAATGATTCTGCGCAGCTGCGATCATCAATGGCGTCCAGCCATTATGTTTGGAGCGAACATTGACATTAGCGCCCATTTTTATCAATAATTTGACAATAGCATCATTACCTTGTTGCGCAGCATCATATAATGCGGTTTCACCGTTGCCCCATGTCGCTTCAGTATCTGCTTCTGACTCCAATAACACGAGGGCAACCTCCGGAGCGTTCCTGAAGACAGCCATCATCAAAGCAGTCATGCCTAACCTGCTCTTCGCATCTACGTTTGCACCGCTCATAATCAATACTTTTGCGCTGGACGGATCGTTACACCGAGCAACAAGCATGAGGGGAGTAAATTGATAATTCTTGTTTTGGACGGTTACGTCTGCGCCATCGTCGATCAAGTACTTTACGATATCAGATTTGCAATACCTGGCTGCCGCCATCAGTGCCGTATCATTATTCTTATTCCTGAAATCGATATCGGCTCCCGATTTCAATAATTCTTTGACGATGTCGGTCTTTCCCAGCCTGGATGCAGCCATCAATGGAGTCTCATCTTTTGGTCCGCTCGGCTCGTTGATGTCGGCGCCCTGATGTAAAAGTTGTTCGACTTCAGCTTTGTCCCCTTTTTGTATCGCTGCCACAAGAGGGGAGGTCGCAGCACATCCTAAAGTTATTATCGAAAAAAAAGTCACTGCAAGAACCGATAGACGAACGTTCATTGATGCCTCCTCTTTTTTACTATTCTTAACCAAGGACTTTGGTTCCTGTTATCTTTGAAGCCGATCGCGCTCCAAGCCCCAAGTTGGCACTCGGCTGGATGCTGGCCGCTCCCCGGGCTGCGGCTGGTCGACTGCTGTCCTGTCTTAAATCGTGATACCCTCTAGGTCCCGCCCGTGATAGCCGGTTCCCGCGCCCGTCCGGTGTAGCATGCATGATGTGAGAATCGCCCTCAAGTTGTCTCTCGATTCGAGAACACTGTCGAAGTATCGTCCCTGCAGCTCCATCATGAACATGCCATCGTATCCGTCTATGAACGTGGACAGCATATCCTCAAAGGGAATCTCTCCCCACCCGACCGGCATGTGGGAGTCCCCCTTCCCGAAAGGGATGAGTCGCATCTGCTTTTTTTCGTGGTGAAAAACGACCTTTCCAAAATTGTCATGGATGTGCGTGTGGCCGATATGCATCCGTACTTCTTCGACCGCCTTAATTGCATCAAATCCATAGTGTTTCGATGAGAGATAGAGATGGCCGAAATCGAGGTTGATCTTGACGTTCTTTCTGTTGATGTGTTCCACCTGCTCCGCGAGGGGGCCCAGCCGTTCCGCGTAACAGTACGGCGAGTGAAACAGATAGGGCCGTGAATTTTCCATGCAGATCGTCATCTCCGGGTATTCGTCTGCGATGCGCTGCAGCAACACCGCTTCTTTGTCGAGCAGCTTTCTTTTTTCATCGGACGAGAAGTCGTTTTTTTCATTGAGCATGAACAGCTCTTCGGATACGTACCGTCCGGGATGATATACGAGGATGGTTGCGTTGATAAGAAGGGCGAATTCGATCGAGGCTCTTAGGACCGCGACATGCAGCTCGAGCTCGTCCTGGTCCATGAGATTGAGGGGGTCCGGCGAGTGGACGCTGTAGCGGAAATCATAATCCGCAAGGAGCTCCCTCGCGTGCATGACCCGGGCATAATCCAGCCTGCCGTTCCTGATGGCGTCGAGTCCGTGCACAGGCAGCTCCACGGCCTGAAATCTGTGTTCCTGGAGAACGTCAAGCCCTGTTTTCAGCCTCGGCAGACTCCGGTCGATCATCGTTTCGTCTATCTTCGCTCCCAGTTCTCGCATATTAAAAAGACCTCCTTACCTGTGACAACGGTTTTGACAATTTACTTCAGGTTGATAGCTACACCGCACTTGGCGACATTTTGTAGACCCTGTCCGAAACGGATTCCAGGAGGTCTCTGTCATGAATAATATTGGCAAAGACTATAAGGCACATCCGTTACATTATTGTGAAGGGTGCGTGAAAGTTGTGTTAAATATCCTTGCGTATTTCCGGCGGTGAACACGTTTAAGAACCGCCGTAACAACCTGAGCTCATTGCGTTTTAACGAAGGTCTTCAGTTTCTCTGCGCCGTAATTAAAAATCAGGATAACTTATCAAGGCCCCCCTCAGCTCTCCTGCCGAAATAAATCCAATCCCTACCCTCTCAACCTGCGCTGCCGTTACTGAAGATTTAACGTTGCCGTCATCATGCTGTAACAATACTGCGCTATAGTGCAAACACGATAAGCAGCGATTGTGGACCGGCCCGAACACTACTCCCTTTCCTCCCCTCTCCCTGTGTTTGGGCCGGTCTTAATCGAAGCGGAACGGGCTCATATGCCTGTCATGAACTGGGACGCATGCTGCTGTCGCTGCATGAATAGAGGTTATGGTGACCTGTCTGCTGTCTGTACAATAATCATTGCCGAAAAAAACATAACAATAATAGAGAACGAGGAGGAATACGTGCTGCAGATCGCTAAGAAGAAAGTGCTGATCATCGATGACGACGAATTGCATCTTTATACGACCAAGGCCCTGCTCCAGGACGACCGTATCGACGTGGTGACGCACAAGAACGCATTCGGCGCAACGAATCTCATTGAATCGATGAAACCGGACCTCATTCTGCTCGATATCAACATGCCGGCGCTTGCCGGCGACAGGCTGGTGGAGCTTATTCGCGCCTACTGCGATGCCAACGACATTCACATTGTCTTTCATTCATCGAACGATGAGGAAATCCTGAGGATAAGCGCTGATACCCACGGTGTACGGGGATATGTCTGCAAAGGAGACGTTGCCGGACTGCGGGAAAAAGTCACCCAGTATCTCTTCATTCCCGAGCAACAGGAGGTGAAGGCAGCCGACGACGTCCTCGTAACGAGAGCGTGTGCATCGTCAAGACCGGGTATTCCGCCGCGATGAAAGGCCATGGGAAATGGCATGGTGCGGAACAATGAACTGGTTTGCTTCGCGCTCGAACAGTCAGCAGAACCTATAAGCAGGGACGGCGCTTGAATGACCCGGTAGAAAAGATGAGACAAGACGAGATTGAAGCCCTTGTTACGGACCTCGAAGCACTGGGTGCAGACATCGAGAAGCTGCTTGCTGTTCATGGTCATGCACTAGAATCTTATCGCATGGGCTCCCGGCTGCTTTCGGAAATACGGGGTCTGATATTCGAGCTGATCAGGACAAAAAGCGGAAAAAAACTTTTACCTCTTTTGAACCGCTACCTTGAACTCGAAGGCAAAGTCAAGGAATTGCGTAATGACTTGTGCCCTCGAAATACATAACGCCTTCCCGGAAGCTCTTTTTTCGTAACGGATCTTAAATGGTTTGCACATACAGCGTGTAGAATACTTTTCTAAAAGAGAGAGGTCACACATTGAGTTCGATGATTCTGATGATCGCGTAATCATCTCCCGGGATCTTCTATCGGAGCAAACAGAATTTTGTCACCAGCGTGGAGTTCAATTTTCGTCCGCACGAGTTTCCGGCCGTCTATCTTATACTCAGCACCATCTAGTACATTTTAATAATAGTATCGTAGTGTCAGCCTAATTTGTTTCGAGCATCGTTCTTTGTAAAGTTCGAGGAAATGCCAGCTTTGAGCCGGTTTCGCTGTTTTGTCCAGCTGCCCACTTGTGCGGCTAACGTCTTCATCTCGGCAATTCGTCGGTCCAGGCATTGCTTGGATAAAGCTGACAATTCAATCTCGGCCATGTTCAGCCAACTGGCTTTCTTGGGCGTATAAACCATTTCAAAGCGTTGCGCCATAGCAAACGCTTCGGCAGCTGGAAAGGCTTCGTAGAAGGATGAAGGATTATGCGTGTTCAGGTTGTCCTGAACCAGAACGATTTTTTCGGCTGCCGGATACGATGCCGCTAATGCCTTCATAAATTCGGCGTAATCTTTTTTGGTTCTCCGTTCTGTACCTGTTATAACACGGCGACCGGCTAACGGTTCAACGGCCATGAGCACCACGCAGGTTCCGTTGCGCTTATACTCATAATCCTGACGCTCCACGCGCCCAGGCTTCATGGGGATCGGCATCAGGACATCGCCCAAGAGGTGACGGGGCCGTTCGTCTGAGAATAGCTTCAGCGACGACAATAAACCGGAAATGCGGGTCGATACACGTCCCACAGCGGGGATCTGTTAGGTGTTTTGTATAGGAGGGGGCCCGGTGTCGAAAGATACGATCAGTAAAATACAGTACCGCGCCTGTGGATCGAAAGCGGTTTTATCGTGACGGGAAAGCGCATACGGGCAAACAACGTTTTCTCTGTTTAATGTGCGGTTTGCAATTTACGGTAAATCATCGCACGCAACTAGGAAAGAGGCCTTTATGCCCGGCGTGCGGCAGCAGCATGCACCTGTATAAAAAAGAGGGCCGTTTCTGCGCTTCAGATGCTCGCGTTATCCTGATTGCCGGACCTATAAGAAAGCTTCGAAGATCTGAGGCCCTCCCGGATGCGTCCTCCAACCCGCGCAACTCTGTGACGAACATTGTCTCTGCTCATTTTTTCTTACTGCGTGCTTTCGCGCGTGCGGCCGCCTTGGGGCGAGCTTTGGCACTGCCCTCACTACTCTTGCCTTCGAGTATCCCAAGCTGCGATTCAAGGTCCTGGATGCGGGCCATGATCTCTTTCACGCCTGCATCGAGTGCGGGGTTTTTGGCTTTGGCGCCGCTCAGAAGGACATAGGTCTTCGCGCCAAGGTCGGCAATCGCCTCGTGAATCCTTGATTTGATTCTCAGGACCTTGTACTGTCGTTTTCCTTCTTCAGTGAGTTCCCCGGCTTTCTTCTGCACGACGACGGCGCCTTGCTTCACCGCAGCCATGCTTTTTTCCAGCCCCTGCTGCATATCTTTCTTGATCGCTTCCCAGTTTAAGCCATCCAGATATCCCATTCGATTACCTCCCCTTCGTGTGCTATGATAATTTCCTGACTACCATTACTGTAGCTTACGCAGGTACTGATTTTATGTTTAGCAAATAAAGTGGAGCCCCTCCGGCAGATGCCGGGGGATTCCACATCGCGGGATTGAGGCCGCAAGATAACTTTATCCAAGAGAGAAAAGGGGACATGATTAAGGAAGTGTTTCGACTCCTGTTTTGAAGGTTCGAATCGGGTTTTCCTTTAGGTTCTCTTATGCTCAGTTGATGTTTTCTCGGAGAAATAAAGCCGCAGCCCTCGTCCACGGCAAACGTTGTTTTTTTAATATGGCATTGCCAGATACGATAAATCTCCCGGGTCAGGGCCTTTGAGCGTCTGCGCTCCTGAGAATCTCAGGAGTGTAATGAGGATGAACATTATTATAACTGATAGTATGACCAATTCAGAATTGTTTTTCATTCTATTTTTCCTGAGATCGTGTGAGTAATCGAGACGCAAACATGCAGGACATTCTTAATGCGTTCGAGTGCGTGATGGCTTTTCTTTACCCTTCATAATCAGGGCAAGCTTAGGAAATAGTCAATTTTTTTCCGCAGGTTTACAAAATCGCCCTTGCATATGTATCCATGGACGCCGCAGGCCGCAACACTTTCTCTCAAGCTGTACTCATCATTCGACGAATGGAAAACAATCCGGATATGACAAGTGTCTCTCCTGGACCGCAGCAACTTTGCCAGGGCATCTCCGGCCAGCACAGGCATATTGATATCGAGCAGAACGAGATCAGGCTGAAGCTGACCCACGAGGTTCATCACACCATCGCCCTCGCTCCGGGTGATTATCTCTAATTGTTCGTCTTCGAGCAGTGCCTTCGTGACATCGAGAAAAATTTCATCGTCATCAACTACCAGTATTCTCTTTTTGATTTGCACGATAAGCCCTCTTTATTGAGCTTCGCTGCGCTTTTTATGCAGGCAACTTGAGATAGCTGCTGACCTTGCTGCGCAATTCGGCAGTATTGCCCTTGCAGATATATCCCTGCACACGATGGGTCTTCGCGAGCTCCCTTAGGCTGTCTTCATCATTGGACGAATAGAAGACAATAGGTGTCGTCAATGAATCGCAATAAGGTTTAATGATGGAAACGAGCTTGTCGCCGGACAGCGCGGGCATATTAACGTCGAGCAGCACAAGATCGGGTTGGACCTCTTTAAGGCGATTCGTCGCGCCGACCCAGCTCTTATGGGTCAGCACCTCGATTATGTCGTCCTGAAGCAGTTCTTTGGTAGTGTAGAGATGTATTTCATCATCGTCGACTACCAGTACCTTCTTTTTTCTATTCCGCGGCATACAATTCTCCTTGTTCTTTATTTTGCAAAGGCAGCGAGACAATAAACGTCGTACCTTCGCCGTAGACGCTTTCCACCGATATGGAACCTTCAATGAGTTCGGCGAGATTCTTGCTGATCGTCAGTCCGAGTCCCGTCCCTTCATGGCTTTTGGTCTTGGCGTCCTCGATCTGGCTGAATGCCATAAACAGCTTTTCCATGTGTTCCTCCCTGATGCCGGGGCCCGTATCGCTGACGGCGATTTCGAGCTTGTTTCCGATGAGGGAGAGCGCTATGGTTATTTCTCCGCGCTCCGTGAACTTTGCGGCATTGCTGGCGAGATTCATGATGATCTGGCGCAGTTTGATGGAGTCCGTCGTTACCATGACCCGCATGGACGGAGCAAGGACTTTGACCTGCACGGGCTTTCGCCCGACGAGCACCCGCGTCGTTTCCGCGATATCGGCAACGAGCGCAGTAGCGTCGAATGTCTGACGTACCACTTCCATCTTTCCCGCTTCGATCTTCGACAGATCGAGTATGTTCGTGATCACGGTCCGAAGGTTTGTCGCGCTCGAAATCATGAAGGAGAGGCGTTCCTTGATCTGTTCGACCGATCCCTTGTCCGCCGCCATCCGCAGCAGTTCGGCAAGCCCGATGATTGCGTTCACCGGGGACCTGAGTTCATGGGTAACGTTGGCGAGAAACTCCGATTTCACCCGGTTGATCTTTTCCAGCTCCTGCGCCCGTGCACTGGCCATTTCCTTCTGGAGGATATTGCTTGCCAGGGCATTGCTTTGCTGAATCACCAGCTGTTTTACCGACAGGAGGCCCCGGTAGGCGCCCTTGGCGGAGGTCACAATGATCTCGTCGTAGATGTCCTGCGGCGGCCGCTCCAGGGCCTTGTCGATCACCACGTCGAGCCGCTCGTCCTCAGGCACGAGGAGAGGACTCGTGTCGGCTATGGCGATGATAGGGTATTTTCCGTAGAGTTCGAAGCCGAATCTCCGGAACAGTGTAAAGAGCAGCTTCGTCCTCGTGACGAGGCCTACAGGCTCGTTCTCGTCCACCACGGCGAAGGCATCCAGCTCCGTAGTGCCGAAAAACCTCTCGGCCACCTTGTTTACGATGGTCTGAGGCGTCACCAGTTCGCTCGATATGATGAGTTTCCCGACGGGAAGTACGCTTTGCTGCGGGTTGGTCGTTTGCATTAAATCCTCCCTTCTCTCCAAATTCTCGTACTGTTTTTGCAGTTTCTTGATCTCTGCTTTCACGCCATTTCCAGGATTTCATGGAGCACTGCGGAATTTTTTTTGACAAAGGAGACGGTAAAGGTACTGCCTACCGACGGCTGGCTGGTGACCGTGACGAGACCTCCCATGGCATCGGTCAAGAGTTTAACGATATGAAGACCGAGTCCCGCGCCTTTCACTCGTTCGCTGCCTGCCGCACGATAGAACTTATCGAAAATGCGGTCGATATCAGCCTTCGCTATTCCATCCCCGTCATCCCATATGGCAATATCGACCCTGTCATTTTTCTCATCGAAGGAAATCCCGACTGTTCCGCCCTTCCGGTTATATTTTATGGCGTTCGAGACGAGGTTGATGATGATCTGCCTGATTGCTGTCCTGTTGCCCAGCACCAATGATGTCGTGCTGTTTTCCGTAATGATTTCAATATTCGCTCTTCTTGCGGTATCGTTCAGCAGATCGACTGCTTCGTTGACCAGCAAATTGATAGCGACCGGCTCGATGAACAGGGCTTCTTTCCCGTTCTCAAGCCGCGAGAGAAGTGAGGTGTCTTTAAGCAGGCTTTCGGCGTGCGCTACTGCGGTGTTGATCGTTCTCATGAATTTATTCGCGTCGTCCTTCAGCAGGGCAAGAGCAGAATAGCCGCCGATCGTGGTAAGCGTGTTGCGGAGCTCATGGACCATGTATCGTACGACCGTGTCTTGTTCCTGCAAACGGGCCTTCATCTGGTTGATCATCCGGTAGCGGTCGATATGCTTTCCGAGCCTCAACAACAGCTCTTTCAAAGAATAGGGCTTTGTTACGTAATCATCGGCCCCGAGGTCGAGCCCCTTGATCCGCGCCTCTTCGTCAGACAACGCCGTGACCATAATGATCGGCAGCAACTTCCCGTTCGCGCTCTCCCGCAATATACGGCACACTTCCCATCCGTTGAGCTCGGGCAGTGTGAGATCCAGCAGGACCGCGTCAAACCTGCGGTGCTGAACCGCATCGATTGCTGCTTCCCCGCTTTGTGCAATCACCGTCTGGTAGTTTTCTTTTTGAAGATGGCAGCTCAGAAGCTCGGCTAAATAGCTTTCATCTTCAACAATGAGGACCTGTTTTTTCATAACACGTTTCTCCTGAGCTGCGCTGTTGTAGTTGGAGCGTGCACTATACGTGGATTATGTTACGAGAGTATGACGGTTAGATTAAAAAACAGTTAAATTTATGCCAACAAGTAATTACTTGTTTTTGCGGCGATTATTTTTTGTATTCTGCTGCTTTTCTGGTGATTCTTTTATTGTTATCATCAGAAAGTCTAATCTATGTATCGGGTATAATAGCCAAAGCTTAAGAAAATAAATCATTATTTGCCTGCTATCGACAGTTCCAGAGGGCGGATGAAGATAAAATATTTTCCGAAAATAAAGGGCCGATAAACCTAAAAGGAGCAGTTGGCCGCAGAGAACGCAAGGATCACAGAGAAAGCTCAGATGGTTAAGTAATAAAAGCGTTTCACCAAAATGGTGAGATTGCTTTGCGCATTAAGAACTATATCCTTTCAGCCGAAAAGCCGAAACCGGAGCGAGCGCACATAATGCAGGAAGGACGTGCCGAAGAAGTAATCGGAAGCGAAGGCAAGCGGATAGAGCAGCGCCTGCCAGACCGTAAGTTTCGTGTGTCCGGCGATAAGATAGGGCGCGACCATGAACCGGAAAATAGCGATATAGGCGACAAGGGCCGCTGCTGTGGCCAGGAACCTTCCGACCACGCGGTTCCAAATTGCGGAAGTTGCTTTATGAGCCACGTCACGCGCGAGCTCTTCGTTCGAACGGAGCATCATCTGCTTGAACAGTCGCTTGAATATCGAGCTTCGGGCATCGGCCTCGGCGAGCCGCTGGTACACCTCTTGATGCACTCTGGTACGGATAAAAGACCGCAGGTTTCCGCGGTGTTCGAAGATAAAAGAGACGAGGTCGGGCAGTCCCCGGAGCAGGCGCACGACGCTTTCGACGACCGAAGCCATGTACACGGAGCAGATAACGAGAACGCTCATTCTGCGATTGAAGATCCAGCCGGCGCCATAGACGGCGAGCAGCAGGAGGAGCACATTCACGACGATCTTGACGACCTGTGCGGTCAAGAGTTCGAAGATCCGCTTCACGGACTCATACTCAGTCCTGACCTCTAAGCGGCTTGAAACATAGTCCGAGGCCAGCAGCTTGGCGATGGCAAGGCCGAATGGAAAAGCAAATTCCATAGTTATCCGTTCGGCGGGCAGCGAAACGTTGTCCGGCCCGCCTGCTTATATTATCGCGCTAAAAGATCGTTCTTACAGGAAATCGCCATAATTTTTCACCAACCTCTCGAATGCCTTTCTACTGAACTCCGTGCGGATGTGATAGGATTGAAAAAGGATGATACTAAAAAGAGCATGTAACCACAGATGAACACGGATATATCAAAATCTTAAAGAGAAAATGGATATCACCTTTCGGGTTAGGTTTTCCTTCTCTTTAGTTTTTGTTTTTTGGTTTTAAACCGTGTTCATCTGTGGTTCTAATTGCCGTTTCTAGGATGATAGAGGTCGGATGGCGGCATTCGCCGTAATTCCGGGCGGACCGGGACACGGCTGATAAAACAATGCGGGTCGCTTGCGCGCTCATAGAGCGATATGGGAATACTTGTGGTCCAACGCAGCGAACAGATGAACATGCCGCTCAAATGGGGGTTCCCCGGCGGGAAAATCAAACAGGGCGAGACGCCTGAACAGTGCGTTGTCTGTGAAGTGGCTGAAGAGTTGGACTTGCGGAGTGCAGTAGGTCAGCAATTGCCATCGGTAAGCTATGACTATCCTGATTTTTCCGTAATGCTATACCCTTTCGTCTGTGCCGTGGTCGCCGGTGAGCTCGCGCTGCAGGAACATAAAGCACTGCTCTGGCTGTCTCCGCACGAGTTACTGTCGCTCGACTGGCTTGACGCGGACTTCCCGATCCTTTCGGCATACCAAGAGAACCGGAGCAGACGGAGATCATAGAAGAACTTGACGTTCTCAAATCCCCTTCTTCAGCTTATCCGCAAAAGAAGGCGGCAGCCCGCTTGAGAGGATGGCCTTTGCCACTTTTTCAACGTCGTACCTGAGCCTGACAAAATTTATGCGTGTTGTTTCCCCGGCAATTTCGAGCATCGCCAGACAGGCCCTCGGATCTCCGTCTATCGGCTTGCCGATGCTGCCTGCATTGATAAAAATTTTTTTATCGCTGATTTTTGTATAGTGCTTATGCGTATGCACGTAAACCAGGATGTCTGCGTCGGCCTTTTCCGCCATTTCCCGGAAGTTCTTCTCTGACCGGTCGTCATACCAAGTGATCTTGTTCTCGGGAAAAGGCGCAGCATGCAGGAGCTTGACCCATCTCCCCTGTACGTTCAGGGTGATTTCCTGCGGCAGATTTCTCATGAACTCCTTGCTTCTTGAGGATGCGTGTTCTTTCGTCCACTCGAATGACTGCTGCGCCATCTCCGCCTGCACCGGGTCCTCATATTTGCATCCGCAATGTTCGCTGTCATTTGCCACATTATAGTCGTAGTTCCCCTGCACCCCGTCTATCCCGCGTTCGATAAGAAAATCAACGACTTCGTTCACGAACGGAGCATAGCCGCCTACATCGCCCAGATGGTACATCCTGTCCGCCCCGAGAATTTGGGCTTCACGATATGCGGCCTTCAACGCTTCGAAATTCCCGTGGATATCGCTGAAAAAAGCTATCTTCATCGTGCAGTCCCCCCATCTGTCGTTCTTTGCAACCTGAGATTCAGGGCCTTCAAGCTTAGTGCTGCGATGGGAGATAGGGTTCCTGGGTAAAATCCAGGGCATTGCTCAGATCATGAGCAGCGGCGTCCCGCGTTCCGAGCGGTTTCAGGTCCCATCGTTGTTCAATGAATCTCAGGATCGACGTCGTATCATACTGGGTGTGATCGACGTATCCTCTCTTCGCATAAGGAGAGATTATTATTGCTGGGATCCGGGTGCCGGGACCCCACCGGTCTCCCTTGGGCGGCGCCACGTGGTCCCAGCGGCCGCCGAACTCGTCATAGGTGATTATGATGACAGCGTCCTTCCAATAGGGGCTGTCCTGTATCGCCTTTACCAAATCGGCGACATGCTGCTGTCCGAAACGGAGCGCCGAGTAGCCGGGATGTTCATTGTAGGAGCCGATGAACTTGATGAAGGACACCGATGGCAGCGCGCCTTTTTTCAGATCCGATAAAAATTCATCTTCGTCCTTGAGGTGCGCCGCCTTGGCAGGCTTGTTGTCGGCGAAATTTGCAAAATAGGCAAATGGCTGGTGATGGAACTGAAAATCACCGGCAGGTTTGCCGGCGAGGGCGTCGTTCCATCCGCCGGAATACCATGCCCAGGAGACTTTTTTCTCCGACAGCCGGTCCCCGATGGTCGGCATGGTCTGAAGGGGAACGAGGTCCTTTGCGCTGGCGGGATGGGGCTGGTTTATCGTGAATGCGGTATTGACGACGAAACCATCAGACGTCACGGCGCCGTCTTTTTCGAGGACCCCGTTCGTATCGAGCTTTGCTCTCATTGAGGCCGGGGCATTTGGCCAGACCGGGGTGCAGGCGCAGATGAGCCAGAAATGATTTAAGAACGAGCCGCCGAAGGCCGCCTGAAAGAAATTGTCGGCAAGCGTGAATTGCTTTGCCAACCTGCCTTCCGGCATGTCGCTCGCGTCGTAACGGCTCATCACGAGTCCGGGGTTGTCGCTCCAGGCCGCGAACTTGTCCATCCTGCCTCCGTCGATCTGGAGCTGGTTCTGATAGAAGCGATGAACGAGGTCTCCGGTTTTTTCATCACCCGGAACATACATTGCCAAATCGTAGGGCTTTGCCGGCATCTGCTCGGGAAAGCGGAGGTCGGGCACCGCGGGTTTCAGGCTCGTATCCAACGGCCTCACCAGCGTTTTGAGAGGTCTGCCCTCTTTGTCCACCTGGTTCACCGCATCTCCCGCATTCGCGAGCCCGTTCGCGCCGGGGAAATTCCCGTACAGGCCGTCAAAGCTCCAGTTCTCCTGATAAATGACGATAATGTGGTTTATGTTATCTAAGGACGAGGACCCGGTTTCTGCCTGGAGACCGAGAGAAGGTACAAGCAGTAAAACGAGCGCGTAAAAGATGCTTCTTGAGAAAATACCCTTATTTGCCATCATCTCCTCCTGTACTAACGCTTTAAAATAATTTCTCCAATTAATTTTACAATAATTATGTTACAGGAATGTTACGAACGCTCTTTTTGTCGTTTTAGGAACAAATCTGCCGGACTTGAGCGGTGCACGGAACGCGACGCACCAGCATTGACTTTTAACTATTATTTAACATTTCCGTCATACACATGAAATAATTGAGATGTATCATGGATCCTTACAATGTGGTGTGCGGCGGCTTGGGAAAATCGCCAATCTTATGTCCGGTTGATTCACAGGCAGTATACAATTCGATCATGTGAAGAGCGGCATACAGCGCTTTTTTGCATTGTATTGGGGATTCGGTTTGCGCCCGGCAGGTGAGGTGCGAACTGAAAAATCGCGAACACATGCACCTAGAAAGAGCATTTGGACACTAAAAAATCGGATTAACTTCGGATAAATGCAGATAAGGTCGAACTTGCAGCCTTACCAAAAGGTAAAGCTCCTTTTTTTGAATTATGCTTATCCGCTTGCCACAGCTAACGGGTAACATTCACCGTTTGAGGTTCGTTCGGGTGAATCCATTAGGATAAGGAAGTCTATCCATTATTTGCCCTAAATGGTCTTTTCATCCGTAAAATTTTATCGTCATCTTCTTTTTTTAATGCAATGAATTTATCGGATACCATTTGCTTACACTTTTCACTTAATGTTGAATCACTGAAAATCCTACTAGCAATAGATTCAAATGGTTCTCTTGTATCGTTGTGTTCTTTTAAAATCTTTTCAAAACATTCTTCCGCATCATAATTCAGCTTCTTAAATTTATTCTTAGCGTTTTCGATAGATAAAAGCCTTACAGCAATAGATGATATTATTAGAAAACTAACTGTCTTATTTCCTAAGTCGAAATAAAAATAGGATGATAAACCGATAATCACGGCAGAGATAGTATAATAGTCTCTATCTCCCATAACACTCACCAATTCTCTGAATGTAATCATGAATTATATCCCCCATATAAATAGAATAAGGGGAGAGTATAGCATTTTTGAGCTTGCTGTGGAAAGCGATAAACATATTTTGAATTATCAGCTCTGATCCCGCTTCTTATCAGCTTTGATCCGTATCAAATGCTTTTTTCAGGATGAATCCTGTTTTCTGAATACCCTATGAACTCAACCGCCGTGCAGACCATACATATACTCGTCGTTGATGACGAGCCCGATCTGGTGGATCTTATTGCCTATAATCTCAACCAGGAAGGGTTCAAAGTCTCCTCTGCGTTCGATGGCGAGGATGCCTTGGAAAAAATCAAGACGGGCGGGTTCGACCTTGTTATTCTCGACCTCATGCTTCCGGGCATTCAGGGGACGGAGCTTTGCAGCATTGTTCGAAGCAATCCGATTACGGCATCTTTGCCGATCATCATGTTAACGGCCAAAAGCGATATAACCGACAGGATTCAGGGCCTTCAATCGGGCGCCGACGACTACATGACGAAGCCGTTCAACCCGAAGGAACTCTCTGCCCGCGTGCGCGCCGTGCTCCGAAGAGGAGGCAGGCCAACGCGGGGAAAAGTCCTCATCGTCGACAGCCTTCGTATCGATATGGAACAGTACATTGTGATCAAAAACAATGTTCCGCTGAGCCTGAGTTCGACCGGATTCAAGATTCTGGTCTATCTTGCCGAACGGAAAGGCAGGGTGTTTAGCCGCGACCAACTGCTCGATGCCCTGTGGCACGATAATAAATTTGTTGAACCCAGGACGGTTGATGTCCATATCAGAAGACTGAGAAGTCAGATCGAAGACGACCCCTCCCAGCCCAAATTTGTGAAAACACGACGAGGAGTGGGATATTACGTTGAGGTAAAAGCGGATAGAACCAAATGAAGTTTATTGCCTCGAATTGAAGGGCATACCATTAGGACTCCACATTACTGGTCTTTTCATCGAGGTAGCTCCCTGCCTTTTTGGGGGAACCACTCAGTCGCGGCGAGGGACGGAAAAACCGGTATTGAAGCGGTCTCGCATGACGACTTCTGGATGAAATTCGAGCGAAGGCACGATGAGGGGCCGACAGGCTTATCATACCTATTATTTGCTACACGATGATGAGGGCATGGCGGCCTTCGTCCAGTTGTCATAGCGGGCCAAATGTGCATTGGTTCCTGAATCAAGTTCCAAATAAAAAACCCGGACAGATCCATTCATTGGATGAGTCCGGGTTTTCTGTGTCCTTCGTAAGGTCAGCAAAGAGCCCGCGTATTATTAAGTTGGCAGCATTGTAGATAATTTATTACAGGAAGATGAAGGATACATTAAGTTTCGATTAACTATCAATTATTGATAATCTCGTAAGAAATCTTTTCGCTTTATTTTGCCGACAAAATTACATGAAACATCATAATATCGTTGCAGCACAAGGGGTTTTGTGATACATAACGTCATCACACATCGCATCCGAGGAGCCGAGATGATCTACATCAAGGATCACAAAACCTCCAACATGTTCGATCCTTTTCCATTCCTGGGACCCAAGCGCAAGGAGCGTATTGAAGCCTCCTGGGCCAAGATCTTCCGGGAGCACGTTCTTACCACGCTGCCGGTCGAGAAGGTGTATTCCAAGTACGACCCGGTCCTGGGAGCTCCAACCAAGGAACTCTACTCCATGCTGGGGCTCATGGTCCTCCAGCAGATGCACGATATGACCGACGAAGAGGCCGTGGACCAGTTTGCCTATAACGTCCAGTGGCATTACGCCTTAAACATCACCTCGACCGCCGATGCCGACGCCTATGTGAGCCCCAAAACCCTCTGGAACATGCGCGACATCCTTACCGAACGCGGCATCTACACGACCATCTTCGAGGAGGTCGCCACGACGCTCGCCGAGGTGTTCAAGGTAGATGTCGCCAAACAGCGCTTCGATTCAGTCCATATTTTTTCCAACATGCGGCACTTGGGCCGGATCGGCCTGTTCGTAAAGACCATCAAGAAGTTCCTGATGAACCTCAAGCGTCACCACAAGGATCTCTACGAGGTGGTAGACAAGGCCACGATCGACCGGCACATGACCAAGCAGGGTGAGGCCGTCTTCTCGATGGTCAAGCCCTCGGAATCCATGAACACTCTCGCGACCCTGGCCGACGATGTGTTTGCCCTCGTGGAACGGTTTAGAGGGAACGAACCGGTCGTCACCATGAACAGTTACCAGCTTCTTGCTCGGCTTCTCAAAGAACAATGCATCGTGGAGCGTGTTGACATCCACACAACCAAAGTCTCGGTCAAGGCCAATAAGGACGTGCCTTCCGATTCCCTGCAAAACCCGTCCGATCCCGAAGCCGGTTATGACGGCCACAAGGGCAAGGGCTACCAGGTGCAGGTCGCCGAAAGCTACAGCACCTCAGAAGATACCAACACCTTAAACTTAATCACCAGCGTGATTGTGGAACCTGCCCATAAGAGCGATTTTAATGCTACGATTCCGCTTATTGAATCAACGGAGAAGCTGGGCCTGAAACCAAAAGCGGTCGTTGCCGATACCCCCTATGGCAGCGATGATAACTGTGAGAAGGCAAAGGCCATCGGAGTAGAGATCACCTCTCCAGTCATGGGCAAACTCGACGAGGACAGTGTGCCGATCACGGCATTCACCATGAACAGCGATCACGAAGTCACCTCCTGCCCCGAAGGTCGCGCTCCCTTAAAAACCAGGAGCAAAGACGACAATCACACCGCGCTGTTCTCAAAGAAAACATGTCGCGGTTGTTCCCGGAAGAAAACCTGTCCGACGATGCCCGGCAAAAAGGGCCGCTATCTTCGCTATGACGATAAAGTGATCCGTCTGGCTCAACGACGGACTCAGGAAGACACTCCCGAGTTTCGCGACCAGTACCGCTTCCGTGCAGGAATCGAAGGAACCATGTCTCAGCTTGACCGATTGACCGGATTCAAAAACCTTCGCGTCCGAGGACTGTCCGCGGTAAGCTTCGCTGTGTACCTAAAAACAGCTGGTATCAACATTATCCGAGCAGCGGCGTTCCGAAAGCGAGAGAACGATAGGGAAGCAGCCCTCATAGCCGTTCTTTCGATGCTATCTTGTGCTTTCAAAGAACGTGTACAACATGTTTCTGCCGCTATCAGGCCGTGGATCAGACTCCATACTCCGGATATGCGGTTTGCAGCAATTTATACTGCGTGACTTCTTACGAAATTATC
>CAVYLT010000082.1:0-10031 GCA_963769335.1 Nitrospirota bacterium | reverse complement strand
CATTATCGTTTTGAACAAGCCTCCCGGGCTGGTCGTGCATCCTGCGCCGGGCAACTACACGGGCACGCTCGTGAACGCCCTTCTGTACCACTACGGCAGTCTGCCCTCTCAGGGCCCGCATACGGACGAACGTGAACGTGCGGGTATCGTTCATCGCCTGGACAAAGATACGTCCGGCGTGATCGTTGTCGCGCGGACGCACGAGGCGCTCCGGTCTTTGTCCTCCCAGTTTAAAAACCGCGTCGTCAAAAAACGCTACGTCGCGCTCGTTGCGGGTGTGATCAAAAAAGGATCAGGCACGATCGAGGTCGGATTGGGAAGACATGTGAAGGAACGGAAGAAGATCAGCGTTCACACGCACCGTGCACGGGAGGCCGTTACCCTGTTCACCGTCAAAGAGCGGTTCAGGAACGCCACCCTCGTAGAGGTCGAGATCAAGACCGGCCGTACTCACCAGATCCGCGTGCACATGGCCTACATCGGCCACCCGATCCTCGGCGACCAGGTCTACGGCGGAACCAGGGGAGTGAGGGCGGGTGGCCAATTCCCGAGACAGATGCTTCACGCGGAAACGTTATCGCTCCTCCATCCCGATACCGGAACGCCCCTGTCGTTTACCGCGCCGCCGCCGGCAGATATGGCATCAGTCATTGAGAAACTGCGTGCGGAAAAACAAGCCCTTCGATCGGCACCGAAATAAGCTGGAACCGCTCGCATACATGCAGAGCTGAAAGAAGAGGCCCCGGCTTTCACCTGCTCAGTGCCCTTTGAGGGGAAGTGTCCCTTCGGCGGATTACACAGGCTTCTTGTGCAATTTTGCCTTGATTTTTTCCGGCTACCTGCTATAGTTTTCCGTAGCAATTCAAAAAATAGACTTATTTCGGTATATTTTTTGTTGGGGGGAAGTTGAAATGATAAAAATTTTTTTTTGGGCAATTCTGTTGATCCAGGCAACCGTCGTGCTCAGTTTTCCCGGGATTTACAAAGCAGAAGCAGCGGAAGCAGAGATGGTCATTGTCAAATACGGAAGGGTATCGATTAAAAGCACGGTCCCCGACGCCAAGGTCTATATCGACGATGAGTATGCCGGCACCGTTGAAAACATAGTTGATGATGTCCTTGTGGGCGAGCATACGATATCCTGCCGCGCGGAATCGCGGACGATTTCCGGGAAATTCACGGTGAAGAAAGACGAAACTCTGCGGCTGGAAGCCCGTTTCGATGAGAATAGACTGGCGCTCTTTGGGGAGCATGAAAAGCAGGAGAAGGCGGCTGTTGAAAAAAAACCGAAAATTGCGGCCCATCACGTAAAGCCCGAAAAACCGCAGAAGCCCGTTGCAGCAGTGAAAAAAGAGCAGAAAAAAGACCTTGTTGAGGAACGGCGGGAACTGTATTTGAACATCATCAAAGTCTTTTTCGAGGATCTCGACTCACAAAATGTGCGCGTCAGCCAAAAGATAAACCAGAAGGTTATCGGAAAATTTACGGAGAAGAAAAACAAGACAGGCGCATATTACCGGACCAAGAAGAACATTCTGCTGTGCGATGCCGGTCCCTGCGAAGAGCAATGGTCGGCGTCATTTCAGTATGATGATGAAAAAGGTGCGAGCGACTCCTTCGGACTTACGTGGAAACAGACCGTATTCAACGGGATTACCCCTGCGGGCACGAGCAAGCGGGAACTCCTCGTTTGCCTGAACAGCCACTGCAAGACGCTTGAAGACGCCACATCAGCAGACTCGCCTGTGTCCGGTTCGCTAGGCCGGTACCGTGTCGTCTGGAGTAAGTCTTTGCTCGTTATCAGGCGTTCGGACATTATGAAGGAAATTGCCGATTCAGGGGGATTGGTCGAGGCCTACTAAGCAAGATCACGGCCCCATTCCCTTTCATTGTCCGCAAAAAAGCTTTTCGGCGTAGGTGATGGATTATCCGGTTAATGCCTTTTCTTCGCGCTGAATAGTGAGCCCGGAACAGTTTCGCACCATGCCAGGTTTAAGTGCAATGTCTTACAGCGAATGACGAGCAGAAGCCAGCCCGCATCCATCATTCAACTCCATTTCTTTTTGAAGTACACTTCGTAGTTCTCCTCCCCGAGTTTTTACTTTCAATATTGACTTTGTGTCCTCGATTTGGGCGGTTCGTCGGCCTGGCTCATGGTTTTTTGCTGCCGGTTTCGGCCAGGGACCGGGAGGCTCCGGCAAAAAGGCGCTCCTTGTGAGCTATCTCGCTGCGAAGAAGCTTCCTATGGTTCGCTATACCGGTGGGCTGGTTGGAGAAGTGGGGGGTGAGGTGACGCGAGCCTTTAACAACCTCCATGATCTTCGGAAAATATTGAATGCCGAAAGAAATCAGGAAGCAGGAAAGAGCTGGACGGCGAAGAAAGACCGAAAAGTTGAACGTTTGCCTAATGTATGGGCAACGACATGATACGGCTGCATACCCTAAAAATACCCCGGCCGGGGTATGGCAAACCAAAGGAAGTTGGAGTAGACTTCCGTAGCACGTGGGGTTGCAGGTTCATTCACGCAATCATTTTATTCGGCAGGTGAATGGTATTTTTACTTATAAGGGGAAAAAACCAACCGGTGCAGTCTCCTGCTCTCGCGAAGGAAGGTGAAGACCAATGGACATCAGAAAACTAGAATCAGTCGTTCTCTGGAAACTCTGCCCGACCTGTACCTTCGGTATGGTACGCGAGACGAGGGACAAGGTTTACACGTGTGACCATTCACACTGCGGCGCCGTTTTTGACTTTTCCGCTCTATCCGACACGATGATTACGATGCTCCTCCAAAAAGAACGGAATACACCGCCGGAACCGTAGACCACCTTCAACCAGTTATCCGCGGAATCATTGTTCATCCCTCTCTTTTCCCTTTCCCGGTCCGGGAAGGGGATTTTTTTATGCGGAGGAACGGGCCCGAAGCTGGCCGCAGGCCGCGTTGATATCGCTGCCCCGGCTGTTCCGGACCACGGTCACAATGTCGTTCAGCAGGAGGATGTCCCTGAATACGAAAGCGCGCTGTTCATCGGGGCGTCTATAGCTACTTCCGGGGAAAGGATTGAATAGCAGTATATTGATCATGCAGGGCAGTCCCTTGAGAAGCTCAACAAGTCGCTTGGCATCATCGTTCGAATCGTTCAGATCTTTGAATAACACATACTCGATTGTCACGGTCCTGCCGGTTCTTTCACAGTAATTCCGCAATGCCTGCATCAGCCGGGCTATGGGGTAGGTCTTATTTATTGGCATGAGCTTGTCCCGCAGCTCGTCCGTTGCGGCATGGAGCGACACCGCAAGGCTCACCTCCATTTCTTCCGCCATTCTCTCGATCATCGGCACAATTCCGCAGGTAGAGAGCGTTACCTTTTTAGGCGAGTAACCCATTCCGTTCCGGTCTGTTGCGATTTCGACAAAGGATTTGACCGCACCATAATTTTGGAGCGGTTCGCCGGTTCCCATCAGTACGATGTTGGATATTTCCTTAGTCCCTGCAAGTTTCTGGGCCGCAAAAAATTGGTTCACGATTTCAGATACTGTGAGATTGCGTACGAGACCGTCTGAACCGGTGAGGCAAAAGCCGCAGCCCGATGCGCAGCCCACCTGTGTCGATACGCAGAGGGTGAGCCGGTTCGGACCGGGGATGAGCACGCCTTCAACAGCGTTCCCATCGTTTAATCGATACAGAAGCTTTTCGGTTCCGTCCTCCGAGGTGCTTCGCTTCTCGATCATGAGCGTCGAGATCATGCTGTGATGCATTAACTGCTCGCGGAAGGGCCTGTTCAAATCTTCCATGGCCTTGATATCCTCACATTTTCGGCGATAGAGATAGACGGAAACCCGGGTACCCTGCCCGGGTTTCTGGCCGAGCGTTTCAGTGCAGAAGCGATCGATCTCGCGGGGGGGGAGAGATTTAAGGTCGATTAATTTCGGTGAGGTATGATTCATTGGGAGCAGGGGGCCACTTGTCGACATACTTTTTATATTTTTTGTCATGACGCCATAGGGCGCCGAGGTTTTAATATTAATCCCTGACCATGAACATTGCAAGGGGTTTATAGGGGAAAAACGTTGACAGCTTTGCGACGAACATGCTAAGAATGTGTACATGATGGCGTTGCTTCAACGGGTATCCTCGGCAAAAGTGGAGGCCGAAGGCAGGCTTGTCGGAGAGATCGGTCCGGGGTTGCTCGTTTTTCTGTGCGCGGTCAAGGGAGACACGGACAAAGATCTTGACTATGTCATCAATAAAGTTACCCAGCTCAGGATCTTCGAAGACGGGCAGGGAAAGATGAACCTGTCGCTCAGGGAGGTCGAGGGATCAATCCTCGTAGTCTCGCAGTTTACCCTTGCTGCATCGACGCGCAAAGGCAACCGGCCGTCCTTTAGTAATGCTGAAGCGCCCGAGCAGGCAAACGCATGGTACGAAGCATGCATTGACCGCCTCCGGGCCGAGAGTATAACGGTTGAGGCCGGCGTGTTCGGAGCCATGATGGACGTTTCTCTCGTGAATGACGGTCCGGTGACAGTCATGGTCGACTCCCGCGACTAAGCAGCGTTCAGGATCCCGAGTGTTTTCCGCTCGCACTTTCATCGCGCTTAAAAACGAGTGCTTTGAAGAGAACCGGAAAAAACTTCCTTGACAATCAAGGTCTTTCTCATTATATTACTCACTCGTGCCGAAGTGGTGGAACTGGTAGACGCGCTGCGTTCAGGGCGCAGTGGGAGCAATCCCGTGGGGGTTCGAGTCCCCCCTTCGGCACCATTATTAATTTATTTTTTCCCAGAAAATAAATCGTTTAGGATGAAAAGATGGGCTTGTTCGTCATCCTAAATCTTACCCCCGTATTTCCTCTTCACTGATATCTTTTGACGAAACCATGCCAGTATGCCCTGCGTCATGACACAGGGATGAATGGTATCCTTGCTGAAGGGTGAGGGATTCAATTCCTTCTCAACCTTACAAATCTCGGCAAGACCCAGGAAAAACCATGACCCAAAAAAAACCAAAAACATTTTCCGAACTCAACTGGGCGGACCTCGAAGAGTGGGCTGGTTCCCGGGTTCTTTCGCGCGGCGCCGCATATCACAAAAGAGGAGTGGTGCAGGATTTATCGATAGCCGATGGCAGTCCGGTCGCATGGGTGCGCGGTTCGAGGCGGTATGCGACCTCGGTATCGATGAGGCGCGGGAAACTCGACTCGGATTGCACCTGCCCTTACGGGGGAACTTGCAAACATGCTGTTGCGGTCGTGCTCGACTATCTCGACCGTTTAAAGCGGAAGGAAAACGTGCCGGTTGCGGACGAGGATGATGAACGTCTTCTCCTACTCGAGAAGATGTCATTCGCTGATGAAGATGACGACTGCATCGATTTCTCCGATGAGGATTACGACGATGATGACGGGGAAGGCGACGATATAGACGTTTCCCTGAAAAAGAAGTCGAAGCGTGAAATGCAGGAGATGTTGAGCGGTTTACTGAAAGCGAACCCGGGCCTGAAAAAAGAACTCAAGCTGAAGCCCGGTCCGCAGAAAAAAAGAGGGTGTGGCGCCCTTTCACGCACGGTCACAAAGGCAATCCTTGAAGCCAGTAGCGAGCCTGGCTGGAGCAACCATTGGCGACATGAAGGCTTTACGCCCGATTATGGCCGGGTGTGCGATGGATTGCAGCGCATGCTGGACGAAGGCTGCGCCGACGATGTCGTCCGGTTGGGAAGCAAACTCTTGGACAAGGGCACGGAGCAGGTCGAGCAATCGGACGATGAAGGCGATACGGCGATGGAGGTATCTCGGGCCATGGCGTTCGTCTTCAAGGCGCTTGCTGTATCGACGATGCCGGACGCGGACAAGCTAGAGCAGGCCATAGATTTCGGCATGCGTGACGAATACGATGTGTGCGACGGATTTGATCAATTTATGAAACGACGGTTCGCGAAACGCGCATGGAGCGAGGTTGCTGACCGGCTCCTTGCTCGGCTGAAGACGCAACTGCCGTCTAATTCTGACGATGCCTTTTCCCGCGATTACAGCCGTGACCGGCTCGCTTCCACTGTCATCGACGCGCTGGAGCGTGCAGGGAGAACGGACGAAGCAGTGGCCGTCTGTTTTCAAGAAGCCGAAGTCACGAAGAGCTATGAGAGGCTAGTGAAGAAACTTAGGGAAGTGAAGCGCTTTGATGAAGCGGAGGAGTGGATTCGCAAGGGCGTGAAGGCGACGTGCAAGAAACTTCCTGGCATCGCATCGTCCCTCCAGAAGGAGTTGATCGCCATGCGCAAGCAACAAAGGGACTGGCCCTTTGTTGCTGCCCTCTGCGCGGATTCTTTCTTTGAGGACCCCGGATTACAAACGTACAAGGAACTACGGAACTCGTCCGAAAAGGCGAAGGTCTGGAAGAAAATAAAGCCAGCTTGCCTTACTTTTCTCGAAACTGGACTCAATCCGCGGACCCAACAGGGTTGGCCCTTGCCTGAAACGGGCATGGCAGGAACCGGATTGCGACGAGGCGGCAATCCGCCTCGAACCGACGTCCTGATGGATATCGCGATAGAAGAAAAACGGATCGATGACGTGCTGCATTGGCACGGTGCTCAGAAACAGCCGGGGAATGAATGGTTTGGGTTCGATCGAGACGACCGTGTGGCAACGGCGGTTGTGCGTCAGTATCCGGATCAAGCGATTGCCATCTGGGGAAAAATAGCCGAAGGGTTCATCGCGCAAACAAACGTCAGAGCATACGGCAACGCTGTGGCGTACCTGAAGAAGGCACGGAAAGCGCTTAACGACATCGGCAGAGCGGCCGAGTGGTCCTATTATCTTGAAAAGTTGATTGAAACAAACAGAAAAAAACCACGGCTTGTGCAGATGCTGAATGTTCTGTCTGCGAAAAGGATCATCGAGTAGCGGTTGCGCCGTTATCTCTCGCTTCGCTCAACATAACAAAAGGGGCTTTACTCGGTAAGCGTTGACGGAGGGTCTTCAGGTTCTCGTCGCTGCGATTTTCGGGAGTATGTTCCAGGTGACTGATGATTTCTTATTTATCGCGTTTGTGCCACAAAGCATTAACTGGAACGGCATAGAGTTCTGAACCAAAAGGCAAGCTCTCATTGCCGGTATAAAGTACAACACCTCTATGAAATCGCTTGCCCGTGGTCTCAGCAAGCGCACGGAGTCCTTTGAAGTCCTGGGCTGTAACCGTTGAGCTTGCTTTGACCTCAATTCCAACAAGTTTTCCAGCCCTGTCTTCCAGTACGATATCCACTTCCTGGCCAGTCTGGGTTCGGAAGTGAAATATTTGCGGTTTAGTTGAGCTCCAAGTGATCTGCTTGATCAGTTCCATAATTACGAAGTTTTCGAGCAAAGGACCGATAATGCCGCCGGTAGCCAATCGCTCTTTATTGGCTCCGAGCAGATGTGACATGAGGCCGGTGTCACTCATTACGAGCTTGGATGTTTTTACCAACCTCTTTCCGAGATTCCCTGACCAAGCGGGCAGATGTTGAATCAGAAACGTGGCCTCAAGGAGCGTCATATACCGTTTGAGAGTGCTTTGGGGCATGGCAAGAGTACGGGATAGCTCTGAGAAATTGAGAAGCGCCGGCGATCGCGAAGCGATGATTGCCAAGAGTCTTGGCAGGCTGGTCAGACCTTCGATATTGGCGAGATCTCTAATATCTCTTTGTAGGATCGTTGTTATGTAGGACTCGAACCATGCCCGGCGTCTATCTTCCTTGGTTCTGCTGACTGCCTCAGGATAACCACCATTTGTGATCCTGGTATGGAGGGATGAAAGGGATTCCTTGGGCAAAGTATCAGGGTGTAATTTGGCCGCAAACAGACTATCCACAAAAAACTCGTGAATTCCTTCAAGCTCACCTTGGGAAAACGGCCAAAGACTCAATATTTCCATCCTACCTGCCAGCGATTCAGATAGTTGGGGTAGTAAAAGGACGTTGGCGGAACCGGTGAGCAAAAACCGTCCTGGTCGCCGATTGCGGTCTACATCTGCCTTAATAGCGGGAAACAGCTCTGGAGCCCTTTGCACTTCATCGATAACAACCGGGCCGTCCAATCCCGATAGGAATCCGGTTGTATCATGCTTAACAGCGGCAAGAACAGTGGCATCGTCAAGAGTGATATATCGGGCCGGATGGGAATGTGCTGTGATGTTTTTTGCAAGGGTGCTCTTGCCGGTTTGCCGGGCTCCGTTTAGGAGGAGAACGGGCGTATCGGAGATGGCATCGAGCACAAGCTGAGTGATATTTCTCTTTATCATGGATGAATTATAGCCATTTAGTGGTTAATTTTCAACCAAAAAATGCTGAAAAGGTAAACTATCACACAACCTCAAGTAACTTCAAGCAATCGTTGACAATCGAAAGTCTACTATGATATATTGCACGCGTTGTTGCTGCCGCTGAGAATCGTGTACCTCAAGCTGGGGACCCTTCCTTCGGCACCATACTTGAGTTACATGACTTACAGGCTCAATTCCCGGAATGAGGTACTCAACCTCACGGGGACGTGGAAGTCGAAAAAATAGCAGCGAGCTACTCCTTCTGTTCGTATTACCTCGATTTTGTCCAAGAAGTATCCTATCGCTACCTTATTGTTCTCCCGGATCTCGCTTCCTCAAAACCATTCCGACGTTTTTCAGCACCTTCGCATACTCGTTCACGAGTAACCACGCTGAAAAGGAAGGGCCATATCAGATAGGTACGACTTTAATCTTTTTAGATTCCACTACTGCATAGTTGACGATCAAAAATCGTGAATCTATTGCTATATAATTTAGCAAAAAAAAGTGCTATGACTGATTTGATGTATGATGGGATCTCCGCATTATCGGGAAGTTAACTCAGATTTTTGCGGCCTAGAAAATATACAGTTGAAGCCCCCAGAGCGCAGAAAAGACCGCCCACCTGCAAGGCATGGCCCGAACCTACCCTTTGAGCGATGATACCCATCCAAAAGCTTCCGATGGGCAGGCTCCCGCCGAAGACCAGTGCCCAAATTCCCATCAGCCTTCCTCGCAAGTGATCAGGGGATTGGGTTTGGATGATGCTATTTCCGATGGAAAAAAATAAGATGATGCCGAATCCGGCGAAGAAAAGAAGGAAGGCCGCGCCGACCGGTTGATGCATAAACCCGAAAAGAATGATGAAGGCTCCATAAATGGCCGCACCGGTATAAAGCGTTTTAATGTGGACGATACGAGATCCCCGGGCGGCGACGAATAAAGCGGCGGTACATGCGCCGAGGCCATTCAAGGCCAAAAGCCAACCATAGCCCTGAGCGTCTAGATTCAATTGAGTTACTGCAAAGGCGGACAGCTGGGATTGGTAGGCCCAGCCTCCCAGTCCCATAATGAAAAGCAGGGTTACCGCCTGGGCTATGGTGGAATTTGTTTTTAAGTACTTGAATCCTGCTAGAATATATTTCCAGTCGGCTTTTACTTTCTTAGGCGCGTAGTGCGACGCAGGAAGCTGGATTTTGTGAAGCGCGTAAAGAACTGCCAAATAACTCATGGCATCCAGAAGGAAGCACCAGGCAGCTCCGAAGGAGGCGAGTAAAAGGCCTCCAATAGCGGGCCCAATGACCCGGGTCGAATTCACCATGGCGCTGTTCAGCGCGATGGCGTTCACTAAATCTTTTTTGCCCACCAGTTCAACCATGAGGCTCTGCCGGGACGGCATCTCAAAAGCGGTAGATAGCCCCCAAAGAGAGGAAAATATCATTAGATATGCAATGTGAACGGGACCACGGAACAACATGACGGCCAAGGTCAATGAAGACAGCAGCGAAAACCAACTAGTTAAAGTAAAAATCCTGATTTTGGGAATACGGTCGGCCAGAGAACCGGAATAAACGGCGAAAAGGAAAATAGGAAGGGAATTAAGCATAAAAACAATACCCAGCAAGAATTCCGAATGGGTGAACTGAAAGGTAACCCAGCCTAAAGCGGCGGTGCGGGTCCAGGTGCCGATCAGTGAAACGGTTTGTCCCGAATAAAAATAGCGATAATTAGAATT
>CAVYLT010000081.1:0-5775 GCA_963769335.1 Nitrospirota bacterium | reverse complement strand
TGTTTATGCATCCTGCTCAACATAGTATTGCTAAGAAGGTGAAAAAGGGAATAGCACCAGATAGACCAGAGTGCTGGCTGTGGTTAGCCTTCAAGACGCTGCGGCAACGCTGGTGGTGCTAACGGATATCGACGGGAATATCACGCTGCTGAACAAGGTAAGTGAGCAGCTCACCGGATGGTCGAACGAGGAGGCAACAGGCAGGCCGCTTACGGAAGTTTTCAACATCATAAACGAAACGACAAGAGCGAAATGCGAAAACCCGGTAGAAAAGGTCCTTCAAAACAGCATGGTTGCCGGCTTGTCCAACCACACTGCGCTCATAAGGAAAGATAAAACAGAGATTATCATAGCTGACAGCGCCGCGCCGATTATGGACAAGCACAGCCGGATTATCGGCATCGTTCTCGTCTTTCGCGACGTCACTGCGAAATATCGCATGGAAGAAGAAATGCAGAAGATACAGAAACTCGAATCACTGGGGCTGCTTGCCGGCGGTTTGGCGCACGATTTTAATAACCTTCTTACGTCCATCTTAGGCAATGTCAGTCTTGTAAAAAAACAGCTCGGCGCAGACCACATGTCGTTCAACAGGCTGGCCGACGCGGAAAAAGCCGCACGAAGGGCCGCTGACTTGACCCGGCAATTGCTTACGTTTTCCAAGGGCGGCGCACCCATTAAGAGACCCGCCTCCATTTCAGACATTGCAAAGGAATCGTGTAATTTCGCGATATCGGGGTCTAATATAAAATGTAACTATGCCGTACCTGAAGCTCTCTGGAATGTCGAAGTCGATAGGGGGCAGATGAGCCAGGTCTTTAATAACCTGATTATTAATTCAATCCATGCCATGCCGAAAGGGGGGACGGTTCATATCGGCTTTGAGAATGCAGCTATTCAAGAAAATCCCGCTAGTTCAATTAAGCCCGGCGATTATGTGAAAATCACGGTCAGAGATGAAGGCACGGGCATACCGGAAAATAAATTGTCGAAAATATTCGAGCCCTATTATACCTCGAAAGCTTCCGGGACCGGATTAGGGCTTGCGACGGTATTGTCCATTATTAACCGGCATGAAGGCAACATATCCGTTGAATCAAAGCTCGGCGTCGGGACCACGTTCACCCTATTTGTCCCTGCAGTGCGGGGTGCCCTATCGCCCGCGTTCGAGGGTGTCAGCCGTGTCCACGCCGGTCACGGCAGAATCCTTGTCATGGATGATGAGGAATTGATAAGAAACGTCGCAGGCCATATATTAAAGGATTTGGGCTATGACGTTGCATTTGCCAAGGACGGCAAGGAAGCAATAGAGACATACCTGAATGCGGAGAAGGAACAGAAACCGTTCGATGTCGTCATCATGGATTTGACCATTCGCGGCGGAGTAGGCGGCGAGGAAGCTGTCAAGAATCTTATAGCGGTCGCGCCTGCTGCAAAGGTCATTGTATCAAGCGGCTATTCGAAAGACCCCGTAATGGCTGATTATAAAAGATACGGTTTCTGCGGAGTTGTCTGTAAACCGTATAACGCCCAGGAGATCAGCGAGGAGATTGCCAGGGTTTTGAAGAAATAAAATAATTATGAGGGCTCGTCCCTTCCCCGTGCTGCTCCCGGACTGATGTTCTCTTGTTACATTGCCCATTCGATAAGAACACCTCTTGTCAAAAAAATAACAGCTGGGTAAAATATGCCATATATTTTGTTTGTTACGAAAGTCTTCAGCACTTAACGTATTGAAAAGACGATATTCCTATTTTGGGCATAATCATTGCAACTTAATGCCCCAGTGAAGCAGTCATTGTCATTTTCAAAAGTCGATGGTGACGGAATTCCGGGAATAAAAGGAAAAAGCGACTATGAATCTCGGCAAAGTCGGAATGATTTTTAACGGGGGTGGGTTCACCGGGGCTTACAGCGTCGGCTTTGCTAAAGCGCTGGCGGCCAGGGGAATCAAACCGGACTTTGTCCAAAGCGTCTCGGTCGGGGTGTTCTCCGGAGGCGATCTCATCGCCACCGATTGGAATGTCGATGCCCTGGAAAAGAAATGGAAGGCGACCGAGCGGCTCGGGTCAAAAAAGATCTTCGGACGCAGCTGGGCGGGGCTTTTAAAGAATTTCAGAGGGCCCAACCTTTTTTCCAATGAAGGGACCTCTAAATTTCTGGTGGACAGCCTTGATCTGGAAGCGATCGTGGCTTCTCCCGTTGAATTTCAAGTGGTGACCTACAACGAAAAAAAGTTACGGCACGAGATTTTTTCCAATCATGATCCGCTCTTCCGCCGGGATCCGAAGTTGATGAAAGAGTTGATGCTTGCCGCCACCGGCTTGCAAGGGTTCCTGCCGCCGGTAATGATCAACGGGGAATGGCATTCGGACGGCGGAACGTTCGTTCTCGGTGAGGCGATCAAAGCAAAGTGCGACACGATTTTCATCCTGTCGAACAGCCGCCTCTGCTACACGACCTGCGCCGATACCGGGCAGCTGCCGTGGTATCTCCGAATCGTCCTCAGGGTCGAGCTTGCCAATGACCTCTTGGAAATCCGCGGCATCAGGCAGGCACTGTATCACGGGTACACACTGGTGGAAAACAATCCCAGCACGGTTTTCAATGTCCAACCGATCAATAAGCATAGAGGTCAAAAACTGAAAAAAATCATCAGTGGAATGCGAAAAGCGCTCTCTGTTGATCCGGGAAATATGTTTATTCCGAGGCGCATTGTTTTCCTTACGCCTACCAATCCGATTGCAAGCCTGTGCACCCGTGATTTTCTCAAAGGCGACATCACCGCGGCGATCGATCAAGCCTCGGGCCTCGCACAGGATGAGAGCTTCTGGTCTCGACTTTCCCCTCATACGGCAGCGGCTGAAGCTCCCCGGGAAGAACCGCTCGTGGAGAGCCCCGCGATTTAACAAAATCGTTTCTCCTGGTCCCCTCTCGTTGAAAAAAAATTCCCTCTGTCCGCGGTCGCATGCCTGCGCCATGTCTGCAGTCACGTCTCCGCGCCGTTTCACCGGCGCCCAGCCGGTTTCACCTCCTCCCCAAAATACCCCATCGACCTGCTTGACAACATGTTCCATATGCGTATAATCGAGATACCCACAACGATAGCGCCCGCTCTTCGTTAAGACAGCATTTCATTACAGTATTTCCTGGCTCTTAATTCTTACTTTTTCCCCGACCAGGCACGAAGCCGGCGTGATTTGAAAGATGACGCTGACCCGCAAAAAAAGGAGGTAGTCATGGACGAAACTGCACGACTCAAATATTTGAAGATCGTTTTAGCAGTGACCGGTGTCTTTTGCATAGTCGGAGTTTACCCGCTTACCATTCTTTGGCCGTCCGGCTGGGCCTGGCACACCATGGGGCCTTCGCTCTATCTGCAGATGATCATCGGGATCTATGCGACGCTCGGCGTTTTCCTGATCATCGCTGCCCGCAACCCCCTTGAACATGCCAGCCTCATCTGGTTCGCCGTCTGGTCGAGCGTGGTGCACGGCGGGCTCATGGGAATCCAGGCAGTCGTGTATCCGGAGCATACAGGCCATCTCTTCGGCGACGTGCCGGTGCTGCTCGTGGTTGCGGCAGTGGTTGCGTTCTTGATGCCGCGAAAGAAAGCTCTGGCAACGAAGCATCGTTAGGTGGGAATCTAAAAATTAAAGACAGCCCCGAGATATGGTATGAAGATCATCCACTTGAGCGACACCCACATCGGTGCAGGCGCCAATGCAGAGCGGACGGACCGGGTCCTGGACGACCTTATCCAACATCCGCCGGACGAACCGGCACGCTGCGTGGTCGTCCATACGGGCGACCTTATCCACGAGGCAACGCCTGAGAACCGCAGGGCAGGAAAGAGCAGGCTGGACCGCCTGCAGGAAGCCGGCTACCGGGTCATCATCTGCCCGGGCAATCACGACTACGGCGATACCTTCGAGGTGAACAGCGAAGCAGCCGGGATATTCAAGAAGGAGTTCGCCTCCTATATTTTCCACGACGAGCCGCAGGAATTCCCCGTGCTGCACCACCTGGACGACGATCATGTCCTGCTCGGGCTCGATTCCAACGCCGCAGAACTGAAGTTCCTCCAGGGGTTCTTTGCCGAGGGCCATCTGGGCGGACCGCAGCTGGACGGGCTGAACCGCCTCCTGGATAGGGACAGCCTGAAAGGGAAGAAGGTCGTCCTCTCCCTTCATCATCATCCGTTCTATTACGGCTACAGCGTCATGCCCGACGTGGGCGACCGCCATCCGCTCAAGCATCTCATCGCCTGGCTGACGCGCCCCTTTCGACGCATGAAAGACGCCTATTCGCTCTGCCAGATCATCCGCGACCGCGTGCACGTCGTCCTGTTCGGACACATGCATGAAGGCCTGGACTGCAGCTTCGAAAGCGGAAAATACGGCATCCCGCTGGCGCTGGACGGCGGCTCCACAACGGACACGGAAAACGTCCACGACCGGCTGCGCTACCGCATCATCGATCTTGCTACGCTGACCCGCAGCGTGCGAATGCTGAAAAAAAATGAGTAGGGGGGTGGGAACGATGTACTGGAAACTGCAAAATCTGCTCATGGCCCTTGTCGGATTGCTTGTTAAGGTCTTTTTCATTATCTACAGCACGGTCACGAACATTGCCTTCCTTGTGCTCCTGGTCGTCACGTTGGTCGTCCGCCACTATCGGCCTGCATTGTACGAACACTGGTGGTATCCCACGCCTCTGTTCCTCCTGGCAATCAGCCTGCTGTATACCGTCCTCCGGCCGCGTGCGCCAAAAGACAATCCCCATCGCAAATACCCCGGATGGTTCGGTCCGATCGATAAATGCGCCGATGCATTCATCGCCTGGATCGGGAGGATGAAATACTTCACCTCGCCTCTCAGCCTGGCAGAGGACCTGGGCTCGAACAAGATCTCCGGTGCGGAAATCCGCAAGCTGATCGATGACGTGCTGAAGCCCGGGGACATCCTGCTGCGCGGATTTGACGGCTACGTGGACGGAATCATGATAGGGATGGTAGGCGGCGGAAAGGGGCCGGGAAAGTACTTTTCCCATGCGGCCCTCTATGCGGGCGAGTTGAACGATGCAACAGACAAACCGGTCGTTGCACGGAGGCTGAAGACCCTGGATGATTCGTGCGAGTGGCGCCCGGCTACAAAAGCGGAAAAGGACGCGATCCGCAATGACCCGCGTTACTACCAGCAAGGAAGGCAGAGGGTCATTCATTCCATGAGCCGGGGCGTGTTCGTGGAAGACATCCTGACCTTCCTGCGCTGTGATTATCTGGCCGTGCTGCGCCTGCCCGAACAGATCACGCTGTCAAAGGAGGATCGCGAAGAGAACAAACCCCTGATCACGGACCTTCCGGGCGATGCCGCGACGATCCGTTCAAGTTTGCTGGAGGGAAGAAGCGTCAGCAGGGACGAGGTCATCAAGATTGCCCGGCTCTCGGCGCTGGGGAAAATCGGCTCGTGCTACGACTTCCAGTTCAACGAGATCAAGACGGCCCACTCGTTCAGCTGCTCCGAGTTCGTCTATTACTGTTACAAGAGCGTTCACTGCTATCTCGGCCTGCAGCCAAAGGTCCACGCGTTCATGAAAGTCCTGTTCCGGAAAAAAACCATCTCGCCGTCTGACATCTATGACGCAGCAATAAGCGACCAGAAGCTGGAGATCGTGTGGATGAGCGCTACCTTGAAGCAGCAGCAACCCGCCACGGGGCCTGTCCCGGCCATGGCGGTGGAATAGCGGGCGCGGAATTGATGAAATATAAACATT
>CAVYLT010000080.1:0-144563 GCA_963769335.1 Nitrospirota bacterium | reverse complement strand
TGGGCAATTACGAGCTTCTGGAAGGAATGGACGTGCGGGAGACTTCACCATGAGCTCCTTTTCATTCTGGATACAGGCGCACCGCCGCTCGATCCTCTTTTTTGTGCTGACTCTTGCCGCGGCAGGCGCTGTCATTGCATTCAAACTGCCGGTTGCCCTTTTCCCGAATGTCGATTTTCCCCGGGTCGTGGTTTCTCTGGACGCCGGAGACCGCGCCGCGGAGCTGATGGAACTGCAAGTGACGCGGCCGGTCGAACAAGCCGTCCGTTCGGTGCCCGGCGTCATCTCGGTGCGCTCTACCAGCAGCCGCGGGAGCGCCGATATCTCAGTCGATTTCGCTTGGGGCGCGGACATGGTTTCTTCCCAACTCCAGGTGGAGTCGGCGGTGACCCGCGTTTTGCCTGAATTGCCGCAGGGCACCGTTTTTCGGGTCAAGCGCATGGACCCGACGGTGTTTCCCGTTCTGGCGTACAGCCTGACCTCCGATGCTCTTTCCCTGGTGCAACTTCGCGACATCGCACAATTCAAACTGGTCCCCCTTTTGTCCAGCGTCAACGGTACTTCACGGGTGCAGGTTATCGGGGGTGATCTGGAGGAGTATCGCGTCACGGTAGCTCCGGCGCGGCTGCAGGCCTATGGGCTGACGTTAAACGATGTGGCGCAGACGCTCTCCGCGGCAAACGTGATCACCGCCGTGGGACGCATGGAAGACCATTATAAGCTGTATCTGGTCATGTCGGACACGCGGCTTTCCGGCCTTGACCAGATCCGTCGGACCGTATTGCGTACGGGGCCGAACGGAATAGTCCGCCTGGAGGAGGTTGCAACCGTACAGCGCGATATCGTGCCCCAATGGCTGCGCGTGACCGCGGACGGGCATGATGCCGTACTGGTCCAGGTATATCAGCAGCCCGGCGGCAATACCGTCCAGATTGCCCGGGACATCAAGGCAAAGCTTGCCGCCTATCAGCCCCGGCTGCCTGAAGGGGTCCGGATCAGCAACTGGTATGACCAGAGTGAATTGATCATTGCCTCCGCTGTCAGCGTACGCGACGCGATCATTATCGGGGTGCTCCTCGGCGCCGTGGTGTTGTTTCTGTTTCTGCGCAACCTGAAGATCACGCTTATCGCGATCGTCCTCGTTCCGACGGTCCTGGCGGCCACTATCGTCCTGCTGTATGCGTTCAAAATGAGTTTCAACATCATGACGCTGGGCGGCATGGCGGCCGCCATCGGCCTGATCATCGACGACGTCGTCGTGATGGTCGAGCACATCATGCGCCGCCTGCGCGGCAGCAAGGGACATCATGAGGGCCGCGTCATGGCGGCCGCGCGCGAGTTCGCCCGGCCGCTTGCGGGTTCCTCGTCGGCCACTATTATCATCTTCCTTCCGCTGGCGTTCCTGAGCGGGGTCACGGGAGCCTTCTTCAGGGCTCTCTCGCTCACCATGGCGGCAGCGCTGATCATCTCGTTTCTCATCACCTGGCTCGCTATCCCTATTCTCGCCGATCATCTGCTGGGGGAAAAAGAGGCGGAAGAGAACGAGGGCGGTCCCTTCAGAGACCGTTCTCATCGGGCATACGAGTGGATCATGAGGCGTGTGCTGCGCAGGCCCGTCTTGGTCCTGGCGGGGATTGTCCCGCTTCTTGTGGTGGGGTACATCGGTTACCGCCAGGTCGGTACAGGGTTCATGCCGTCGATGGACGAAGGCGGTTTCATCCTCGACTATTTCACTCCCCCCGGCACGGCCCTCACCGAAACCGACCGTCTGCTGCGCCAGGTGGAAGGAATCATCAAGGCGACCCCTGAGGTCCTTACCTATTCCCGCCGCACCGGCACGCAACTCGGCGGCGGCTTGACGGAAGCAAACCAGGGAGATTTCTTCATCCGCCTGAAGCCATTGCCGCGGCGTCCCATCGATGAAGTCATGGACGAGATCCGGAGCAAGGTCGAACATGAAGTACCGGGAATAAAGATCGAACTGGCCCAGCTCATGGAAGATCTGATCGGCGATCTGACCTCCGTGCCGCAGCCTATCGAGATAAAGCTGTACTCGGACGACCAATCACAACTTGCAACCATAAGCAGGAACGTAGCGGATGCTGTCAATGCGATACGCGGGGTGGTGGATGTACGCAGCGGAATCGTCCTTGCGGGGGATGCGCTGGATGTCCAGGTAGACCGCACAAAGGCCGCCTTGGAAGGAGTGGACCCTGATGCGGTTACCCGCATGCTGAATGACTACCTTACCGGGTCGGTAACCACCCAGGTCCAGGAAGGGGTCAAGATGGTCGGTGTCCGTGTCTGGATCGCGCCTGATTTGCGCGACACCGAAAAAGAAATCAAGGGTCTCGTGATGCGCGCACCCGACGGGCATATGTTTCCCCTGCGACGGGTGGCAAGCGTAAAAGCGGTACTTGGTCAGCCGGAAATAACCAGCGAAAACCTCAAGACGATGACAGCGGTAACAGGCCGCATCACCGGACGTGATCTTGGCTCGGTCATCCAGGACGTGCGCACAGCGCTGGCGCGTCCGGGTTTAATCCCGAAAGACGTCTACGTCGAGCTGGGAGGAATGTACGAGCAGCAGCAGATCGCGTTCCGCGGGCTTATTGCCGTGTTTATTGCGGCCCTGATGCTGGTTTTTCTCCTGCTGCTTTTTTTGTACGAACGCTTTCGAATCGTGCTGGCGATCATGGTGATCCCGCTCATTTCCCTGTCAGCGGTGTTCATCGGCCTGTGGGTGACCGGCATCGAGCTCAATATCTCAGCCATGATGGGCATGACCATGATTGTGGGAATCGTGACCGAGGTCGCCATATTTTATTTCTCGGAGTACAGCGAGCTCGCGCAAACCATGGACATGCTTCCCGCATTGATCGAGGCGGGAAAGAACCGCATGCGGCCCATCATCATGACTACGTTCGTGGCGATCCTGACTTTGCTGCCCCTGGCGTTGGCTTTGGGCCAGGGGGCCGCCATGCAACAGCCGCTTGCTGTCGCGATTATTGCCGGCTTGCTGGTCCAGATCCCGCTTGCGCTTATTGTGCTGCCGGCGCTATACTACCTGTTATCGCCGGCTCAACGCAGAGGAAGCGGGCCGGATAAGGACGCGTAAGAAACCATGCGCATACTGATCGTGGAAGATGAAAAGTCACTGGCCGATATCCTGAAAAAAGGTCTCGAGGAAGAAGGGTATGCCGTAGACGTTGCGTGCAACGGTGAAGACGGACAGTACCTGGCCGTAAACGAGCCTTCGGATCTCATGATCCTGGACATCATGCTGCCGGTTATCGACGGGATGACGATCCTTAAAAAAGTCCGCGGGCAAGGGATCAAGACCCCGGTTCTCATGCTGACCGCCAGGGATGCCATAACCGACAAGGTGTCAGGGTTGGACAGCGGCGCTGATGATTATTTGACAAAACCCTTTTCCTTTGAAGAGCTGCTTGCGCGCATGAGAGTATTGCTGAGACGAAAGACAGAGGTCAAAACGACCCTTATCGCGATCAAGGACCTCACTCTTGACACGGCGACCCATGAAGTCAAAAGGCGGGGCAAGGCCATTGTCCTTTCAGCAAAGGAATACGCGCTTCTGGAATATATGGCCGTCAACCGGAACATTGTCCTGAGCAGAACATCCCTGACGGAGCACCTGTACGACCAGGATTTTGATCTCGACAGCAATGTTATCGATGTTTTCATCAGCCGTCTCAGGAACAAGATCGATCGTGAATTTGATGATAAACTCGTTATTACCATGCGAGGCGCCGGTTATATGCTGAGGGGCTGAGATGTTTTCTTCGATCAAAGCGAAAATCATTCTTTTCTACGTTGCCGTTTTATTCCTTGTCCTCTCTGTACTGGGGATATTCCTGTATTTCAGCCTTGATCAAATCGTGTACAAATCTCTTGATGCAGGTTTGCTTGCAAAGGCAGAGGCGATTGCATCGCTGATTGATATTGATAGAAATGATATCGACTTCAATCTATCCGATGAAGTCATGTGGGAGTACCGTTCGCCGAGGTCAGGGAATTATTTTCAGGTGCGCCGCGCAGACGGGACGACCATGGCAAAGTCGGTTTCGCTGGGGATGACGGAGCTGCCTCCGACCGGAACCGATCCCCGAACACAATTTACCACCATCCGCCTGAACAACCGCGCAGCGCGGCTCATTAATTTCCGGAACATTTCAAGGGGAGAGAGCGGAAGTGCGGGAAACAGGCGGATGCAGGGATTGGTTATCCAGTGCGCGGAGGACATTGCCTCCCAGTTGGACCTGCTGGAGGATTTTCGCAGTGTCCTGCTTGGCGCAGTGCTTATTGTCATGCTTCTTTCCGCATCGGGTGGTTTCATCATTGCAAGGAAAGCACTTGCTCCCGTGCTCGACATTTCGGAGACCATAGACAGGATTTCAGAACACGACCTTTCGACACGGGTGTCTCTCGAAGGCATTCCTCCTGAATTGAGGATTTTAGCCCATTCTTTTAACCGCACATTCAGTAGCATGGAAGAGGCCTTCAACAAGCAGAAGCGGTTTGCGGCGGACGCCTCTCATGAACTCAGGACGCCGCTATCGGTCATTCTGAGCCAGAGCGAGATTACGCTGAGAAAAGAAAGGACCACGGAAGAATACAAAAACAGCCTGACTGCAATCGTGCAAGCGGCACTGGCGATGTCGTCAACTGTTCGAAAACTGCTGACCTTGACCCGACTCACTGCAGATAAGGTTGAGCTGAAGCTTGAAACCCTTGATGTCAAGGAACTCATAAACGACGCGGCAAGGCTCCTCCGGCCTCTTGCCGAGCAGAAAGGGGTTGGGATAGATACCTCGCAAATTTCCGCATCACTATTGGTTCATGGAGACCGTGAAAAATTGCTGGAGCTCTTTACCAATCTATTGGACAATTCCATTAAATACAATATCTCCGGCGGCCAGGTTCATATTTCCGCCAGGAAGGAAACACAATTCATTGTGTGCGAAATTAAGGATACGGGAATCGGCATACCTGAAAGTGCGCTGGACAAAGTGTTCGATCGTTTTTACCGGGTAGACCATTCCCGTTCAAAGGAAATCGACGGCAGTGGCTTGGGACTCAGCATCTGCCGGGAAATAGCCAGACTTCATGGAGGCAAAATCGAGATTAGAAGCACGGAGGGTGTGGGAACGGCTTTATCGGTATATCTGAAAGGAAGTGATACTCAGAGGCCTTATTGACAGAAAAACACCTAATGCCAGCGTCCTTTTTACGACCATGACGCTTAAGGGTTAACTTTTTCTCGCATGTTTCAACGAGTATGGCTGGAACGGTGCGTCAGATGGCAAAGGACTCGCCGGGTAGTCAGAATGAGGTGCTTATAGTAAAAGGCTCTGCTCATGCACAAGCGATATTCCGAACATCGGAAGGGCCTCGTCTCACAAGAGCTATATTGGAACGCTTGGTCAATCGCTCTAAACAGGTGAAATGAGAGTATGTTTAACTTCGGACCATACCGCATGTGCTGCCCTGCACGAACGGCACTGTGAAACTATTATTTCTTGGCGTTGTAACTTTCAAAAAAGACGACTCACTGTGTATTGAACAGGACCGCTATTCAAAACGTGCAAGACTATGACCGGGTGGTTTCCCGGATCGGCACCAAGGACACCGTACTTCTGCTCATATATCGTAACGGCAGCTCGGCCTACCTTACTATTCAACAATAGAAAAGATGTCCCTCAAGAGAAAAACCGGCGACTGGGCAAAGAGATTCCGGTCGCGGGTTCCTTATGATGAGCGATGCAGGAGGGACACAGGAGATACAGCTGTCAAATTTGTTGGGTTGACAGAATAAGCGATTTACCTTGACTATTCAATCGTGAGGCGTTACCATAATTTAATAAATTTTCGGAAACCGTTAATTCACTATAATGACTTTGACTGCAGATAAAAACCAACTTTTCAAACTACTCCTTGCCGCTTACTTTCTTGTCTCCTCGATATCTCCTCTTACCTACACTCTTTCTAATAGACAGGTAACTGAAAGTATTCAAGCGACAAACAATAATGCGTCAGGCATAAAAAACGTTCGTAAATTGCTGTGCGAATTCTTTACAGAGAGACTATCTTTTACAGAAGAAAACCCACACAACAATGCTAGCGCTTTCATTCTTGTCAAAAAAATAAGTGCTCTTACTCCAGAAAATGCATCTGAAGAATTTCCCTTGTTCAAGCATACGTCAGTGCCAGAAGACTTCCACAAGCCTTCGGCCCCGACAGTTTATAGTTTAAACGATAGCCCGGGAAATATCTTTGGCATTTATAAGGGTTTCAATCCCCTCTACGCCGGCAATTCTCCTCCATCCGTCTAATCTCTAGCAATATCTAGTTCACACAGCTCATTATTCAACGACCATTCCTTAAGTATCGATGATCGGCGGGTAGTTCTGTGCATTCTTACTCGTCATTGGGCTATCTGTGCGTTGCCACACGGAATGGGCATCTATATTACGTTCATAAAGGGAGACTTTTCTCATGAAAAAAAGCACGATACTGCACTATGGAATAATATTAATAATGACCGCGTCTGTTCTCTGGGGTTGCCCTAAGAAGTACGAAGTCACGGCTTCACCCGAGAGCGGAAAGGAGCAAGTGGCCTCTCCTGCGCCCCCTGCCGTGGCGGAGAGCAGCAAGAATGGAAAATCTGCTTCACCTGCTGGATCAACTGAAAAGGGAAAAGAGCTGGCGTTGGCTGCTGAAAGAAGTCTGCAACCCATATATTTCGATTTTAATAAATCTGACGTGAGAGAAGACGAAAAACTAACATTGGAAAAGAACGCCGAATGGCTTAAATCGAACCCAATGGTGAAGATTAGGATCGAAGGCAATTGTGACGAGCGGGGTACGGTGGAATATAACCAAGCACTTGGCCAACGACGCTCAGTCGTCGCAAAAAAATACCTCACAGAAATGGGCGTTGCTAACAGCAGGATATCGCTCATTAGTTTTGGCAAGGAAAAGCCGGTCTGTACAGAGAGCACTGAAAATTGCTTGCAAAAAAACAGAAAAGACGATTTCGTCGTGCTAGCTCAGTAAAGATAAATATTAAATGGTATCGGGTGCCAGCAATTAAAATAGATCCCTAATGGTGATATTGATAAATATGCAGCGCTCATACGCTGGAGGGCTAAGAAATGGGGAAAAGACAGTTATTGTTCGTCACGCTCTTTGACGATGATTTAGAAGAAGGCGTTTCATACGCAATCGAGCTGGCAAAAGCAATGGAGGAGGATATCATTCTTCTGTTTGTTCAGAAACGGTCTAACCTCAATAGTAGATTAGAGAACATGATGACCGCTATTACTTTTACCGAGGCTAGCGAGCACAATACTGCGATACAGATTGCGTCTGAGGGTTCCCGTTGCGGCGAGAAAATCTGCAATAAAGAGCTTGATGCCGTCGCCGAAAGGTGCCTTCGTGAAGGAATTTGCTTAAATGTTTATACGTCACCACTTGACGCCTTATCCGGCATAAGAGTATTTTTGAAAGAGCACCAAGCTATCGATAAGGTAGTATTGAGCCCTGCAATTACCGTGGCAGGGAACGTCAGTTCAAAGGACATGAGCCGTCTGGTACGGACCACTTCACGGCCGATTGTGACCATGACGCGACAGGCCCGCGCGGTTGCGTATGAAAGAGAGACTATATGAATGTTCGTGTGTTGGTCCTATCAGTACGTATCCAGATTTTGGTGAGCCATTTATTTACGAAGACAAGCCTGAATTGAAACGAAGAAAGAAAAACAGCGGACAGTTGTTCGAACTATGGTGACATTGTTTCTCAGTATGCATAACGCAGTAGTCGTAATGTAGTCGAGGAAGGGATGAAATAATCGCAGGAGACAAACCGGGAGGAGATTCTGTATGCCGCGCCAGGCACGCTTGGATTTTCCCGGAGCGCTGCACCATATCATGGTGCGCGGAAATAATCGGGCCAAGATCTTCAGCGACGATCAGGATAGGACGAAATTTATTGACCGCCTGGGAAAGACCGTCGAGGAATCACAATGCTCAGTCTATGCGTGGGTATTGATGGACAATCATATCCATCTTTTGTTCAGGAGCGGCAAAAAAGGCATATCAGCCGTAATGCGCAAGGTGTTGACTTGGTACGCGCTCTATCACAACCGCCGACATCGAAGGACTGGACACTTATTCGAGAACCGCTATAAGTCCATCCTATGCGAAGAGGACCGCTATCTATTAGCTTTGATCCAGTACATCCACTTGAATCCTGTAAGGGCCGGGATCGTCAAAACAATCACGGAACTGGACAGCTACCGGTGGAGTGGACACAAAGCAGCGATGGGGAAAAGCGAGTATGCATGGATGGGCATTGATCATGTATTGCTTCAATTCAATGATACTAAACGGAAAGCGCGGAATGCGTACCGGAAGTTTATCGCAGAGGGCTTCACAATGAGGAGAAATCCCGAGTTGACCGGCGGAGGGCTCGTCCGAAGCAAAGGCGGCTGGTCACAGGTGATCTCGGCGAGAAGAAGGGGACAGCGAGAAGAGTATGACGAGCGGATCCTCGGGAGCGGCGATTTTGTCAATGCCGTTTTGAAGGAAGCGGAAGAGAAACAAGTGCGTCAGCTAAAGCTGAAACGCGCGGGTCGAACCATCGCCAATATCATTGTCGAGGAATGTAGAAAACGAAAAATCAGCGAGAGCGAGATAAAAGCCGGGATTTGTCGACAGAAAGTTAGTGAGACGCGGGCGGCTATTGCCTTCTTGGCAAGGGAAGAGCTTGGATTCTCGGCCGCCGAGACGGCACGTCATCTGGGCGTGAATACATCGAGCATAGTAAGAGCGCTTGAGCGGGTGGAGAGAGAAGCGGAGCGGGGAAAAGCATAGTGAGAAACAACGTTATATATGGGTAGAGCATGAGGTTAGCTTTCCCCAGTAAAGCACAAAGAAAATCTTTTACAAGACTACCAAAAATAGAAACCTCCTGCTAAGAATTAGTTTATGACGGAACTAAATTCAAGAGACAGGAGGCTTCTATGAACTGGGGGGACTATTGGGGTCACTTCTCGATCCTTGACAATATCGGCATGATATGCCATACTCCGTCACATGGCACGCCCGCTTCGTATTCTGTACCCTGACGCCGTATATCACGTAACCTGCCGCGGCAATGAGAAGCAGACCATCTACCGCGACGATGCAGATCGCAATCGTTTCCTTCAACTGCTGAATCAATCCGTCAATATATGTTCGATCAAACTTCACAGCTTCGTCCTGATGTCCAATCATTTTCATCTTCTTATTGAAACCCCGCTCGGAAACCTGTCCGAATTCATGCGCCACTTCAACATTGCCTACATCGGATATTACAACCGCCGGCGTAAACGCGTCGGGCATCTTTATCAGGGTCGATACAAAGCAATATTGGTGGATCGGGACGTATATCTTTCGGTCCTTTCCCGATACATCCATCTCAATCCCGTTCGCGTCAAATCACAGGAGGACATAGATCCGAAGGAAAAGTACAAGAGACTGAAGAGCTACCCGTGGAGCAGTCTTTCCGGCTATTTGCAGAAACGGAAAAAGCTTCATTTCATGACCTACGATCTCGTTCTTGCCGATTACGGTGGAGATACGGACAAGGCGCGGAAGATATATAGAAAAGCGTTGGTTGAAGAAATGATCAACGGCAAGGGAATCAGCGATCAGATCATCGGCCAGAGTGTCATCGGGGGTGCGCAATTTATCGCCTGGGTCAAAGAAAGATATCTGCAGGCGGAATCTGATGCTGAAGCGCCAGCCCATAAAGAGATTAAGCGGCACGGATCACGGGACGAGATTCTCGCCAGCATTGAACAGCAGACGGGCAAGACGTTCGACGCGATCAAAACAGAAAAAGGCCCACTTCGGCAAATCACCATGGATTTGCTCTATCGCTACGGCAGGATGACTAATCCCGAGATTGGTCGCTTGTTCGGCGTGGACTATACTGCAGTGAGCCAGGAGCGGCGACGTTTAAGAAATCGTGTTGGAGAAGATCGAAGAGCCATGGCGCAGTTACAACGCATTGAGGCTAAACTGTCAAGGATCGAGAAGTGACCCCATTGAGATTCACAGGCGGCATTTATCGCCTCGCTCAAGAACAAGGACTTCATCGCATACTTCACGAACAAGCTCAAGGGCCGGGCAAAGGAGAAAGGCATCGTCACAAAGATGCGGGTCAAGCTGGCCGCGAAGCTCCTTATCATCGCCTGGACACTGATGAAGAAGAAAGAATGCTTTGATCCGAAATACCTCAAACAGGAGGACCAGGTCGCGAAGAAAAAGGCGGCATGATCTGTGAAGCATAAAAACTGATTTCGGCGAGAGAGCCCGAGACACAACGTTGAGGCTACGACCTCGGTGGGGACAATGCTGGGCCTCTCGTTTGAACGATAGAATCTGGATAAGGTATTCTTGGCGGCCAAACCAAAAGCGCGGCACGCCGAATAGATTGTAACGATTAGAGTTATCGTTCGTCTGGATGCGAGAGACTCGCCGATCAAAGCGATGACGGCAGAAATGCCGGAAGAAGAGCTGCGTTCTCAGCTGACGCCGAAAGTTATCTGATTGAAAATCATAAAACTAAGCCGTCACTTGACAGGAGCGATATAGTATGTCACCAAAGTCTTTCCAAAGTCTTTGACTACATTCAAACTGTGTAAAGGATATCATGTGCAAAATTCAGAAAATCTTCCTTGCAATTCCTTAGACCATTATTTATACTGTATTCAGACCTAAATATGGAGGGACAACATCGTGAAAATGAGCCAGGCCGTGAAGCCCATCAGCTATGTTAAGACTCATGCTTCTGAAATTATCCGGGACATCGAAGAAAGCGGCGGTCGCGTCGTCATCACCCTTAACGGGGAGGCGAAGGCGGTGATTCAGGGCATCAAGGAGTATGAAGAGTTGCAGGATAGCCTCGCCTTACTGAAGATTCTTGCTCAGAGCAAGAAGAGCCTTGAGGGAAAAAGGTACAAACCTGCTGCGAAGACGTTCAAGGACTTGCGAAACAAATGGGTGGCAGCAGAATGACGAAGCGCTTCGAGGTTTACCTGCTCGACATCGCGGAAAAAGACATTGATGAAATTTATATCTATGTCAAACATCATGATTCTGGAGTGAAGGCCGAAAGGCTTTCCCGGAACATCGAACAGGCCATATTGAGTCTTCACACCTCGCCCTTGCGCGGGCATTATCCTCCCGAATTGGAACGGATCGGCGTTCTTGAATATCGTGAAGTGTTTTTCAAGCCTTACAGAATAATATATGAAGTTGCCGGTGCATCTGTTTTTATCCACTGCGTGTTGGACGGCAGAAGGGATCTGAGGGACATTCTTCAGCAGAGGCTACTACGATAGTTTCTAGGAGTAGTTTGATAACAGCATAGCATTCCATGCTCCGGGCTTTCAGCGGCAGTTTGCCAGTTTCACTTGAAGATTCTTGCTAAATGTTTATAATACTTTCATGGATCGTCCGTCCTTCGAAAAAATCGTTGCAAAATCTCTTAAACGACTGCCCGGAAAATTCAGAAAGAAGCTGCGCAATATCGTCATCGAAATTGAAGGCCAGCCCCCGCAAGAACTGTTAGACGACATGGGGATAACGTCGGGCACGCTCTTCGGCCTCTACCAGGGAGTGCCGCTTACGGAACGGGAGTGGAATTACGGGAATGCACTGCCGGACAGGATCGTCATTTATCAGAAAGTCATCGAACGCGCTGCTTCTTCACCCGGAGAGATAGAAGAGATAGTCATGGATACGGTCGTTCACGAGATCGGTCATTACTTTGGGTTCGACGACGATACGCTGTATTCGATAGAAGACGAGAAGAAAAAGAAGAAAAAGCAGGAATAGTCGAACAGATTGCAGACAGTGCGAGATTTTTTCGCAGCCTGCACGGGGTTCAGCAATACCTCTTTATGATCTTTTCTATGATCCCGGTTGTGGAAGCTCCTTCCACATAGGGAACATTAACAACACGCCCCCCTCGCGCTTCAACCACATCACGGCCGATGATTTTTTCGATGGGCCAATCTCCACCCTTGACCAGAACGTCGGGTCTCAGTTCGGTGATGATCCGGTACGGGTCCGGTTCGTCGAAGGCGGCAACAAAATCCACCGTTTCCAGAGCGGCCAGGGTCTCCATGCGGTCGGCCTCGGGGTTGATCGGTCTTTTTTCGCCTTTAATTTTTCTGACCGATGCATCGCTGTTGACTGCAACGAGGAGCAGGTCTCCGTAGGATTTTGCCTGCGCAAGATATCGCGTATGCCCGGTATGAATAAGGTCAAAGCATCCGTTCGTAAAAACGATTTTCTTGCCGGCTCCGCGCAGTATGTCCAGGAGAGGGCGCAATTCTGCTACTGTTTTAATTTTTTTGTGCATGAGAAACTATAATATAAAATGGATGATAAATCAAGCGGCCGGTGAAAAAGCGGGTTTCGTCCCGCCTCAGACGGCCGATACGCTGTATATCCTTGACAACAGCAAAAGGTTCGATATACTTAGAACCATGCAGGTAACACGTGAAGGCGATTACGGAATCCGCAGTATTTTATATCTTTCCCGCCAACCGTTTAAAAAAGTAAGTTTCATCAATGAAATAGCGGAGGAGTATAAAATACCGCGCAGTTTTCTGGCGAAAATATTGCAAAAACTGGTTAAGGCGAAGATCGTACGTTCTTACCGCGGAGTAAAAGGCGGCTTTTCATTGGCCAGGCAGGCCCGGGAAATTACGGTGCTCGAAGTCCTAGAGGCGATCGAGGGAAAACTCTATATGAATCTCTGCCTCATGGACAAAAAGAAATGTAATTTCTCAAAACATTGTCCCACCACCCTGCTTTGGGCGAACGTCCAGACCAAGGTGACCGATACTCTTAAGAAAGCGAATTTCGAGGACCTTTCCAGACAAAAAGTCTAAGCCATCTGCGTTTCACCCATACGATCGGAGCGCGCCCTATGACACCGGAAATCCAGTATGACTATCGTGCGGTAAAAGGATTCGCGATTTCATCTCTGTTTTGGGGGGTCGTGGGGCTCCTCGTCGGCATCCTCATCTCGCTGCAACTAGTCTACCCCTCGCTCAATTTCACCCCCTGGCTTACCTACGGAAGACTCAGACCGATCCATACAAACGCGCTTATTTACGGTTTTACGGTGCCGGCGGCGTTCAGCCTGTTCTTTTTCCTCGTCCAGCGGCTCGGCAGGACGCCGCTCGCGTTTCCCGGCCTTGCCAGGGCAACGCTCTATATCTTCAATATCGCCATCCTTCTCGCCGCGCTGTCGCTCTTTGCCGGAATGAACACGAGCAAGGAATACTCTGAACTCGAATGGCCCCTGAAGATCGGCGTCGTGATCCTCTGGGTGATGTTTTCGATCAACATTATCGGCACCATTATGAAGAGGAAAGAAGAGCAGATGTATGTTTCGCTCTGGTACATCCTCGCAACGGTCGTCGGCGTCGCCATCGTCTATATCGGCAACAACCTGTCCGTTCCGGTATCGTGGTTCAAATCGTACTCGATCTATGCCGGCGCCAATGATGCCAATGTGCAGTGGTGGTTCGGACACAACGCTGTCGCTTTCGTCTTCACGACGCTGCCGCTCGCCGTTTTCTACTACATCCTGCCCAAGGTATCGAACGCCCCGCTTTTCAGCCATCGGCTTTCCATCATCGGTTTCTGGTCCCTGGTCTTTGCCTATCTCTGGACCGGGGCGCATCACCTCGTATATACGCCGCTCCCGGACTGGATCCAGACCGTGGCAATCGCTTTCAGTATTTTCCTGATCGCGCCTTCCTGGGCTTCGGTCATCAACGGGTACGGAACGATGAACGGCCAATGGCAGCAGATGCGGTCCAACTATCTGGTCAAGTTTATCGTCCTCGGCATAACATTCTACGGCCTTCAGACGATTCAGGGGCCGAGCCAGGCAGTACGTTCCTTCAGCGCTCTTATTCATTACACGGACTGGGTCCCCGGCCATGTACACATGGGTACCATGGGTTGGGTAACGATGACGCTTTCGGCGGGGTTTTATTACATGATCCCGCGTATTTACAGCACCGAAGTGTACAGCATCAAGCTTGCCAACCTGCATTTCTGGCTCGTGCTCGTAGGCCAGCTTATCTATTCCGTCACGATGTGGATAACAGGTCTTCGGCAGGGGGCGATGTGGCAGGCCATGGACAAGGACGGCAGCCTGGTATATGCCAATTTCGTACAGACCCTGGCGCCCAACTATCCCTTTTGGAACATGCGTACAGTGGGAGGAGTCATTTTCTTCGCGGGGTTCCTGGTGTTCGTCTACAACATTTACAAGACGATTAAAACGGCGCCTGCTGCGCAGCAGGCATGATGCGAAGAGGGTTCGAAGGAGATTCCCATGAATGTCGATAAAAGACCGGTAATCTTCATTATCCTTGCAACGCTGACGATCCTTGTAGGTACGCTGTTGACTACCTTCATCCCCCTGTTCCTGGGGACTACGACGGCGTCTATCGAAAAGGTCATCCCCTACAAGCCGCTTGAAATAGAGGGAAGGGACATCTACATCCGGGAAGGCTGCAATAATTGCCATACCCAGACGGTCAGACCGCTGCCCTTTGAAACAGCCCGCTACGGCGCACCGTCAAAACTCGAGGAGTCCGCCATTGACCGGCCCCACCTCTGGGGTTCGAAACGTACGGGGCCGGACCTGGCACGTGTCGGCACGAAATATCCCGCAGCCTGGCATTATCTGCACCTGAAGGATCCCCGCAGCATGTACCGTGACTCGAACATGCCGGCGTATGCGTGGCTCGGCGAAAGACCGTTGGATACAGAGTACACGGAAAAGAAAATGCACGTTCTCGGCTATCCATATACGGCCGAAGACATGCAGGCGCTTGCGGGTAAAAATGAAATGGATGCACTGGTCGCTTATCTTATGCGACTGGGAAGGGAGTTAAAACCATAACATGGCCTGGAAAGTGTGGCTCTATTTCGGGTTTACGATTCTGCTTGCCGGTGTTTTTGTCGGCGTCGTGATCTATTATTTTCGCGCCAGTCGAAAAGCGAGCGTGGAAGAGCCGAAATACCGAATGCTGAATGAGGATTAACCTGAAAAAATGCGTTTTTATGTCGATTGCCGATAACGCATAGGAATGACAGTCAAACTGCTGCTGAGCATCGGGAGATGACCATGGGCGTATATGACGGAATAGAGGAACGAAAAGAGGGGAAGTCGAGGATGCCTCTTGGCATGACAATTCTGTTTATCGGCCTCATCGTCTGCGGACTGTGCTACCTGTATCTCTTTTCTCCGCAGACCACCGGCTGGTCTCAATCAAAACAATATCAGCAACGAATGGAAGCATTCAAACAGCAGGTCATGACTCATGAAACGAAAGAGGTCGAGTCCGGCCTGTCGGAGAGCGCGAAGGCCGAGCAAGGGCCGGAAATCTATAAGTCGGACTGCGCCATGTGTCACGGCGAAAAACTCGAAGGCGGAATCGGCCCGGTGCTCACGGGACCGAAATTCATCTATGGCGGGACCCTTGCAGACCATATTCGCGTTATCGCCAATGGTACACCGAAGGGCATGCCTGCCTTTGGAAAACAGCTCGGTCCTGACAAGGTACGCGCCGTTGCACACTATATATACTTCCGGCACACGAAATAGTCAGGCATGAAAAGAACATCCTTTCGGGCCAAGCGCCGTGTTGCTGCATGGCTGCAGGCGGCGCTGCTGCTGGGGCTCCCCTTCGTTCGGGTGAACGGCGAAAGCGCCTTCCGCTTTGACGTCCCGTCACTCAAACTGTATTTTTTCGGTTCCATCATCTGGATCAGTGAAGCTTATTTCTTCCTGCTCGTTTTTCTTCTTTTCTTCCTCGGCGTCATACTTGTTACGGTTCTCTATGGACGCATCTGGTGCGGCTGGATGTGTCCCCAGTCGGTCCTCTCTGATTTTGCGAGGCGGTTTTTTGCCTTCTCCCGGGTCGGCCGGTACGAGATCGCACGCTCGGCCCTTTCATACGGTATTCTCCTTTTCTTTTCTGCGCTTGTTGGTGCGGACCTGATATGGTATTTCGTTTCACCTTATGAGATGATCAGGGACGCTGCCCACTGGTCACTCGGACCCTGGACAGCAGGCCCCTGGCTTTTTTTCACCGCACTCCTGTTTTTGGACCTCGCTTTTGTCCGACAGAAGTTTTGCGGCTCCGTTTGCCCCTACGCAAGATTTCAAAGCGCCTTTTTCGACGACAAAACACTCACGATCGCGTTCGACCGGGAGCATGCAGACGAATGCCTCGGGTGCGAGGCGTGTGTTCGCGCTTGCCCCTCAGGGATAGACATTCGCGATGGCCTCCAGGTTGAATGCATCAACTGCGCCGAGTGCATCGACGCATGCCAAGCGCAGGCACAGAAAACCGGCAAAAGACTGCTTGTGCGGTATTTCCGAGGGTCTGCCGGCTCAACGCAGAAGGCAACGCGGGTCCGTGTGATAGGGCTTTCCTTTGCTTTTTCCTGCATTGCCGCGCTGCTGGCGTATCAAATATATGTCAGAGTACCGGTTGATTTCTGGGTTTTTCGTGATGAACCCCAAAGAGCTCAACAAACGGGCGATCACCCCGGCATGATGAATTCCTATTCACTCACAGTCGAAAATCACAGCCTCAAGCCTGCAATCTTCCAACTGGGCCTTGCCGGCATCAAGGATGCAGAGCTGGAAATTGCCGAAAATCCTTTCCTTCTTGCACCGAATAGCAGGCTGAAGCTGCAAGCCAATGTGTATGTAGAGAGAAGGAACCTCACCTATCGGCTCACACCGTTGCGTTTTATCCTGCAAAACCTCACCACTCCGGAGATTAAGGTGGAACAGGAAGCTCCTTTCATTTATCCTGATCATACCGACCAGGAAAAAGAAGTTTAGCTTGCCGATGACGGATCAGAAAGTGCGGAACCGTTTCGAAAGTAGTGATATACTGCTAACATGCTCTGGACAATCGTTGCACTCATTGTTTTTATGTTTTTCCTGGGCCTCGCTGCCTGGTTCATCTTCATATGGGCCGTCAAAACGGGCCAGTTCGACGATATCGAGCGGCCGAAACACCGGATGATGGATGATGACAGCTAGGGTGGCGCGTCGTAAATTTATTTACCCATGCAATTCAACTGAAATCACCCCACCTAACCTCCCCTTGGCAAGGGGAGGGACTTACTTCCCCTCCTTGCCAAGGAGGGGTTGGGGAGGTGGTTCTCACCTAAGGCTCGTGAAGGGCTACAGGTCCCCCTTTTTAAGTCGGGAAAAACCGCCGATAAAAAACTTGACACCCTGCCGTGATTTGGTGTATCCTCGCCCTCAATAATTAATTAACCGATTAGTTAAATTGAAATGAACTATTCCCGAACGCAAAAACATGCCGCCGGTCGCCGCCCAAAAGCAGGGAGGTCTGACGGCGATACGCGCGCAGAAATCCTTGGCGCAGCGCGCAGGGTATTCGCGCAGCGCGGCCTCGCCGGCACCTCGGTCAGGGAAGTCGCTGAAGCAGCCAGAGTGAATAATGCGATGATCTATTACCATTTCAAGGACAAAGATGATCTCTATCGTGCTGTATTGAGCGACTCGTTCTCGGCCATGATCGATATTTGGAAAGACCCTGTTTTTACTTCCAAAACATCGGTCCGCAAAAAAATAGAGAAGTACGTCGAGGGCTTCATCCGTTTTCAAAAAGGCAACGAGGACTTGCGCAGGATCATGGCCATGGAATTTGCGGGAAGCAGCGGGAACTGCACCTGGATCTGTGAGCAGTATTTCGCAGACAATTATGCCCATCTCGTCAAAATGTTCAGGGAAGGGATGAAGAGCGGTGAACTCAGAAAATTCGATCCATCGCTCGCAGTGCCTTCCCTGATCGGCGTAATCATCCACAATTTTATTTTGCAACCCATGGCGGAACACGTTCATGGAAGATGCGTGAACCTGTCCCCGAAAAAATTCGGAGCTTTCGTAACGGATCTCTTTTTTAATGGTCTGGCCTTGAAATCTTAGCCGGACAAAACGCTCATAAAGAAGAAGAGGATTCTGAATCATGAAATCAGTACCGGTTCTCATCATTGTCCTGGCTTGTATCGCGTGGGCCCCGCAGACATATGCAGGGGACAAGGTGTATACGCTCGAAGATGCCTACAAAGCGGCCCTCGGCACGAATGAAATTGTAAAAATAGCCGAGGAAGACGTTGCACAATCGGGCTACCGGGTTGACCAGGCATGGACGTATCTGTATCCGCGGTTAGTGGCGCAAGGCGCGTATACGCATTTTAATGAAACACTTCCTCCCGGGGGTGGAGCGTTTTTATTTCAGCCCCTGGACCAATACCAGGCAGCGCTGGTCCTCACACAGCCGCTCTACACCGGCGGAAGAACGCTTGCCGCGCTTCGTACGGCCCAAAAAATGAGCGAAGCCAGCGACGGCAATTTGTCCCTTGCCAGGCAGGACATGATGCTCGCCGTTGCCGATGCGTATTACGGCGTGCTCAAAGCCCAGAAGGCCGTGGACATCAGCAAACGGTCGTTGGAACGGATGGAGCGTCATAAAGAAGTCACGGAACGGGAAGCCGCAACGCGCAAAAGCAAGGCCAATCAGTCCGCACTGCTCCGCGCCAATTCATTGGTGAGCCAGGCCCGGATTGCCCTGGTGCGGGCCCAGGACGGCATCAAGATCGCCCGGGAGAAATTGAGCCTGTTGACCAAACTTCCTGCGGACATGCAGGTTGAGGAACCGGCTCAACTCGATCAGCCGTCAGAGGGCCTCGAAGATCTTCAAAAGCTTGCTCTGGCTAATCGTGATGACTATAAGAATGCGAGAGTGAACAAGAGCATTGCCGAGGAAAATGTTACTATTGTTCAGGGCGGGCATTTCCCTCAACTGGCAGCTGTGGCCGGGGCGCAGTATCAGGATTCCCGGCCCGCTATTTTTACGGACTCGACAACCTACTATGCGGGCCTCCGCCTGACGGTCCCGATCTTCGAAGGCGGCCTCATGAAGTCCGAAGTGTCGGAAGCCAGGTCCAAGGTCAGACAGGCTGAATTATCCGGCGATTTACTTCGAAAGTCGATTAAATCCGATGTACTCGAAGCCTATGTAAATCTTCAGACCGTTACCTCGGTGCTGGACACGGCGAAGCTGGAGATGGACTATGCAAAAGGCAACTACGAGGCAGTGGAAGGGCTTTTTTCCGAGGGACTTCTTGCCAGCTTGTCACTCATTGACGCGGAAGAGGCCCTGACTACGGCGGAACGGGAGCTTATGAACGCGACCTACGACCGCCAGATTGCGATCCTTCGTCTCAAGAGAAGCATCGGGATGCTGGGAAAAGAATCCTAACTCTATCACCGGGAACGCAGAGGTGAGATATTCTGAGCTGAATCTTTACCGATCTCCAGAAATTTCGTTTTTATGCCTTTGACGGGATTCTTTAAAACAACGTAATTTAAAAACGAGGGTTAAGCATGTTTCTGCCTGAAATATCCATTAAAAGACCGGTGTTCATCACGATGATCGGGGTGGCGCTGATCGTGTTCGGCATTGTTGCGTTCCCGCGGCTTGCGCTTGATCTCTTCCCGAAAGTGGACTTCCCCGTCGTCAACATAACGACGAAACTGGTCGGTGCGAGCCCCGAGATCATGGAGGTCGATGTCACGGACCCGATCGAGGAGGCCGTGAACACGATCGGCGGCGTAAAATCCATAACCTCCCGGAGCATGGAGGAGTATTCCATTGTGACGGTCGAGTTCTACCTTGAGCGCAATCTGGAACAGGCGGCACAGGATGTCAGGGACAAGGTGGCTGCCGTCCGGAACATGCTTCCCCGCGACACGGACCCGCCGGTGATCGAAAAGATCAGCCCCGAGGACCAGCCTATTGTCTGGATTGCCGTATGGGGGAACCGCTCAATCAGGGACATGACGCATTACGCGGATAAGGTCTTGAAGCGCGACATAGAAAAGATCCCCGGCGTGGGTTCCGTGACCATAAGCGGCGGCCGAACGCGCCAGGTCCGCATCTGGATCGACCGGGTCAAGATGGATGCTGCCTCCTTGACGGCTGACGATATCAAATCCGCCCTGGGAAAAGAGCACAAGGAAGTTCCCGGGGGGCGCGTGGAAAATACAAGAACTGAATATGTCGTTAAAACCAAGGGAGAGTTCGAGACCCCTGCCGCATTCAATGATCTTGTCATCGCGTACCGGCACGGCAGGCTCATCAAGCTGCGTGACATCGGTTATGCGGAAGACGGGCTTGAGGACGAGCGCTCCCTTACCCGGTACGATGGAAAGACCGCGGTCGGGTTATCGGTGAAACGGCAGTCCGGGGAAAACACCGTCGCCGTTGCCGAAAGGGTCAAGGCCGCTGTTGCCGCCATCAAACCGCCCCCGGGAATGAAACTCGATATTACCTTTGACCAGTCGAAATTCATCCGCCGTTCGATCGAAGATGTTCAGGTGTCCTTGTGGCTCGGCGCGGCCCTGGCCGTGCTCATCATTTTCATATTCCTCAGAAGCGTACGGAGCACATTGATCAGCGCCGTGGCCCTGCCCACGTCGGTGATCGCGACCTTCGCGTTCATCCAGGCCTTCGGGTTTACGCTTAACAACATGACCATGCTGGGCCTGTCGCTTTCTATCGGGATCCTGATCGACGACTCCATTGTGGTGCTTGAGAACATCTATCGAAGGATGGAGGAAGGTGAATCCCCGATGCAGGCGTCCCTGGATGGCTCGTCCGAGATCGGGTTGGCGGTCATGGCCACAACGTTTTCCATTGTGGCCGTGTTCGTGCCGGTCGCGTTCATGAAAGGTATTGTCGGGAAATTCTTTTACGAATTCGGGATCACGGTCACCGTGGCCGTGCTCATTTCACTGTTCGTGTCCCTGACGCTCACGCCTATGCTGACCTCGCGGTTCCTGAGTTACAGCAAAAAGCACGGCAAGCTGTACCTGTTCCTCGAGCGAATTTTCGACGCCGTCTTCGGCGTGTATAACCCCCTCCTTGCCATGGCGTTACGGAACCGTTGGAAGGTCATTGCGATCGCAATCGCCAGCGTCATCGCGGGCCTCCTGCTTTTCGGGATCCTGGGCAAGGAATTTCTTCCCACCGAAGACCAGGGGCGATACCTGGTCAGGCTTGAAACGCCGATCGATTATTCCCTGCCCCGCGCCGACGCTGTCATGAGAAAGATCGACGAGGAACTCTGCAAACGTCCCGAAGTCCAGAGCACGTTCTACGTGACCGGTTCCGATCTTACGCCTGATGTCAACAAGAGCAGGATCTATGTGAACTTGAAGGAACGGAAGGACAGGAAAATCGCCCAGATCGATTCCATGAAACAGGTCCGGGACTCGCTGGTAGCGAGGCCCGATCTGAAGTCCTCGGTGGAACTGGTGGCCATGGTGGGCGGCGGCATGCGGTCGTCGCCGATCCAGCTTATGATCCAGGGACGCGACCTTGCGGACCTGAACATGCGGACGCTGGCGATACGCGATCAATTCGCGAAAGTGCCGGGCGTTGTGGACGTGGATACGTCGATCGAGGTCGGCAAGCCGGAGGTCCGGGTCAGAATCGACCGCGACCGGGCTGCAAATTTGGGCGTGAGCGCATCCACGATCGGCAGCACGATCAATACCATGATCGGCGGCGAGATCGTGGGCAAGTACAAGGACGACAAGGAAGGGGAGCGGTACGATATAACGGCGCGCCTCATTCCCCAGGAGCGGGACCAGCCTGCGGACATCGACTCCCTCTGGCTCCGTTCGTCCACCGGTGAGCTGGTGCGCCTGAAGGATGTTACGTCGATCCAGACGGGCAAAGGGCCCACAGTCATCATGCATTATAATCGTCAGCGCGCCGCAACGCTCTTCGCGGGCACGGAAAAAACCAAACCCATGGGCCAGGCCATGACCGACCTGAACGAGATCGTGAAAAAGAACTCCTCGCCGGACATTTCCACGCGGTATGTGGGCATGGCCGATGCGATGCTGGACGCTTTTAAGAACATCGCTTTCGCGCTGGCCATCGCAGTCATCATGGTGTACATGATTCTGGCCTCACAGTTCGAGAGCTTTGTGCATCCTTTCACGATCATGTTCTCGCTGCCCGTAAGCCTGATCGGCGCGATGGGCCTGTTGTATATTACCGGTGAACGCATCCAGATCTTCAGCCTCATCGGCGTGATCATGCTGATGGGACTGGTCACCAAGAACGCGATCCTGCTTATCGACTATACGATCACGCTTAGAAAGCGGGGCATGACGCGCGAAGAAGCGCTGCTCAAAGCCGGCCCGGTGAGGCTTCGTCCGATTGTTATGACCACGGCAGCCATGGTTTTCGGCATGCTGCCCACGGCGCTGAAAATCGGCGAGGGCGCGGAAAGCAGGGCGCCGATGGCCATCGCAGTGATCGGCGGTCTGATCACCTCGACGCTGCTCACCCTGGTGGTCATTCCGGTCGTGTATACGATCGTGGATGATGTCGAGAACTTCTTCAGAAAGAGAAAGGCGGAGGCATAAAAGAACGCTGGTAAGCAAAGGTAACGGCAGAAGGGTCAATTCATCATTTTCATACGAAGGAACCTCTTCCGGCGGCGCTCTTCCACGGCCTCGATCATCTTTTATTCCATCATGCTTAAACTAGGCCATATCCTTTATTCAAACTGTTTTCCTCCTCATGCAGGGATTGTCCTGCGGAAAGTTGCATTCCCATTCAAACTTGTCGAAGGCATCCCGACGCAATTAAACCGCCTGCTTTCCGAGGGAACGATCGACGTTTCCCCGTCATCTTCCATCGAATATGCCGTGAACAAGGGCCGCTATCTTCTGCTGCCCGACCTTTCCATTACGTCAAACAGTAAAGTCATGAGCATACTCCTGGAGAGCAAGGTCCCGATCGAGGAACTCGCGAACAGGGTCGTTGCGCTGACCACGGCCTCGGCAACGTCGGTCGTTCTGCTCCGCATACTGCTGGAAATACGGTACGGAGTCAGCCCCCGGTATATCCTGTACGAACAGGGCGCCGAAGATCCGTCTGAACGGGCTGATGCAATCCTGACCATCGGAGACCTGGCCATACAGCGAGCCGCAACATCCGCCTACCCTCATTGCTACGACCTTGGCGATCTCTGGCACACATTTACCGGCCTGCCGTTCGTATTCGCACTCTGGCAGGTAAACGATCGAAAAAATATTCACAACGATCTTGCGCGGTTGTATGATATTATTATGGAGTCAAGAGCGTACGGGCTGTCTCATCTCGAGGAACTGGCTGAAACGAGCGCGGGCAAATTCAACATCCCGGCAGACGTACTGCTGAAGTATTGGAATTTATTCAGCTACCGTCTCGGTGAGAAAGAAAAGAAAGGCCTCGTGGCTTTTTACGGTTATGCAACTGAAATCGGGGCCATCGAAGCGGTAACGGAGCTGCGTTTTTGGACGCAGGGCTGACAAAGAAGGGTTAGATCATTTTATGGCGGTCTCTCACGGTCAAACAGGGTCCCACGATCACGAACATGCGCAGGGCCATGACCATGCTCACGGTCACGGCCACGACAAGCTCCGCGCGTCCGCGGCCGGCCGGCGGGACCTTTTGATCGCTTTATCGATCACGGTTCTCATGATGCTTGTCGAGGTGGCCGGCGGCCTGTTGTCGAACAGTCTGGCACTCTTGTCCGATGCCGGCCACATGTTCACGGACAATCTTGCCCTGCTGCTTTCCTTCTTTGCAATGAAGTTCGCCACCATGCCGGCAACCGAACGCAAGACCTTCGGTTTTTACCGACTCGAGATCCTCGCGGCTTTGCTGAACGGGATTGTGCTCGTCCTCGTCTCGATCTTCATCATATACGAGGCCTATCTGCGGATCATTCACCCGGAGCCCGTCGAAGGCGGGCTGATGTTGATCGTTGCGATCGTCGGCCTGATCGCGAACCTGGCGGGCGCGTTTTTCCTCTTCAAACACAGCCACGCCAACCTGAACATCCGGGGCGCGTATCTGCACATCGTGGGCGACGCTCTTTCTTCAATCGGCGTCGTGATCGGCGGCGGCATCATCATTTATACCGGCTGGTACCTGATCGACCCGATCCTGAGTATCTTGATTTCGATGGTCATTATTTACGGCTCCTGGAACCTGGTCAGGGAATCGGTGAACATTCTCCTGGAGGCGGTGCCGTCCCATATCGATATCGACACGGTCTCGGCGGAGATCGCACAGGTGAAAGGCGTCCGCGAAGCATACCACATCCATATCTGGTCCATAACCTCCGGCGTATATTCACTCAGCGCACATGTACTCATCGACGACCAGTTGGTGAGCGGCTGCAGGAACATTATTGACGAAATCCGGGAGCTCCTGTTAAAAAAATTCAGCATTCTCCACAGCACCATTCAGCTGGAATGCGACCGATGCAGCATGAGCCCGGTATGCAGTCTCCCAAACGACGCCCGTAAAGAATCATGATCCGCTACGGGAAAAACAGGCACCGGAAAAGTCTTGCTGCGGCACTCTCTTCGCGTGCGTTCATTTTTTATTCTTCATGGTAGAAAGGTTCGATGAAACACTTAGGGCGTAAGATCTTTCATCTTCTGGGCGGCTTGGGGCTTTTGTCGCTCTATTTTATTTTTCAAAGAAATACGGCCCTCGCCATTTATAGCGGACTCACCGTCATTGTACTGGCATTCGAGATCCTTCGTCTCAAGGTCCCGGCCTGGAACAAATACATCTATGCGCACCTGGGCGGCGTCATTCGGACCAATGAAGTGCACAAAATGACCGGCACGGTGCCCTATATCCTCGGTGTCGGCTTGTCTTTGTATGCTTATGCGCCGCAGGTTGCCGCGGCGGCAATCTGCTTTCTCGCCTTCGGCGACGTCGCCGCCACGACGATCGGCGAACGCTTCGGGAGGACGAAGATCGGGGAGAAAAGCCTCGAAGGCACGGTTGCTTTTATCGTCGCCTCGCTGGCGGCCGGTTTTCTGCTGCCCGTCGTCGGGCTGGAACTGGCGTCAGGGGTGATGGTTTTCGGCGCCCTGGCAGCAGCTTGTATAGAATTGCTCCCGCTTCCCCTGAATGATAATCTCATGATCCCGGTCCTGTCCGGCGCGGTTATGGAATTTTTCAGCAGGTGGGCACGCTGATCGTGTTCAAATTGCACTTCCAGGTCTCAGAAGAAGAAGGACCAAAATGCGTTATCTTGCAGTCTTATACCTTTTGTTGCTTGGATTCGCGGCCCCTGCCTCGGCCTCCGGCACGCTGACGCTCCACGAATGCATCGAAAACGCACTCGCCCACCACCCATCCATTCGGGCATCCCGGGAAGCCCTGATCGCGGGGCAGGGGAGAGTGCTGCAGGCGGAGTCACCCTATCTGCCCCAAATCACCGCAAGCACGGGATACACCGAGAACCACGCCGCGGGGGGCGCATTCGGGGAAAGCATCACGAAGAGCTATACGACCACGCTGTCCGTGAATCAGGTGCTGTATGATTTCGGCAGGACCGGCAATTCCCTCGACTCGGCAAAATTCGGAACGCAGTCTGCCGAGCAGGACATCGACCGTGTCGTCCAGGAGGTCGTGCTCAACGTAAAACAGGCCTATTATGCCCTGCTTCAGGCCAAGAAACTGGTAAGCGTTGCCCGGAAGACGCTCGGGCAGACCGACAGCCATCTGAAACAGGCGGAAGCTTTTTTCCGGGCAGGTTCAAAACCACGGTTCGACGTGACCCGCGCCGAGGTTGACGTCAACAACGCGAAGCTGGGGGTGATCAATGCGGAGAACGCGGTCCGCATCAATACCATAACCCTCTACAATGCAATGGGCCTCGATCCGGTCCGTGATGTTGAGATCGAGGACGTCCTTTCTCGGCCAACAGCAGTCCCCTCGCTCGACCAGGCCCTGGCGGAGGCGCTCAATAACCGGCCGGAAATGTTGAAAGCGGAATCCGACATCCGGGCCGCGCAATTCCGCGTCAAGACCGAACAGTCAAGCTATTTGCCGACACTCTCGGCAAACGGGGCCTACAACTGGACGCATGGGACCACGTCCATGGGCTCGTTCAACGGGGTCCCCCTCGAGGGCGATGTCGGTGACAGCTGGAACGCGGGCGTAATGCTTTCGATGCCGCTCTTTGAGGGAGGGCTGACCAGAGGCCGGGTCAGCGAGGCCCGGGCTAACCAGCATGCGCTGGAAGCGCAGCGGGACGCGCTCAGACAGTCGATCCTTCTCGAAGTCAACCAGGCGTACGCCGACCTCGAAAGCGCATCCGCTCGGATCGCGGTCATGGACAGTTCTCTCAAAAGCGCGCAGGAGAGTCTGGACCTTGCGGAAGGCAGGTACCGGGCAGGGGTCGGTCCCTCGATTGAAGTCACGGATGCGCAAGTTGCCGCGGCGAAGGCGGAGACCGATCACGTGCAGGCGCTTTATGACTATCAACTCGCGGCAGCGAAGCTCGCGAAGGCGATGGGAAAAGGGTTGGATCAATAAGACAAGTACAAGGTTCAGAGTTCAAGGTGCCCCAGAATATGTGAGGAGATGACATGCCGGTCAAAGAAGTCGTGTTCACCGTTAAGCTGCCGATCAAGAGCGTCTGGTCCTTCATGAACGATCGCCCTGAGGTGGGATGCCTCTTCCCCGGGTGTACAGGCGTCAAGATCCTGAACGATCTGGATTCGGTCTGGACGATCAGGATGTCGCTCGGGCCTTTCAGCCGGACCATCGAGATGCATGCCCACACCACGGAGATGTTGGAAAATCAGAGACTGGCATGGACGGCAACGCACGAACACCTGATCACGTCGGGTGTAACTATTTTCCGCAAGATTTCCGATGACGAAACCGAAGTGACGTACCGCCTGGAGGGACATGTGACGGGACATTTCACTTTTTTGCAGGAAATTGTCGTTGCGGAAAAGCTTGGCGAGGTGACGAGGGCTTTCATGAAGAATATCAAAGAGCGGCTCGAATACAGTGCTGAGAGCGTTGAAAAGGAAGCATGACATGGCGATGCTGTCCTCCATTTTAAAAAGCAAAACAGCATGGGCCATCGTTGCTGTTTTGATCATAGCGGTCCTGATTATGGTTGTTGGGAAAAAACCGGTCATGGTCAGGATTGTTGAACTCAAACCGGGTGAACTCCGCGTCATCGTGAACGCGACAACGACGTCCACCGTGAAGTCGGAGACCGAGGTCACTCTGTCTGCGCAGCGGACGGGCAGGGTGGTCAAACTCCCGGTGAAGGAGGGTGAGACGATCAAAACCGGGGCACTCATCGCCCGGCTTGACCTCACCGAAGAGTCCGTTCAGGCCGAAAGCGTGCTCGGTCAGAGCCAGGCCAACTACAACGAAGCGGACAAGAACCTGAAGCGAATGCAGGACCTCTTCGATAAGGGAATGATCGCGCAGCAGGACCTTGACGCCGACAAACGGGCCTACGAAGTCGCAAAAGCCCAGTACGAAGCGGCTCAGGAAGATGACCGGGTCAAGAAAGACTATTCCATAATCAGGGCGCCCTTCAACGGAGTGATTTCCAGGAAGTACACCGAGGTCGGTGAGCTCCTGATGCCCGGCAAACAGATTGTAACGATCGTCAATCCGGACCTCATTTATGTTCTCGCCACGATTGACGAGGTAGATGTCGGCAGGCTTCATCTCGGACAGCCGGTCACGATCACCGTCGATGCATTCCCCGGAATGAAATTTCAGGGGACCATCAAGCGGATCTCCCCGATCGTGAGCGGCGGCAAACTCGAGACCCGAACCGCGGACGTCTGGATCTACTTCAACGAAAAGCAGCCGAGGATCAAGCCGGGGATGTCGGCAGACGTGGAAATCCTCGTCGCGACCCTTCAAAATGTTCTTTCAGTCCCTTCCCAGGCAGTCATCGAACGGGAAGGGAAAAAGCAGGTCTTTGTCGCCGAGGGAAGCCCGCTTAAACCGGGCGCAAAAACCGTTGCCAAACTCCGGCCCGTTGAAATCGGCGAGACCAACTGGAGTTTTACACAGATTTCGGCCGGACTCAAAGCCGGAGACTATGTCATCACGACGCCGGAGGCAACGGGCCTGAAAGACGGCGTAAAGGTGCAGATAGAACAGTAATTCAGTAGCTAACCTCAAAAACAAATCCTTATGATCCAGCTTTCGGATATCACCAAAACCTACCGCATGGGCGAGATAGATATAACCGTCCTCGCCGGCATCACCCTGAGCGTCAAACCGGGAGAGCTCATCGCGATCATGGGGCCGTCGGGTTCTGGGAAGTCGACGCTCATGAACATCATCGGCTGTTTGGACAGACCTACGAGCGGGGTTTATCGTTTCGAAGACCGCGAGATCAGCACCCTCAATGATGATGAACTCGCTTCGGTCAGAAACGTCAAAATCGGCTTCGTATTCCAGACCTTCAATCTGCTGCCGCGGTTCTCGGCCCTGAAAAACGTCGAGGTCCCGCTCATTTACAGCGGAGTGCCGGCCCGTATCAGGAAAGAACGTGCCATTCCGCTGCTCGAACAGGTCGGGCTCAGCGAACGCATGTACCACAAGCCTACGGAACTTTCCGGCGGCCAGCAGCAGCGCGTTGCCATCGCCCGTGCGCTGGTAAACAATCCGCCGCTCCTGCTTGCGGACGAACCAACCGGTAATCTCGACAGCCGTTCCGGTGAAGAAATTTTGAAAATTTTGACCGGGCTCAATCAGAAGGGTGTGACGATCGTCATCGTTACGCACGACCAGAACGTGGCAGCCCTGTGCAAAAGGACCATTCGTCTGAAAGACGGTCAGATCGTGGAAGATCAGGTGACCGCATGAATTTCCTCGAAACCTTCCGGGTGTCCTTTGAAGCGATTCTGTCGAACAAAGTCCGCTCCGGCCTTACCATGCTCGGTGTCATTATCGGCGTGATGGCGGTGATCCTTCTGGTGTCCATCGGCGAAGGCGCGCGAGTGTACATCACGAAAGAACTCACCGGCCTCGGTACGAACCTCCTCATTATTCAGCCGGGGAAGACGAGTGCCAGCGGCGGTTTCCATCCGCCCTCGGCGGGCACGGTCCGTAAACTGACCTACGACGATTCACAGGCCCTCAGGCGCCGCGCGTGGCTTTTGACCGACGCGGTGCCCATCGTGCTCGGCACCGGGAGGATCAAGTATACCAACCTCGGCCGCGACGTCATGATCATCGGGGTCACGCCGGAATTCCAGCGGGTGAGAAACCTTTTTGTAGATTCCGGAAGCTATGTGACCCAGGCGGACGTCGATTCGAAGTTTAAGATCGTCGTTCTCGGTACCAAGGTCAAGGAAGAACTCTTCGGCGACCAGAACGCGCTCGGCAAAGTCGTCATGCTTTCCGACGTCCGGTATCGAGTAGTCGGCGTGATGCGGAAGAAGGGGACCAGCCTCGGCATGGACGTGGACGACGTGGTCTACGTGCCGGTCACGAGCGGTCAGGAGTTGTTCGACACGGACGCCCTTTTCGAGATTATCGCCTCAACGCCCCGGGCCGAAGACACCGAGCGCGCCATTGCGCAGATCAAGGACGTTCTCATCAGACGCCACGCACATAAGGAAGACTTCACGATCCAGACGCAGGGGGCAATGCTCGATACGATGAATACGATCCTGGGAGTTTTGACCGCGGTGCTCGGCGGCATTGCGGGGATTTCTCTTCTGGTCGGGGGCATCGGGATCATGAACATCATGCTCGTGTCGGTACGGGAACGGACGCGCGAGATCGGCATCCGCAAGGCCCTGGGCGCGCGGAACAGGGACATCATGGCGCAATTTATGATCGAGGCCATGACACTGTCAGGTGCAGGAGGCGTCATCGGCATCTTTATCGGCGTCGGCCTGGCATTGCTCATCCCCCTGTTCGTCGATGTCCTGCCCACGAGCGTCTCGCTCTGGTCTGTCGCCATGGCCTTTACTTTTTCAGGCGCCGTAGGTGTGTTCTTCGGTGTGTATCCGGCACGCAAGGCGGCGCTGCAGGACCCGATCCAGGCGCTCAGGTATGAGTAGAATGCAGTGATTCCCTTGAGGCCGACGATGAACAAAAAGACAAGAACGAGGATCGGCACGTTAACTTCCGGACGAATTTTACGTTATAATACGCACTGTGGATTCATGACTTAGCCAAACTTTCAATTAGAAATTGCTGGAAACAATGACGCAGGGAGGATTATTAATGAGTGCACCCGTGGATGTTCCCTTTCTATGCTTTAATCGAAAAAGTCTCGAAACAATTTTGCCGCACAGGGGAGCGGCCCTCAGAAAGATCGATGGTGTTTTTTATAGTTCCAGTGCTCTCGACATTTTGACGGGAGTAAAAGAAATTCACGAGGCAGACCTCGATCTCGAAGGCCATTTCCCCGGCGCACCCACCTATCCCGGTTACGCTCAGGATGAATTTGTCTGCCTTGTCGCTGCAGCGCTCATTCCTATCAGAGTCGAAGGCTTAAAAACAGATCCTCATGTAGTTCAAAAGAACGTACGGTATAAAAATAGTGCGCACCCCGGCGATAAATTGATTGCAGAAGTTAAGCTCATCGGGAGGCGGACTAAATTTTTTATTTTTTCCGCTGAAATACGAAATCAGCGCAACGAGATCATCGCTGAGTACGAGAAAATTGTCGGAGCAGTCTGAGCATAGGCTCAGGAATCCTGTTTGGGACAGCATCGTACTTTCATTTATCATCAGAGGAGCGCCCTGATCTCCGGCAATTTATCCTCAACAGCTTTTCTCCCGCGTCTGAGAAGTTCCTTTGCCTTGGATAGATCATATATCGGGATCCCCCGGGCATTCACCTCGATCGCAACGTCTGAAAGTTTTTCTTCTTCCCGTGCGTTTTTCGACGCCCAGAGCGCTGATAAATGTGTGGCGATATTAATCATGTTGTCGTAGTGGTCCGATTCCATAGCTTTGTAATTTACGTTTACGGAGAGCACGTTCCTGGCCCCCAAATCTTCCCGTGCCGCCCGGACGGGTATCTGGCTCGACACGCCGCCGTCAACCAGCAATTTCTGATTGATCTCAGTGGGGGTAAAAAGAACGGGAACACTGCAGCTTGCCTGGACCGCCCTGGCTATGGAGCCGCTCGTAATAACAACCTTCTCTGCGGTTTTCAGGTCCGTAGCCACGACTGCCAGGGGGAGGGGAAGAGAGGAAAATCTTTTTATCGGCAGGATCTCTTCCAGAAACCGGTAAATTCCTTCGCTTGAGATAAATCCCTGTTTCGGTATCGTGAATTTGAGGATATCCGTCCATTTGGCATGGACGAGGATGTGTTCAATCCGGGACAGGGGCATGCCGGCGCAGTACAGTGCCCCGACCACGCTCCCGGCGCTGGTGCCTGCAATGGCATGAATAGGAATGCCTTCTTCTTCGAGGGTCTCGAGAACGGCGATATGAGCAAGACCGCGTGCCGCGCCGCCTGAAAGGGCCAGTCCGATTTTTGGTTTCCATGATCGAGGCATGATCGACCGTTATCGACGGGCACGACACACATCGCCAGCTTGTTGGAAAAATCGCGTTTATCGAAGGGCACGGCAAAATACACGTCAGAGCGGGCCTGGGCCCGCCTTGACGAGACAATAAAAAAAGGGCCCGGATTATTTCCCGGAAAGTTTCTTTACGGCATCTTTGATATGCTCTCCCATGTCGTCGAAAGCATAGAGGATGCTCAGGTAAATCGAGGAAGACTTAGGCGAACACTCGCCGGTCACGAGCCTTTCTTCATGGGCAGTTGCAAAGTCGTTGGCCATGCGTTCGAGAGAATCCGTATCTCCCAGCACCGTATCCACAGTGGCCGGCACCTTGGTAACGGCCACTTCGCCGGCTTTTTTGAGGATGTCCTTGGTCATCGTAAACAGCTTTCCGGTCTCGGTAACGGCCTTGTCGCTGAACAAGAGTCCGTCCTTGATCCGTTCGCGGCTGTTTACGCTGATCCGCCGGATGCTGGCGGCGATTTTTTCGATCGAAGCGGGTACAGACAATATCGACCGCGCTTCGCTGTTCGCAGCAGCCAGTTTGGCAAGAGCGGACGTGAGCGAGTCCTCCTTTGTGCGGATTTCCTTGAGAACTTCTTCGGCCTGGTCCAGGGAAGACATCTTACTTTTCATGAAACCCTCTTCCGCAAGTTCAAGCATGGATTGAGCTTTGTGCATTACCAGATAGATTTCTTTCTTCAGGTCCTTGATAGTCTGTTCTGCCATACAGGGCGTTCTCCTTTCACAGCTTTCCGGGTTTTCCGACGAGAGATAGTGCTGCAATTTTCGAAAGACTATAGCAGAAAACGGGGACGGAGACCAGAAAATTTTCCCCTGCGACATCTATATGCAACCGGGAGAGTTCCGGATTGCCGGACACGGTTACACGCTGCAAAGCCTCGGTGAAGGTCCGTCCTAACGTTTATTGTAGCATATTTTGTGCGGTTTTGGCCTGTTTTCTCTTGACTTAACTCATAGCCGCTGGTATAACCTAAACCATCTCACTTACCCCGCAGTGGAGCGATCATGCCTTTTTTTGCCGGAGAAATATTTGTCAGCGAGGTCTCCCAGAAGCCGGTGCTGGACCAGCGGGGCGAGGAAATCGGCAAGCTCAAGGACATTATCGTTATCAGGGGAGAGCCGTTTCCGGCGGTGAGTGCGCTGGTCGTCATATCAGGCAAGGATACCTACCTCATCTCGTGGGACCATGTCAATCTTTTCAATAAACGTGTCATTTCAGTCAATGTTCTCGTGAAAAATCTGGGCCCCGCGTCCGTAGCGCCCACCGATATCCTGGTCTACCGCGATCTTCTCGACAAGCAGATCGTGGACATCAATGGCGCCAAACTCGTCCGGGTCAACGATCTTGAATTAGCCGACGTAAAGGGGGTTCTCTGTCTCGTTGCCGCAGACATCGGGCTTCGCGGAATCCTGCGCAGACTCGGCGTGGAAACGCGGGGAGAGAAGCTTTTCGGTTTGTTTCACTCAAAACTGCAGTACCGGCTGATCGGTTGGCACTATCTTCAAACCATCGAACCGAAGCTGTCGCGTCTGACCCTTACCGTGTCCCGCCAAAAGGTCGCCAATCTCCATCCTGCCGATCTGGCAGAAATCATGAGCGACGTTTCCCAGCGGGAGAGAACGGCAATTTTCGGCACACTGGACGTGGACACCGCTGCCGAGGCCCTTCACGAACTGGAGCCGCGCGTCCAGGTTGATATTATCGATGATATGTCAAAAGAGCGGGCATCGGACATTCTCGAGCGGATGCCTCCCGATGAGGCTGCGGACGTCTTGGGCGATCTTCCGGAAGCAAAAGCTCAAGAGCTGATCAACCTCATGGATAGGGAAGAGGCCGAGGACGTCCAGGAGCTTCTGGAACACGAGGAGGACACGGCCGGCGGACTCATGACCACGGAATATCTCGCCTTTCCTCCCGATATGACCGTGGAAGAGGCGATCAAGGAATTGCGGCTCGAGGCCCCGGATGTAGAAACCATCTATTACCTGTATGTTCTCGACGGCAACGAGAGAATAGTCGGGGTCATATCGCTTAAAAATCTTATTTTGGCCATGCCGCAGACGCTTCTGAGCGATATCATGATTACACCGGCGAAGACCCTGTCGCTCGACGCCGGACAAAAGGATGTGGCTGAGTTTATCTCAAAGTACAACCTTCTCGCTGCGCCGGTCGTGGATGAAAACAACGTCCTGCGCGGCATCGTGACGGTCGACGACGTGCTTGACTTCCTCCTGCCCACAGCGTCCCGGAAAAAACGGAGAAAGCGGTAAAGCGCTCGCTGTTTCTCCTCACCTGCAGTCTTTCAGCGAGGAGAGCAAGTCGAAATCTGCCCGGAGGCAAACCGTGTACCCTGCCCTCCGCGACACTGTGGTAAAAACGAATTTTTTGCTATTGTTAAGCCTTGATTCCTTAAGTTTGTCCGGAAATCTCCTTGCAAGGTCAGACATCATGAATAAAAGAAAAATACTCGTTTTTTTCTCTGTGCTCGGGCCGGGCATCATTACCGCGAATGTCGATAATGACGCAGGCGGGATAGCAACCTATTCGGTAGCCGGGGCCCATTTCGGCTATTCGCTCCTCTGGACGCTTATTCCCATTACCATTGCGCTTATCGTGGTCCAGGAAATGGTCGCGCGGATGGGAGTCGTGACCGGCAAGACGCTGGCCGACCTGATCAGGGAGAATTTCGGTGTAAAAACCACCTTCTTTCTCATGCTGAGCCTGCTGCTTGCGGATATGGGCAACACGGTCGCCGAATTCGCGGGATGGGCGTCGGCCATGGAGATTTTCGGGGTCAACAAGTACGTATCAGTGCCGATCGGAGCATTCGCGGTCTGGCTGCTCGTGGTAAAAGGGACCTACCGGGTAGTTGAAAAAATATTTCTTATTGCGTGCACGGTTTACCTGACCTATGCTTTTTCCGCTTTCTTCGTCCACCCGCCGTGGGGCAGGATCATGCTCGACACGGTGAGACCATCGTTTAATTTCAACCCGTCCTATCTCACCATGCTCATCGGCGTCGTGGGGACCACCATCGCACCCTGGATGCAGTTCTATCTGCAATCCGCGGTTGTAGAGAAGAATGTAAAAATTGAGAATTATAAGGCCTCGCGCATGGATGTCATCGTCGGCTGCATCATGACGGATGCGGTGGCCTTCTTCATCATTGTCGCGTGCGCAGCAACACTTTTTGTGAACGGAATCAAAATTACCGATGCGAAGGACGCAGCCGTCTCACTTGCGCCTCTGGCGGGCTCGTACGCTTCCATCCTTTTCGCGATCGGGCTGGCGAATGCCTCCCTGTTCTCGGCGTCCATCCTCCCGCTCGCAACGGCCTATTACGTGTGCGAAGGCATGGGCTGGGAGTCCGGCGTCGATAAAAACTTCAAAACAGCGCCGCAGTTCATGTGGCTCTATACCGCTATCATCGTTATCGGCGCGCTTATCATACTGATACCGAACGCCCCGCTCATAGCCATTATGCTCATTTCCCAGGTCGTGAACGGGGTCATGCTGCCCTTTGTCCTGATCTTTATGCTCCTTTTGATCAACAACAAGGATATCATGGGCAATTTCACCAACTCCCGGACCTTCGATATCATTGCCTGGGCCACGGTCGTGATCATGATCGTCTTGACGCTTGCACTGCTCGTAACGTCCTTCCTTTAGCCTGCCGGACCAGCTCCGTTCAGTCTCCTCATCCCTGCCGATGATACTGCTTTGCTCTTGATCGTGATGCAAGGGCGTTGTACAATACATCTGTGAGTTTTGCCGTACCGGTTCAAAGGGTGCAGCAGCAAATGAATAAATTAACTACACCGCTCCATATTTACAAACTTTTGCCGAAATCCAACTGCGGCGAATGCCGGACTTCGACCTGTTTGGCTTTTGCGGCTGCAGTGCTGAAGAAGGAAAAGCGGCTTTCCGACTGCCCTCACCTGGATGAGAGCGTCTTTGCGGAATTTGACGGCAAGATCGACAGGCAGGTAAACCTGGAAAGCATTCAGGAAGAGACCCTGAAAGACTTGAAGGCCAAAATTTCAAATATCGATCTGGCCTCGCGAGCAGCACGGCTCGGGGCCAGGTGGAGTGGCGAAGCACTGATCATATCGTGTCTCGGTAGGGATTTTGAAATCGATCGGCAGGGGAATGTCCGGTCTCAGTGCCATACCCATCCCTGGTTTGCGATCCCCCTGCTTCATTATGTTCTTTTCAGCGAAGGTGAAAATAGTTCCGGCAGATGGGTGCCGTTCCGGGAGTTGGAAAACGGAAAGACGTGGAATCCACTCTTTGAACGCAGATGCGAACAGCCGTTGAAGCAGATCGCCGATTCTCATGGGGCACTGTTTGAAGATCTCATAAGCATTTTCAGCGGCATGTCCTCGGCAGGCGCGTTCGCTTCAGACATATCGGTGATCCTGTATCCGCTTCCAAAAATGCCGATGATGATCTGCTACTGGAAGCCGGACGAGGGCATGGAATCGAAACTTCATCTGTTCTTTGATGACACGGCGGAAAAGAATCTTTTGATTGAGTCGATTTATTCCATGGGCACGGGAATCGTTCGCATGCTCGAAAAAATAATGCAAACCCATGGCGGGCGGCTTCAGGAAGCACCTTCGGTTAATCCAGTCAAATAATCCTGATTGTCCCGGGAAAGTCAAATCTACCAAAGGAACGCCTGCTGTTGTCATAACGCGGGTAAAAGCAGAGACGCAGAGGAAAAGACATTTGTAACGTTGGGCTTCCTCCGTGCCCTCGGTGACTCTGTGGTCGGATTAGACTTTTTACCCGTCCTGTCATCTCATTTGTCACCGATTTTTCCCGACGCCCCGCCTTTTGCAGGAAACTCTTATTACACACATCGAACACCGGGGCGAGACAGGCCGGCAGATGCGCTGACCAAAGGCGACAAGGATGCCGTTCAATTCTTTCCAGTATCTTTTGGGTAAAATGCCGCGCAAAGCGAGTTCCGTTTCGTCGGGCTTTTTCGTCGATACAAGACCCCACCGGTTTGTGATGCGGTGAACATGCGTGTCCACGCAGATGCCGTATGTATCGAACCCACGGGTCAGCACGAGGTTGGCTGTCTTCCTTCCGACTCCTTTTAAAGTCAAGAGACCCTCCAGCGTGCCGGGGACCTGTGACCGGTGTTTCTCGGTAAGGGTGATGCAGATGTCCTTTATCGTTCCTGCTTTGACCCGGTAGAATCCTGCGGGATAGATGGCTTTTTCGATGGTATTGACCGGGAGCCTGGATACTGCACGGGGAGTTGACGCCAGCGTAAAGAGCCGCTTTGATGCGGCGGCCGTTGTTTTGTCCTGGGTCCTGAGACTGAGAATGCAGGAAATGAGGACCTTGAAAGGATCGCGGTCCTGGGTGGCAAACTGCTCGAGCCAGGGGAGCTGGAAGGTTTTTACCTGTTTTTTAAGAATCGGCCAGGCTTTGACGAATTCCGGTAAGGTCATCGTGAGTTTAAGCGGTTCTGTGTGAGGAGCCGTCAGGCAATATGCTGCCCTCTTCTATTCATAGGGAATGGGATCTTGCATCCCCGCCTCTCTGAATCCTTTCAGCCGCAGTGCGCAGCTTTCACATTTTCCGCAGGCTTTTTCGCTGTTCTGGTAGCAGCTCCAGGTGAGCGGAAATGGAGCGCCGAGTTCAGCGCCGTTCTTCACGATGTCCGATTTTTTCAGATGAATAAGCGGTGTGACGATTTCGACCCGCGTTTCCGGTCTTGTGCCCATTTCGATGACTTTGTTGAAAGCCTGGTAGAAGGTTTCGCGGCAGTCGGGATAGCCGGAGCTGTCTTCTTCTACGGCGCCGATAAAAATCTTCTTCGCTCCGATGACCTCCGCCCAGGACACGGCGATCGCCAAAAGGTGAGCGTTCCGGAAGGGAACATAAGTGGATGGGATTGACGAAGTTCCGGGTTCAGAATCCGGAGTTCGGAGTTCGGGCACGGGGATGCTCATATCGGTCAAAGCCGATCCGCCGATTGCCTTGAGATGCTCCAGGCTCACGATGAGGCGTTTTTCGGCCTGGTAATGATCGGCGATGTCCCGAAATGCGCGAAGCTCCCGCGCCTCCGTCCGCTGCCCGTAGTTTACGTGCAGGAAGGCGAGCCGGTATGTGCTGTTCGCAATGGCCGCGCAGACGCAGCTGTCCATCCCGCCGCTTACGAGGACGATTGCCAGTTCATTCTTCATGGCCACAGTTTACCAGTGTCGGGATGAAAATTCTACTGCATTCTGGATCGGTGTCAGGAAAGACGGGGCGCTAGTGCGCCCCGTGAATGAGCATGGGAAGGCAGCGGGTACAGACGACCTTTTCTTTTCCTTCATGAAAACACGGCAGATATACTCTTGTCTTGTCGTCGCTGCCGCAGACGAAGCATTTTAACTCTTTGTTCGCCATATTATTCCTCCAATGCGTTGATTTCGTCAACGATCTTGTTCGCGTCCATGTTGTGCATCATCGAGCCGAACGAAAGGGACTCCATGTTGATGCCGGGGCACGTAAAACAGCCGCCGCCAAAGTGCTTCTGGATCACCGCCTTGGCGCCAGGGCTCATCTTGACGATGTCCCCTATTATGGAATCTTTTGTTACCTTCTTTTTTTCCGTGATCATAGTGGCCTCCTTATTAAATGCCTGATCGTACTATACCAAAAAGAGGGGCTGCCTGTTATGACCTGCATCATATACTGCAGTATAATGGTTTATGAGCTGTATCATAGCGTTTCAGCGGGAGAGGCGTTATGCTGCATTTACATCAACCCAAGGGGAGGTAACCGTATGGACAGGTTCGTCAAGGGATTTATCGTAATGAGCATCGTGTATCTCGGCATCGCGGCAGTCCTCGGCGTCATCATGCTGGGGAATCAAAATATGCTGGCATTGAAGTTCGTGCATTCTCATCTGAACATGCTCGGGTGGGTATCCATGATGATTTACGGGGTAGGGTACCATATCCTGCCGCGGTTCATGGGACGGCCGCTGTACAGCAACAAAATCGCAGAAACGCAATTCTATCTCGCCAACATTTCGCTGGTTGCTATGTTGGTGTTTTATACCCTGAATATCTTCAACGCGAACGATGTCTATCGGATGATCACCGTTGCATCGGGAGCGGTCCAGGCCCTGGCCATTTTTCTCTTCTTTTTTAACATGCTGATGACGCTGCTGACGAAGGTCGAGCAACCTAATTAGTACGTTGAGCACGGTGCAGAGGGAGGAGCGCAGACAGGACATGTTACCCGTACCCTCCTTACTGCGTACTCTTCGAGTGCTTTCATGACGAGAAGGCCATCAGCCCGGCGCGGTCCTTGATGACGATCTTGCCGTCCCTGTCGGACACGAGGCCCTGCTTTTTGAACTTACTGAAGGTCCTGATCGATGTTTCGACGGTCGTGCCTACCATATCAGCAACATCCTGTTTGGTCAGCCGCATATCGATCAGGAGGCCTTCCTTGGTGTCTGCACCGACCTTTTTCGCCAGCTTCAAAAGCAGCGCGGCGATGCGCGCTTCAACGCGTTCGAGGGCGATGTTCTTGAGCGAGTCGTAGGAACTCTTCATCCGGTCTCCGAGCTGGAGAGCGATGCAGTACATGAGGTTCGGGAAACGGTCTACGAGGCGCATCAGGTTTTTCCGGGAGATCTTCAGGATTTCCGAATCTTCCATGGCCACGGCATTGGCGGGGTAGGGGAAGTTCCGCAGCACCGCGACTCCGCCGAAGATGTCGGTCGGAGATATGAGTTCGAGAATGATTTCCTTCCCCTCCTGAGAAAGCTTCGTGATCTTTACCTTGCCCTTTGATACGATATAAAACCATTCGGGCTGGTCTCCCTCGGAGAAGATCTCTTCTTTTTTCCTGATGGATTCCTTGAGGAGATAAGGATCGAGCTCGTTCAGCTCATCATCGGAAAGGTTCTTGAACAGGTCTATTTTTTTCAGGTTTTTCGCAACCGGGGGACGAAGGCCTTCCTCTTTTTTTTTCATGAACGTGTCAGTTCCTTCCGATAAATGAATTCGGATTTCCCGGGCGTGATCAGTCCGGGAATCGCCCCGATTTTTTTGTAGCCGATGCTTCTATAAAACGACTGCGCACGACGGTTGAATGAGGAAACGCAAAGATAAAAATTATCCGACTGACGGGCCGTTTTTGCTTCCGCAAAAGCCATCAACCGTCTGCCGACCCCTCGTCCGCGCATGTCCCGGGCCACGGCGATGGCGCGCAGATAGCCGCCCCGGGCGAACACCGGCTCGGGAGTAAAGATGATGAAACCCTCGACCCGTCCCGCATTAATAGACACATATGATTGTTTCACAGAGACATAACGGGTAAAGTCGATCTGCTCCTTCAGGGTCTTCCAGGGCTCTGAGACTGCGGTGATCTCGCGGCAGGTCCGTATATGAACGCCTTTCATCGGAACGATCCGGTTCACGCTCACCCCCTTACGCCCGGGCTGCTTCCTGCTTCAATTTCTCAAAGAGGGTCCGGGCCTGCTGTTCCGCATTCTCCCGGGTCCCTGTGTTGTCTATGACGAAGTCCGCATGACCGCGTTTTTCGGCAAGCGGCATCTGGCTCGCTATCCGGGCGAGGGCCTGTTCCCGTGTAAAGTTGTCGCGCGCCGTGAGCCGCTCCACCTGCTGTTCGAGCTCCGCATAAACGACGATGACGCGGTCCAGCCTTTGATGGTACCCCGTCTCGATGAGAAGTGCCGCATCGAGCACAACGATGCAGTCGGGCTGCCGGTCGCACAGGAGGCGCACCTGTGCACTATACGCGGAAAAAACCTTCGGGTGCAGGCAGCTGTTGAGCCATGCCCGCTTTTCAGGGTCGTTGAAGACGATGTCCCCCAGTTTCCGGCGGTCGATGGTTTTATCCTGACGCATGACGCCCGTCCCGAAGAAATCGAGGACCTCTTTATAGGGCTGCTGATCCGGTTCGAGAAGATCATGGACAATGCGATCGGCATCGATGATGTGCGCGCCGAGGTCTTTGAAAATTTTCGCGACGAGACTCTTCCCGCTGGCGATCCCGCCCGTAAGTCCTACTTTCAGCATCTGTCCGCCTTTCACCGAATGCGGCGTAACCTGCGGGCCGGCGCGCTTTCCTCCGTCCACCGCGTTTTTCACGCCTTTTGAATCAGTCCGTAGGCCATGGAGAAAACATACATGATCATGTCCGTGCTCTTTATTATACCACCCGCGAGAAATCTCAGATAGTCCTCATGATCGGCCATATACAGATTGATCAGAAAAGCGGTGAAAATGATATTGAACAGGAAAATAAGGGGGTAAGAAAAAACGGCGCCTTGTTCTTTGATGTCATTTTGGTCCGTCTGGAGAAAAATAAACGTGAGCATCAAATGAAAGGTGAAACTCGCACCCGAGAAAACAACAAGTGCGTTGACAGCGGCGCCCCCCACAGCCGATGCCCTGGCGATCAGGTAGAGAACGAGGAGAAAGAACGTGTAGAGCGGGAAAAAATAGGGCGCCAGCGTAATAATGAAGTTCGATTTGGTCACGGCTACGCGGCCGCCCCGGTCGCTGGCATGGAATGACTTCACCGAGCCGCCGAAAAGAACGGCAAAGAAAGCATGGGTAAGCTCATGGCCGAATACATACGTGAGAATGGGTTTTTTGAACAGAACGTGGAACGCCAAATAGGCAATGCCTCCCCCGGCGAAGTAGTAGGGCGCACTCGGTTTGTAGGTGATCGAAAAGATCATGGCGAAGAGTTGCCAGAGAAAGCCGAGGCAGAAGGGGACCAGAACCAGTCCGAGCAGAATTTTTGAGATTCGTTTGACCATGATGTCAGAGCAGGTTTTCCGGCAGGAACCGGGCGAGCAGGTCGTTGTCCGAGAGCCTGTCAAGGAGCTCCTTTTTTCGCCGATAAATCCTGATTCCACCTCAGTATGCAATGTCGCGGCTATGCCGTTTTCTGAATGCGGACCAGAACGATGATTGCCGCAGCCCCGAAAATAATGTTCGCAAACCATGCGGCGGCCATGGGGGGCAGCATGCCCGAGCGGCCGAGCGACCCTCCGACACTCATGAGCGTCCAGTAAAAAAAGGCAATTACCACGGCGATTGCGATCCCTTTCCCCGAGCCGCCGCTGCGTACTTTTTGGATAGAAAAAGGGATCGATAACATGACTACGAGCAGGCTCGAAAAGGGAAACGCGATTTTGTTGTACAAGTCCACTTCGTACGAGGCGGCTTTATAGCCGCTTGCTTTGAGCCTTTTGACGTAATCCCACAACTCCTGAAAGTTCATTTCCTGAGAATCTTTTATGATCATGCCGAGGTCGTTGGGGCTCTCTACGATATTGAAAATTTCGTCGTCTGACACGTGTGAGCGCACCTCGCCCCCGGAAATCGTAAATGTCAGGCTGTGTTTAAGTCTCCAGTTCCCGTTTTCCCAGAGAAGGCTGCCGGCTTTGGTCCGTTCGCGCACCGAGTAGTCGGGATTCAGCTTGTAGATGTTGAGGCCGATCATTTCATTCCGGTTCGGCGACACCAGATCGATGTTTGCAATGCTATTGTCGGGTCCGCGAAGCCAGAGCTTGTGTTGCTGGAACATGACCCGCTGCTGTTTCTTTTCTATTTCCACGTTACGGACATAATCGGCACGTGAACTGTACACGGGGATGACGTATTCGGTGTTGAGGAAGCCCAGGACCGAGAGCAGCACGCCGCCGAAGACCATGGGCATGATGATCCGTGCGAGACTCACGCCGCTGGCACGCATGGCGATGATTTCATTGTGGCGCGACAGGTTGCCGAGCGACAGCAGCGAGGCGATAAGGGTCGCCATCGGGAGCGACAACGAGATCATATTCGGAATACTGTAGTAATAATACCTCGCTACCTGCAAAAGCGTCGCGTGAAACTTGATGAGACGGTCTGCTTTCTGCAGGAACTCAACGCACAGATACACGACAATGATGCCGGCCAGGATGCCGGCAACCAGCGTGATAAATTCCTTGAATATATGTTTGCTGAGCAGTGTCATGTCTGAATGAACTGTCGCTACGGCAGCGACGGCTTCTTAAAATGGTTTTTTACATTGTAGTAAATCATCGCGACTCTGTCCCAAGCCATGAAATTGACCTCGTTGGTTTTTTGTATGACGAAAAACCAGGCAGCTATCAACAGAACGATATTCGGGATCCAGAATGCCAGGGGCGGAGACACGGTCCCCGTTTGCGCCAGATTGGCCGCCGATCCGAGGATTATGTAGTAAACGAGAAACACCAAGAGCGCAATGGCGATACCTGCGGACCTTCCGGAGCGGTTTTTCCTGATCCCCAGCGGAGCCCCGATCAAACCGAAGATCAGGCATGCAAAAGGGATCGAGAGCCGCTTATGCAATTCCGTTTCCATAGGGTAGGTCGGCTTTCCTTCCCTGCCGGCCTTGTCGATTTCCTGGAGCAGTTCCCTGCTTCCCGTGTCCTCAAGACTTTTGCCGGAATCTCCCTTTGCGGCAAAGGTACTGTTGATATCGAGATAGAGGCGCGCTGCTGCAAATTGCATGAGTGAATACGACTGGTCGTCGCCGATCGGCATGTGTATCGAGCCGTCCTGCAGCGAGAGCGTGACGTTGAGCGTCTGCGGGTCTGCGCTCAGTTTGCCCTGTTTCGCCACGATGGCGTAAGGTTCCTTGGCCGACCGTTCGTCGAAGATAAACACGCCTTCCATGTTGTCAAGGGTGGCCATTTTGTCGACGTATATCACCATACCGTCGAAGGTAGTGCTGAATACGCCGGGTTCGATGCCGATAGCGGCGCTTGACTTCACCATGTTGAAAATATGAACCTTGAGCGCCACATTCGCAGCGGGGACGAGAATGAGCGATGTGAATGCCGTTATAATAAAGGTAAACACGGCGAAGGTAAAAACCGGTCGAATCATCCGGTACAAGCTGATCCGAGACGCCTTCATGGCGGTTACTTCCGAGTCGGAGCTCAAGCGGGAAAAAGCGGTCAGCGAAGCCACGACGAGAGACATGGGGATGGTGATGACCAGAAAACTGGGCATGGCGTAGGCCAGGATCTTCACAATCGAAATCAGGGGGACGCCTTTCGACACGACGAGGTCCGCCAGCCTGAACAGTTTCTCAAGGAACAGCACGAGCAGGAGCACCGCCATGCTCAGGAAGAACGGCGGGAGCATCTCGCCTAATATGTACCGGTCCAATATCCTGATCCTGAACATGGCTATTTTCTTATCTCTTCAAGGATGTTTCGTTCAATTTTATTCATTTCAAAGTAATCTTTTTCGAGTTCCTCGACGTAGAAGCGGTCGAGACCGCTGTTTATCAGAAAGTCTTCGCGCACCCGGTTGTCCCGGGACACAATGATGTGCGGAAGGAGATTATTGAGGTAGAACGATTCCTTCCTGATGTCCAGGATGATTTCCTCGAACACGCTGTGCGGTACGGGTCCCTGGACCAGTCCTTTTGATTGGATTTCCCGGTTCAGGTCTTGAATGAATATTTCCTGGTCTTCCTTTGAATTCAGTTCCGCATAGATGCTTCTGAACCGGTCCTTGATGTAGCGGTGGATGGCTGTATACATCTTGTCATCGTCGTTCACTTTCGAAATGGAGGCGGCAAGGTCGCGGTACGTGGTGTCTCCGGACTTGATCTGCAGCAGCCCCTGAAAAAGCGCGTCCACTTTTTTTCTTCCGTAACGGGTCAGGTACCGGTTTTCCCGGAGCGCGTCGATAAACAACTCACGGAAGAGGTCGGGGCTGACCCGGTCGAAGACCTCCTTGTTCCCGAAGACGCTGCGCGTGTTGTCTTCGCCCAGTGTCGAGTTTTCCATGAAGGCAAGATTGTTGATCATCGTCGCCGTGCTGTCATAACGGTCGAAATACGTCAAAATATAACTCATCGCTTCGAGAACACTCATATCGTTGCAGTCCCGCGCATGCTCGTCGCAGGATCGGACCGTATCGAGGAGGAGACCTTCGAATGCCTGGTCTCTGACCAAAGTTGATTTCTGCTTGGCCATCAGGAGCTTGACGAGGTCCTCCTGCGAGATGTGTCCTTTGACCTTTTCGGTTTGGAGGAACAGGCCTTCGAAGATCGCGCGGCTGTCCCGCACGTAGTCCGGCTCCTCCACTTCGACGATATTCGTATCCTTGAGAAGAAGTTCGTCGAGCGTGTCAAAGAGCATATGGGGGATGTTGAGGCGAAGGCTCAGTGTGCGGAGCCGGGAGAGCTTTGCAAGTTCCGAGGGGTTGACCTGTCTTTTTTCGGACACGGATATGAGGATGTCCTTGTATTCGTCCACGATCTTCTTGTTTTCAGGCAGTTTATACATCCCGTCGATTTTAATACGCTCCTGCTGGTAAGGCACGATGTTGTATTTCTTTGCCAAACCATCAAGAAAGGTTTGCGCATCAGGAAGAAGCGTTTTTTGTTCGGCGTAGAATTTATTGAAGGAACAATAATATTCTTCGTTGTGGCGGTTCAACAGCCGAAAAAGGAACACCAGCGCCCGGGGATCGTCCAAAGATTCGTAAATTTCCCTGCACAGCCTGGTGTCATCGCCCGCTCCCACGGTCGTGCTCCGTTTCAGCTGTTTCCCGATGTTTTTCAGGATATCGCGCTGAATGTCCTTGATCTCCGTTTTGAGGCAGGTGTCGAAAAAAAAATAATAATTAGATACGGCATGGCCGGTGAGAAAAACGCGTTCGAACGATTCCCTGCCTGCGGTGTTGTTGGTAAAAGTGATATTGTCGGAATTGTCATAGTATGCTCCATACATGACGAGGCGGTTGGAGACGTCTTTCCGCAAGAGGTCCTTCAGAGGCAGATCGACGCCGAACATATATTCACACAGGCTCCCGCCGGTCCCGGTAAAGCTGATTCCTTCCGGGGAAATGATGAATTCGTTTCTTCCGGAAAAAAAGCGATCACCCTCAGGAAGGGATTCATAGCAGTACCTGCTGCTTAAATCTGCACCGGTGATGGTGACGAGATAATCAAGATTTTCGTTGGCTTTCCCGTGCAGTTTAATTTCGCTAATCATATCAGTTCATTATAGCAAACTGACTTTATTTTTCATATAAAAAAAGATGGCACGCAAGCATAAAAATAGAAAGATGTCATTTTTTTTACGTTTCGCTCTTTGCAAAGAGGCTCGAGGCTCTTAAGGAACACGTCGAGGCAAATCCACCCTTCTGCGGGATTTTTTCTTGCTCCAGGAAGGGAGAAGCCGTATAATAGAAAAATATTTGCGGCCTCAGGGTTGGACTTTATGTCTCTTAACAAAGAAAAGAGCGGCAAAAAACAGATAATTTTTCTTTTTCTCCTGGTTCTCGTGGTGTTCCTTGCGGTCGCCGGGTATGCCGTTAAAAACAAGTCTCTTCGGCATAAAATTATTGCGAGCGGAGACCGTGCGCCTGATTTTCGGTTGCAAGCTCCGGACGGGCGGTTTTTCAGCCTTTCGGATTTCCGGGGGAAGGTCGTGATGGTCCATTTCTGGGCCACCTGGTGCCCGCCGTGCGTCGATGAACTGCCCACCCTTGCAAGGCTCTATCCGCAGTTTTCCGGCAAAGATTTCGAGATGCTCGCGGTGAGCGTTGATGAAGGCGGTGCGAACGCCGTGACTTCTTTTATGAGGCAAAACAATCTGGATGTTCCCGTGCTCCTTGATTCCGACCGGTCCATTGCAGGACTCTATGGAACGTATAAATTCCCCGAAACGTATATTATCGATCGCCAGGGGGTTGTACGGTACAAAGTGATAGGCCCGCGCAACTGGATGGACCCCGGAACCGTGGAGATTCTTAAGAGAATTATTGCAATGAAATAATTGTGAGCTTTTTACAAGTGAGCAAGACCGATGAGCTCATTTGACGAAAGGAGTAGTTTTGCCTGGTTTTACAGCGACAGCACTCCTTCTCCTGATAATCGTGTTCCTCATCATGAGGCTTACCAAGAGCATCGGCTGGGGCTGAGGAGAATCGACCGGGCCCTTCAGGAGAAGGGAAAATGGTCTTCACGAACACAAGCGTGAGGAAGAATAACATTCTCTCATGAAAAAGATTATTTTTGCAGGACTTGCAGTCTTCCTTGCTTTCGTCCTTATTGTTGTTTTCTTCGTCATGTCCGCCCTTACTCATCTCCCTAATGTTGCGATCCTCAGACATTACCGGCCTGCAGCAGCAGCCGAGGTGTTGGACAAGGACGGCAATGTCCTGACGCAGTTTTACGACCGAAAATTCAGGATCTGGATCCCTATAAAAGGAATCCCCGACATCGTCGTCAAGGCCGTTGTCACTGCCGAGGATGACACGTTTTTCGAACACCACGGGGTGAATTACAAGGCCACGTGGGACGCCCTTGTCCTGGACGTGCGAAAACGGCGGTACGCGAGCGGTGGGAGCACGATCACGCAGCAGATGATCAAAAACGTGTTCCTTTCAAAGGAAAAAACCATAACCCGCAAGCTGCGGGAGTACGTGCTTGCAGGGAAAGCCGAGGAAATACTGACCAAACGCCAGATCCTGGAGATCTACCTGAATGAAGTCGAGTGGGGGGAAAACATCTACGGCATCGAAGCGGCGAGCCGGTACTATCTGGATAAGCATGCATCCGAATTGACGACGGGAGAGGCCGCGCTGCTGGCCGGCATGCTGCCGAATCCCCGGTACTACAACCCGGCAAAGAGGCCGGAAAAAGCCAAGATCCGTCAGAAGAGGGTCCTGTTCAATTTACAGCAGGCAAAACTAATTACTCAGGATGAGTATCAAACGGCGCTTGCCGCACCGTTCCAGCTTCGGCAGGAGGGGAGGAGCAGATTTGATTTTGCGTCGCTGAAGGGAGAGGCCGGAAGGCCGTGCTATCAACAGGCCCTCGAGCAGATCCTCGAGACGCTGTTCGGCGAACAGGCGTTGTACCGGAGTGGAATGACCATTCGGACCACGCTCGATAAATCACTTCAGGATGAATTGCTGCGCTGGGAAGCATCCGACGGGAGCGCGTCCCCGCAGGTCGCGGACAAGATAACCGTCATTGAGCAGGAGGGCAAGGTCCGTGCGCTTGTCTGTGGGGAAGGCAAGGAAGCGGAGCTGCACGCGAAATTGGATTCGCCGTTTCCGTTCGTCGAGAATTATACCGTGAATACCCGGGCAGCGGAAGCAGTGACCCGGGAACAGATCATTCTCCCTGCATCCCGGACGGAAGCCCCGGCGTCTCATTAAAATGCCACGTTAGGGCGTACGCTGAACCGGAAGTCGTCTTTTTCCCGACCCACGGCCAATGCACTTTATCGATTCCCACGGCAAAACCGGCTGCGAACGAAAGGCCATCCGTCTAATACCGAAAGCCGCTTCTTGTCCACAAAAAAATAATGTCGGACCCCGCTCAGCGTCAGCGATCCATGTCGTACGTTTATGAAAATCCGCCGTTCTTGTGATAATTGGCCATACTGAAGTGATGCCCGCTGTCTCCAAACCCTGATGTCGTCTTTCCCGGGGTACGGTTCAATCCTTCCCGACGTCGAACTATGAACTCTGAACACTTTCTGTATTTAAGCCATCGCAGGAGCGGTTTCACGGAGCTTCGCAGAGATGATACGGGAGCAGCCCGGCTCTTCCATGGTGATGCCGTACAGCGCGTCGGCCATCTCCATGGTGCGCTTGTTGTGTGTGATCGTAATGAACTGCGACCGGCTGCTCATCTCGCGGATCAGGCGCGTAAAGCGCGTTACGTTCGCCTCATCGAGCGGGGCATCGACTTCGTCGAGCATGCAGAAGGGGGAGGGCTTTACCAGGAAGGCCGCGAAAAGAAGGGCGATGGCAGTAAGCGCCCGTTCGCCGCCCGAAAGGAGCGTGATGCTCTGGAATTTCTTCCCCCGAGGCTGGGCAATGATCTCGATGCCCGATTCGAGGATGTTTTCCGGTTCCAGCAGGACAAGTTCGGCCCTGCCGCCTTCAAAGAGGAGGGAGAAGACCTCTTTGAATTTCTCCTGGATGGTATTGAACGCTTCGGAGAAAAGCTCGACGGTCTCTCCATCCAGCTTGGCAATGGTCGCTTTCAGGTTATTGATGGACTCATTGATATCGTTTTGCTGTGTGGAAAGGAGATCATGCCGCTCCTTGAGCTCGTTATATTCCTGAAGGGCGTCAACGTTGATCGGACCCATCTGGTCTATTTTCTGGCGATATTCGTCGAGGTGCAGCTTTGCTTCCTCCAGATCGATTTCGAACTGGCCGAGTTCCGTGACCACGGATTCGAGCTCGGCGTGATAGGTGCTCCAGATTCTGTCCTTCAGGTGCTCGATCTTCATGCGAAGTTCGGTCCGTTTTACTTCGTTGGAGGAAAGTCGTTTCTGCGTCGACTCAATGTCGTGTCTGAATTGTCTTGCCTGTTCTTCGGACGCCTGGAGGGCCTGGGTCTTGACGGAATGCGCTTCCTGCAGAGAAACGAGGACTTTCCGTTCGGATTCGAGAATTTCGATATGGCCTTTGATCTCGGATTCGGCTTCACCGATGAGCGATTCGAGTTCGCCCAGTTTTCCCGCAATCGCTGCGATTTCCATCTCGCGCTTGGTGAGGCGGTCCTCCAGATCCGTTTCCGCCCGCACGAGGGCGTCGAGGCCCTTTGAAGCGGCGGCCTGTTTTTCCTGGAGCGCCGCAATCTCCATTCTGATCTCGGTAATTTCAGCGCGCGCTGTCTCACGGCTCTCCTTTTGGAGAGAGAGCTCGGCTTGAAGCGACTCGATGCTTGCCTGTGCGCTTGAATGGCCGGCTTCGAGTTCCCGAAGCACCTCGGATGCAGCATCGATTTGAGTGCTCAACTCCAGCTTGAGCGCAGCGCGCTCGGACGTCTCGGAATCGAGCGTTTTTATGCGGTCTTCGGCGCGGCCGATATCATCGTGGACACCAAGACGGTCTTTCTCTCTGTTCACGAACTCGAGATCTGCGCTATGGATCTGCTGGGAAAGGTCCGACTCTATCCTCCGGTCCGATTCAATTGTCGTGTCGAGGGACGAGAGTTCTGCTTCGAGTTTTGCCGCGTTGACCGTCAGCTCCGCAACTTCATGCTCGAGGTCTTTGATCTCGCGCCGCTTCGTGAGCATACCGGTGCCAACGGCTTCGACCGTCCCCCCGGTGACCGCACCCCAGGGGTCCAGGATCTCCCCCGTGAGCGTGACAATGGTCTTGTGGATGCCGTTCTTCTGCCAAAGGTAGAGCGCCGTGTCCATGCTGTCCACAACGACCACGTCTCCGAGAAGATACTGGGCAACGCTGCCGTAGCTTTCGTTGTACCGGACGATGTTCAGGGCCGAGCCGATAACACCTGAATGGCCGTTCTTGACAAAAGGTTCGGTTTTGATCTCACGCGGCGTTTTTGGGATAAACGTGCTTCTCCCGCCGCTCTTTGCTTTCAGGTAATCTATTGCCTTGAGCGAGTCGTGTTGAGAATCGACGACCACATACTGGAGCCGGTCGCCCAGCACCGCTTCTATTGCCACTTCGTATTGCGGTTCGGTCTCGATCATGTCCGCCACCAGCCCATGGATCGTCCCGAGACGTTCAGTTGCAGAGGATTCTTTTCTTGCCGACATGACGGTCCGCACGCCCTTCTGATAGCCTTCGAGGCTTTGCTCAAGCTCGATCAGGGAGCGGAGTCGGGAGTTCTGGGCTGCGAGCCTGTTCTTCGTTTCGTTCAGGCCCGTCTCGACCGATTTTTTTCTTGCCAGCGCCTGTTCCAGCCGCAACGCGACCTGTGAGCGCTCTTCCGTAGCGGCGGCTTTTCGGGACAGGATTTCCTCGAGTTCCCGCTCCCGGGAGCCGAGCTGAGCCGACAGCTCACCGAGTTTATCCGTCAGCTCCTGCTTGTCTTTCAATGTCTTTGCGTCCTGTTCGTCGATCTGGGAAATTCTGGTCTGGAGGTTTGAAATTCTGGCTTTTTCATTGGCCGAAGCCGTCATGGCGTTCAGAATCCCGGCCCTCGCCTCGTCGAGCGCGAGTTCCTTTTCCCGGAGTATACGAGAAAGGGCCTCAAGGTTCTCAGACCGTTCGGACAGCACGGCGTTCCTTTCCTCGATCGAGACGACGAGACCGCGTGTTTCTTCCTCGTGCAGCACCTTCTTCTCTGCTACCTGAACCGTCTCCCGCTTCAGATAGTCCATGTCAGCGAGGTCGCGGCCGCGTTGTTCGGTGAGTGAGGTGATCTGGCTCTTCGACATTTCGACGCGGTGCTCCGCGCGGCTCAGCGCGGTCTCGGTTTCGTGAATCTTATGCTGAAGTGCGGAAAGCTCCTGTTCGGCGGCGAGGGCGTCCGCCCGGGATTCTTCAATGGCTGCTTCGATTTTGCCCAGCGACGCGTGCAGCTCGGTGATTTCGTCTTCCGCTTTTTTGAATTCTTCGGTCGCGGTCTTCCACTCGCCTCCAAAGGTGGAATACTCGACCGAGGCGAGGCGGTAGTCCAGGTCCTTCATCTCGTTGCGGACCTTCTGGTACCGTTCGGCTTTCCGCGCTTGGCGATCGAGAGAATTGAGTTGACGCTTCACTTCCGTGATAATGTCGTTTACCCGAAGCTGATTCTGCTGTGTGGATTCGAGTTTAGAAAGCGCTTCCTGGCGGCGGGCCTTGTACTTCATCACGCCCGCAACCTCTTCGAAGAGGAAGCGGCGGTCCTGGGGCTTGGATGACAGAATGTGGTCCACTTTTTCCTGTTCGATGATGGCATGGATACGGGCACCGACCCCTGCATCCATCATGAGGTCCCTGATGTCTTTGAGGCGGCAGGGGATCTTGTTGATGAGATATTCACTTTCGCCGGATCGGTAGAGTCTTCGCGTGATCTCGATTTCCTCATAGTGCCCGAATTCCGACGAGAGGTTCCCGCCGATGTTTGAAAGCCGGAGGGTCACCTCGGCCATCCCGAGCGGCTTGCGGTTTTCGCTCCCGTTGAAGATGACGTCCTCCATTTTATCGCCCCGAAGGTGTTTTGCACTCTGCTCGCCGAGAACCCAGCGGATAGCGTCGGAGATGTTGCTCTTACCGCAGCCGTTTGGGCCCACCACGGCAGTAACTCCGGGTTGAAACGTGATCGTTGTTTTGTCTGAGAAGGATTTAAAGCCGATCATTTCAAGGGTCTTGAGCTGCATAGGCCTCCCTCATAGAGAAAATAAAGTTAATAGTTAACTTGCCGGAGGGGCAGAGCGAAACGTAATTTGCTATTAATGTAAAGGTTTATATCATAAGCAATGGTATTTGTAAAGGGAAAAATAACAAGGTAAGGTATTATAGTCTTAAACCTATACAATATATTGTGCCCGCAACCACTCTATACTTCACGCTCTAAAAGGCGTTTATATCCTATTTTCATAGGTAAAATAAGCGCCAGAATATTGACAGCCAATACAAAAACGAAGGATAGAGATATAGCTATCCAGCCGAAAAAGGAAATGCGGATTCCGAATGTCTGGACTGAAAAAATTTTGAACACCGGCCAGGCTTCCAGCGTGATTACGGTACCGATGAACAGCATGGTCACGAGCATATAGACAATGCCTCCAAAACCCGTGGGGATTTGTGCTACATTTTCATACTTGAATTTTGGGAAAACCGCACCGAGTCCCACCCCGAGCGATGTTATCCCGAAGGTCATCATGAAGACCGTAACGATTCCGAGGCCCATCATAAAAGGTGTAACCTTCAGAAGACTATTCGATAAAATGATGAGGACTTCTGCAAGCACGAGAAGCGGAAGGAGGCTGCTCCAGAATTTCGCCCGGAGAAAGTCCTTGATTGAAAGGGGAGCGGAGCGGATGATCCAAAATGCTGCTCCTTCGAGGCTGACAGCCGGGAATACGAAACGCACGGCAACAGATGTGGTCACAAAGCCAACCATGCCGAGGTTCAAGAACGAGATGAGGTTTTGGAGAAAGAAGCTCGGCATGGTTGCCCGATCAACCGGGAGAAGTTTGAAGCTGTAGATGTAGACGACCATGAGCGCAAAAAGCAGGAACAACTGGGACCATTGAGACGTATCGCGGAAAAAAAGTTTGATGTCCTTCAGTACGATCGCCTGCATCTTCCCGCGAAAAGGTGCGGAGACAACACGAAAAAAAATATCAGCAAAACGTGACCGTGAGATGGTCGATTTTTTGCCTTCCTGCGAACGCGACCACCCGGCGTAGTAGATGAGCTGGCTGACCCATTCTCCGATAACGATCCCGGCAAGGCCGGTGCTCCAAAGCATCAAGAGATAAAAAAAAGCCTCCCCTTTCATTTTTCGAAGGAGCGGTGAGAGTACCTCTGTTGCCCAGGAACTGGGGATGAGCGGCGAAACCGGCGCGCGCAGGGCAGTGAGATACTGTATGATCGACGGGAAGGCGTCGGGATCAACGAGTTTTTCAGGCTGCAGCATGCGGATCAAAATGTAGATGACGACAAAGAACAAGAGGCCGAGCAGCACGATGACATCTTTTGCCCTCCGTGCAGGGAAGGCATTGACGAGCAGCATCGTCACCATGATTCCGAGCGATGCCGGGATCATTAAAAAAGGGAGGATCGTTAGAACGAAACCGAGATAGTATGTCAGATTTGCTTTAAACACCACGCCGTAGGCGATGAATACCGGCAAACCGTAGATGAGCGTGATCCATGAAGAGTCAATGAGGGTCTCTGCGAACTTTGCCCGGTAGATGCTTTCTATTTTTACAGGAGAAGAAAGAAGGATCTCGAGTTCGCCGGACAGGTAAAACGTCGACAGTGCGGTTACGACATTGCTGAATACCAGGATGGAAAAGAAGGTCAGTAATATCATTGATAGCAGACGAAGCGCGAGCAGGTCGCCCAGGCCTTCGATCGTCCTGAAGTAACCGAGGACCCTGAACGATATGCCAAACAGGAAGGCCCAAAATCCCAAAGCGAGCAGCACGAGCACCAGAGTCTTAAGGCCGTCTCCGGGGGCGAGGCGGGTGAATCTGTTCCTGATCGCGTTATACCGGGGTGTAAGAAGAAGGAACATAGCGGGTGGACCGGGTTAGACGGTCTCATCTCCTCCTGTGAGCCTAAGGAATATCGGTTCGAGATGGCTGTTTTCCATTCGTGCTATCCGGCCGAGGTCTTCTACGCTGCCTTCGGCGATGATGTCGCCTTTGTTGATGATTGCGACGCGGGTGCACATCTGTTCCACGATTTCGAGCGTGTGCGTGGACATGAAGACCGTCACACCCTTCGAGGCGAGGTCCTTGAAGATGTCCTTGACGAGCCGCGCACCGCGCGGGTCCAGTCCGACCATGGGTTCGTCCACGACCAGTACCCGGGGATGGTGGAGCAGGGCCGAGGCCATGACAAGACGTTGTTTCATGCCGTGGGAAAAATGCTCAACGAGTTCATCCTTCCAGTCAGAAAGCCCGAAGAGGTCGAGTAGCTCATCGCTCCGCTCGTTTGTTTTTTTCATCTCATAGAGACGCGAGACAAAATGCATGAATTCCGCAGCGGTAAGTTTTTCGTAGAGAAAAGGCCTGTCGGGGATAAAACCGGTAATGAATTTTGCCTTGAACGGCTCTGTTTGAACGTCAAAACCGCCGATGAGGGCACTGCCGCTCGTGGGGCGAAGCAGCCCGGCCATCATTCTGATGGTCGTCGTCTTGCCGGCGCCGTTCGGCCCAAGAAAACCAAAAACCTCGCCCTGTGCCACTTCGAGGTTGATGCTGTTTACCGCAGTGAGCTTGCCGTAGTTTTTTGTGAGATTGATGAGTTTGACCATAGGATCTTCATGAACCGCGGACGAACACGGGTTGCTTCCGCGCCCGGAATCATGCTCTTCATCGATATTCCAAAATCTTAATCTGCAATTTTCCGACCAGCTTGATTATATAAGACTGCCGGTCGAGGTTGCCCGTGATAAACCTGATGTGGGTTGCGTCGGCCGGGAACTGGTTGAACGTGGGGTCAACGGCCATCCACTTTCCGACCCATACTTCGGGCCAGGCGTGGTAATAGAACCCATTATTCAAATATACGATGCCTGCTGCCATGCGCGTCGGAATGCCTGCTGAACGGGCGAGCGCAGTGTAAAGCGCCGTATGTTCGTTACAGTCCCCCTCGCGCTGGTTCAATACTTCGAGCGCGCTCGGTATGCTCACGACCGGCTTTTTTTTGAGCGCCCCGAACACCCACTCGTTCAGTTTTTTGGCTGCTTCGCGCGCGTCTCTTTCCCCGGACAGGATCTTCGCCGCCTGGTCGATGATCTTTCTATCGTCGCTCTGAATCAGCGCGTCCGGTTGCAGATAGTCATGCATGTCCTTTTGTCCGGAGGGCAGGGGATGCGCAGAGGGAATGTCTTCTCTCGATACCTCGAGAACATCGCCCTTCAGAACCTGTCCGTCCCCGTCCAGCTGAAAGCCCTGAAGCGGTACGTCCTTCAGACGGACACGGAGGTATTTAACGTGTGATGATTCCTTGATGGGATCGGAAGGGATCATCGTGAGATCGATGATATCTACGAGGGGGCCGCCTTTGTCGAGTTTTTTCGCTTCCACCATTCCTTCCTTGAGTAATACATAGCCGAGCGCGCTTTCTTCCTTGATCGTTTCCCCATCCTGCGTGATCCACGACGTCGTTTCCATGCCCTGAAAAGTTTCTTTGAGTTGGTAGAGCGTCTGCTCAGCGTCGCCGATCTTGATGCGCTCCTTAGAGTGCACCGTTATGCTGGCCTCCTCTGTGCTCATCGTGGCCGGGTTGAACACGGGGAAACGATAGTTTTTCCCGACCTCCAGGCCCGCGAGCAGCATCGCCGGCTTTATGTTCGGGGAGAGATAGGGCGGACTTTGCAGTTGAATTTTTTCCGTACGCGTCCGTCCGCCGGTATCGATGTCCAGAACGAGCTTTTTCCCGAGTACCGCGCCTTTGACCTTTATCTTGGTCGTCTCAGATTGCATGAAGAAGTCAAAATATTTCAGGAGAAAGTTTCGTGTTGTGTAACTGTTGATGACCGTCCTCACCCGCTGCACCGAGCCGAGTGCGAGGATATCCATCTCTGATTCCTCTGTAAGGTGATAGGTCTCCGCTTCGGGTATTGTCTGCGAGTGGGCATAACCGATTTTTCTGCCCTTCTGGTAGATGCCGAACCACTCATCCGTTGCGTGTACGCCCTCTTCAGAGACCGCGTCGAGGGAGAAAACCGTTGAAGGCCGGAGGTAGGTTCGCTCGATAAGCAGGCTGAGCATGGCGAACCAAAAGAGGAGGATAAGGGTACTGATGATTTTATTGGTCATGACGGTCGAGCCGATTCATCTTGGTATCATGTTAACCGCAAAAAAAGGTATTGTCAAACGCCTTTCTTTTACCTGTCGCGCCCTCCTTTTTCATGATAGAATGAACTTCGAGGCACGGTGAACGATGGCCGGGGAAGGGGAGCATGAACGATTATGAGAGGTCTTCCTGGAGCGGTCGCCCTTTCCGTTATTCTCCTATTCGCTGCTGTGTTCGCGGCAACACCGGGTTGTCACAGAGAGACTGAAGAGGATAAAGTCAGAAAGGTCGTTATCGGCGTTCAGAATGCTGCTGAAGAGAAGGACATAAAAAATATTCTCAACCGTCTGGTAAAGAGCTACCGGGACCCGCAGGGAAATGATTATGACTCGGTCAAAGGTATGCTGCTCGGATATTTCTTCAGACATCAAAAAATACACGTCTATATAACAAGCCTCGAAGTAAATGTTCAAGGTGTATCTGCCAAGGCCGTATTTCAGGCCGTACTGTCCGGAGGAAACAAGACTGAATCTGTTGCCGATATTCTGCCTGAAGCGCTCGGTATGTACGCGTTCGAAGTATCTCTGATTAAGGACGATGGGGATTGGAAAATTATTTCAGCGAAATGGGAACGGGTCGGATCAGGAGTGAGAGGCGGAGTCCAATGAGTTATGAAGCCATCGGAGAATGCTTTCCCGTTATCCAACAATGCCTTGAAATCCGGAGAATTCTATGCGATAATTCCATTCCGTAATGGTCATTTTGAATACCTCGGTGAAAAAATATCTCATCCCCTTTCTGATTCCGCTCTGGGCCGGTTTTTTGGTTCTGCCGTTTACCGGCGTCGGCAACGCGCTGCTTATTTTTTGCGCGGCACTCGTCGTCATGCTCCTCTGGCGCCTTTCAAGCCACGAGGCTGTCTCATCCATCCGAACGTCCCTTGCAGACAAAATTGCAAACGTTTCCTCGGCGGTTTCGGCGTTTACCCGGTATGCCGAGTCCCCATGGGCGTTGACCTTGACAACGGTGTTTCTGATCATCCTGCCTTTATTTTTGAACGACTATTATCGTGATATCATGACATTGACGTGTATCTACGTCGTCCTTGCTCTGGGTTTGAATATCATCGTGGGGCAGGCAGGGCTTTTGAACCTGGGTTACGTGGCGTTCTATGCGATCGGCGCCTACACCTATGCGATCCTATCGACAAAGTTCGGTCTGTCGTTCTGGCCCGGCCTTGTGGCAGGGGCCGCCATGGCGGCCGTCTTTGCCGTATTGCTGGGTCTGCCGACGCTGAGACTGCGGGGAGACTACTTCGCGATCGTCACGCTCGGCCTCGGAGAGATCACGCGTATCATTCTGAACAACTGGGACAGTTTGACCGGCGGGCCGAACGGTATTTCGCAAGTGGGCAGACCGGTTCTTTTTGGGCACCTGCTCCATACGACGCTCGATTTCTATTATCTTATTCTGGTGATGGCCGTGGGGACGGTCTTCGCCATGAATCGGATCATGTCGTCGCGGGTCGGCAGGGCATGGATCGCGATCCGGGAAGACGAGATCGCGGCTGAAGCCATGGGGATCAATACGTTCCGGTTGAAACTGCTGGCCTTCGTGCTTGGCTCTGCGTGGGCGGGTCTAACGGGCGTTTTTTTTGCCTCAAAAATGGCTTTTGTATCGCCTGAAAGTTTTACCTTTTTTGAGTCTGTCATGATCCTCTGCATGGTGGTCCTCGGAGGCATGGGAAGCATACCCGGTATCATTCTCGGTGCGCTTTTGCTCATCACGCTTCCCGAGATATTTCGGAATTTCCAGGATTATCGCATGCTGGCTTTCGGCATGGCGCTTGTGCTTATGATGGTTTTCAGGCCGCAGGGCCTTCTGGGTTCCGTAAAAAATACGAGTTTAAATCGTTCAACCTGATATGGTTGACAGTGTCAAGAGCAAAAAAGTTTCCTTGCCCCTTTTTTATTTAAGGGTTATATGGTCAAATTGCTCCAGTGCATAAGGAGGGACGGGGCCGACTTGTGCGACGTTTGATCACTCTGATATTCGCGGGTTTGACCGCAAGACCTTTCTTCGCCGCGGAGCTGCCTCGCTCTAAAAGCGGAAGTTCGGCATAGCCTTATTCCATAGGTTGACCGAGGGCTCTCCGTAAACGTGGCCGCGTCCCCGCTTATGTTCTGGATGATTGTTTTTATTGTTCGTTTGCGTCCCTCCCTTCGGTGGTGTTGTGTTATTTGATACTCTTATGCGGTCTGATGCTGTACTTCTCGTGCAATTGCCCAGATGAAGCCGCATAGCTCTCTTGCGATGGCGGTTACTACTTTGTTTCTGAGCTTCCCTTGGGCCGTAAGTTTACGGAATCGGCCGCAAAGCCGCAGCTGGGCTTTCCAGGAGATGTCGCAGACGTTTTTCGGCAGCCCTTCCTGGCGTTTAAGGATCACCCGGCTGACGCGGGCTGGAAAACTGTATGCTTGTGCTGCTTCTATGAGTGCGCGCCGGACGTGAGTGTTTCCGGTTTTGGTGATGCCTCCTCGCCGGGTGGTGTCGCCGCTGGAGTGTTCGGAAGGAACCAGTCCTAGATAGCCCATGAGTTGCTTGGGGTTTTCAAAACGGCCCAGGTCCCCGATCTCGGCCATGGTGGTCGCGGCGGTCACATCAGCTATGCCGCGTAATGCCTGGATCGCGCGTACCACAGGAGCAAACTTGCATAAGGGAATGAGCTTTTGAATTTGCTCTGTGAGCCGGGACACCCTTTCCGTGCTTTCCTTCACGGCATGTATATACTCTTGCAACGTGATTTGTTGCGCAGGGTGCGGCATTTTTATATAGGAGAGCCAGCGCATGTGGGCCTGGGTCCAAGTGGATTCCCCGGAGTAACGGTGTCCGTGTCGCAGCAGTATTGCGCCTAATCTTTGTCGGGCGGTGCGTTGGGCTTTGATCGCGTCTTCTCTGCCGCGCGTCAGATCCCGCATGGCTTCATCATCCTCTTGGGGCACGTAAATAGGAGTCAATTCTCCAGCTCGATGCAATTTTGCAAGGCTCTCAGCATCACGACGATCGGTTTTTACGCGGTTGCCGCTTTTTTTCGGAATCAGCGAGGGTGCCACAACCGTACATTTGAAGCCTTTTTTAGTCAGGTGGCGATAGATTTCATAACCGCATGGCCCAGCTTCATAAACAAAGTGCAGTTCCGATCCTTTGCTTTCAAGCTTTCTGATGGTTTTGTCCAGTGACGCCATGTCGCCGCCGATCTTGCCGTAGTATCGAACTTCTTGATTGCCGACGGTTTCAGCTGTTGCTATGGCTACGGAGTTTTTTGCTGAATCGAGACCAACGATTGTGATAGAATTCTGCATGACCTGCCTCCTTGTTTGTGGCTCTGTATTTGGACTCCTTGTGAAGCCCAATATAACCCACGGCGACAAGGGGCAGGTCACTTTTCAACTGTCAACCATTATGTCTAAAAGAACATTTAACCACAGATGAACATGGATAAACGCGGATTCATAAGATATTAAACCAGCATCAGGAGTCACCTCTTTGGGTGAGTTGGTTATTTCATATCAGCTTTTATCTTTTGGTTTTAACCGTGTTTATCGGTGGTTCCAACTGGCTTTTTTGTATTCAAACAGCTGAAACGATTATGTTGTTATTAGAGACCAAAAATCTGACGAAGCACTTCGGCGGGCTCAAAGCACTCGATGGGATAGATATGCGCGTCGAGCGAGAGAGGATCGTGAGCATCATCGGCCCGAACGGCGCCGGAAAAACGACGTTTTTCAATTGCCTTACCGGCATGTACCGGCCCACCAAAGGAGAAGTCGTTTTTCACGACCGCGACGTTACTGCGATGCCTCCCCATGAGATCACCGCACTCGGCATAGCGCGAACATTCCAGAATATTCGCTTGTTCAGAGGCATGACCTGTGCTGAGAACGTCATGGTTGCGGCCCACTGCCGGACGATCGGTGGCGTGTTGGGGGCGCTCTTCCGGACGGGCAAAGTAAAAAAAGAAGAACGGGACATGGAATACCGCGCCGCGGATATTTTGAAGTTCGTCGGTCTCGAAGAACAGCATGATATCCTTGCGGCAAACCTGTCCTACGGCGACCAGCGGCGCCTGGAAATTGCCCGGGCGCTCGGGACCGAGCCGCATCTGCTGCTCCTGGACGAGCCCGCTGCCGGCATGAACCCGCTCGAGACGCAGGACCTGATGAGTCTCATACGCAGGATCAGGGAGAACGGCGTCGCCATTCTTCTCATCGAACATGATATGAAGGTCGTCATGGGCATTTCTGACCGCGTGATCGTACTCGACCATGGGGTCAAGATCGCCGAGGGACTGCCGAAGGACATCCAGAACAATCCTGATGTGATCGAGGCCTATCTCGGCAAGGAGCACCAGCATGCTTAAGCTCCGGGACGCGAGCGTCTCGTACGGCATGATCAATGCGCTCAAGGGTATCAGCCTGACCATCGAACAGGGCGAGATCGTGGCTTTGATCGGTGCTAACGGCGCTGGAAAATCTACGACGCTCATGTCCATATCCGGCGTCACGGCGCTGCGGTGTGGGACGATAACGTATAACGGTGAGCAGATATCCGGCAGGCCGGCGCATGAGATCGTCACGATGGGCATATCACAGGTTCCCGAAGGCCGTCGGATTTTCCCCCATATGACCGTAAACGAAAACCTCGAAATCGGCGCATTTTCGAGAAACAGCCGGGAGCTTTCCGAGGGGATAGAACGGGCGTTCACCCTGTTCCCGACGCTTGCCGAGCGACGCAGACAACTCGGCGGAACGCTTTCAGGAGGCGAGCAGCAGATGCTTGCCATCGGCAGGGCGCTCATGTCCAGGCCGAAATTGCTGCTCCTCGATGAACCGTCACTCGGCCTTGCTCCGATCATTGTGAGCAGAATATTCAAGATCATTCAGGAGATCAACCAGCTGGGAACCACGATTCTTCTTGTCGAGCAAAACGCCAAGGCCGCGCTCCGACTGGCCCATCGGGCCTATGTTCTGGAGACCGGAAAGATCGTTATGCAGGGCGAGGCATCGCTTTTGGAAAAGGACCCGGGCATCAAGAAAGCGTATCTGGGGGAGTGACAAGTTAGACTGCAGGCAGCATGCAAGTATGCGGAAAAAGAAGCGGACCTGTTCTCTTCTGTTTACTCACGCTGTCTCCTGTCTGCAAATATTATGCGGAACATAAAACTTATCCTCGAATACGACGGCACGAATTACCATGGCTGGCAGACGCAAGCGGGAAGCGGAAAGGCCACCATTCAGGAAACCCTTGAACAAGCCCTGAGCGCACTCACGCAAGTAAAAGTTACTACCTATTCTTCAGGCAGAACCGATGCCGGCGTGCATGCGCTGGGTCATGTTGCAAACTTTAAGACATCAGGTACGATTCCTGCCGCAGCCTGGGCTCCGGCTTTAAATCATCTTCTGCCTGCCGACATCAGGGTGCTGGCATCCGAAGAAGTCGTTAATGATTTTCATGCTCGCTTTTCGGCGTTGGGGAAGACTTATCGATATCGAATTCTGCGCAGGCGCGAACCGACCGCTCTTTACCGCAATTATACCTGGCATGTTAATGCGCCGCTCAATGTTTCAAAAATGAGGAAGGGCCTTGCATTTCTCATCGGCAGGCACGATTTCTCCGCGTTCCGGGGGTCAGGGTGCGCTGCTACTTCTGCGGTGCGAACCATCAAGTCCGCTTCCATCACAAAAAACAACGATTTTATCGATGTATGGATCGAGGCTGATGCTTTTTTGCAATATATGGTTCGCAATATCACCGGGACCGTGGTGGAAGTCGGTCTCGGCAGGTTTAGCCCCGACGACGTAAAACGTATTTTGAAATCATGCGACAGGAAAGAAGCCGGCAGAACAGCTCCCCCCCAAGGACTTTATTTAGTAAAAGTCACCTATCCGGAAAAAATCCCCGCCACATCTTTGCAAAGATGATATAATTCTGTCAAAATTCTCAATCTTGCAAAAGGTATTAATCATTCACCGTCATAAAATCAATGGCTTATCAATGGCACGATACGTGCAGTAATTTTTACATAGATCGAGATTCATGAGCAGACCCAAATACCATCTTTTTACACATCAATGCCCGCTACGATCAGAACGATGACCTGAGTTGAAGCCGCACCAAGCTTATCCAGCTTTCAGGATTTCGTTACCATGAACAGATGTACCTGTCGGTCTTCTCAAAATTTTGACTCTACGGTGAAAGGAGAGTATATGAGGAATTGGATGAACGTATTACTCGTGCTGTTGTTCACCCTTGTAATGGTCCCTGCAGCCGGCGCAGCGGCCGATTCGGCGACCTGTCTTGGCTGCCACGGATCGATGGAAGGAGACGTTAATGTAAATCAGGTGAAATTCTCAAAATCCGTCCACGGCTCGTTCGACTGCGTCATGTGTCACTTGGAATTGAAAGGCGCGCAGCATCAAGGATTGTCCGGAGGGAAGCCAGACAAAACCGTGCAGGAACTGGCAAAAGCGATCTCATCCAAGAGCAAGATAGACCCCGTGGCCCAGGCAGCCTGCGTTGGTTGCCATCCCGATGTCTATGATGCATACAAAATAAGCGTACACGGCCAAAACGTCATGGTAAAAAAGTCCTCCGACGGTCCTGTCTGTACAAGCTGCCACGGGTCGCCCCATTATATTCAGCCGAAAGCCAGCAAGGAGTCAGCGGTCAACCATTTCAATGTCGTCAAGACCTGCGGAGTTTGTCACGAAGAAAAAATAATGTCGGAAAAATACGGGTTCAGTCCGCAGGTCATGGAACGCTACAAGGAGAGCTTCCACGGCAGAAAACTGAGGCTGGGCCACAGCGGGGCACCCGCTTGTCCAGACTGCCACGGCGCCCATGACATCAAAAGCCCCAAAGACCCTTCTTCCCCCGTTGCCGGTCCGAACAAGATTGCCACCTGTGGTAAATGCCACAGCGGGGCTACTCCTAAATTTGTTGCCGCCATCACCCACCAGCCACTGCATCCGATCGCGCATTTTACCGAGATCACCTTGATAATCCTGACGGTGAGCGTTTTCCTGTTCATTTGCGTTCACGTTCTTCTGGCCATTTACGCGGAAATCCGCGATCGTCTGTTTAAACAAGGAGGTAACCATGAATAATCAGACCATTCCCGCCGAAATAGAGAGGTTCGACCTCTCGGCGAGGATTCAACATGTCATCATGTTCACGACATTTCTGCTCCTGTCCTTCACCGGATGGGGGCTCAAATATGCATACCAGGAGCCGGCCAGCGCGTGGATCAGTTTCTGGGGAGGGGCAAAGTCTGCCGGGATCATCCACCGCATCGCCGGTATCACGATGCTGCTCGACTTCGTCTACCACCAGTTCTACCTTATTAATAAGGCACGCAAGGGAGGTATGCGGCTCTCTCTCGTCCCCATGCCGAAAGACGTGGTTGACGCTTTCCACAATTTCATGTACTTTTTCGGCTTCAGGAAAGAGAAGCCCTATTTCGGCAAATTCAACTACATGCAGAAGTTCGACTACTGGGCGGTTTACTGGGGTATGTTCATCATCGGGGCCTCCGGTTTCTTTCTGGCGTTTCCCGTGACGGTATCGTCGCTTTTCCCTACCGCGTCACTTCAGTGGATATGGGACGTCATCTTCATCATGCACAGTGATGAAGCCCTCCTTGCCATCGTTTTCATCCTGATCTTCCATTTCTATAACGAACACCTGCGGTCCGAGGTGTTCCCGATGAACTGGATGTGGCTTACGGGAAAGATGACGACAGATCAGCTGAAACATCATCACCCGGCGGAATATGATTATCTTTTCGGAGAAAAGAAGAACAAATAGGCGGGAAATGGGAAGTACGTTCTGCTTACTACAAGATATAAAAACGGCGGCCCTGTAATGCGGGTCGCCGTTTTTTTAACTTTTGAAAGCGTATCACTATCGGATCGTGCGGTCTCAATCAATTCAACTGTTCGATAGCTCCCTGCTTCATACGAAACCGGGACGGGGCGCGGAGTGCGATCTCGGAACTGTGGGTCACCATGATCATGGTGACTTGCTTCTCGCGGTTGATTTTCTCGAAAAAGGTCATGATTTCCCCTTCAGTCTCTTCGTCCAGATCGCCCGTCGGTTCATCGGCAAGGATGATCTCCGGATTGAGGATGAAGGCCCGGGCGATTGCCACCCGTTGTTGTTCGCCTCCGCTTAGTTCTGAAGGATAGCGGTCTTTTTTGTCGCCGAGTCCCACGAGGTCAAGCAGATTTCCCGCATCGGCAGCCTTCATCCCGCTGCCAAAGACCGTCGGAAGGAGTACATTCTCCGTCGCGTTCAAGGTCGGGATGAGGCTGGAAAATTGATACACAAAGCCGAACTTTTCATTTCTGAGCCTCGAGAGCCTTTTATCATCATAGCCCCATATGTTGGTGCCGTCGATGCTGACCGTTCCGGTATCGGGACGGGCGATCCCTCCGATGAGGCTTAAAAACGTGCTTTTCCCGCTTCCCGAATGGCCGACAATAGAAACAAACTCTCCCTGCTTAATTGTGAGGTCGAGCGGCTGGACCGCTTTAATGATCTTGCCTGAGACCGCATAGGTTTTCGATAGACCCTTCAATTCAATCATGGAACCCTCTTCTTCCGTGTAGTTCTCGCCAGCCTAATGGCCGCAGCAATCAGAATAAGCAGGCCGATCGTATCTATGAACCGGATGCCGGGCACCATCCCGTAATTGCACGGCATTCTGTTGCTCATGCAATAACCGATTTTGTCCGGGAGCCAGAACGACACCCCGAACACGATACCCGCAGTGACCGCGCTGAGGGTGAACAGGAGGTGCCGCTCTAAAAAAACGTTGCCACTCCGACGGCCTTGCCGTGAACTTAGAATTCAGGTCGACCCTCATGCCGCATTCCGCTCATGTTACTGTTTCCGCAAACGCCGATATAGCAACAACGAGGATAATTAAATAATAAAAGAGAAGCTTCGAAAAATGGAAAATACCTTTTCACCGTATTGCTTTATTGTTCCCTTATCCATCCCGCCTTGTTCATTTTTCCTTTGCGTCGATTTCTTTCTTTAGAACTTGTGCAGTCCCCTCATCGAACTTGTTCAGTTCCTGATACTGTTTCAGCGCCTCCTGCCGCTTTCCCTTTTTGAGGAACACGATGCCGAGATTGTAGTGGGCAGTTGCATAATGCGGACGCAGGGCGATGGCTTTTTCGAGTGCTGAAATTTGCTCGTTTGTTTTTCCAATCATGCCGTAAGACGCCGCAAGATTGTTATAGATCACCGGGTTCTTTGGGGAATATTTTTTTGCCTCCAAAAAAGATCCGACTGCCTCCCGGTACTTGCCGACCCTGTTATATGCCGTGCCAAGCTGCTCGTAGGCGTAGCCCATTTCTTTCGGCTTGAGGGCTATGACCTTATTGAGGGCATCGATCTCCTCCGGGTACATCCCGGCCCGGTCATAGAGGTCCGCAAGATGAAACCATGCATCGGCGTCGCGGGGCTTGCTTGCGACCTCTTCCTTGAGCACTTGAATGCTGCTTTTTTGCGGCGCGACCTGAATAGGGGGCCTTTCATTATCCCGTGAGCACGCAATGAGCAGCGTCACGGTGATTAAAATTGTGGTGATCCTCAACATCATCATTCTTCCCTCCTTATTGCTTCATACGGTTCCACTCGCAAGACGGTGAGGGACGGCAAGAGGGCCGAGAGAAGACCGGTGACAAGGGAAAATACGATCGTGCCGACGATGAGGGAGATAAGATCAGAAACCGGGGGAAAGAGATACGGTAATTTTAAATAATGCAGCATGAGGTCCTTGAAGCTCATGAGCACCCCAAAACCGAGGACAACGCCGCTTGCACCGCCGGCGGCCGAAAGCAGTGACGCTTCGGTCAGGAGAATAGCCGAAATCTGATTTTTATTCGCCCCCATGGCCCGTAAAAGGCCGATTTCCCGCCGCCGCTCATTTACAATCATATAAAACGCGAATGCCATGATCAAGAGGACAATAAACCACAGGACAATGCTGATAATGATTATCGCGCGAATAAGACCTGAGAGCTGATTTCTAACGGTGCTGATCACGGTGTCGGAAACCAGGGCTTTTACGCCGCTGATTGCGTATTCAATCCTGACGGCTACCCGGTCCGGCGTAATATCATCATTCACCTGCACGAGGACCGTTGATATCTTGTCCCTTCCGATCTCGACGGGTTGGAGGGCCTTGATTTTGGAATCTTCGGCCATTTTATAGGCCGAGTCGAGGCTCATAAATACCGCCCGATCGAAAAAATCCATACCGGTGGGCTCCATGGTCCCCGCGACCCTGAAATTCGTCCCGAAGAAGGGGATCATGTCCCCGACGATAACGGGGACGGACCTGCCGGTGATGATCTCATTGATCCCGAGTTTCCGGTTGAGGTTTTTCTCGAGCCAGGGCCGTACCGTAAAATCCGTGTCGGGATCGAAGGCAACGAGGAACACATCGACGTTGAAGCAACAGGTAAAGCTGGTCGGCTTGATAAAAAGCTGGGGAGTGGCGGCCTTGACTCCCTCGACCTCCCTGACGCGATCGAGGACCGACCGGTCCATCAGAAACTGGGTCGGTTCCCCGGAGAGGAGGGCGGACTTCGCTTTGGCCGCAGCGCTCTCGGGCACTACGAGAATATCGGCGCCGAGCCGGTAGGTCCCGATCTTAAGCGCGTTGTTTATGCTCTTCAGGAAGAGGGTCGCTGTAAATAAGGTGCATGAGACGACGGCGACAATGGCGAATAAAAGCCACGTTCTTGTCAACTTTCTCTTCAGGTTTTTCAGAGCAACATAGGGAATGTTCATAGGATAGGCGAATTTTCCTTTGGCGGCAATAATTTAGGAACACGAACATTATACCAAAAGAGGGGAGGGAAGTAAAGAGACCGGAGGGCGCGGTTTTTGCCCTCCGGCGGAATGACGATGATTATTTCTTCAACCAATCCACGGTGATGCCGCAGAGCAGTGGCGACCCTGAATCGATCGCAACCTTTATCCCGTTGGGGTTATGGCAAGATGCGCATACCGATATTTCTTCGACGATGTTGTCATTTTTCATATTTAAGACCGCCACCAAACTGTCATCGCTGCCGTACGATCTGGATGCGAGAAGCGCATACCCGTTCGGCGTAAACGCGAAGTCGTGAGGGCTGAGGTTGCTCGGGAGCACAATGCGCTTCACGATGGAGTCCGTCTCTGTGCTGATGATGATTACCTGGTGCGCCTTGGTTCCGCCCTTGAGTACGCTGGCGGTACCAGCCGTACCGGACGGATTCAGCTCGAATTCATTCGGAGCGCTTACCCAAAGGTATTTGCCGTCAGGAGTCATGCGGATCTGGTGGATGAAGGTCATTTCCGGGCTCGATATTTCCTTAATCTTCTTCTTGGTTTTCCAATCATAGACATACACCTTGCCCGCCGGCATGTCGCTGATATAAGCTTTTTTGTCGTTCTTGGTCCACTGAATGCCGCACACGGCCATACCCACCGGCATTTTTTCCACCAGCTTGAGCTTTTCCGGGTTCCACACATAGACGTTTCCATCGGTCATGTCTTCGAAATAGACGTTGCCATCCGGACCCGTGATGGCGCCGCAGAACTTCTCGCCTACCTTAAAGGGCCCTTCCTTTTTCACGGCCCTGCCGTTCGCATCGAGCTCGACCTTGTACACGTTTCCGGCCAGTGTGCCGGCAACAAGGACCTTATGCCCCTTTTCCATCATGAGGGTCTGTCCGTGGGAGCCGCCTGATTTTTTGGCTTGCTCAAAGCTGATGCCCGCGACCTTGCCCTCCATCTCGGAGCCGGCCTCGGTGAGGACGATCCTGTCAGTTTCAATGTCGGACGGAGACTTCATGGTCCTCAAATCGAGGATCGCGAGGTGTCCGCCGTGGCCAGCAATATACGCTCTCCCGTCGAACGTCACAGGTTTTGCCTCTTTTACCACCTTCGCATCAACGACGGTTTCAGAAGCGGCGTTGGCTGACGAAAGCAGAGACATTGCCATGAAAAGAGCAAAGACGCATACCACAACCAGACCGATTACAATGCTTTTTTTAAAACTCATAGTTCCTCCCCTTTGAGTAAAGTTGAGCGCATGAGCGCTCCCTGAGTCCGAAGTTTCCACTGATTGTCGATTGCTGAGTTTGTGTCCTGACCTTAAGTGCTGTCCACCTCCTTCTCCGCCGACGCGGGAAAAAATGAACATCGAACATCCATGCTGTCTTTTTTAAGGCCTAACTCTCAAGAATTATTAGTATAGTAAATTGAGTATAGTAAATATAGTATAGAGTCAGGAGGCTGTCAACTTAAAATTCTAACTTTACACTTTACCTGCGATATCGTAGTCTCTCAAAATATCATATCTTTTTGCAATAATGTGCATTAGGTGCGTTGATGCAAAGAGAGCCCGTAATCGTCAAGTGCAGGCGCCCTGACGAACAGACAATTGATAGGGAAAGCGGGGAAAAGTGAATCGGGAAAAGGTATTATATTTATTTTATGAAGAAGATCTCAGTGGAATACTTGCGAAAAAAATATCTCCGCCCGTGGATGGGCGGAGATGGCGGACCCGATTGTTTAGCTGACTTTTTTGACCTTGCCTGACCGAATGCACCGCGTGCAGACATGGATACGCACATGGGCTCCGTGCGCTCCAACCGCTTTTACAGCCTGTAAATTCGGCTTGGACATTTTTTTTGTTTTGTTGTTTGAATGGCTCACTTTGTTGCCGCTCAGTTTACCTTTTCCGCATATTTGACACGTACCCGCCACGGTAACACCCTCCATAAACACAAGATTGTAATTTCAATGCGGCTCACGATACCATAACAAGATCGCCCATGCAAGGGGAAAATAGACCTCTTCTGATATTGCTTGACATAGCCGGTGGTCTGTTGTAATGTAAGCACGTACTTACAATAATTCCTCGCGGCAGATAAAGATGGGAAAAACAACTACAAAACAGCAGCTTTTAGAAGCAACGCTCAGCCTGATTTCAGAAAAAGGCTACCTTGGGGCCACCACACGGGAAATCTCCCGTCGGGCGGGTGTGACCGAACTTACGCTGTTCCGCCACTTCGGCACGAAGGAGCGGTTGTTTGAAGAGCTTCTGAACAGCTACACCTTTTTGCCGAAACTAAAAGAGATCCTTCCCGAACTGGACCAGCTTGCCTACGAAGATGCCCTCACGCTTATTGCGACGAAATTTCTCCTGACGCTGAAAGAGCGGAAGGCGATGTTCAAAATATTGCTGACGGAAGTGCATCTCTATCCCGAAAAAATCAGGAATACCTACAGTGCTTTCGTTAATGAGAGCAGGGCAACGCTCGCCAGCTATTTTGTATCACTGCAAAGAAAAGGATTGTTAAGGGATGTCCCTCCGGAAATTGCGGTGCGGGCCTTTATGGGCATGCTCTTCAATTATTTCCGGACTGAGGAAATCATGAAGGAGAACGGCATGACAAAAAAGCGAATGGAGCTGCACATTCGGGAATTTGTCGGCATTTTTGTTCATGGCACCCTGAACGGTAATTAACGACAGGTGAGGAGAACCTTCTAATGAACGGGAAAGACGGATTCAAAGTCACATTGAGAACGCTGTTTTTGACAGCCCTCCTTTGTGCATCGGGATTTGCTGCAACAGTGTCAGCGGAGGAACCAACGCCTCCCGTTCCTGAGGTCCCGACTTCGCAGAGGCTGCCGGAGACCAGGGAAACGACAACGGTCCCGAGCGTTTCTCCTCATACTGCGGAAGTGCCGGCTCCTCAGGGGCCGTCGTCGAGTCAGAATGCCGAGGCAGTGCAGAGCGCGCCGACCGTCACAGTGCTTACACTGAAAGAATGCATCGATATCGCGCTGAGGAGAAATCAGAACATCTTGGCCGCGATGTATGGTGTGGATGTCTCCCGGAGCAGGGTCGGAGAGGCGCGTTCCTCTTATTATCCTCAGCTCAGCGCATCGGCAGCATACGACAGGATTCAGCCGGTGTCGTTTGCCACGTCGACTACGTCATATAACCAGTATGCGGGCAGCGTATCGCTTAACCAGAATATCCTGGACTTCGGGAGGACGTCGTCGCAGGTCGATGTTTCCAAGTTTAATCTCGTGTCCGCACGCTCGGATCTAAATACGACGCAGGATACGATAATTCTGAACGTGAAACAGGCCTATTACGGTGTTCTGCAGGCCAAGCGGAATCGTGACGTTGCAGCGGACGTCATCAAACAGATGCAACTCCACCTGGAACAGGCACAAGGTTATTATGCGGTCGGCACCAAGGCGAGGATCGACGTTATCAATGCGGAAGTCAATCTGAGCAACGCACAACTCAGCCTGATTAATGCCGAGAATGCGCTCAAAATAGCCTGGGTTACCCTGAACAACGCCATGGGTACCCCCGATGCGCCGACATACACGATCGAAGACAACCTCGCATTCCAGAAGTATACGATCACTCTGGAGGAGGCAACGTCGCGCGCCTTTGCAAACAGGCCGGACCTCAAGTCGACCATCGCGAAAAGGCAGGCAGCAGAGGAAAGTGTCAGTTTAGCCCGTTCGAATTATTACCCCAGCTTATCGGGTAATGCAAGCTACAACTGGATAAGGATAAACGAGACCCCCTCAGCTATGGAGCACGGCTGGAGTGCCGGCGTAGTGCTGACCGTTCCCTTGTTCAGCGGTTTCTTGACGCAACAGCAGGTAGCAGAGGCTAAAGCGAATCTCTACGCCCTAAGAGCCAATGAAGAATCTCTCCGTCAGCAGATACTGCTCGACGTGAGGCAGGCATACCTGAACCTGCAGGCAGCGGAAGCCAGCATCGCAACCGCGGAGCTGGCATCCAAGCAGGCCAAGGAGAACCTGGACCTGGCGAACGGCCGGTATGCTGCCGGCGTGGGAAGCCCGATCGAAGTTTCCGACGCCTTTGCCACGTACGTCACTGTCCAGGCGAGCTACACAAGTGCGCTTGCTAATTACAAGACCTCCCAGGCCAGTATTGAAAAGGCAATGGGTGCGAGATAACTCGATCAATAAGACACCGGTCCCAGTGCGGTACAGGACGAAGTCGGTGACGTTTTCCGAGTAACGTGAGCATCGCGGTTTTTTGGGGATCGAGATGTACAAAACAAAAGGAGAGGCCGCAAATTACTATGAAAGACAAATCGTTTAAAAGACATGCAAAGCTGATCGTCTTAGTTCTGCTTTTGGCTTTTTTTGCTGCATGTTCTTCCAATAGCAAGGCGAAACAGACGATGCAAAGAATCGTTCCGGTGAAAATAGAAGACGTGAGGAAACAGAATGTCCCGGTCCAGATCAATGCCATCGGCAATGTTACGGCCTATAATACGGTATCGATCAAGGCCCTCGTTGGAGGAGAAGTGACCGATGTGCACTTTAAAGAAGGACAGGAAGTAAAAAAGGGCGACTTGCTCTTTCAAATAGATCCGCGTCCCTATGATGCCGCGCTCAAGCAGGCCGAAGCGCAGCTTGCCCGGGACCAGGCACAGGCGAAAAATGCCGAAGAGCAGGCAAAGAGATATCAAATCCTGGTCCAAAAAGACTATGTTTCCAAAGACCAGTACGACCAGCTTCGCTCCAATGCAGACGCTTTGGCCGCCGCAGTCCAGGCGGACAAGGCCAACGTCGACAACAGCAGACTCCAACTCGCCTATTGCACCATCACGTCTCCGATCGACGGCCGCGTCGGGAGCGTTCTCATCAATAAGGGCAACGTCGTGAAGGCGAATGATCTTGCAATGGTCACCATCAATAAAATCACGCCGATTTACGTTTCCTTTTCCATTCCCGAGCAGCACCTGGCGGTTATAAAAAAATACATGGCGCTAGGGACGTTGCAGGTAGAGGCTGTAATCCCCGGAGATGAAAAACGTCCGGCACAGGGAGTGCTTACGTTTATCAACAACGCGGTGGACGCCACAACGGGGACTATTCAGCTGAAAGGCACGTTCGCGAACAAGGACAGGCGGCTTTGGCCCGGACAGTTCGTCAATGTGGTCCTGACGCTCACGACGGTCCGGAACGCCGTGGTCATGCCGTCAGCGGCGCTCCAGACCGGTCAGCAAGGTCAGTATGTCTTTGTGGTACAGCCGGACTCTACGGTTGATTCCAGGCCGGTGACAATCGCCCGGACGTTCGGTGACCTCGCCGTTGTTGCGGAAGGCGTTGTGCCGGGCGAAAAAGTCGTCACGGACGGGCAACTTAATTTGATCCCCGGCGTTCACGTCGAGGAGAAGGGCGTCCAGACGCCGGACCGTCCCGAAAAAAATGATCAAGGCGGAAACGAGCAAGAGGCAAAGGGTAAGACAAAAAGCGGTAAATGAAAAATAACGGACCCTCTGACATCGTCCCGATCGGAGCATCGGAACCACGGTGATCGATCGTTGAAAAATCCAAGGAATATTCGATGAATATTGCAGAACCCTTTATACGCAGACCGGTCATGACGACCCTCATCATGTCCGCCATTCTTTTGTTCGGCATTATGGCATATCAACTGCTGCCGGTCAGCGACCTGCCGAACGTTGACTTTCCGACCATTCTGGTGAACGCAAGTCTGCCGGGAGGGAGCCCGGAGACGATGGCCTCGGCAGTGGCCACGCCGCTCGAAAAACAGTTCTCGACCATCGCAGGCCTTGACAACATGACGTCGGTGAGCGCGGTCGGATCGACCCAGATCACCCTCCAGTTCAATCTGAGCCGGGACATCGACGGCGCGGCCCAGGACGTTCAGGCCATGATCGCAAAGGCCGCGCGCCTGCTCCCCCCGGACATGCCGACGCCGCCGACCTACCAGAAAGTGAACCCGGCGGACATGCCGATCATCTATGTGTCGCTGAATTCTCCGACGCTGCCGCTCTCGATGGTGGATGAGTATGCCGAGACGACGATGGCCCAGCGGATCTCCATGATCAGCGGCGTAGCCCAGGTGCAGGTTTACGGCTCCCAGAAGTATGCGGTCCGGGCCCAGTTGGATCCGCGCGCTCTGGCCTCGCGCGGAATCGGCATCGATGAAGTGGCCAATGCGGTGACGAACGGGAACGTGAACCTGCCGACCGGCACGCTCCAGGGGGCCAACAAGTCATACACCATCCAGGCGACGGGGCAGCTCATGAATGCCGCGGCGTACCAGCCGCTGATCGTCGCCTTTCGCAACGGCAACCCGGTCCGGCTCCGGGAACTGGGGCGCGTCATCGACAGCGTGGAAAACGACAAGATCGCAAGCTGGTTCGTCACCGCCGAAGGACAGCACCGGTCGGTCATTCTGGCCATCCAGCGCCAGCCGGGTACGAACACCGTCGAGGTGGTAAACTCCATAAAAGCGCTGCTTCCCACCTTCCGCGCCGAAATACCGGCATCGGTCAATCTGGATATTCTCTTCGACCGTTCCCAGTCGATTCGCGAATCGGTAAACGACGTAAAACTGACTTTGTTTTTGGCCATCGTCCTCGTGATCCTGGTCATCTTTCTGTTTCTGCGCAACCTTTCGGCAACAATCATTCCGAGCCTGGCGCTTCCCATGTCGATCATCGGCACCTTCACGGCCATGTATGTCCTGGGCTACAGCGTGGATAATCTCTCGCTCATGGCGATGATCCTTGCCGTGGGTTTCGTCGTGGACGACGCCATCGTGATGCTCGAGAACATTGTTCGCCACATGGAACAGGGCGAGCCCGTGCTTCAGGCGTCGCTGAATGGCTCTAAAGAGATAGGGTTTACGATCCTTTCGATGACCTTTTCGCTCGTCGCTGTTTTCATCCCCGTGCTGTTCATGGGCGGCATCCTCGGCCGTCTTCTTCATGAGTTCGCCGTCGTTATCAGCGTTGCCATCCTGGTGTCCGGCGTTGTGTCGCTCACCCTCACACCGATGCTTGCGAGCCGGTTCCTTAAGCCCCACGGCAAGGAGCAGCACGGGAAGGTGTACATGACGCTGGAAAAGTTTTTCGACAACATGCTCAACGCCTATGAGCAAAGTCTGCGATGGGTCCTCAAACACCGCATCGCTGCGCTTCTTGCCACGGTGGTGCTTTTCTTCCTGACGATCTTTCTGTTTGTCATCATGCCGAAGGGCTTCCTCCCCACGGAAGATACAGGCCAGATCTTTGCCATCACCGAGGCCCAGCAGGGGATCTCATTTGACGATATGAAGAAGCACCAGCAGGAGATTGCCGCGATCGTGGCACAGGACCCCAACGTGGAGGCCTTCATGTCGAGCATCGGCGCGGGGGGGCCGAACGCCGCCGCCAACGCCGGCCGCATGTTCATGCGGCTTAAACCGCGCTCGGAACGGAAGCTCTCGGCCGATGAGGTCATTCAGGAACTGAGGAAGAAAACGGCCGGCGTCATCGGCATCAGGATATTCATGCAGAACCTGCCGCCGATCCGCATCGGCGGGACCCTTACCAAGAGCCAGTATCAGTACACGCTTCAGGGGCCGGACACGGACGAATTGTACAAGGCAGCGCCTGCGCTTGAAGAGAAACTGAAGGCAATCCCGCAACTCCAGGATGTGACGAGCGACCTCTTGATCAAGAACCCGCAGGTGAACCTCGACATCGACCGGGACAAGGCTGCGGCGCTCGGCGTCTCCGCCCAGCAGATCGAATCGGCCCTCAGCATGGCCTACAGCACGCTGCAGGTATCCACGATATTGGCGCCTACGAACCAGTATCAAGTGATTCTTGAGCTTCTGCCGCAGTTCGAGGCTGATCCGTCTGCGCTCTCCATGTTGTATATCCGTTCGTCGTCGGGGAACCTCGTGCCGCTGAACGCGGTCACGAAGCCTTCGGTTGCCACCGGACCGCTTCTCGTGAACCATCTGGGCCAACTCCCCGCCGTGACCATATCCTTCAACCTCAAGCCCGGGGTATCGTTGAGTGAAGCCGTGTCCCTCGTGGACAAGGCGGCAAAGGGGACGCTTCCGAGCTCCATCACCACCAGCTTCCAGGGAACGGCGCAGGCATTTCAGTCGTCGACGCAGGGACTGTTCCTGCTCCTGATCCTGGCGGTCCTGGTGATTTATATCGTTCTGGGCATCCTGTATGAAAGTTTCATCCATCCCCTCACGATCCTCTCCGGCCTGCCTGCCGCGGGCGTGGGTGCCCTTTTGACCCTCCTCATTTTCGGCAAGGAGCTCAATATATACGGATATGTCGGCGTCATCATGCTCATCGGGATCGTGAAGAAGAACGCCATCATGATGATCGACTTCGCCCTGGAAGCGGAGCGGAAGGAAGGTAAAGGAGCGGCGGAAGCCATTTATGAAGGCGCCGTCGTCCGGTTCCGGCCGATCATGATGACCACGATGGCGGCGCTGATGGGCACGCTCCCCATCGCCCTCGGGCTCGGTGCCGGCGCCGAGGCGCGCCGGCCGCTCGGACTCGCTGTGGTCGGCGGGCTGCTCTTCTCGCAGCTCCTGACGCTGTACATTACGCCGGTTGTTTACACCTACATGGACGCGTTCCAGCACAAGGTGGGCAGATTCGCACTTTTCCGGACCAGGGGTGGAGAGCAGAGGCTTTCTTCGCCCGGTTCGGCGGGGCCGGACCCCAAGGCAGGGATATGAAAAATAGGAGATTAATGCTCCATCTTCGAAAAGTTCTGATTGCAAGTATGCTCACTGTCTTCGTGTTCGGCTGCAAAGCCGACAGCACCTCGTACCGTACCGACCCGGTGACCCGGGGCGACATCCAGGCCACGGTAACGGCAACGGGAACGGTGAATGCCGTAACGACAGTCCTGGTCGGTACGCAGGTATCGGGCACGATCAAACAGTTGTATGTCGATTTCAATTCCCGGGTAAAAAAGGGACAGCTCATCGCCCAGATCGATCCGGCCACTTTCGACGCCCAGGTGCAGCAGGCGCAGGCGAACCTGCTCTCTGCCCAGGCCAACCTGGAAAAAGCCCAGGTTTCGCTCGTTGATACGAAGAGGACCTTTGACCGGAATAAGGAGCTTTTCTCGAAAAATCTCGTTGCGAGAAGCGACCTGGACACGGCTGAGACCAACTACGAGACTGCCAAAGCCCAGTTCGGCTCCGCCAAGGCTCAGGTCGAGCAGGCACGGGCATCCCTGGAAGTCGACAAGACGAACCTCACCTACACGAAGATCGTGTCGCCCGTAAACGGCGTCGTGATATCGCGCAATGTGGACGTGGGCCAGACCGTGGCCGCGAGCTTCCAGACGCCGACGCTTTTTACGATCGCCGAGGACCTCACCAAGATGCAGATCGACACCAACGTGGCTGAATCCGACATCGGCGTGGTGAAACTCGGGCAGGACGTGGACTTCACCGTCGATGCCTATCCCGACACGACGTTCCACGGGAAGGTGTGGCAGATCAGGCAGGCGCCCATCACGGTGCAGAACGTCGTGACCTACGACGTGGTAATCCAGGTGAACAACCGCGATCTCAAGCTCATGCCGGGCATGACCGCGAACGTTACGATCATCATCACGACCCGCCACGATGTACTCAGGATCACGAATGCGGCAATGCGGTTCCGGTTTTCCGAGAGGCCGGCGGGAGCGGGTTCGGCAGGGGCAGGGGACAAGAAGGGTCCCGCGGTCTGGATTCTTGAAAACAACAAACCGAAGCGCGTCAGCGTCACGCCGGGGATCAGCGACGGGAATTATACCGAGGTCGTATCCGGCGATCTCAAAGAGGGCCAGCAGGTGATCGTGGAAGTGCTGCGGAAAGGCAACAGCACGACTTCACCGAGAGGACCGAGGATGTTTTAACATGGCGCTCATCGAAGCCTGGGATATCGGCAAAGTGTACCATCTCGGCGATATCGACCTGGAAGTATTGAAATCTGTTTCCACGACCATCGACCGGGGAGAATTCGTCGCGATCATGGGGCCGTCGGGCTCGGGCAAGTCCACGTTCATGAACGTGCTGGGCTGCCTCGACCAGCCGACGGCCGGCGCTTACCTTCTGGAAGGCGAGAACGTGGGGCGGCTCTCCCGCGATAAACTTGCCGAGATCAGGAATAAGAAGATCGGCTTCGTGTTTCAAGGCTTCAATTTGCTTTCCCGGACATCGGCCCTGGAAAACGTCGAGCTTCCCATGCTGTACAACGGGCTTCACGCCCATGAACGCCACGAGCGGGCCCTGGCGGCGCTCAAGAGCGTGGGACTCGAAGGCAGGGAAGACCACCATCCGAACCAGCTCTCCGGAGGGCAACAGCAGCGCGTTGCCATTGCCCGGGCGCTGGTGAACGAGGCGCCAATCATCCTGGCCGACGAGCCGACAGGCAACCTCGATACGAAAACGAGCATCGAGATCATGGAACTGTTCGTCAAGCTGAACCGCGAAGCGCACATCACCGTGATTCTGGTGACCCACGAACCGGATATTGCGACTTACAGCAAGAGGATCATAAAATTTCTCGACGGAAATATCGTGAGCGATGAACCGGTGAAACAGGCAGCGCCAATGTGAGTCCCAATAAATTATGAAGGGAGAAAAACGATAATGCATAAGAATGTTTTGTGGATTGCTGTAATCGTTATACTCTGTCTTCTTCTGTCGCTTTATATTTATGCCGAGAACGGTCATTTCTACTTATTGTTTTGATCAGCTGTCCGGGTCGGCAATCGGCAAAGAGCTGAATGTTTTTTCCGACGGCACTTACAATGATTAATATACCTTCTACCGTAAAAATATCGTTCCGCGCATTGTGGGTGAATAAGATGCGCTCATCCCTTACCATGCTCGGCATCATCATCGGCGTCGGCGCCGTAATCGCCATGGTTGCCGTCGGCAGCGGCGCAAGCCGGAAGATCTCCGAGCAGATAGCGAGCATGGGGAGCAACCTTCTCATTATCCTGCCCGGGTCCACTTCAGCCGGCGGCGTGCGCATGGGATCGGGTTCGCAGCCTACTCTTTCCCTGGCAGACGCCGAGGCGATCGTCAAAGAATGCCCCTCGGTCGCCGAAGTGGGACCTACCCTCGGGGGCGTGGCGCAAGTTGTGTACGGACACCTGAACTGGTCCACCGGCGTAAGCGGAACAACACCGGGGATGCTGGTCGTGCGCGACTGGGAATTGTCCTCAGGCAGGCCGTTTACCCAACAGGACGTGAAGAGTGCGACGAAAGTGTGTCTTCTCGGCCAGACGGTCGTGGACAATCTATTCGGAGATCAAAATCCCGTGGGCCAGACGATCCGGATCAAAAACGTTCCTTTTATGGTGATCGGCGTACTGGCTTCGAAGGGACAATCCGCGCAGGGACAGGACCAGGACGATACGATCATGGTCCCCGTGACCACAGCCCAGAAAAAGCTTTTTGGGACGCAGTTCCCCGGGATGGTGAGGATCATCATGGTCAAGGCAAAGAGCGCCGAAGACCTTTCTGCAGCAGAGGAGCAGATAACGGAATTGCTCAGGCAGCGACATCATATCGGCCAGAAGCAGGACAACGATTTCAGCGTCCGGAACCTCACCCAGATCATGCAGGCCGCCGAACAGTCGACAAAAGTAATGACCCTGCTGCTCGGCGCCATTGCGTCGGTCTCTCTTCTGGTCGGTGGAATCGGGATCATGAACATCATGCTGGTCTCCGTCACGGAGCGTACGCGCGAGATCGGCATTCGCATGGCCATTGGGGCGAAGACCTGGGACATCCGGCTCCAGTTCATCATCGAGGCGCTTACCTTGTCGCTGATCGGCGGCGTTCTCGGGATCATTGTCGGCGTTTCCACGGCCCTGGTCCTTTCTTCGATGTCAGGCTGGCCCACGGTGGTGTCGGTCCTTTCCATTCTGTTGGCCTTCAGTTTTTCAGGGTTCATCGGTATTTTCTTCGGTTTTTACCCGGCCTATAAGGCATCGCTCCTGAACCCGATCGATGCGCTGCGCTATGAGTAGCCGACCGGTTCCGAAAATGCGAACGAATATCAAGATTGCAGTCACCATTTTTTGAATGTCGAGGAGGTCGTGAGTATTGCCATGGAAGGACGTATCACTATAGAAAATGAATCTGCTCCCTCTTATCAGGTATGGGCGCGAACGTGGGGGATCAGGATTGCCGTCGTTGTTGCTCTTGCAATAGCCGCCGTCTATGCATTTCATAAAATATCCTATGCCCTCGGCCATGAAAGTACGGATGACGCTTTCGTGGAGGGCATGGTCGTGCCGATCAGTTCCGAGGTAAAAGGCCAGGTCACGAAGGTCCTTGTTGCAGACAACCAGTATGTGAAGAAGGGGGACGTTCTGCTCGAAGTGTTCCAGGAAGATTTTTCACGGGTGGTCCAGACAAAGGAAAGCTCGCTCGAAAGGCTCGGGGCCGAGAAACAGGAGCTTCGTGCGTCCATCAAGGTAAAGACCATGGCGCTGGCCCGGGCAAAGGCCGACCTGGACGCGGCAGAGAACGATGCCGCGCTCGCGGAAAAGGACTTGAAGCGGGCAACGGACCTGCTCAAAGAAGAGGTCATCTCCCAGAGCCAGTTCGACCAGGCGGAATCGCGGGCCAGGTCCATGGCGTCGCGCAGAGAGGCCGCCCGCGCGGCCATGGCCGAAACCGAGGCAACGATCGAGGCGATGAACGCGCAGCTCGTGACCCAGGCTTTCCGAATCAAAGAGGCGGATGCATCGGCAGGACTTGCAAAACTCGACCTCAGCAGGACGGTGGTCACAGCGCCGATCAGCGGCAGGATCGCGAAGAAAAATGTGGACGCAGGAAAATATATACAGCAGGGCCAGCCGCTCCTCGCGATCGTGGATGACGACGATCTTTGGATCGTTGCAAATTACAAGGAAACGCAGATTGCTCACATGAAGCCGGGACAGCCGGTCGACATTACCGTCGATGCCTATCCCGGCGTTACCTTCAAAGGTCATGTCGACAGTTTTCAGCCCGGCACGGGCGCTGCTTTCAGCCTTCTTCCTCCCCAGAACGCAACGGGCAATTTCGTGAAGGTCGTTCAGCGGGTGCCGGTCAAGATCCTGATCGATTCGAAGCCCGACCCTGCCTATCCTTTGCGGCCCGGACTCTCGGTCTATCCTTCGGTAGCTACATCCGACAAGGCACGCGGATGATCCTGTCTATCGCTTTCTCGGGAAGTACGTCTGACGAACTCGCAAGAAGCTTTCACGCGGAGAACGCAGAGTAAAACGGTAAGATTTGAATCATCCTCTTCGTGTTCTCTGTGGTCTCTGCGGTAAATTCGACTTATCAATTATGACCTCATCGAAATCCGATAAATGGATCATCACCGTTACCGTGATGATCGGCACGATTATGAGCGCCCTCGATTCGAGCATCGTGAACGTTGCGCTGCCGTACATGCGCGGCAGCTTGAGCGCCACGATCGAGGAGATCACCTGGGTCGCCACGGGATACATCCTCTCGAACGTGATCATCATGCCGATCGTGGGCATGCTCTCCGCGCGGTACGGACGCAAGAAATTCTACCTCGTCAGCGTCGTTGCCTTCACGATCAGCTCCATGCTCTGCGGCATGGCCTGGGACCTGACATCGATGGTCGTATTCCGCGTGATCCAGGGCATCGGAGGCGGGGCGCTCATCCCCGTGTCCCAGGCGATCCTGCGAGAGACCTTTCCTCCGGAAGAGCAGGGCATGGCCATGGGACTCTACGGCTTCGGCGTCGTTCTGGGGCCGGCCTTCGGACCCACTATCGGCGGGTGGCTGACGGACCATTATTCCTGGCCCTGGATCTTCTACATCAACGTGCCGATCGGCGTCATCAATGTGCTCATGGTCATGCGCTTCATTAAGGATCCTCACTACCTTGTACGTGAAAAAGGCAAGATCGATTTCCTCGGCCTTATCTATATGATGGTCGGCCTCGGCGCGCTCCAGGTCATGCTCGAAAAAGGGGAACAGGAGGCGTGGTTCGAGTCCGCGATGATCCGCTATCTCATGATCGCTTCGGTAATAGGCATCATCCTCTTCGTCTGGCGCGAACTCACCTGCAACAGACCTGCGGTCAACCTCAGGATCCTGAAGGACGTGAACTTTGCCTCCGGGTCGTTCATCGGCGGGATTCTCGGCATGGGGCTCATGGGAAGCCTTTTTCTCCTGCCTATGTTCCTGCAGCAGCTTTTGGGATACCCGGCGCTGGATTCAGGGCTCATTCAAATGCCGAGGAGTCTCGCCATGGCCGTTGCCATGCCACTGGGCGGGAAATTATACAACAGATTAGGTCCGCGAGTCCTGATCGGGGCCGGACTCATTGTAACTGCCGTATCCTTTTACCAGTTGTCGCGGTTGTCCCTCAGCATGGGGTTCGTCGATGTGTTCTTCCCGCAGCTGTTGCAGGGAGCGGGCTTCGGAATGATCTTCGTGGCTTTGAGCACTGCGGCACTCTCCACGATTGAAAAAAGCAGCCTCACTGCGGCTGCCGGACTCTATAATGTTGTCCGGCAGGTCTTCGGCAGCATCGGCATCGCCGTAGCCGCGTCGCAGCTCACGAAGTCCGTGACCACCTACCACGCGCTCCTCGCGGAGAAGGTGACCGATTACAGCTCTGCCACCTCGGCGTGGCTGCAGTCTGTATCCGGAGGCATGCAGGCGCAGGGCGCCGATCCGGCAACAGGCAAGCAAATGGCTTTAACACTCCTGGACGGAGAACTTTCCCGCCAGGCCGGAATGATGGCGTACAATCATATGTTTCTGCTCGTGACCGTGCTGTTCGTTATCTCCATGCCCTTTATCTTTCTGCTCAAATCGAACAAAAAGCGGGAAGGGACGGAAGAGATCATTGCGGAGTAGGACCTTTTAGAAATTCTATACTTTTCTCACGCGAAGGCGCGGGGTACGCGGAGAAGAGCAATGAGAAGGCGTAAGACTAAGACGTGCTCGTAAGTCATTACGAGTGCGGCAGCGCGCTCTCCCGAAATAAAATTATTTACGCCAGGAGGTCACCATGCCGGAGAAACGGACAACAATCGTCACCATCTCCCGCCAAATGGCGAGCGGCGGCGCTTATATCGGCCATCTGCTTGCCCGCAAGCTCGGGTATCAATATGTCGAGCGCGAGGTCCTGCACGAGGCGGCCAAAGCACTTGGCGTCGATATTTCCGACGTTTCCAAGCTCGACGAGCGCCGAACGGGCTTCGTCGAAAGTCTCATGAAAAGCTTCGTCTTCGGAACTCCCGAGGCTGCCTATACTCCGCCCTCGCGGAGACCTGTTTACGACCAGGAGCTTTTTGAAACAGAATCCAGGATCATCAAGGCAATTGCAGAGCGGTATAATGCGGTCATTGTCGGCCGCGGCGGATATTTCATACTTCGCGGACGGCCCAAGGTCGTGAACGTGTTCATTCATGCGTCGCTGGACTTCCGTATTGGGCGGCTCACGCAGTTTCACGGGATTTCCGTGGACCAGGCGAAGGAAGAGATAGAGGAGTCGGACCGCCGGCGGGAGAAGTTCCTCAGGACCATGACCAATACGGAGCGGTACGATGCGAGGAATTATCACCTCTGCATTGATGCAGCTGCAGCGGGTTTTGAGGCGGCACAGCAGATGATCATAAGTCTAGTGGAAAAAGTGCGGCAGGAGAAGGTCGGATAAGGTGAGCGCGTGTCGCTCCTAAGCCGTCGGTTGGATATTTCCACGCATCTTCCGGTAACGCCATTTCGATGCTTTGGATTTAGCGGTCATCCACAGTATTTATTCCCACGTCATAAAATACGAAACCCATATCTTCTTAACCCATACTGCGGGCGGTTACCCGTTGGGCGTGCCTTTGGGGCTTGCTATGAGGATTTCTGACGGCACCCCAAACCGGGTGATGACTTTTCGATACTCAATTGACCAACGATCCTGTCCAAAGAATGAATTGAGCTGAATTGGACGGCAGCCCCCCACCAAGGCAGGAAATAATCCGAATGCAGCCAACCACAGCGTGGAAACGATCCGCGAGGTAAACGTCACGCCATAGGAAAGGCTCACCAGGCACAACTTGCCGCCCGGCATAAGTACCCGAAGAGCTTCGGAGATTGCCTGCCTCATGTCCGATTCCGACAAGAGGTCGAGCACGTACGTGGAGACAACTCGATCGACGGAATGGTCGGGCAGCGGGAAACGCAGGGAACCATCCGATTGATCCACCTTCGCCCGCGGTGCATATGGTGAAATGCGCTGTTTCGCAATGTCTATCATAGTGCGGCTTAGGTCAATGCCGAGGTACGATGCGGAGGGAGACAGGTTCTTCGCCAACAAGCGAGTCGCAAAACGACCCGTCCCGCACCCGAGTTCGAAAACCCTTTCAGCTTGTTCGAATGACGCGTGGGCAATAAGGTCGTTTAACGCCGCATCTTCATAAAAAGCTTGTGCGTCCTGCTTTTTCCCGAAGCGGTCGTAAAAGGTCTGTGTTTGAGATCGCGTGAGTACCATTTTATTGTCACCTCCAAATCAGAAAACCGACGAGTCTGTAGCCTTGGAGAATCCGTATATCGACGCTGGTCGGAATGACCCTGCCTTGGGAATGCTCGTGCTGTTTGACGGCATAAACGTGAACTTACGTGGTTAAGTCCCCTGTATGAAACAACAGTAGCACAAGTACCGGCCCCGGGCAAGGGCACGAGGCCGTCCGAAGGAAGCCGAGGACCAAACGGCGAGCCGGCGAACAGATCAAGAGGGGCGATATTCCCAAGGGGGCAGCGGGGACGAAATCTCTCTGCACCGCGCCTCCTGTAGGACGGGTTGACTGCGAGGTGCTATTGGTTTTACAGATAAGGTAAAAATCGAAGCGGTATGAACGGTTCCCGCATCGTCTTGTCATGCTTCGATCACTTTCGTTTTGCGCCTGCAGCTGAGGACTTTCTCGGATCACCCTTCATCGGATTAAAGAAGATTACATAGCCGGGATTTACGTACAACCGGGACGTGGATTTGGGGTCCCATTCCTGCCAGCCTTTGATCTTTCCCGTGCTGTCGAGATACGCCACGTCATCAAGCGCGATAAACTCATCGCCTGAAAGCTGCCTGGCGAACTCTTTTTCATCGAGCGCGGAACTTCCGAGGCATTGGTAGGTCGTATCGCCGGTTTGTATTTCCACGCGGTACCAGTGGAGGGCCGGCTTATTCTCTTCAGCTGTGCCGGGCGCAGCGAATAAAGTAGTTGAAGCGGCGAATAGGAATAGAATGACAAGAAAAAAAGAGAAGCGTTTCATGGTACCTCCGTCAGAGTAGTTTTCCGTCAATTTGATGCCTCACCCTTGATAGGGGAGGTCGGGAGAGGGTGACGGGCAGGAACGCCGTATCTTCACCCTCCCCCTATTCCCTCCGTCAGGGGAGGGGGAAAAATAATCAGATACTCTGCATTTTGTCCCGGGAGGTTCATTCTTCCCTCGGGTGTTCCTTCCGCCAGTCTGCAGGATTTTCCTTCAAACCCTGCGGTCCCCAAATGCCTTTCCGCTTCGCACGCGCCCGGCTCTCTGCCGTGCTGAATTTTTCGGAATATTTTGTATTCGGCTGGATGGGGAGCGTTACGGCATAGCCGTCGGCAAGCATCTTTTCGTTGATGAGGACGTGTTTTTTCGTCCAGAGATAAGCCAGGAGCCTGCCGTATTTGTCCTGCTGCTCCCTATCGGTCTCGACGTAGACGGTCCAGTGCGTCCGTCTCATGATCTGGATCAAGTGCTCTTTGGCCCTTCTGCCCCAGGGACGCTGTCTCATTTCCGGGGCGTCGATGCCGATGAGGCGGGTCCGGAGCTTTCTGCCGTTTAGCCGAAGGGTTATGGTATCGCCGTCGTGTACCTGGTGCACCCGCGCCTCGTGCGGCCTTTCTTTGGCGATTCCCTGCTCCTGCCAAAGAGAAAAGACGAGAGCGGCGAGAATAATGAAGAGAACCGGTTGTGTCCGTTTTGTCATGATGCCCCGTATTTTTTCATGATGGTATGCAAACCTTGTATATGCCAATTATAGGTGTTTGCATTTTATTGTGTCAACCGAATTCAGTGATTCCTCAAGGGTATTTTAAGGGTACTTGGATTCCCGCCCGAGGACCGCGAAGGGCTGTTTGAGATATGGTATATTTTTAGTATTCGCCATGACAAATTTCTCGCGCCGTTGCTGTCGCGTGTTCCATAAGCCTATAGTTGCACAGCAAAAAAGAGTCCAAAGGAGACCCTGGATGGAACAATGGAAATGCACGCTTTGTGATTGGATTTACGACCCCGCAGCAGGAGACCCGGACGGCGGTATAGCGCCGGGAACGCCCTTTGAAAAAATTCCCGACACCTGGGTTTGTCCCGTCTGTGGTGCCGGCAAGGACGCATTTGTGAAATTATAAGATGCACACGCGATCAGGGCCGGCATCCAGCTAGGCGTACCTCCAGGACCATCTTCCGATGACGGTAAGAGGCCAGGTCGTTCATGGAGTAATCATGCGAATTCTCATTGTTGACGAAGACCTCTGTATCGGGTGCGGTCATTGCACCGAGGTCTGCCCGCAGGTGTTCGAACTTAGCGCTGATGACAAGTCCGCGGTTGTCGGCCCGGACAAGTGCGGGACCTGTAATTGCCAGGAAGCAATCGATACCTGTCCGGTCGGGGCCATAAGCTGGAGCGGATAAGTATGCGATAGAGCATGAAATAATCCCAGAATAAGGAGGAATCATCATGAAGAACAGACTTCTTGCGCGAACCGGCTTTTTCCTGGCTGCAGCTCTATTGTTGGCCTGCGCCGCAGTCTTTGCGGCATCCCCACCGCCCTACGAACAGAACCCGCCGTTCAAACTGAGTTCCCTGACATCAGTCGTCGGCGGGGACAGCTCGGGTAAAACAGCGACCCTTTTCGATCCCAAAGACCCTTATGCGATTTTTATCAATTACGAACTGGGCATGCACTGCGTGGGGTTCGACATCTCTTATTGCTGCGTTATCCCGCCGTACAACAGCATCCAGGCCCAGGCGATCAAGACCGGAACGGGCGGCGGGCTTCCGCACCAGCTGTCTCCTTCGGACGGGATGTCGCTTCACTACTCGGTGCGGGACAACTCCTACAGCGAAGGGAACAAGATGAAGTACTGGCAGGTGCCGAAGGACGTAAACGGCAACGGCACCATGGATGATCCCGGTGATTCGATGGCGAATTACGTGTGGACGCACCTCTTCATTTACAAGGACCTCGAGGGCACGGTCCCGGCCGACTGGTCGGAAGCATCGCGCCTCCACGTAGGCAAACAGATCCAAATCCCGGTGGACGCAGGCCCCACGGGAAAGAGTCTCGCCGGCGGCACGCTGGCGTACGCGGGAAGCACGGGCGGCAACAAAGTCTTTACGGACTCCCTGATCCCGGAAGTGAAAAATATCCAACTGACGCTTACTGCTTCGTACCTTTGGGACGCGCTCGGCCTGCCTTTGACGGCCTTCAACGACAGCCGGAGAAAAGGGACCCTGCGCTCGATCTCGGACAGCGACTTCCAGCCTTACCAGTATTCCGTGGTCCGGCTTCTGGACCGGAACGGGAAGACGGTCATGGTGAACAACAAGCCGGTCGAGTTCTTCGGCACGAACCCGGTCGATTTGCCGAACTGTTTTCACTGCCATTCCGGCGAGGGAAAAGCGGCAAAACTTGCGCGCGACGAGGGCCTGACGCTGTTTGATAAAGAATATGCCTACTGGAAAAAGAACTATCCCGACGTTACGGAGTTTATGGCCCGTCTGTCCGAAGCTTCCATCAATATCCTCGAACTCCACGACCGCCATCACGGCACGAAGTTGCTTGCGGGATACAATCCCGATGCCTCCTCCAATCGGCTGGGCGCAACCGGCCCGGTCAACTGCGCCGATTGCCATGGCGATAACGTTTCAGGCAACCTGCAGTCTCCGCGGCCCGGCGCCACGGGGTATAAAGCCGTAAAAGCGAGAACGCTCACGGAAGCGATCCACATGGTCCATGCCGCGTTCGTTCCCATGCCGGACAAGGCGGGAAGGACGCAAAGCTGTCAGGCCTGCCATCCCATGCACTGGCAGCGCGAGGAAATGAACGTTTCGACCAACCCGTACTGGGTCGTTGACGATCAGGGGAACCCCCGGTTTTCGAATGCAGACGTGAGGACCGCGGGGGGAGGATGCTATCTCAGAAGGGACGCCCACACGAACCCCGCTGTCAAGCCGCCCTTTTTCCTGAACCAGATCGGGAAGTGGTATCTGCGGGAGGTGAGCAGAAAGGACGAAAACGGGAAGTCCGTCCCGGAACTGCGGGGCCTTTACTGCACCGACTGCCACAATTCTCTGAGCCAGGAATTGTATATCCACGATGAGCTCAAGGATGCCGCTTTGCAGGAAGGCACAACGCTCCGGAACAAAACGATGAAGGAGATCGTGGCCGCTGTTGCGAAAGGTGATGCCATCAAGTTCAAGAACTACTTTGCCGACCCGATTGTGGGGGCTGCAGACGTTCCGCTTCGCTCCTATTACGAAAAGCATACCGGCGCCACGCTGGTCAGGGCGAGCAAGGACAGCGCAGGCAAGCTCAAACTGCTTGCCTGGAACGCGAAGGAAGGCGATGCGGTGCCCTATGACGGGGCCTCGAACGGGAAGGACTGGTGGCTCGCCGCGGGAGAGCCCCACTGCGCGGACTGCCACCTTGCGCCCTTTGTGGAGAGCGGCGGCGGGGCCTATTTCCCCATCGACCAGCCGAATAAATATTCCCTGTACCGCTATTCCAAGGCCCACGGCGTCATCGCCTGCCAGTCCTGCCATGAATCCATCCACGGGCTCTACCCGGTGAGATATGAAGGGACGGAAGGCACGGTGGACATGACGACCCACGAACAGGCGCTCCAGTTCAGCCCCGACGGGAAGTACGCAGGTCCGGTGACCTGCGCCGCCTGCCACCGGGTAAACGAGAAGGGTGTGCCTGTCCAGCTCCAGAACACGGGATACTACAACGACTATTGGGCCTCGGTCGTGCTCCTCCACGCAATGCGGGACGGGGACCAGAAACTCCCGATCGACAAACTCGTGGAAAAATTCCCTTACAAAAAATCCCAGAAGATTGTCGTCGAGGGTTGGGATGAAAATCGCTTTCGTTAAAAAGGAGGCATTTAAACTCTTTCACGCCGTCCGGGAGAATCGGTCAACAAGACGCGGGGTTGTTCCGCATGCCGCCTGCGCGGACGCGAGCGGCTTGCTGATCGCGTTGATCGATTCATCCCGGCCTATTCTGAGCCGCATGCTGCTGGATCTTTTCCGAAACGGGTGTTTGTCAGGCAGCAGACGCCGCCTTTGAACGGGGCAATGCACATCTATAAAGAAACGAGGCGCAGATGAGATCATTCCGGGAAATCAAACATGATTACCGCTTCACTGAAGAAGACGAACAGCTTCTCACAAAACTGCGTCCGCTCATGGAAGAGCATGCCGATGAAGTCATGGGAACGCTCAGTCTATGGATTATGGGGACGAAGGGCGCGGCCCGGTTTTTTACCGAGGAGTCGCAAAAAAATCATGTCTTCGGATCGCAGCGTGTATGGTTTCTTGAGCTCTTCTCCGGCGCCTACGACAACCGTTATTATGAAAAACTCATCAAGATCGGCACGACCCATGTAAAACACAAAGTCGACACACATTATATGAACCGGGCGGTGAACCTGGTCAAAAACGCCTGCATCGGCATCCTTCAGAAACAGGAGGAGGACAAAGTTGAGGTGACGAACAAGATCATCTCCGTCGGAAAAATCCTCGACATCAGCCTTGACGTCATAACCAGTTCGTATATCGAGGAAGAGATGAGGGTTTTTTCTCCCGTGTACAAGGTGAAGAGCGCCTTGGTGAACTTCGCGGAGCGCTTCTCCCAGACTACCAACCTCATGCTGGTGATTGCATTGATCGGCCTCACGATCGGTGTTGCGTGGCTCTTCGTGCAGGATGTCCTGCATCTTCTCACCGGAGACGTGGTCGGCGGCATCATCTCTGCGCTCGGGTCCATGCTGCTGCTCTGGCTGATGATCGAACTCATGAACACGGAGATCTCCCATTTGAAAGGCGGGAAGTTCCATATCAGCGTATTCGTGGGCGTGGCCCTCGTGACCATGATCCGGGAAACCATGATAGCCACGCTGAAGCACGAGAAGCCGGAGTCCATCTACTATCTCATCGCGGCCATTCTCGTTATTGGTTTTGTTTACTGGATTGTGACAAAGGCGGAGGAGCGGCACACCTGAATATGTGCTCTCCCGGAGTATGATCTTCGTCATAGTTTAGTTGTATGGTGACGGCTATAATCAACACAACTTAAACGAGGACCTATGGAAAACCCGTATCTTACTTCCTGCGGACTGTCCGATGAAGACCTGCATGCGGCCCTTCGCGAAATGAAGGCCTACGTCGACATTACCGAAGAGGACCTGAAAAAGATCTACGAAATTGCGCTGAGGCGCGCTCAGGAGCGTGTCGCATTCCAATTGCCGGTGCGGGCAGTCATGACGAAGAACGTCATCACCATCACCCGTGACGCCGACCTGCATGAGGCGGCGCGGATCCTTTCCGAGAACAGGATCAGCGGGGCGCCCGTTGTGGACTGTGAGGACCGGGTGATCGGCGTCATCAGTGAAGCGGACATCCTGACCCTGGCGGGCATGAAGCGGGAGCACACCTTCAAGGACATTTTACGAGGCATCCTCGGAGAGCCCGTTCCCGCAAGGAAGAGCGGCAATAAAGTTGAGGATGTCATGAGTTTTCCGCCCATCACCGCAAAAGCTGATGACGATATCGGGGATGTTGCGAAGATCTTTGATGAACGAAGAATAAAACGGCTTCCCGTCGTCGATGACGACGGGAAGCTCATCGGCGTAGTCGCGCGCGCAGATATCGTCAGAGTGATAGGGAAGAAGCCGTGAAAAAGCCACTTTAAGGGGATGCGCCGAAGCCGCGGCTTCAGCCCGCGTTCCCCGGGGAATCCGATGACTCTTACTCAATATTTATCAAAAATGAAGGGTGGCGCGATAAGCCCTCCTGCGGGGCCGCCTCGTGATCTGATCTGGTCGTGGGCCGGGGCAGTGATCGGCATCGGGCTCTGCGCCTATCTTTCCTCGTATTATTTTGAACCGCGCGACTTGTCGTTGCTCATCGGTTCCTTCGGCGCTTCAGCCGTTCTTGTGTACGCGGCGATTAAAAGTCCTCTTGCCCAGCCGAGAAACCTGATCGGCGGGCATGTGCTGTCAGGCTTCGCCGGCGTTGCCTGCTACCAATTCTGCGGCGACACGCTTTGGCTGGCGGCTGCCCTGGCGGTGTCGTTTGCCATCGTAATCATGCTCATGACGAAAACCCTTCACCCGCCGGGCGGTGCAACCGCCCTGATAGCCGTGATCGGAGGGCCTAAAGTCCACAGCCTCAGCTATCTCTATGCCTTCGTTCCTGCCGGAGCCGGGGCCGTAATTCTTCTGCTCGTCGCCCTGGTTGTCAATAATCTTGCGGAACATCGAAAATATCCGGAGTACTGGCTTTAACTAACCCCCCTTTAAAAAACAAAGCCCTCGTTGATTATTTGAGGGCTTTGTTTCATTTATCCGATAGATCCCGCGCGCGGCAGATTCCGGAAAGAAACACCGGCACCTTACAGCAAGCTCGCAATGGTCTGCTTTTTCAGGCGGCGTTCAACCTCCTTGCGGATATCAACCCATACCGGATGTACGGAACAGGTGGCGCTCAACTTGCACTTCTTGCTGTCGACAACGCAGAGATTGATTCCGGCCGGTCCCTGAATGGCCTCCATGATTGAGAGCAGTGAAATGTCGGACGTTTTTTGGGCCAGTTGAAACCCTCCCTTTACGCCGCGCGTTGATGTCAGTAAATGACTCTTGACCAGGCGCTGCAGGATCTTCGCCAAAAAACTCTTCGGGATGTGCATGGCGTGGGCAACTTCGGTAACGCTCGCCGTGCGGTTGCGCTCTTTGGCAAGGTACAGGACGGTTCTCACGGCATAATCGGTTTCTCGGGTTACCAGCATAGTCTATTTTAGCTCCTCGTATATTTTGCCGACGATTTTGGCGGACGGTTTGAGTGTTTTATCGCCTTCCTTTTTCCACTGGGCGGGACAGGCTTCCGCAGGCGAAGCGGCGAGATGGACGTTTGCCTTGATCTTCCTCAGTATTTCCTCGACATTTCTCCCCAGATTGTAAAAATTGACTTCTGAGTTAAGAAGGGTGCCTTCGGGACTGATAATGAACGTTCCACGCAAAGAATTTCCCGAATTATCGTCATAGACGCCGAACTGGCGGGCAAGGGCGCCGGTGCGGTCCGCACCCATCGGGAATTTGACTTTTTCGAGCATCTTTTCATCCCGCTGCCAGGCAAGGTGGACGAACTTCGTATCGCAGCTGGTCGTTATGATTTCGGCTCCCAGTTTTTTAAACTCGTCGTACTGCTCCGCCAGAGCAGCGAATTCCGTTGCTCAGACGAAAGTGAAGTCGGCGGGATAGAAGAACAGAACAGTCCATTTTTTTGCAGTTTTCTGGGATGCGAGACTGAATTCGCCAAAATCGCCCTTGGTCGGCTCAAAAGTTTCGAGTTTGAAATCGGGAACGGTTTGACCAACACGTATGCTGCAGCAGTCAGTTGACATAATGGAGTCCTCCTTACTCAAGCGTGCAGTTATAGTAGTTATACAGGATGTCTGAGACCTTACATGCCCTGGCAAAAAATGTTCATTGAAAAACCTATCGACCGGCCCAACGATTGTCCCGGGCGCTTGAGATAACAGTTCTCTCTTCTTTTCCATTTCTCCTGTAAATAAGTATATCACAGAGGAGCAGCGCAATTGTCATCGGTTTATCCAAGTGCTCTTTCGACCAATCGATAGGGGCAGTCGGAGAATCCGTATGCCTTTTACGGAGCCGGAAAAAAGATTGGCTGAGGGAGAGATAGGATGACAGGCCTCGGCCTTTCGGGTACTATGGGAATATGGAAACAAAAGGATTTTTCCCCGAGACGGTTATGGGCGTATTTAAGAGCAGGCCGAACCGCTTCATCGTCGAAGGTATGGTGCGCAACAGGATGGTGCGTGCCTACCTTCCGAACCCGGGCAGGCTATGGGAGTTGTTCTTTCCCGGCGTTCGGCTTTATCTCATTCGACAGGATGCCTCTTTCGAAAGAAGCACGGACTATACCGTGGTAGCTGTCGAACGGGACGGTCTTCCGATCATGCTCCACACACACGTGAACAATCTCGTTGCACGTCAGCTTATCGAAAACGGTCAAATTCCGGGGCTGGAAAGGACCGAAATTGTCAAACCGGAAGTCACGATCGGCAACAGCCGGTTCGATTTTTTGCTCGATCAGGACGGGAGGGACGTCGTCGTCGAGATAAAATCGTGCACGCTCGTAGGAAACAGGATAGCAATGTTCCCCGACGCGATCACGGCACGGGGGACGAAACACCTGCTTGAACTTGCCGGCCTCGCAAAAAGTGGGAAGAAAACTGCCGTCGTTTTCCTGGTCCACTGGCCCAAAGCGGATTATTTCATGCCCGAGCACCATACGGACCTTGAGTTCTCGCAAACCCTGCTCGCGGTCAAGGACACGGTTCTGGTAAAGGCGGTGTCGGTGGAATGGAATTCATCGCTTATACCGGGAAAGACAAAAGAACTGACCATCCCTTGGCAGTTGGTCGAGCAGGAAGCCCATGACAGCGGCAGTTATATCATCATCCTGAATCTCAAGAGGGACCGGAGGTTATTGATCGGAGGGCTCGGGACCGTAAACTTCAGGAAAGGGTATTATCTCTACGTCGGGTCGGCAAGGGTCTCTCTTACGAAGCGCATCGAGCGTCACCGCAGACTCGTCAAACGATTGCACTGGCATGTCGATTACTTGAGAGCGAAAGCGGAGTTCCACGCGGCATTGCCGATCCGGGCGAGCGAGGACCTCGAATGCACGATAGCTGCTGCTCTCGGGAAGATCACCGAGTGGAATATTAACGGGTTCGGCTCGTCTGATTGCGGCTGTGAAAGTCATCTCTATGGAATGATGGAAGACCCGTTGCATTCGCGGGCTTTTATCGGGCTCCTGGGATACTTCAGGATCGACCGGTTGGAGAAATATGTCCTGTGATCGGGAAACGTCCGGTACTTAAGGAGTTCTTCAGGACTTGTCTCTGGTGACACTTTTCTGCTGCAGCGAACTGAATATCATATCAAGAACATTTCGCTGTTTCCCTTCGTATTTGTTGAGCACGGCCAGGCAACTCCCCATCGGAAACCGCTGATGCAGATATTCGGCGTCGCGTCCGGAAAGGATGATGATGCGGTTCCTGCTCACGCCCCGGGAGACGGCGTAGGACAGGACCTTTCCACCGTCAAGACCGGGCATTTCCAGATCGACCAGCAAAAGATCGAGATCATCGGTGATCGAGACGAGACACTTCAAGGGGTCATTGCAGGTATTGACCTGAAGGCCGGGATAACGCTCCTTTACGTATTCCTCAAGCAGATTGAGAAATGCCCCATCGTCATCTATCAGCAGGATTTTCCCCATGGTAACTCAGCGGCTTAACGGCTAACCGCCCTCACTCAGATTCCTCGTAGAGGAACTGCAGCGACTTAACCTTCGTTTCTGCGGGAACATTGTAAACCCAGTAGGCAGGGAATAAAAGCGAGGAATTGGCGTTCAGCTCGATTGTCCCGGTACTGTTCTCTGAAGGGGTAGGAGCTTTGTACGTCGGGGAAGTGATGTCTCCATTCACCTTGAGAAAAAGGGCCGTTGTTTTGATCATTTGATGAACCGAGGTAACGTTTTTCATTAACAGCGTCCCTTCAATTTTACTTTTCCCATCGCCGGCATTGACGAATTTCGGGACGATGACGGAGCTGATTTCAACTGTCTTGCCTGAGAGGGTTACGTTAGCCCTGTTGTCGGTACAGCCTTGGAATGCGATTATCAAAACTGAAATGAAAAGGACCCTCGCAAAAACCCGCATTTGTTCGTCTCCATCAGCAGTATGATAAAGTACTTTTATGGTTCTGGATTATAGCAAAGATCGCTATAAAAGGGAATATGCCTCCTCGGCAGCGAATTGACTCACAATAAATGTTACCCAAGCGCATTTTGAAAAGTATCGTTGACTCATAATGCATGTTACCGGAACTATACACCCAAAAGGAGGGTTAGTTCCGATGAGTCCACGATCCAAACGGGAGTACCTGGCTGCAATCGTCAAACGGTACCGGGCCGCCTCCCGGAAGATAAAGACAGCGATCCTGAACGAGTTCTGTTCAACCTGCGGGTATCACCGAAAGCATGCCCTCAGGCTTCTGCGGACCTTTCGCCGATTTACCCAAAAGACTCCGGCAAAGAGGGGTAGAAAGCCGGTGTATGACACGGAGACGCTCCTCATACCCTTAAAGCGTATCTGGCTGACGGCAAATCTGCCCTGCTCAAAGCGCCTCAAGGCCATCATCCCTGAGTGGCTACCGGGATATATCAAAACCTACGGCCCTATCTCTCAGAAGACGGCAGTGGCATTGTTTAACATATCTCCGTCGAGCATCGACAGGATACTAAACCCGATCCGTGCAGAGTATACCAAGCACGGCAGGGTCACAACCAAGCCGGGAACGCTCTTAAGAAGGCATATCCCGGTCAAGACTAACCAGTGGGATGAATCCCGGCCGGGCTTCCTGGAAGCCGATACCGTTGCCCACTGCGGAAGTACTACAGAAGGCATATACGCCAATACCGTCGACTGCGTGGACATCGCCACCGGATGGACAGAACAGCGCGCAGTCTGGGGCAAGAACTATCAGGGTGTCATCGACCAGATCAAGGATATCGAACAATCCCTTCCGTTCCCGATCCTGGGCTTTGACTCAGACAACGGCAGTGAGTTCTTAAACCATCACTTGCTTCGCTATCTGACCGAGAGGAAACGGCCAATTAAGTTCACCCGAAGCCGCGCCTATAAAAAAGACGATAATGCTCATATCGAGCAGAAAAACTGGACTCACGTGAGGCAATGGCTTGGCTATGATCGCCTGGACTCTCCCGATGTCGTTCCTCTCATGAATGAGCTCTATACTACCGAGTGGAGGCTGTTTCTGAACTTCTTCTGTCCTTCAGTGAAGTTGCTGGAAAAGAAACGGGTTGCCTCGAAGATCGTGAAACGCTATGATAAGCCCAAAACTCCTTACCGGAGAGTCTTGGAGTCACCCGATATCTCCGATGAAGCAAAGAACAAACTCAAAGAACAGTATAAGACACTGAACCCTTTTGAACTGAGAAAAGCCCTGGAGGTTAAACTTAAAAAGATCTTCAAACCGTAAAAACCGAATCCATACTACTAACTATCTTCCGGTAACATTTAATTATGAAGCAACTGGGGCAGCGAGGATAATAAGTTGTACTGCGAAAGAAGGCATGTAGTCGTAAATACCGGTGGCTTGATGCAATCAAAAAAAGAGGAAAAGAATCATCGCCCGCCTGCATTCTCTTTGCAAATTAGCCCCCATTCAAGCGCGAACGGGGGCTTTTGTTTTGAGCAAAAAATTCATTTTGCTTTCGTCAATCGACAGGGGTGACCACGGCCATGACCACGAGTTTTTCGCCTTTGTCGGCGGCAAACCCGTGCGGGACATTGGGTTCACAGAGAATGCACGTTTTCTCGTCGGCTTCTATTTTATCATCGCCTACGGTAAACGTGCCTTTCCCCTCCACGCAGTACATCATGAGCCGGAGCGGTGCTTTGTGCGGATCGAGTTTCTGACCTGCATCCAGACACATGAGTGCGACGCGCATCTCGGGTTTGTCGGAGAGCATCTCGCGCGATATTTTGTCAGGCGCAAATTTGATGAGTTTTTTAAGATCGAGTATTTCCATGGCAATCCTCCCTCCAGGGGCCGGTATTCTGAGAGCACCTTCAGTAAGGCTCTTCAGGTTTCACGAGACTATCTATAATGATACGATACCATGGCTGAAGGGGAAAAACTATGACCGGCATCATACTGCGTCAGGAGGTCCGGCCCTCGATGACGTTCCGAACGGTCTCGCTCAGGGTCTTGACGGAATAGGGTTTCGATACGACGCCTCTAAAGCCGCACTGTTTGAACTGTGACATGATGGGGTCGTTCGAATAACCGCTCGATACGATGGCCTTTACTCCTGCGTCGAGCTGCAACAGCTTTTCGAGAGCTTTCTTGCCTCCCATGCCGCCGGGAATGGTCAGGTCCATGATGACGACGTCAAAGGGCCGGCCGTTTTTCAATGCCTCCCGATACAGTTCCACTGCTTCTGCTCCATCGCCGGAACACACGACGGTAAAACCGAGGTTCGACAGAATTCTGCTCGCAACATCCCGGACCATTTCTTCATCGTCCATGACCAGCACGCTGCCGCTTCCCTGAACGGACTGTTGGTCGTTCACGGGCTCTGCCGGCGCAGTATGCATGGAGGCGGGGAGGTAAATCGTGAAGGTCGCCCCGTTTCCCAGTGCTGAATCAACGGTCATGTGACCGTCATGACGTTTAATGATGGAATAGCAGGTCGCGAGTCCCAGTCCGCTGCCCTTGTGTTTCGTCGTAAAATAGGGGTCGAATATCTTTTCCCGGTATTCTTCCGCGATCCCGACTCCCTGGTCCGAGACGGAGATCCTGATATAGTTGCCCGGTTTGAGGGAAAGGTGAAGAGCGCCGGCGAGCGCGATATTCTCAGCCGAGATGGTAATTGCCCCGCCTCCGGGCATGGCCTGATCGGCGTTCATGACCAGGTTGTGGATCACCTGACCGATCTGACTATCATCTGCCTCGACCATCCACAGGTCCTGTGCAATGCAAAATTCGCACTTCGCCTTGGAGCCATGCAGGGCAAAACCGGCCGATTCCTCGACCAGCTCTCTTACGGGGATCAATTTTTTGAGCGGAGCGCCTCCCCTCGAGAACGTAAGCAATTGCTGCGTAACGCTTTGTGCGCGGGATGTCGCTTTCTCGGCCTCTTCGAGATGGTGAGAGAGAGCGCTTTGAGGAGGCGCGTCGAGCTTCGCAAGATAGATATTCCCGACGATCGCCGTAAGAAAATTATTGAAGTCATGGGCAAGGCCGCCGGCGAGTACGCCGAGAGACTCGAAGCTTCTGGGCACGAAGAAGGTTTTCCTCCATCTTTTTCCGTTCTGAAATATCGTTGGCGAGAATAAAATGCGCCTGGATGTCGTTCAGCGTGAGGCGGTGCGATATGATTTCCGCTTCGATGATGGTCCCGTTTTTCAACCGGTGCTTCCAGATTCCGGACTGTTTTGCACCCTGGTCAAGTTGTGAAAGCACGTTGAGCAGCGCAGGCATGTCTTCCAGCGTATAGATGTCATGAATCGTCAGAGACAGAAATTCTTCATGCCGGTATCCGTAATGCAGAACCGCGGCGTCATTGACGGCCATGAACCTGAGGGTCTGCAGATCGTACACCATGCTGGGGATGGGGTTGTTTTCGAAGAGCAAGCGGTAGCGTTCCTCACTCTCTCTGACGGCCTCGACCATGTGCTGCCGCTCCCTGATCATTTGCTGTTTGTAGAGGACCTGGTCGATGACGGACGGGAGCAGGTCGAGATATTTCATATCCGCGTCTTTTACGATGTAATCCGACACTCCCAGTTTAAGCGCCTCAACAGCGACGAGTTCATTGCCTTCACCGGTGACCATAATCGTCGGGAGAAGCGATTTTTTCGCCGTGAGCGTCCGGATGACGTCAATGCCGCCCACAAACGGCATATTGTAATCGATCAGCAGGAGGTCGTAGGGGGAGGCATCGATCATTGCCAGGCCGTCTTCACCGTTTGCCGCTATATCGACGACAAAGCCGCGACGGTGCAGGGTCTTCTGCAGCAGGCGGGCGAGCCCCGGGTCATCCTCCATATACAGCAGACGGACTATGGTAACTTCAGCCACGTCACGCGCTCCTTCGTTTTTCCAGCATAAGGCATCGTCGTTTCCCGTTCGAAGTCCGCATCATTGTTCGCGGCAGGGCCTTCCTCGGTGTGCCCGGGATGGATGATTGTCCGGTCGCTTTCTATTATACATCTTTTATTACGCTCGCGGGGGCCTCACCACCATCGCCATAATGCGATGAGGAAGGTTATGACGAACACCAGGAAAAGGTTCATGTAAGCAAAGAAATAAAACAACCGCTCGTGGAACGGGCGGGCGTTCTCGCCCGCGGCAAGCAACTCCCCTATCCGGGGCAGAGACAGGATCTTCTCCTCTCCATGCGGGGCGTTCTGAATAAAATTCGTCAAATCGTTTCCGGCGGCATGCTTCATGGCGTGCAATCCGTTCTTCCAGAGCCTGCTCGCGGTTACGTCGTAGATGACCCCTTTATAAGCCATATATGCCGGCCGCCCTTCTTTCCCGTCGAATTGGCGCAGGTCGTCGGGCGTGCAGGAACCGGACAGAAGGGGAGAGGGCGTGACAAAGCGCTTCCTCATCCGCGGACCGATATAGCCCGTTACCGCAACGGCACTGAAGAGCATGATCAGGTAGAGAACTATTTTGATGCTGAGCAGGATGCCGAACCGGGTCGTGACGAAGGCCGACCAGGAAGGCATGCGCGCAATGGTCAGGAATATGCCCGTTATCAGGAGCGCGATCATCGAAATCCAGCCGAGCCGGAGCTCGCCCTTGGGAAGGCCCTTGGATGCGTATGCCGGCTTCAGCAGAACATGAACATACATGATTGCCCCGAACCAGACGATGGCGGCAAGCATGTGAACATAGCCTGCGATGAGGCGAATGACGCGTTGGGTGAACGACAGCGGGCGATACGCGCCTCTGGCTTTCAAGTCATCGAGATATCGCTTGCCGGAATCAGTGAGTTGTCCTCCTCCCAACGGATCGACGTGACAATGCCTGCACTCAAGCCCCGTTTGGCGGGCATATTCCGGAGTGGCACAGGTTAAAGAAGGGGAGAGCAGCAAGGAAAGAAACGAGCCGATAAGAAGAATAATTGAATGAAGCGTGGGCCGCAGGGGAGCAGTCATAGCTAAAGTATTATAGACAAAAAACGGACACTTGTAAATCATCGACTCTTCCAAGGTCGCATTCACTTGTGCTCATGAAAACCGAAGGCAGCGTGAAATCTTATGGAGTCAACCTCGCGGGGCTGCTCAGCGTGTGACTGCCAGCGATATCCATTTGCCATCCGGATACCGCTCCATGAGTTTAAGGCCTGCCTGCGTCGTGGCAGCCAGCACTTCATCACCCTGATTGCCGAGAATGCCGGAAAGGACGGCGATGCCCCCGGGTCTCACATGTGCGGCTATCTGCGGAGCAAGCAGCACGAGAACGCCTGAAATGATATTCGCTGCAACGAAATCAAAACTCTCACTCAGGTTCGCGATGCTGCCTTCCACGATTTCAACGCCTGCGGCATGATTCAGCTCAAGGTTCTTTCGTGCCGCTTCAACGGCGAGCAGGTCGGTGTCTAGTGCCAGGACGCGGTGAAAGCCCAATTTCAATGCCGCAATTGCGAGAATTCCCGTACCGGTCCCGAGATCGAGAAAACTGTTTTTTTTGCTCATCTCCGCGTATTTTTCAAGGAGTACGAGGCAGGACCGGGTGGTCTCATGATGGCCCGTGCCGAAGGCCATTGCGGGATCGATAATGAGGTTGATGCGGTCTTTCTTTTGCTGTTCCCAGGTCGGAAGGATAGTGAAGCGATTGCCCACGTCGATGGGCACGAACCCTTTTTTCCAGGATTCATTCCAGTCCTGATCTGCTATAATGGAAATGCTATAGGTCAGGGGAGTATTTTGGCCGCTTTTTTCGAGGAGCGACTGCATGATCGAGAGTTCGCCCCTGATCCGCGTTAGATCGGTTGTTTCCGGAAAGTAGACGATCAGGGAGTCGTCCTGTTCGATAACGCCGAGGCAGCCCGTTGAGGTTAATTTACGGATAAGCGCTTCCCGGAAGAGGGCTGGCATTCTGATCGAGAGTTCGTGATAAGCCATGGGAGGCCGGGCCTTTCGTGTATCCTATTGTACAGTCGCTTGAGGGTCCTGTCAAACCCGTTCCACTGGAAGTTTTTTTGCTTAGAACGGTTTTTTCCCTTGACAACTCCGCAAGTTACGTGGTATTTTATGCCCTCTTAATACGTTGGTGGTTGAATTTGTGAAGGAGGATTCAATGTACGCAGTCATTAAAACCGGAGGAAAACAGTACAAGGTTTCGCCCGGCGATGTAGTCAGGGTGGAGAGCCTTGACGCCAAAAAGGGTGATACTGTTGAGCTGAAAGAAGTTTTCATGATCGCTGACGGCGACAAGGTGTCCGTGGGAAAACCCTCGCTTGCAACGGCAAAAGTCACGGCTGAAGTCGTGGATCAGGACAGAGGCGAGAAGCTCCTTATCTTCAAGCACCGGAGACGCAAGGGGTACCGCAATACCAACGGCCACCGGCAGAATTACACTGCGATCAAAGTAAAAGAAATCATTGCGTAGAAAACAGCCTGGCACTATGGCGCAAGCCGCGACGTTGAAAGTTCTCGACGAGGGTGGCGCACTGGTGCTACAGTAAAAAAAGATTTCGGAGGAAGAAATGGCTCATAAAAAAGGCGTCGGCAGTTCCAGAAACGGCAGAGACAGCAACCCGCAGTACCTCGGTGTGAAACGGTACGACGGCGAGGTGGTACACGCAGGAACGATCATTATGCGTCAGCGCGGGACCAAAATTCACCCGGGCACAAACGTAGGCAAGGGGAGTGACGATACTCTTTTTGCCAAGATCAACGGCGTGGTGAAATTCGAGCGCAAAGACAAGACCCGCAAGCAGGTGAGCGTATACGCTGCATCGTAACGCTTGTAATCGACCCGACACCGGCGGCATAGTTGTCTATGCCGCCTTTTTTGTTTTTTGTGCCCTTCAAGCTTGCATTTTCAGGCGTATCACTGTATATTTCATTGAAAACATTATTCAAATCTCCCTTTTATGTGTTCGGAAAGGTGAGCAGGGGGATAGAGACAATATATGTCGAACTTTATAGACAGGGTTAAGATCGAGGTGCGGGCAGGCCACGGAGGCACCGGTTGCGTGAGCTTTCGGCGTGAAGCTTATGTACCCCGCGGCGGGCCCAACGGCGGCGACGGAGGAAAGGGCGCGGATGTCGTTCTTGTGGCGGACAAACAACTGGGTACGCTGATCGACCTCAAGTACCAGCAGCATTACTATGCTGAGAACGGGGAACAAGGCCGGGGTAAGGAACAGACCGGCGCTGACGGTAAAGATACCATCATCCGTGTTCCCGTAGGTACGATCGTGAACGATGCCGAAACCCGAACGCTCATCGTCGACCTCGATACGGATGGCATGACGTACATTATCGCGCGAGGCGGCCGGGGGGGGAAGGGAAACACTTTTTTCAAAACAGCGACGAACCAAGCCCCCCGTCATGCGCAGCCGGGTGAACCCGGGGAAGAGCAATGGCTCTATCTGGAACTCAAGCTTTTGGCCGATGTGGGTTTGGTCGGTCTGCCGAATGCAGGCAAGTCGACGCTCATTTCGCGCATTTCAGCAGCAAAGCCCAAGATCGCCGATTATCCTTTTACCACGCTGTCGCCGGTACTCGGCATGGTCAAACCGGAAGGCAGGCACAGCTTCGTCGTCGCCGACATCCCGGGATTGATCGAGAATGCGCACAAAGGCGCCGGCCTCGGTTTCGAATTTCTGCGACACGTGGAGCGGACGTCCATCCTGCTCCATATGGTTGACGTATCGGGCATCGTGCCCGGTGATCCGGTTGAAAATTTTCTGAAGATCAACAAAGAGCTTGAACTCTACAGTGAAGCGCTGTTGAAGAAACCCATGGCAGTTGTCGCCACTAAAATCGATGCGGCTGATCAGGAGAAACTGGATGAACTGACCGTATACTGCCGTGCCCAGGGGCACCTGTTCTACCCCATTTCCGCAGTGTCCGGTGCGGGGCTGCAGCCGCTCCTCAATTTCCTCGCGGATAAAGTGGAACAGGAGAGGGAACTCAGGAACCAGAAGGCTGTCGGCAGTACGCAGTAGACGACATCGTACGGCAATCATCATCAGATTGCCGTGATTGCTGAAAAAATGAAAGATAATCACGCCAACAGAAAGAACATCTTTTCCAGGGCCCGCCGCATCGTGATCAAGGTCGGCAGCGCGGTACTCACGTCGTCGGAAGAGGGACTGGACCTGGACCGTATCGAACGGCTGGTATCGGATATTTCCGGCATCATGAGTCAGGGGCGCCAGGTCATCCTGGTATCATCCGGCGCGATTGCCGCAGGCCTCGCGAAACTGGGGCTGAAAAAGACAAGGGGCATGCCGCTTTCACTCAAGCAGGCGGCGGCATCCGTCGGCCAGTCAAGCCTCATGTGGATGTACGAGAAGACCTTCGGCGCACACGGGCATAAGGTCGCACAGGTCCTGCTCACCCGCGAGGACCTCTCAAACCGTACGAGGTTCCTGAACGCACGAAGCACACTCCAGACCCTTTTAGATTACAACGTCGTCCCTATCATCAACGAAAACGACACGGTCTCGGTCGATGAAATCAAGTTCGGCGACAACGACAATCTTTCCGGCATGGTCGTGCACCTTGCGGACGGCGATCTCCTGGTGATCCTCTCCGACATCGACGGTCTCTACACCGCTGATCCCAAGTTCGATCCCTCGGCAAAGCTGATCCCGCTGGTCGAAAAAATCACCGCTGAAATCGAACGCGGCGCCGGGGACGCGCAGTCGCAGGTCGGTACCGGAGGAATGCGTTCCAAGATCCTGACTGCGAAGAAAGTCGGGGCCTATGGTGCGCCCATGGTGATCGTGAACGGAAAACAGAACGGAGTTCTTCCGGCGCTCTTTGGCGGCGCGGAAGTCGGCACGCTGTTTCTGCCGAGACCGGACAAGCAGGACAGCCGGAAACACTGGATTGCCTATACGGTCGCTTCAGCGGGCCGGCTGGTGATAGACGACGGCGGCCGCGAAGCGCTCGTGCATAAGGGGAGGAGTCTGCTGCCCGGCGGGGTCGTCAGGGTGGAGGGCCTTTTCAAGATCGGCGATTGCGTGACGTGCGTGGACCGGGCCGGGACCGCCTTCGCGCGCGGGCTGGTGAAGTACTCTGCCGCAGAATTGGAACTGATTAAAGGTCTCAAAACATCGCAGATATCCTCCGTTCTCGGGCACAAGGATTATGACGAAGTGATCCACCGGGATGATCTGGTGATTCTCTGAGAGGAATTTTAAATGGGGAATTGCAATATGAGAACGGCAGTCGTCGCGGTATCGTTGATAGTTCTCTTTGCCACGTCGTCCACTGCTGCCCTCAAAACAAATGATCCGGCCCCGGCCTTTTCCCTGCGTGACAGCGGTGGGAAGAATTTCAGTTTGAATGATGTTGCCGGCGGACAGAACGAAGAAAAAAACACCGGCGTCGTCCTGAGTTTTTTCGCGTCCTGGTGCATGCCCTGCAGAAATGAATTGCCGATACTTAACTCCCTCGTTGATGAATTGAAAAAGAAAGGCGTGCAGGTCGTACTCGTCGGAGTGAAAGAGGATTTTAAATCGATCAACGCGCTCCTTGCCGATTTAAAAGTGGACAAGCCTCTTGTCCTGAGCGATCTCAATGGCGCCGTGACGGAACACTATCAGGTCAGGTTCCTGCCGGTTACTTTTCTCATCGGAGGAGATGGAAAGATCAAACACGTAATTTATGGAGAGGTAGGCGATGCGCAATCATTAAGAGACAGCGTAGGCGCATTTTTGATTAATCGCGATAAATCTTCCGGAGGGGGCAGTGGACATTAAACAATACGTTTCCGAAAAAGCACAGAAGGCAAAAAAGGCGTCGCGTCAACTTGCCAACATCTCGACGGAGATCAAAAACAACGCGCTCTTCAAGATGGCGGCAGGCCTCGAGAAGGAAGCCGCAAGACTCATCTCCGAAAACCGTAAAGATGTGATAGACGCCGAAAAAAAGGGACTGTCCAAGGCAATGATCGACCGGTTGACCCTGAACGCCGACCGCATCAAGGCCATGGCGGATGGCCTCCGGGAGGTGGCCGCTCTTCCCGATCCGGTGGGCGAGGTGCTCAGGATGTGGCGACGGCCGAACGGCATGGAGGTAGGCAGGATGCGCGTTCCTATCGGGCTCATCGGCATCATTTACGAGTCGCGTCCCAACGTCACCGCCGATTCCGCTGCGCTCTGTCTCAAGTCAGGGAACGGCGTGCTGCTGCGCGGCGGCTCCGAAGCAGTGCATTCCAACAGCGCCATCGCAGAAGTCCTATCGCAGGCAGGGGCTGAGGCGGGCATCCCCGACGGGGCCATATCGTTTATTGAAAACCCCGACCGCGCCTGTGTCATGGAGATGCTGAAGCTTAATCACTATCTTGATCTCATTATTCCGCGCGGCGGCGAAGGGCTGATTCGCATGGTGTCGGAAAACTCTACCATCCCCGTTATCAAGCATGACAAAGGAATCTGCCATGTTTATGTAGACAGCAAAGCAGACCTGCCCATGGCCGGGGAAATATGTTTTAATGCCAAAGTGCAGCGGCCCGGCACCTGCAATGCCATGGAGACCATGCTCGTGCACCAGGATGTGGCAGGGAGCTTCCTGCCCGCAATCATCGGCAGGTTGAAGAAGGCAGGCGTCGAGGTCCGCGGGTGCATCAGGACCAGGGAGATCGTTGCCGATATCAAAGCCGCAACGGACAAGGACTGGGATACCGAGTACAATGACCTGATTTTGAACGTCAGGACCGTATCGAGCATGGATGAGGCAATGGAGCATATAGCGGCCCATGGTTCACAGCATTCAGAGGCAATTGTTACGAACGATTATCAGAACGCGCGGCGGTTCCAGCGCGAGGTGGATGCATCCGCCGTCTTTGTGAACGCATCGACGCGTCTGAACGACGGCTTCGAATTCGGCCTCGGCGCCGAGATCGGGATTTCGACAACGCGTATTCACGCGCGCGGCCCCATGGGCCTGGAAGAGCTTACTTCGACGAAGTTCATCGTGTTCGGGAGCGGACAAATCAGAAGATAGACGAGTGACGAAGGGCGGGGGGCGACAAAGGAGGACGTTGTGCCATCGTTCCGAGCAATCCGGGCGTTCGTCTCTCGTTCTTCATGATTCAACCGGAGGTCCTTTGTCACAGAGAATCGGTATCCTCGGCGGAACATTTAATCCGATACATTATGGCCATCTTGCCGCGGCTGAAGAAGTCCGCGACCGGCTGAAACTGGACCGGGTACTGTTCGTCCCTTCCTTTCATCCGCCACACAAACAGGAAGATGACGTGCCCTCTGCTGCCCATCGCATGGAAATGGTCCGTCTTGCCACGAGAGAGAACGCGAGATTTGAACCATCGGACATCGAGATCGAACGGGGCGGCAAATCTTATACGATCGAAACGATTGAAGCGCTGAAAAATACCTATCCCGACGCAGACCTGTATTTTATAACCGGAGTGGATTCTTTTCTCGAAATTCAAACATGGAGCCGCTGGGAATTACTCTTGAAACTGTGTACGTTCGTCGTGCTGTCCCGGCCCGGTTATCGCTTCGCCGATCTCCTGAAAATCAATTTCCTCAGGCCGGCGGAGACTCAAGTGGTCGAACTGGACCGGGGAGAGCGCAGGCATGCCGAAATCCGCAGCGGAGCATTCATTGTCTATCTGGAAATGATCCCCCTGTATGATATATCATCAACGGACATTCGCTGCAGAGTCAAAGAAGGAAGAAGTATCAAATATCTCTTGCCTGAAGTGGTTGAAACCTATATAATTAACAACAAATTGTATGCTTAATTCATTAGAAGCGGCGCAGCTTTGCGCTGAAGCAGCGGACAGCAAAAAGGCCTTCGACATTCTGATCCTGGATCTGCGCAGGCTGACCTACATCACCGATTACTTCGTCATCTGCTCGGCGAGCAATACGTCGCAGGTAGGGGCAATTTCGGACGGCGTGGGCCAGGCCCTTGCCAAGGCGGGTGTTAAGCCTTCCCACGTGGAGGGCGAGGCTGAGGCGAGCTGGGTGCTCATGGACTACGGGGACGTTGTGGTCCATATTTTCGACGAGCAGACCAGGATCTATTACAGTCTCGAAAAACTCTGGGGTGATGCTCCGCGGATACCCCTTGCTCTCCCGCAAAAGGCGCTCCAGGGCATACCTTCGTGAAGTTGACCCTCCTCTGCATGGGGAAGACCAGGGAACGGTTTATCCAGGAAGGGATCGGGAAGTATACCCGGTACCTGAAGCCCTACGCTGATATAGAGATCAAAGAGCTTAAGGAAGAGAAGATCCGGGACCTCAAGGACGCCAGCCTTATCAGAAAAAAAGAGGCAGAACGGATCTTCAAAGCCGTACCGACGAATGCTTTCATCATGGCCCTGGACGAGCGGGGGCAGGAATTTACCTCGCACGAATTCGCGGCATTTATCAACGGCGTGCTCGAATCGGGTGTCAGGGAAATGGCCTTCGTGATCGGCGGCGCCATGGGTCTTGACGAGAGCGTACCGATGAAGGCAAACAAGGTTCTCGCCTTGTCCCGCTGGACCGTGACCCATGAGATGGCGAGGCTGGTTTTGCTCGAGCAATTGTATCGTGCGTTCACGATCATCAAAGGGAAAACGTACCATTATTAATGAACCAGATGGGGATGAGCCGTTTGCAACGGGGAACAGCGGTTTAAGAAAGGACTAGGGATGCGATTCATCGTCACCGTGCTGTTGATAGGCCTTGTGATCGTCGTCATGCTGCTGCGGGAATTCAACCCCGGTATGATGACCGTCAATCTTTTCCCATCGAAGTCTTACGAAATTTCAAAATCGGCCTTTTTCCTTCTTACCCTGGCGATCGGCGCGGGCATTATTTTTTTACTTTACCTGCTTCGCGACGTCAAGCGTTTTCTCCGCGGCCTCCGGGTGCAGCGTGAGCAGAAAAAAAGGTTGAAGATCCAGGAACTCTATACGAAAGGGCTGAACGCGCTCCTGGCAAAGCGGAATGCCGAAGCGATAACCTATTTTCAGAAAGTGCTCTCGATCGATCCGAACCATGTCGACACCCTTCTTCGCATGGGCATCAGCCAACTCCGCGAAAAAAACTCACAGGAGGCCATCCTCCTTCATCAGAAGGCCCGGGGCCTCGACCCCGACAACCAGGAAGTGATGTTCTCGCTGGCTGCAGATTATGAAGAGGCAAAACGTTTCGATGACGCCCTTGCGATGTACACGACGATTCTCTCTAAAGATTCGTCCAACTTGACGGCACTCATTAAAATGCGCGATCTGTACCAGCGGCTGAACCTTTGGGATGAATTGTCGGAGACCCAGAGAAAGCTCCTGGCAGGTCCGCTCATGCCGTCGGAGCAGGAGGTCGAACACCGGAGGCTGGTCGGCTTCAGATATGAGATGGGCCGTTCCTTGCTCGAAGCGGGAGACCTTGAGCGGTCGAGAAAAATATTCCGCAGCGTGATCAAGCTTGACAAAGATTTTATTCCTGCATTCCTGGGACTGGGGGAAGTGTACCTGGAAGAAGGCAAGGTCGCTGATGCGGCTGAATTATGGGAAAAAGCATACAAAATGACCTCGTCAACACTGCTCCTCCTGCGCCTGGAAGATTTGTACCTCAAACAGGGAGAGCCGGGGAAAGCCATAGAGATCTATACGCAGGCAGTGCATTGGAAACCGCAGGATAATTCGTTGAAGTTTTTTCTCGGCAAGCTTTATTACCGTCTCGAAATGATCGACGAGGCCTTCGAAATCCTTTCCACCGTGGATTGGGGGGACAAAGATTTCCCTGACGTGCACAAGCTGCTCGGGAACATCTATCTTCGCCGCGGCTCCCTGGGACTGGCCGCCTCGGAATTCAAAAAAGCCCTCGGTTTCAAAAAACAGATCATCATTCCTTATGTTTGCTCAAATTGCGAACTCCGAACCACTGACTGGTCGGGCCGGTGTCCGAACTGCGGCAAGTGGAACACCTTCGGGATAAATCTCGAGAAAACCTGTTAGTACTGCAACGGTCAACTACTCTCTACAAACAGCAGATTCGTGTCAGGCACCAAGCTTCAAGTCCCCGATATTCAGGAAATTGCTGTTTCGTTTTTGACGTAATTGGCAAAGTAAATTTTGTATTGGTGTTCGACCTGTAAGGAGTTTTCATGGCCTTCAAACCGGTAGTGTTAATAGTTCTGGATGGGTGGGGCATCAACAAAAGCAGTGAAAGCAATGCGATTGCAGCTGCGAAGGCTCCGGTGTACAACGGTCTCATCGCTGATTATCCGCATTCCGAGCTGCAGGCCTCGGGTGAAGCGGTCGGTCTGCCTGACGGACAGATGGGTAATTCCGAGGTCGGTCACTTGAACCTGGGGGCGGGACGGATCGTTTACCAGGACTCGACCCGCATCAGCAAGGCGATCCGCGACGGCGCCTTTTTTGAAAACCCCGTATTGCTCTCTGCCATGCGAACCGCCAGGGAAGAAAAAACGGCGCTGCACCTCATGGGGCTTTTGTCGGATGGAGGAGTGCACAGCAGGATGGACCATATCTTCGCGATGTTTGATATGGTGAAAGCCCAAGGGATCACGAACGTTTTTTTCCATGCCTTTTTAGATGGACGGGATACCCCTCCCTCCAGTGCAATCCAGTTCGTCAAGCAGCTCGAAGAGCATTTCGCCAAAATCGGCATCGGCCGGATCGCAACGGTTTCCGGCAGGTATTACGCTATGGACCGCGATAAACGATGGGAACGGGTCCAGAAAGCCTATGATGCCATCGTAACGGGTGAGGGCATCAGAAAATTTTCCGCCGTCGAGGCTATAGAGCAGAGTTATGAACACGAGCGGACCGACGAATTTATGCTTCCCGCCGTTATCATCGACAAGAAGAGGAATAAACAGGTCGCAACGGTCCGAAACGGCGATGTGGTCATCTTCTGCAATTTCCGATCCGATCGTGCCCGGGAAATCACCAGAGCAATGACTGACCCTGAGTTCAAGGGCTTCAACCGCCGGCTATTTCCGAAACTTTCAACGTTTACGTGCCTCACGACCTATGACGAAACCTTCGAGCTTCCTGTTGCTTTCGGGCCGATACGCCTCACGCATATCCTCGGCGAAGTCCTGAGCAACCGAGGCGTGCAACAGCTGCGTATTGCCGAGACGGAAAAATATGCTCACGTCACATTCTTCTTCAACGGCGGTGAAGAACAACCTTTTCCGCTTGAAGACCGAGTGCTGGTCCCCTCGCCGCGCGATGTCGCCACCTATGATCAAAAACCGGAAATGAGCGCGCGGGAAATAACGGCCAAGCTCATCGAACGCATCGCCTCGAATCGATACGGTTTTATTCTTGCGAATTACGCAAACCCCGACATGGTCGGTCATACGGGGATCATTGATGCCGCAATCAAGGCGGTGGAAGTGCTCGACGAATGTTTGGGCCGCGTACTTCATGCTGCGGATCAGGCCGAGGCGCACGTGCTCATTACCGCTGACCACGGGAATATCGAGATGATGTCCGATCAGACGACAGGCCAGCCTCATACGGCACATACGACGGACCCGGTACCGTTTATCATCACATCAAGGAAACTGAAGGTCAGAAAAAGTGGAATTCTGGCGGACGTTGCTCCCACGGTACTCGATCTGATGGGGATTACCATCCCCGCAGAAATGACAGGGAAAAGCCTCATTCTGCCGGCATCCTGACCGTGGTTGAAACCGTCCAACCCTTCGTCTCCCCGTGGATCCCACGATGAGACTGGAATAGATGAAACTGGACTGATTGTGAAGGCCCTCCGCCATGTCCTGGTTGCGACACATTCTCGATTTCATTTTTCCATCGTCGTGCGCCTACTGTCACGGGCTGACGGGAGAATCCCGGGTCCCGCATTTTTGCCGGGCCTGCTGGAATGATTTCGCCGCAATCTCCGGCCCTGTTTGCAGTCGCTGTGGCAAACCGTTTGACTCGCCGGAAACGTTGATCCACAACCCGGCCTTCCAATGCTCTTCCTGCAGGACTTCACCACCGCTCTTTGATCAGGCCCTGTCCATCGGGTATTTTGAAGGGCCCCTGCGGGAGGCCGTTCACCAGTTCAAATATCGTCCCTGCCAATCTTTGGGAGCCCCCCTGGGAGTCTGGATGGCGGAACGGGTTCATGTGCTGTTGAACATCGACCTGGTCATGCCAGTTCCCCTTCATTTTAAACGTTTGAGACACCGCGGTTTTAATCAGGCGCTCCTCCTTGCCGATCGTATGAGCGAGCACTACGGCATCACGCTTTCCTATGATAATTTGGCGAGAGTGCGGTCAACAAGGCCGCAGGTTGAACTGACAGGGGAGGAACGGGTAAAAAATGTAGCCGGTGCGTTTTCCCTCCGCCGACCGGAGGACGTCACGGACAAACATATACTGCTGATTGACGACGTATTCACAACCGGTGCCACGATGAACGAGTGCGCCGCTGTGCTTAAAAGAGCTGGTGCATCGCAGGTTACCGCATGCACTCTCGCACGGGCCGTTTGAAACGCATTGCACGGGCGCTGTTCAATAAGTTTCGGAATCTTGACAATTCCATATTGCTTAGGTATAGTTGAATGTCAAAGGTTTAGGTCTTGAAAACTTCTTATTTCCCCGCTCAGTTACAGAGAGATTTCCGCATTGCCTGACGAAATGTGAGGCTTCGTGATGTGAATATTACCTTGACGGGAACGGCTGTCCGTTGCTATTCTAAAACGCTATCGGACCCTTACAGGCACGGTGTTTTGCGGGGAGGTGAAACGTAACACTTTCTCAAGTCGGCATATCCGCATTTTACAAAACGGTACTATTTAAAATAAGGAGGTTTATCATGGTGGTGAAGAAACCGGTGATTATAGGGGTCCTTTGCGCGATCCTGCTGGTGGTCGCTGCTGGCGGCGCATCGGCCCAGCTTGTCGGCACGGTCAAAGATGTGGAGCAGCCCGTAGGTTCAACAGGCAAAGTTGACTGGACCACAGGCATGATTACAGCCGTAGGAATCGGCGCTCCTCCTGCCCAACCTGCCAATGCCGCTCAGGCGCGGGCAATGGCGGAACGCGCGGCCCAAGTGGTCGCCTTGCGGAACCTGCTGGAAGCGGTAAAAGGGGTACGTGTGGATTCTACCACGACGGTGGAGAATTTCATGGTGACAAGTGATGTGATCAAGACGGAAGTCAGCGGATTTGTCCAGGGCGCTATGCCTGTCGACAAGAAATATATGTCGGACGGTTCCGTCGAGGTCACTGTTGGCATGAGGCTTACGGGAGCCCTTGCCGATGCCCTGTTGCCGAAGGGGCCGGCAACGCCCGCGACAGTTCCCGGCGGAGCGACGGCAGCACCGGGCCAGCTTTATACCGGTTTGATCATCGACGCACGGGGGCTTGGCGTGAGGCCCGCCATGGCGCCGAAAATCCTGAGTGAAGACGGCAAGGAAGTATACGGGTCTGCATGGATCAACAGAGACTACGCCGTCCGTGAAGGCATGGTCGGGTACTTGAAAGACCCGGCGGCTGCACAGGCAAACCCCCGCGTAACAGACAAACCGATGATGGTGAAAGCCATCAGAGTTTCGGGCGATGCGCGCGTGGATACGGTCATCAGCAACGCCGACGCTGCCGCGCTCCAGAGCGCCTCGCAGAATCTGAGCATGCTCGAAAAGTGCCGGGTAATCATCCTGGTTGATTAGTCTACGATGCGCCGGGCATACAGTTCCCGGCGACCGATCCTGAAAAGGTCAATTGGAGGTAGGGAATGATGACACAGATCAAGCGCCTCATGGCAATTGTAGCGGTGCTGTTCGTGGCAGCGACAATAAGCAGCTGCGGACCGAAGGCAGCACCATCCACATCGATCATGGATACGCCTGAATACCATTATAATGAAGGGTTGAAATTAATGGACGCGGACAGGCTGGACGATGCAATGCGCGAATTCGAGAGGGCCATTGCCCTCGATCCGAAATCGTCGCTCGGGTACATCGGGAAAGGGCTCATCCTGGGCAAGAAAGGCGAATTCAAGCCGGCTTTCGAGAACATGGAAAAAGCGAAAGGCTACGAGACCAAGGGGATCGAAGCCCGCATCGGCATGATCAGACTCTACGGCCTGCAAATGGCCAAGGAGCAGAAGCGCGTTAGTGAGCTGGTCAAGTCGGCGGAGAAGGAATTCAAGGCGGCCAATGAGAAGGATTCCAACAACCCCCGGCTGCATTATTACATGGGGATGTGCTACAAGATGGCGCTTGATTTCGACAAAGCCTCGACTATGTTCCGCGCTGTTCTCGACATGAACCGCGATTTTGTCAATGAAGCCAACGCCGAGTGGGCGATTATCCAAAAGATCCAGCGCGCTGCGCCGGGAAGCGAAATCGGGAAAAAGATCGCTTTGATCGACAAAATCGATCGCGCCGATGTGGCGGCGCTCTTCGACCAGGAGATGAATCTCGAGAAGCTCTTCACCAAGCGCGGGACGAAGACCTATGACACGACCTTCAAGGCCCCGACGGAGTCGTCCGCGCGGTTCTCTCCTGATACGAACGTGAAGATGGAGCCCGCAACCGACATCGCCGACAACTGGCTCAAGCCAAGCATCGATACCATACTCAAACTGCAGGTTCGCGGGCTCGAAGCGGGGCCGAATCATAAGTTCGAACCCGACAAACTTATCACCAAGGGCGAGTTTGCGCTCATGCTCGAAGATATCCTGATCAAGGTGACCGGTGACGAAAAACTTGCCACGAAGTTCCTCGGTGCCACATCGCCGTTTCCGGACGTGCGGAACGATCACTATGCATTCAATGCCATCATGACCGTGACGTCACGCGGCTTCCTGGAAGCCGATAAAGCAACCGGCGAATTTAGAACCGGAGATGCCGTTTCAGGCGCAGACGCGCTTCTTGCCATCCGCGAGTTCAAGAACCAGCTTAAATTCTAACGCGATAGCAGAATGCCCGCTCCCTTATCGGAGCGGGCTTTTTTGGTGCAAATGACGAAAAGACTATTTGCAGCGATCATTCTTTTCTTATTTTTCTCATCTCCCCCGGACGCTCATGCCAATCTCAAGGTGCTTGAGGGGGAACATACGGTCGTCTATGACGTTGTGAACCCGCGGGGAGTCGCATTTATCCCCGACTATGCCAATGAGTCCTTTGAACAGAAAGTGACGAATCTGGACGAGTTCAGCAAGCGGGTCCAGGTGACAACGAAGATGGGACCGCTCAAGACCCGGGTCCCTTTTCCCATCGCTCCAGGCGCGCTTCCTGCGTCAGTCTCCCAATATCTCCTGCCTGAGCGGGACCGGCAGGCACAGGACCCGAGGATCGTGGGGCTTGCCCGGGAGATCACCCGGGGAAGCAGGTATGCGCACGTAGCGACCAATGCCATCCTGTCCTGGATTGCGGACAACCTCACGTTTGACACGAGTATTACGGTCCCGACCGATGCGCTCTCTGCGCTCAGCTACAAAAAAGCGTACTGCGTCGGCTACTCGAATCTCGCCGTGGCCCTTCTGCGCGCAGCGGGCATCCCGGCACGCGTAGCACACGGATATCTTCCTCCGGGCTATGAATGGGGTTTCTCCAAGGATTACTGGGGCGTGAAAGTGAATGACGGCGGTTTCCATGCCTATCTTGAAATCTACTATCCCGATACGGGCTGGGTATTCTCCGATGCCGAGCACTCATTTCATTTCGTCGATCCTTTTCACATCATTCTTCGTCTCGACGGTATGACCATGCCCGGCGTTTACACAGGCGGGTACCTGGAGGTTGATAAAGCGACCTTCTATACGATATTCAAGGAAAAGGACAAGACCGTCATGGTCGATGAATTGCCGCTTCCGAAAGAAAAGCGGCTCGGGCGCAGGCTCGATGAGCGGCAGCATTCTGCGCTCGTGACCGGCCGCGTGTCGGACAAAGCAGGACTTGCCGTGCCGAAAGGTTCCGTCGTGCTCTGGAAGGACGGGCGGGGAGCGTCCGCGCCGTTCTCAAACGGCAGGTTCGCTGCCGTACCAACGGCAAGCGGCAGGTATCGCGTGGAGCTCAAAGGACCCGGGTTTGCAAAGTCGTCACAAGAGGTCACCATCGAGCAGGGGCAGGTATACCGGCTTAATTTTACCCTTCAGCCGGGCGGCGTGATCAAAGGCAGGGTCGTCGACGGAAACGGCAGACCCATGCAGGAAGGCGACGTTTTTTATCGGGAGGGAGCCACCAGCTTCGGTGTTTCGATCGACCGGGACGGCTCCTATAAAATAGAAGGGCTTGCCCCCGGCCATTATAAAGTCACAGCCACGATCGGCGATAAGAAAGTATCTCGTACCGTCGATGTCCAGGCCGGCGAGGCCACGGAGTCGAATTTTGTGGTAAAATAAGCGGGTTGCACCGGGGGACAGCAGGTAATCATCCCGATCGTTGCTGTTCGTGAAAGAAAGAGTTCATATTCGCTTTGAGAGTAACAGGCTTCGAGGTTCGCTATGAATAAAATACGAGGACTTCTGTTCACCCTTGCGATTACGTGTCTCGTTGCGGCAAACGCTTTGGCTCAGGCAGGCAATGCGGGAGATGCTATCGAAAGAACGGCGTCCGGACAGATCAACTGGACCAGCGGCGAGGTGTATGCTACGGGGATCGGAGTGCCTCCTTCGCAGCACGTGAATGCCGCGCAGGCGCGAGCCATGACTGAACGGGCGGCATTCGTTGTAGCGATCAGGAACCTCCTTGAGATCGTGAAAGGCGTTCGCGTTGATTCCGAAACCGTGGTCGAGAACTTCATGGTCAAGAACGATGTGATCAGAACACGGGTCGACGGGATTGTGAGGGGGGCGCGCGTCGTAAAGACGCAGTATATGTCGGACGGGTCAGTGGAGGTGCTTGTCGCCATGCCCATGAGAGGTGCCCTCATGGACGCGATCGTCCCTGAAGATTTTGGGAAACCGATGTCCTCTCAACCGACCCTGAAAGTGACGCCGATGCCGCAAATGCCAAAGCCGGCTGTGCCGCCATCATCACCGCAAAAGCCGGTTGAGCCGTTAAAGCCGGCGCCGCCGGCCCCCGCACCTTCGGCACCGGAAAAGATGCCAGAGCCCGTGAAGCCGTCACTACCTCCTGTAGCCTCCGTGCCCGAGAAAAAACCGGAGCCGAAACAACCTGAGCCGCCAAGGCCGGCTCCTCCTACTCCCGGCGAATCAACGACGGTATTCAAGGGTGGAACGGCTACCGGCCTGGTCATTGACGGCAGGGGACTGGGCTTGCGGCCTGCGCTTCTTCCCAGGATCACGGACCCTCAGGGGCAGGAAATATATGTGGGACAGGTGGTCCCGAGAACCAATGCTGTAGACCAGGGAGTGGCAGGCTACGCCAGGGACGTGAATGCGGCTGCGAACAATTTCAGGGTCACGGACAATCCCGCTGTCATCAAGGGGCTGCGCGCCGCAGGTTCGGCGAGGACCGATGTTGTTGTAAGCCGGGCTGATGCGCAGACTCTGAGGCAATTGGGCGGCAAAGGCGACTTTCTTCAATACTGCAGGGTAATCATCGTCTATTAATGTAAGGGTGTTCAGATTGTCGCAGCCGAATTCACTCTTCGTAGAATGCGTTATGAGTTTTGTTTGCTTGACATCGACGGCGTAGGCGGTTTGTAGCCAAACAAATTTTTAGCTTTTGCTATATCCTGTTTCATGATATGATCAGAACGTTAAATAAAGGAGCCGGAGCATGATAAAATTGACAAAGTATTTGACTGTGTTTAGCTTCATGATTCTCTTTGCCGGGTGTGCCCTGCCTCATCCGCCGCTTCCCTATGATTCCAATAATCCGCTCAAACATGTAGCAGTCCTGCCCATGAAAAACGACACCAACGATGTAGATGGGCCGAACATGATGAGGCAAAAGATGGTTGAAGCCTTGGAGAATCGGTCTTATGTGGTCAAGGACCTGAAAGAAACGGATCAAATTCTGAGGGATCAGATGGGCATCAATCTGGGTGGACAATTGGATCTGACGACTGCCCAGAAGCTCGGTGAGGCGCTTGGTGTCGAAGGCGTCCTTTATGGGACGCTCATGGACTTCGGTGAGACTACGACCGGAGTCATTAGCATTAAGAAGGTAAGGGCCAAGTTTAAATTAGTGAATACAGCTACCGGTCAGGCCGTATGGGTGCGGGGACTGGGTGTCCGAAGCGAGATGCGGATGGAGGGAACCGCCGGGACCGCGGCTTCCGCTCTCACGCGGGTCGGGGATAGGGACAAAGAAGTGCCATGGATAACTATCGAGAGTACGACATCGGGTAGTGATAACGTCGGAAAATCTTTCGCCATAGAGCTTGGCTCCAAGCTGCTGTCAAAGGCCGTGGGAAAGCATTTGGATCACGAATCCACTGAGTTGGCGAGAAGGGTAACGAATAATCTTCCGTGGGGTCCGGGAACGGCAGTTGCCGCGGCAACGCCGCCTGCAGCGCCAGCTTTTAAAATGCCAGAAATAAAAACGCCGGAACCTCCTTCGTTCGGCTATATGGACTGGGAAGGCAAACGGGATTTCTCGGCTGTCGTCCACTCAACATCTTTTGACAAGAACAGGAACGACACCTTCGTTATGGAAATGCCGTTGGCAATAGCCGGCAACAAAATGAGGATGGAAATGGATATGTCCAAGATGTCAAGGGGAAACGCGGAACACGCACAGTCGCCGATCAGCAAGATGATTGTGCTGAACCGTGGCGACAAAAAAACGAGTTATACACTCTACCCCGATTCGCAGAAGTACATGGTTCAAACGGCCCATGACGAAATGGATGAAAAACCGCAGGTCGAAAAAACCAAAATCGGCACGGAGAAGATCGGTGCGTACCTCACTGACAAGTACAAGGTGAAAGTAACGTACAGAGACAAAAAAGTAGAAGAGGGACTTATCTGGAACGCCCGAAAACTGGATGGGATGACGATCAAGAGCGAGGTGGAGAACAAGGACTATCGCGTCACCACGGAATTGAAAAATATCGTACTCAGGAGGCCGGCAGATGCACTGTTCGAGATCCCGGCGGGGTACACGGAAGCACAGAGTTTTATGGATCTCATGGCTAAACAGCCGAATAAATAACGAACGGAAGTTTACATACTATTCTTTTTAAGGAGGTCGTACAATGAAACGAGGTTCAAGGTTGCTGCAGGTTGGTATCGTGCTCGCTGTGTCTGCATTTATCGCGACCGGCTGTGCTCCTACAATGTCCGGCGAGGTTAAGGATGACACGACACTGACAGGAACATCGAAGCAATTACAAACAGGCAGTAGTGTTTCGGAATACAAGGGCCCTAAACTTCGGGTTGGTGTGGTGAACTTTCAGAACAAGACACCCTCGAAAGTGCTCGGAATCGGAGAGGCCGCATCAGACATTCTGGGAACGATATTGCAGAAAACGGGGCGGTTTATTGTTATCCCCCAGCAGGACATGGAACAGATTTTAAACCAGCAAAGGTTTGGTGCGACTGGAGCGATTAATCCGGATACGGCCGCCAAAATGGGACAAATTTTGGGTCTCAATGCCATTGTAACCGGTGCGATAACGGCCTATTCTGAAGCGGAAGAGGGAAGCGACTATCTTGTAGCCAAGACGAAGAAACAGATTGCGCGGGTCACGGTGGATTATCGCATTGTTGACACCACGACAGGCGTGCAGCTCATGGCGGATTCGGGCGCAGGCATCTATGAGAAGAAGGTGACCACCGCATTGGGCATGGGTGCTAAGGCGAGCTACGATACCGATCTCCGGGATGGCGCGCTCAGGGACGCCCTTACCAAGGCCATGGTCAACATGATGAAGCAACTTGAGAACCAGCCGTGGAAAGGCAAAATCGCCAAGGTGGCCGGCAACAAAGTGTATATCAACGCCGGAAGAAAAACCGGCCTCAATAATGGCGACCGGCTTGATGTGTATAAGGTGGGTGAGGATATCATCGACCCTGATACTCATGAAAAGCTCGGAACTACAGAAGATAAAGTCGGCCAGGTCATCGTTCAGCGCAACGACATCGGCGATAAGGCGGACATGTCAATTGCCGTGGTCACCTCAGGCATGGGATTCAAACAGGGCGATGTCGTGAAGTTCGTCGGGAAATGAGACGCGAGGACGTCTTCGAAAGGATAAGGCCATGGTAAAACGGCATGTGGTCATTGCTGCTGTTTTGTCCCTTCTCGCATTGACCGTTTCAGTTGCAGCGACGGCGTCCGAGTCAGGTGCGAATGATGCCGTCGTTACCATGATACAGGGTACCGCCCGGGTATACTCGAAAGGCGCGCCGAAAGGACGCCGGCTCAAGCAGGGGGACGTCCTGCAGAAGGACCAGGAAGTCAAGGTTGCCGAAAAGTCGCGCATGGAGGTCCGTTTCCCCGATGGGACCGTGATGAGGCTTTCCGCGAAATCTCATCTCAAGCTGAATCAAGTGACTTACAACAGACAGACTGACGACAAAAATGTCAAGGTTGACCTTTCCGTCGGAAAGCTCTGGGCCAAAGTAAAGAAGCTCACGACGCCCGATTCCACGGTTGAAGTGAGGACCTCGAATGCCGTGGCCGGTGTTCGGGGAACGGTGTACCGCGTTAACGTTGAAGACGACAAAAGCGCCCTGATCAAGGTGTATGACGGTTCAGTATACGTGGCCAACCCGCCGAGAGACGAATCTCAACAGGCCGGTAAGGCGACTGCGCCCCACGAAGTATCCGGGCCGCATGCCGTTTCGCCGCCCTATCATGAAGTATCCATGGAAGAGTGGACCACGATCGTGAAAGCCATGCAACAGATCACGATTTCACCTCAGGGCGTGCCCTCGAAGGCAGAAGATTTCGACCCCAAGGCGGATGCCGACGACTGGGTGAGGTGGAACCAGCAACGGGACAAGGAAACCCGGTTCTAACACGGTACGAATCAGATGATTTGAGATAGGGAGCCGCCCGGATTTGTTTCCGGGCGGATTTTTTTTGCCGATTCGCGGACAAATTATCTTGACTCCCGACGCCACCCATGGTATAAAGCTCAAGTTGAAAATGGTTTTCAATATCAATTATGAACAAGAAAGCCGTTGAACAGTTATCTCACTATCTGTCGGGGCAAGGCCTCCGCTCGACGTCCCAGCGCGACCGGATTCTCCAGGTTTTCGTTAATGCCGGTCAGCATCTGAGCGCTGAAGAATTGTATCTGCATGTCAAGAAATCTCACCCCGGCATAGGGTATGCGACCGTTTACCGGACACTCAAGTTACTGGCTCTGGCCGGTCTCGCCGATGAAAGACGTTTTGAGGACGGAGTTACCCGCTACGAGTATAAATCCTCAGGCGGTCACCATGATCATCTGATCTGCACGCACTGCGGTTTGATACTCGAATTTGAAAATGAACGCATCGAAGCGCTCCAGCAGGACGTTGCCCGAAAGAACCGCTTTAAGGTGCATAATCACAAGCTCGAGCTCTATGGGCTGTGTGAAGCCTGCCAGGGGAAAAAGGCGCTTGCCGCGACTCATAGGACGGACGGTAGAAAATAATTCAACACTCTTTGAAAGTGAGAGTATCCCGAGAATGCATAATCATGGTTCCAATGACGGTGAACAGTACCGTGACTCAAATCTGAATAAAGTCCTTCTGATCGGCAACCCGAATGTGGGCAAGAGTGCGCTGTTCGGCCTGCTGACGGGTAAGTACGTTACCATATCCAATTATCCCGGCACGACGGTCGAGGTCACCTACGGGAATGCCGTTTTGAACAAGACGCGCAGCCTCGTGATCGATACCCCCGGTGTGAACAGCCTCGTTCCCATGTCCGAGGACGAGAAGGTGACGCGGGACATGCTGCTTTCCGACCGGGCCGGCGTGGTTGTGCAGGTCGCCGACACAAAAAATCTGCGGCGAGGCCTGCTGATCACGATCCAGCTCGCAGAGATGGCGGTCCCCTTTATTCTGGACCTGAACATGGATGATGAGGCTAAAAGTCGCGGTATCCTTATCGACCAGGAAAGACTGTCTCAGCTCCTCGGCATAGAAGTCGTCAAAACCGTGGCAATCCGGAGGAGCGGAATTGATAAGTTGCTGAAAGGGATTCAACATCCGCGGACATCACCGATCGAGGTACGGTATGACGACCTCATCGAGGGCGGAGTACGGGACATATCAGCGCTCCTGCCCGATGCGAATATCGCGCGGCGCGCACTTGCGCTCATGATCCTTGCCGGCGACGAAAGCCTGAAGGGATGGCTCCATGCCAATCTGCAGGACCATGTGATTTCAGAAATGGAAAAAATCCGCCAGGAGGTCCAGTCGAAATTCAATAATTCGTTGGGGTATCTCATCAACCAGCGAAGAATGAGAAGGGCCGACGAGATACTCGCGCAAGTCATGAGCCGCCATGAAGCGGGAAGGCGTTCAACGATAGCACAGCGACTCGGCTACTGGTCCATGCACCCCGTTTACGGTCTGCCGGTCCTTCTCGTGGTGCTCTACCTCGTCTATCAGTTCGTGGGTGTACTTGGAGCGGGAACAGCGGTCAATTTTTTGGAGAAAACGGTTTTCGGAGAATATCTGAACCCCTGGTCCGTTAAAATCGTCAATTTTATTTTTCCGTTTAAATTTGTGCAAGATCTGCTGGTCGGTGATTACGGTTTGATTACGATGGCGCTTACGTATTCCATAGCGATCGTGCTGCCGATCGTGGGGTTCTTCTTCATTGCCTTCGGTATTCTCGAGGATTCCGGGTATTTGCCGCGGCTTGCGGTCATGGTGAACAAAATTTTCAAGATCATGGGCCTTAACGGCAAAGCCGTGCTTCCCATGATCCTGGGACTCGGGTGCGACACCATGGCAACGCTCACCACGAGAATTCTCGAGACAAAGAAGGAGAGGGTCCTTGTGACGCTGCTCCTGGCCCTCGGCGTGCCTTGTTCCGCTCAACTCGGCGTCGTCCTCGGCATGGTGTCGGGCATCTCAGGCTTTGCTACGGCAATATGGATCGGCACGGTGGTTCTGGTGATGTTACTCGTGGGGTTTCTGGCTGCGAAGGCAATTCCCGGTGAACCGTCCGATTTCGTTCTTGAGCTGCCGCCCATCCGTTTGCCGCAGATGACGAATATCGTGATCAAAACCCTTGCCCGCGTGGAGTGGTATCTGAAAGAGGCCGTACCGCTCTTCATCCTCGGTACCTTTATACTCTTTGTGGGACACAAGCTCGGCGCGCTCGAGTATATACAGAAACTGACCGACCCTCTGGTCGTGGGAATTCTGGGACTCCCCAGCAAGGCCGCCGAGGCGTTCGTGATCGGTTTTTTACGCAGGGATTACGGAGCGGCCGGTCTCTTCATGCTGGCCAAGCAGGGGCTGCTCGACCCGATCCAGACGGTGGTAAGTTTGGTGGTCATAACGCTGTTTGTCCCCTGTATCGCGAATTTTTTTATGATGGTGAAGGAACAGGGAATGAAGGCAGCCCTGTATATGGTGGCGTTCATCTTTCCCTTTGCCTTTGCAGTCGGGGGGGTGCTGAATTGGATACTCAGGACGTTGAAGGTCGCGCTGTAAGTCGGATCGCAGAGGCCCATATCCAGGGTTCGCGGGAAAATCTATTCTTTGGACCTGATGCATTTGTCAAGGAGGAACAATGTCTGAACATAAACGAATAGACACCGTTGAGGGGAAAGCCGGACATCCCGCGCTGTGCGTACTTCCGGAGATCGAAAAAGAAGATGAACTGTTCGAGATCATTTGGACCTTGCGGGAAGAGGGGAACCTGGCCTTTGATCAGATAGTACAAAGTTGTACGCTCACTGATTGCGGGACCATCCTGAAAGACCTTGCAAAACATGGTTGGATTGAGATCAATGGACAAAAGGTGGCGCTTTTGCCGAAAGGCGAGCAGCGGGCTCAGGAACTGGTGCGCCGTCACCGCCTGTCGCTCAGGATGTTCTACGATCTTTTCGCTCTGGACGGGGCAGAGGCCGAAGCGTGCAAGTTCGAACATATCCTCTCTCCGGAAGTGACGGACAGCGTTTGTACCCTGCTCGGCCATCCGCCGAACTCTCCGGACGGCAAGCCTATTCCGCGGGGGAAGTGCTGCACCATGTTCCGGCAGGAGATGAAGCCGCTTGTTGCGCCGCTGGCGGACCTTATGCCCGGCGAGAAGGCCAAGATCGTTTTTATTACTCCTGAATCTCATTCCCGGCTTGACCGGCTCTCTGCCATGGGCGTGGTCCCCGGCAGCGTGGTTAAACTCCATCAAAAAAAGCCGTCCTACGTGATCGAATTGGGCGAAACCATGATCGCCGTCGATAAGGACATTACGAAAGAAATTTTTGTCAAAAAAGTTTGACCGTACGACAGCCTGGGCCGATCCAGCCCGCTTTTTTCACGCGGGCGCCTTAATAAAGATTATTATGATCAGATGAGGCTTCCTCTTGAGGACATTCTCGTGTCTTGACAACCATCCAGCCTCAGCTATAATCTAACAACGGGAGGAGTAGATGGCATTCTTGGCACCGAAAACCGCGCCGGGGATCAGCGTTCCAGCAGCGCGTGTGGCGGTCCGCTTTTATTTTATCAGCATCGTCCTCGTTGCCGCAACCCTCTTTCTCCCGCACAATGATGAGCATGGAACTGATGGCCTGATTTTTGTTGCACTCCTTACAGCGGGAGCGACCGTTTTTTTCGCCTTCTTCTCATGGGACAAGTATGCGCCCCGTGTCTTCACCCTTGCCTATTTATTGTCCAGTTCATTCCTCACGGCGATGCTCGTGTATTTCACCGGAGGCATGCAAAGCAGCTACCAGCTGCTTTTTTTTCTTATCATTTTTTCCATGAATTTCTTCAATCAGCAGGAAATATCCGTAATAACGATCGTTGTTACATTGTTTTATCTTGTCCCGTATATTTATGACAGGCCGGGTCCCTATCAGCTTGCTACGTCAGTGGTGACGGTCCTGCTCTTTTTCTCGGGGACTTATATGCTCAACGGAATCGCGAAAAATGTGCATAAAAATAATGAATTATTTAACAAGTTGAATGCGCAGTGTTTAAATCTCTCCTCTCTCACGGCCGATTTGCTGCACAGTATGGGAGCAGGTTCTGTATTGGACTCGTTTGCAGAAACCCTGAAAGATCATCTTCCGACAACCTATTGCCTTGTGATGTTGCAGGACGATAATCTTAACCTTATCACCCGTATCGCCTGCCTGGTCCGCGGTGGGGGGGAACAAGTGACAGGCGTTGCCTACACGCCCGATCAGCTCGTCCTGACGAGAAGGGTCTTTGAAACGCGGCAGCCACAGATCTACCGTTTTGAGTCAGACAGGGTTGACGATGCATTAATGGCTATCCTGCCGAAGTCCACGCGCTCAGCCCTCGTTGTCCCGATCAGAATCGGGGGGGAGAACGGAGGCATTATGATTTTTGGAGAGGAACGTTACTGGGACCTCGCACCCTTTAGTAATAATAAAGTCCAGCTTGCGGTCGCAATCAGTAAGCAGATTGCCGCTGCCGTCCAGATGTGGAGGTGCCACGAAAGTCTTGCCGGCGCAAAACGTCTGCTCCAGATTTCCTACGATAAGTCAGTCAAAGCGGAGCGGCTTGCCGCTCTTGGAGAAGTGACCCGTGCGATAGAACATGAAATCAATAATCCGCTCAGTGTCATCGTCAACTGGTCGGAGATATACCGCGAAGATGAGGCGATAGACCAGGAAATGCGTAGAAAGTTTCAGATCATATATGATATGGCTACCCGCATTATCGAAGTAATCCGGAAGCTGTCGGGACTCAAGGACGCAAAATCAGTCGAATATATGAAGGGACAAAGGATGACGGATCTTGAGTAAAACGCTCATGCCGCTCGCACTGCATTGAATATGGGTGCAGCCCTGAAGGTTTTTCTTCATCCCCTTTCCCCGGAGAGACATGAACCACGAATTCGACAGGTTGTACAACCAGGTGGTCAAAGCAAAAGCCGATTGGCAGAACACCTTTGATTCGATTCCCGACCTGATTTGCATTCTTGATAAGAACGCCAGGATCAGGAGAGTAAACCGGTCGTTCAGCGAAAGGCTGCGCCTGCCCTTTGAGGCATTGATCGGCACCCATTGTGATGATATCCTCAAGACAGGCCACAACCAACCAACATCCGTCCTTTTTAAAACCGTTCTCGAAACCGGGTCTCCCGTGCACATCGAGCAGTACGTCGAAATTGAGAGTGCCCTCTATACGACAACGCTCTATCCTTTCTATGATTCTGTCGGCGACCTCCAGGGGGCCGTGCAAGTCCTCCACGACATCTCTGATCAAAAAAAGCTTAAAGACAAATTAGTGCAGGCGGAAAAAATGGCTGCCATCGGGACGTTTGCCGCGGAGATCGCCCACGATATCAATAACCCTCTCGATTATATCAATAATTATCTGTACCTGCTGTCAGAATCACTTCCGCCGGACTTCAAACATCGAGACTACCTTGAACGGATCCAGTCGGGGATCGATAACCTGGCGGCCCTGACGCGGGATCTGCTCGAATTCTCGCGGCCGTCAGCCGAGTCCTTCGCACCCATTGATGTCCACGACATACTTGATACCTCCATCGACTTTGCCGAACAATCCCTCAGGCAGAACGCAGTCACGATAGAAAAAAATTATGAATGTCGTGGCGTGCAGGTCATGGGATCGGGGCGAATGATTCGTGAGGTGTTCGTGAACCTGATCCAAAATTCAATTGACGCCTCAGCGCCTGGCGGCACGATTTTTCTTTCGACGTCAAACTTACGCGGCCGTTTAACGCTGACATTTCGAGATACCGGAGCCGGCATTCCGGAAAAGAACCTTTCAAAGATCTTCGACCCCTTTTTTACGACGAAAAAAACATCGACGAAACGGGGAACGGGTCTGGGGCTTGCAATATGCTACAGTATTATCAGCCAGCACGAAGGCGACATCGCCGTGTACAGCAAGGAAGGCGAAGGGACCACGTTCGTAATTACCCTACCTGTAGACCGCCCATGATTGCCAGGAGAACCAACTTCTTTTGACGCTCCTTCCAAGCAAAGCCGTTCACCGCCGTCATTATAAATTAGTACTAAAGTTTTTTTCTTTTTTGCCGAAGAGAGTAAAGGGGTGGCATGCCTTTGCTTTTTCTGCGTGAAGCGTCGGAAAGCAGGGTGCAATGTAGTGCACTATCTTCAGCTTTTTCAATATTCTGTGACAAGGGGGACAGGGAATGGAACTTAAACAGAAAGTATTGCTGGTAGACGATGAAGCAATAGTATTGGATTCTCTTCGGGCTCTGGTCGCGCATGAGGACAAGTACCGGATAGATGTTGCAGAAAATGGCACAATCGCCCTCGATAAGGCACGACGGGAACAATACGGCGTCATTATCACGGACCTGATGCTCAGGGACATTACCGGTATTGACCTGCTCAAAACCCTTAAAGCGGAATCTCCCGAGACCCAGGTGATCATGATGAGCGGCAAAGGAACCATAGATTTTGCCGTGGAGGCGATGAAGATGGGGGCTTTCGATTTTTTAACGAAACCCTATTCACCGCCGCATCTTCTGCAGATCCTCGACCGCGCCCGGGCGTATCATGAATCGCTCATGGAAAATAAACAACTCCGGGGGGAAATCAGGAGGCTCAGGAAGAACTACGACATAATCGGCACCCACCAGAAGATCGAACGCGTTCGCGACATCATAGATAATATTGCTCCTTCCGACAGCACGGTCCTTATTCAAGGGAAAAGCGGTACGGGCAAGGAGCTCGTCGCCCGAGCGATTCATAATCGATCCTTGAGGGCAGACGGACCGTTCCAAGCGGTGAACTGCGGCGTCTTCACCGAAACGCTGATCGAAAATGAGCTTTTCGGCCATGAAAAGGGGGCCTATACCGGCGCCGTCCAGCGCGCTATCGGCAGGGTGGAGGCTGCGGCGGGCGGCACGCTCTTCCTCGATGAAATCGATACCATGCCGCTCAGTTCCCAGGTAAAGCTGCTGCGCGTACTGGAAGAGCATTCTCTCCAGAGGATCGGCGGATTGAAATCGATTTTTGTGGATTTTCGTCTGATTGCGGCCACAAACGTCGATCTTAAGGAGGCAGTCTCCCGCAGGATGTTCCGTGATGACCTGTACTACCGGCTGAATGTCATCACGATCAATTTACCTGAACTAGCCGAGCGTTCGAGCGATATCCCCCTGCTGGTCAGTCACGTTATGGAGAGGTTCAAAAGAAACAGCCGCGCTCAATCGGTCTCGCCGTCGGCCATGGACCTTCTCCTGCGTTATCCCTGGCCTGGAAACGTTCGGGAATTGGTGAATGCGGTTGAGTATGCCATGGTAATGTCCAAGGGGGGCCAGATCATGCCCGCCGACCTCCCGGAGAACATTCAAGGAAGGTCAGATGAGTTGCAGCAGAATCATGAATCAATATCGCTCCGCGATACGGAGAGGGATTTGATAACGAAAACCCTGAGAGAGTGCCACGGCAACAAACATCTTGCAGCAAAAATATTAAGAATACCAAGATCAACGCTTTACAGCAAGATCCAAAAGCATGGGATAGTGATAGATACCAAAATGGATATCGATGCCCTCGTTCAGGAGATGAAGGTGGACACAAGCCGTATGTGTGTCCAGAACCAAACGTATCAATAACTTAAAAATGGATGAGTCGCAAAAATGCTTTGTACGGCTAAACGGAACTGTCTAAAATCCATCATTTTTTTTAATGAAAGATACTGATTTACGTTACTAATTGCGACACGGAATTAATACTTAATTAAATAGAAACGGTGTTTCATGGTTATCAGCTTTAGCGTTTAAAGGGGCGTGAAGTGCATATTTTTAAATTTATCAAATAGCGGCAGTCTGCGGTGAACCTTGCAAGTGGACCATCAGAGAGGGAGACGAATAATCATGAAAACCTTGCTCTTGGTAGACGATGAGCTTGAAAACCTAAGGAGCCTCGGCGAAATTTTGAATCGTTTCGGCTATAAGGTCATCGCAAAACCTGATGCCCAATCAGCCCTCGCGATGATCCGGGAAGGAACATCTGTTGACCTGGTTATAACCGATTATCGGATGCCGGGCATGGATGGACTGGAGTTCCTGATGCTTCTTAAGCAGATATTGCCTGTGATCCCCGTGGTGATGCTGACGGCATACGGCGCTGTGGAGACGTATCTGAAATCGCTGAGTCTCGGCGTTTTTGAATATGTTAATAAGCCGGTCAAAGCCAGGGAGTTGGGAAGGATCGTAAAAGCAGCACTCGATAGCTCCGAACAGGCCTCAGCTCCGAATCAGACGGAAGCGAGCATCCCGGAAAAGCAGCCGCTGAAGTTAAGAACGGCTTAGTCAGTTGCAAATGAAATTCTACTCAAAATGGCAAGAATATTTACCGCAAAGTCGCAAGGAACGCGAGGAAAACGAAAGTCCGGATTAAACCAAAGGAAGTTTGTGCCTTCCTTGCGACCTTTGCGCCCTCGCGGTTCGATCTTTTTGGTTCCGGCTTGTCCGGGTTAGGGATCTCTCTTCGATTTTCTCGGCGTCGTCGCACACATTGTCTTGCGGCAATAACTATTTGACACCCATCAGCTTTTATGATTTAATAGATGACGATGAAAGACAACTTCCTGGAACTGTCAATTGCGGACGTCCTTTTTCTGATCGGAGTACAGGCTCGCACCGGCGAGCTCGTGATGGAGTCGGGGAACAATATCGGAACGCTTCTGTTGCATCGGGGGCAGATCCTCCAGGCCTTTTCTCCGTATTCTCGGGCAATCGGCGATCTGCTGGTCGAAGAAGGGTTGATCACGGAGGGAGACCTGCTTGAAACTTTGAAACTGCAAAAAATGAACACCTACATGCCGCTCGGCGCACTTCTGCTAAAGACGGGCAAGGTCACCTTTGAAGTGATTGAAATGATGGTCCACGAACAAATCAGGATGTCGATAAAAGAGTTTCAGTCCTGGAACAATCTGAATTTCAGCTTCACGCATAAGGACATCACGCCCTACGACCGGATTCATTTGCCGCTTCAGGAATTTATCCCGCAGGAAACCATTCACGCAGCCAAAGCATTTCTCGAGCGCGAAGCGCCTGCGCCGGGCATGTCTTCCGCGCCAGCCGCTACTTCAAACTCTCTTTGATCCCCGTGTACTGCTATTCCTCCCGACCAACATCGCCAGCAACCGGAGCATGAAGGCTTTTCCGGAGTAACTCTCTCGCTTTGTTGAACATCATGACGTATGCTTCGCTGCGGTAATCGGGGTACGTGTAATCCATAGGAACAAAACGGCGTTCACGCATGCTGTACCGAAGCGTTACCTCGGCGTAAATGTCTGAGCCGATGTAGATGCGATGTGAAAAATCCTTGGTTGTCGCGAGAACGACTTTTGCCTCCGTCAGGTAGCCGGGGTCAATGTTGACCCTGCGCCGGAGCGTCCCGGAACCAGACTGCGAGAATGAGTTTTCCATGGCATTGGTAAACAGTTTGATTGCCGGAAGTACGGCCGGCTCGATAGGCCGTTCGCAGAAAATGAATTGTCTGAGAATGCCCGTTCCCATCTCCGATTGGTAATAATCGGTTTTGTCCCAGGGCCAGAGTGCGCTCTGATAATCGAGGGGCCCATATTCGTTTTTCAGGATATCGATGCAGGTGTCGAACAGGGAAGGTTCCGGAGTCAGCATTCCGAAAAAAAGTTTGACAGGCAGTGGATGACGTGCATCTCCCATAGTATTCACCGGGCCGTGCGTGTTAGTCCGTAAGGTACCTCGTCAGACCGCTCGCGCCGGTGAGGGGAAGCTCCAATTCCACTTCTGCACCGTTATCCACTTTCTGCTCTCCGACGATTTTGAATCCCTGAAGGAACGCACGGATTTTCTCAGCGAAAGCCTTGCCCCGTCACGGTAATAGCAGGAGACTGCTTACAAAAAGAAGATATCTTGGGAACAAGATCTGCACAGCTCCTTCCTTTCGGACCATTATATCACAACTACCTTGAAATGTACCATCGACGCAGTTAAAAACGCGTTTATTGCTGGAAGCTCTCGCGGAGTGAAATGGGGGGGGATGCACGGACGGGATCCGTTCTTTGAAAATTGAAGAGACGGCCACGCTAGTCCTGGTTGGCTTCGTAAATCTCGTTAAAGACAGGAGCGACGGCAATGAAGGCCTTTAGCACGACCGGGTCGAAATGTTCCGGCATCGTTCTTCCGTCTCCTTCAGTAATTATCTTGTATGTTCTTTCGTGGTCAAATGAGGGTTTGTACGGTCTATTGCTGCGCAACGCATCGTACTGGTCCACGAGCATGACGATCCTCCCTTCGATGGGTATCTCTTCGCCTTTGAGCCCGCGAGGATACCCGTTGCCGTCCCATCGCTCGTGGTGAGATAATGCGATAGATGATGCTACTTGAATGCCGGGGTACGTTGAGCCTGTCAGCATTTTTTCGCCAATTGTCGTATGCTTTTTCATTACCTCGAACTCTTCCCCGGTAAGGGAACCGGGCTTAAGCAGAATGCTATCGGGGATGCCGATCTTCCCGAGATCATGCATAGGACTTGCAAAGGTAAGGGTCTCGACGAAATCGGGCGGCATATTCAGGGCCTCGGCGATTTTGTGCGAATAGAGGCCGATCCGTGCAATATGAGCGCCGGTGTCGGTGTCCCGGTATTCCGCGACGGCCGTCAAACGCTGGATGATCTCGGAACTCATGTTTTTGACCATAGTCAACGCGTCCGCGAGTTCCTGCGTGCGTATGCGGACCGTATCTTCCAGCATGGTTTTGTAATTTTTTTCCATCTGGATGAAGCGGGTATATTTTACCGCTTTTTCCACGGAATGTAAAAGGTAGTCGGGGTTGTAGGGTTTGGTGATAAAATCGAAGGCGCCGCGTTTGACGGCGTCGACGGCCACATCGAGTTCGGCAAAGGCCGTCATTAAAATAACCGGGATTTGCTGGTTGTAGGTATGAATGTTCTGGAGAAGTTCGATGCCGGTCACCTGCGGCATTTTGATGTCGGTCAGGACAACGTCGAAATTGACTTTCTGGACCATTTTAATGGCATCCGACGCGTTTTGACACGTGTAGACGGCATATTCGTACTCTTTCAGAAGCGTTGATATGGACTCGAGCACGTAAGGATCATCATCAACAATCAGCAGGGTGTTCTTGCCCTTACCGGCCATTTCCCCAATACCTCCTTCCGGCAAAAGCGGCATTCGTAAATTGGATGGAGCTGCGGAACCGTATTGAAAGACAGTAGACATTTGGGCACCGATCCACTATTCACAAGTATATATAAAATATTTTGAAAATGTACCTTCCGACGAAATAAAAGTCATCTCTTCCTGACGCGAGCCACAGCCCGTCCTGCCCACCCGGCAGGGCGCATCCCTGCCTTTGCATGAACACCTCGCAAGCGGTCCATTGCACGACAGAATGCTTTCTTCACTCTTATCGGCACTTATCGCAATAACTTTAATATTTTAAAAGATATTAATAATCCTCCCCTTCATCAGCTAAACCGAAGCCGTCAGGTGGCACCAGATTTATCTTTACTGACCAAATATATTTTTGTATAATCCCTGTAGAATTCTAATCTTACTCCGGTGGAGTGAGCCCGAAGCCGCTTTATGCGCGGGACTTCCGAAGGCGTGACCCTCATAGAACGGTAGAACGATCGGGGCCTGCCCGGCGTTCAAAATGACAGCCGTCGGAAAAGAATTAACGATGTATGCGCGATGAAGCATGCAGCCTGACACGAGAAAGGGGGAGCATGATGGCCGCAACGGACGTGAAAAAGAAAATGCTCGGCGAAATGCTCGTCGCCAGCGGACTGATAAAGGACGAACAACTCAAGATTGCCCTGGAAGAGCAGAAAAAAAGGGGCGGCAAAGTCGGCGAAATTCTGGTCGACCTTGGGTTCATCAGCGAACACAATATAGCAACATTCCTCGGGAGACAGCTCAACATCCCTTATATCGAAATCGACAAACAGCTGATCGATGTCGAGAGCGTGCAAATACTGCCCGGGGACATGGCGAGACGTTTGGTTGCCCTTCCTTTGTACAAAGACAAACAGGCCCTGGTAGTTGCCATGGCAGATCCGCTGAACATCTTCGGTGTCGACGACATCCGCAAGGCGACGGGCATGGAAATACGGCAGGTTGTGGCGACCCGGTCTGATATCCTGAAGGCCATCGACCGCTACTTCGGCATGAGACAGACCATCGAAGAGGCGGCAATTGATTTTGCAGGAGAACAAGGTACGGGCCGGGAGGTCGCGGAAATAGCCGGCGCCGTTGCGGAAGATGCTCCGGTGGTCAAAATGGTGAGCATGCTGATCGCCCAGGCCATCCTTGACCGTGCGAGTGACATCCATATCGACCCCGAGGGTAAAACCGTAAAGATTCGTTACCGGATCGACGGCGTGCTCGCCGAAGTAAGGACGCTCCCGCGCGAGATGCACGCGCCGATCGTTTCGCGCATCAAGATCCTGGCAGGAATGGATATTGCCGAGAAACGGGCGCCGCAGGACGGGCGGTTTCAAGCGCGGGTGAACCACAGCGATTCCGGGCCCGTTGTTACGGCCGTGTTCCACGAGAGAAGCGCTTTGCGCATGGACGGTGAAACGACCGTTGATATGCGGGTCTCGACCCTGCCGGTCATTCAAGGCGAAACCGTGGTCATGCGTATTCTCGACCGGTCGCGTATTATTTTGAACCTGGAAGGGCTGAATTATTCGCCTTCCATGCTCGAAAAGTATCGCAGACTTATCACCAGGCCTTACGGCATGATACTCGTAACAGGGCCGACGGGGAGCGGAAAGACCACGACGCTTTACGCGAGCGTCAATTCAATCGACAGAAAAGCGAACAATGTCGTGACGGTCGAGGACCCCGTGGAATATCAGATCATGGGGGTTAACCAGCTGCAGGTGAACCCCAAGGCCGGCGTGACCTTTGCCAGCGGGCTGCGCTCGATCCTCCGCCAGGACCCGGACATCATCATGGTCGGAGAAATAAGGGACCGTGAGACTGCTGAAATCGCCATCCAGGCGGCCCTGACCGGCCACCTGGTCTTCGCGACACTGCATACGAATGATGCGGGAAGCGCTGCGACGAGGCTCATCGACATGGGAATCGAACCGTTTTTGATCGCTTCTTCGGTTATCGGCATCCTCGCCCAGAGATTGACGCGAAAGATCTGCGACCGCTGCAAAAAACCCTACCCTGCTTCTCCTGAACTGCTCAAGAGTCTCGGCATGACGACGGGCAGTGCAACTTTTTACCGGGGAGAGGGGTGCCCGGCCTGCAAGAACAGCGGGTACCGGGGACGGGTCGGGATTTACGAACTGATCGAGATGAATGAGGCCGTCAGGACGCTGATCATCGCAAAAGCTTCGAGCACTGCCATCAGGACTGCGGCAATCCAGGCGGGATTTAAGACACTGCGCCAGGAGGGGTTGCTCAAAGTCGCAGCAGGCATCACTTCCGTTGAAGAAGTGCTGAGGGTAACGCAAGAGACGGAAGAAGAAATATAGACGATTGCAGACCGCCGATGACGGCCCGAACAGCGGTTGTTTTTTTGACCTTACAGCGGCAGCCCTCGATCTTCATTCCGAAGTTCATCTGATGTATGCTTCAGTGACATACCGACGCATCATCCGGTGGCTGTTGAAGTAATAGGCGTTCTTGCTGATTGCATTTTTCATCATGCGGCTCCACTTGCTCTTGTCCGTGTCGTAATATTTGGGGACAATAAGGTTTCCAAGCTTGTTGTAGAGGTCGGCGGCATCCTCGCCGTCGGATGATCCGGGCAGTGCCTTCTCGGTCGGCAGAGCGCCGATCGACCATCCCGTAAACCCTTCGATGTGGCCCTCGATCCACCAGCCGTCCAGCACACTGAAATTCACGACGCCGTTGTGTGCGGCCTTCATCCCGCTGGTCCCCGAGGCTTCCAGCGGCCGCAACGGCGTGTTGAGCCATACGTCCACGCCGGAAACGAGCTTGAGCGCTACATCCATGTCATAGCCGGGAAGGAAGGCAATCGGGACCTTTCCCTTCAGTTTGTCGCGGTAGCCGTAGATCCCCTGGATCAGCCGCTTCCCGTTGTCATCATGCGGGTGCGCCTTGCCCGCGTAAATGATCTGCAATTTGTTTTTCTCCGCGATTTGGATCAGACGTTCGATATCGGAAAAGAGCAGGTGCGGCCGCTTGTAGGCCGTCGCCCGGCGCGCGAATCCCAGAGTGAGCACATTGGGGTCCATCACGACTCCGGTGGTTTCGCCGACATAGGTCAGCAGCTTTCTCTTGGCCTCCCGGTGCGCTTCCCAAAGCTCCAGTTCCGGGATAACGCCGGTACGGACGAAGAGTTCGGGTTCGTTCGCCCATCCGGGGATGTATTTGTCGAAGAGCCCCGCCATTTCCTCGCACGTCCAGGTAAACGTATGAACGCCGTTCGTTATGGCATGGATATGGTATCCCGGGAACATGTGCTGCGACACCTCGCCGTGCTTCTTGGCCACGCCGTTGACATACTTGCTCAGGTTGAGCGCAAGCAGGGTCATGTTGAGGTTGTCCGCGCCGGCGAGGTCTTTCAGCACATCGAAGGGTATGATTTCCCCGAGCACTTTCTTCACCAGGGGATAAGGAAATTTGTCATGCCCTGCCTCCACCGGTGTGTGGGTTGTGAAAACGCAAAGGTCCCTTACCCGGGCCACGTCCCAGACCGACCGCTCGTCCCAGACGCTTTCGATGTCCCGCTTGAACCGCAGGAGCAGCTCGAGCGACAGAAAGCTCGCATGGCCCTCGTTCATATGAAATTTTTTGATATGGAACTCAAGGGCCTGGAGTATGCGTACGCCACCCATGCCGAGTACGACTTCCTGCTTGATCCGGTAGTCGCTGTCGCCCCCGTACAGGTAGTCCGTGAGCCCCCTGTCCTGCAATGCATTTTCCGGAAGGTCCGTATCCAGAAAAAAAATGGGGACCTTGCCGCCCGTGGGACTCACAACCAGGTAGAGCCAGGCCTGGATAAAGACGTCGCGTCCCTCGATCTGGACCTTGACCTTCTCCGGCAGCAGGGTCATGTATTTGGCGGGGTCCCAGGCCACGGGTTTTTCCCGCTGCCAGCCGGTCGCGTCGATTTCCTGGTTGAAGTACCCTTTGTGCGTGATGAGTGTTACGGCGACGAGAGGAAGTTCCAGGTCAGCCGCCGATTTAATGGTGTCGCCGGCAAGGATGCCGAGACCGCCGCTGTAAGTAGGAATATCGTTTTTTATGCCGATCTCCATCGAAAAATAGGCAATCATGGGTTCGGCAATAAATTCGTGCAGATTGTTCATAATCCTCCTTCAAATCGAAAAGGTATTCCCACCTCGGAATACCTAGCTAAAGATAACAGAAATATCGGCTTATTTCAATAGGACAAGGGTCTTACGTCGGCATATGCCGAGGCAGGACGCGACGGCATAAACCCTTCACTTGGAAAGACATCTTATCAGGTAAGATTAATCCTTTTCGGCCATGTATAAATATTCATTCGGTCGCCTCGTGCGAAACCGACGAGCGTGATACCCATGTCTTCGGCATAACTGACGGCCATGCAGGAAGGCGCGGCGCGGCTGATCAATATGGGAAAACGGTTCCTGCCGGCCTTGGTCACGATCTCGGACGTGACCCTGCCGCTCGTAAGAAGGATTTTGTCCTCGATTGGCAGGGACTGCAAAAACGCCTTGCCGATGAGTTTGTCCACTGCATTGTGCCTGCCGATATCTTCGGAAAAAAGGAGCAGTTCTTTCCCATCGGAGAGCGCGGCGCTGTGGACGCCTCCGGTATCGAGGTAGAGCCGGGATATGGTCCGGAAGGTTGCGAGCAGACGCCTGATGTCGTCAAGGCCGAGAAGCACGCCCCTGGCATCGATTCTCTTGTCTGTCGGCATGCGGTAACTCGTAAAGGTCACTCCCTTTCCGCAGCCCGAGGAGATGGTCCGCTTTTCGAATAGTTTTGAAAAATCAGGCGGAAGATCGGCAAGCTCGATGCGTACAACCGACGCACGTTCGTCGACGTCTAATTTCCGGATTGCAGATTTTTCACGAAGAAGTCCTTCTGACAGAAGAAACCCGATGGCGAGTTCCCTGAGCTCGGCCGGCGTACACAGAAGCGTGACAAGCGGCTCGTCGTTCAGCTCGAGTCTGACCGGGAGTTCCGATGCCACTTCATCGATGATCCCTTCGACGTTGTTGCCGGTCACTTTGAGCACCGGCGTTTCTCTTTTGGTTTCCACGAAGGGAATATAACACAAAGAGGGAGATGCGGCAAGGGTACGGTAGAAGGAATAAGGAAATAAAAAAGGCCCGCGGGTCGGGCCCGGGGCCTGGAAGTCTTGATGCAAACAGTATATTAGAAATGCACGTTGAGTCTGAGCGAGTAGGCATTGACCTTTGCAAAATCGGCCTCCGCTACCAGGTTTAGGAAGGGGAAAAACGTAAGTTTTGCGCCGATAAATTCTTTCGTTTCAGTTATGTTTTCTTTCTTGAGAGCAGTCGCGGAGCCTTTGGGAGTGCTCGTTATCCAGACCTCGCCGATGCCGGCGTAGGGGGTCACGATCAAAAAGCCTTTGCTGATCGAGAGATCGAGGGACTTGGTCTCCATGTCGAAGACGTCGATGCCCGAGAGTTTCGTGTACGCTCCCCGGACCGCGATGGCCGGCATGACTATGCCGCCCTTGAGAACGGCATACTTGAGCTCGCCGCCGATGAGCTTGATGTCGGTTCCCGGCGCCGTCGCGTACTCAACACCGAGATCGAGTGGAATAATAGGCAGACCAAATTGCACGTGAACTTTGGGAAGGTACAGGTAATCGGGCAGGCTCGATGGGTTGGTGACCGAATTCTGCCAGTAGGAAGCGGATTTATTGATTTTTACCGCAGTAACTTCGACGCCCGCATCAAAGCCCGGCAGGAGACCGCCGAGCGGCTCCGCAGGAGAAAGAGGATCATAGCTGATTGCAAGTCCGAGGTCCGTGCTGAGTTTCTTGAAATCATCCTGAAGGGCGGGAAGCTGGAATGTGGTGGTTGCCATGGCCGGCGCTGCTGCCAACAACACAATGAATACTGCAATTACGAGTTTCTTCAAGTAAAGCCTCCTTCTTGATACCGTGCTCCACTGATAATTCGCCAGACATGACGTGACGTTACCGTATCAAAGGGAAGATGTTTTGTCAAGAGTATTGTCTGAACCGAAGGAGCCTAGATCAAAAGGGAAGGGGACAGTCTAAAAAAAAGCCCTACGGCATAATTGCCGGGGCTTTTTCGCAGCTTCGAGATGTGCTGTGATGGTATTGCCAGTGAAGCGCGTCGTATTTTTATTTACCTATGCAATTCAACTGAAATCACCCCACCTAACCTCCCCTTAGCAAGGGGAGGGACTCTTTACTGCCCCTCCTTACCAAGGAGGGGTTGGGGAGGTGGTTCGCACCTAAGGCTCGTGAAGAACTACAGGCCCCTCTTTTTTTTAAGAAGAGAGACTGTTTAAGTAAAGAACCGTTGGACGCACTACGCTAGAAGCTTACCCCTGCCTCAACGAAGGGGCCGCTGAACTTAAGATTTGCCTTTACATCACTCTGGTCGATTTTCACGTCCTCGGACCGATAGCCGCCGCTGATAAAAACCACCGGGATCGGATTGATTCTTACTTTGCCGATATAGTCATAATAATGATTCTGGCCTATGGCGACCCCCCTGAACTCCGCCTCAACCGAGACCAGTGAAATGGGCTTCACCTGGATCCCTGCATAAACCATCGGCAGATAGATGGAAAGGCTTTTGGAAGCGGATGTCACCGGAGATGTGGATGTGATCGTGCCTTCAAAATCAATTTTCCGTGCATTCAGGCCCAGATCGACATTGAGTATGCCGAGTGTCGCAGTCTTGAGCAGGGGAATGGGATAATATAACGCGACATCATAATGGTCGAGCTTGACTTTCGACTGGACGTCTGAAGCAGCCGTAAATGTTTGACCGCCGAAAGAGATATTCCTTGTGATTTTCCCTGACCCATCAAATGACATGGGGGTGGCCATAAAATAGATGTTCGGGAGAATCAACGGCAGCTCTGCTTTTACGCGAACGAAGGCGTTGCTCTTGCTCTTGAAGTTGAGGTCGTCCTTGACGTCGATGTCGCCGACCGTTCCGGTGACTGGTTGGTAGCCAAAGGTGCCTGACGGCGTCTGGTTCCAGTATCCCACGCTTGCTTCCACACCGAAGAATGCAAAGGCCCGGTACGGCAGGGCAAGTAGTGCAAGGACGAAAATACCCGCGGCGAACATCCGTATTCTTTTCATGGTAAGGTCTCCTGTCCGATTATATTCAATCCCGTAGCAACGAATTAAAAGTATCAAAGGGGGGGGCTTTTGTCAAGGTGAATATGGCCATGCTCAAATAACGCTTGACAGGAAAACGCTATCGTGCTACTAAATTATAAAAAAGTAACACGGAGGAGCTCATGACCGGCCTGACCCGTTTCGGCGTATCCATTGACGGCCAGCTGATAAAACAATTTGATGCGCTCATCGGAAAGAAAGGGTATACTACCCGCTCCGAGGCCATCCGCGACATGATCCGCGACAGCCTCGTGGAGCAGGAATGGGGAGCGGAAAACCGGGAGACGGTGGGTACGATCACCATCGTGTACAACCATCATACGCGCGAGTTGGAGCATGCTCTCACCGACATGCAGCACCAGTCCTTCCACCAGATCATCTCCTCCCTCCACGTCCACCTCGACGCGCATAACTGCCTGGAGGTCCTGGTCGTAAAGGGCAGGAGCCACGAGCTCAAGAAGATTGCCGACCGGCTTATCGGCACACGGGGAGTAAAGCACGGCAAGCTGACCATGACGACAACGGGAAAAGAGCTGGTATAGCCCGGAACAGCGGCCCGGAGCGTTTTCTCCGGGTCAGGATATTATGACAGGAGACAGTATATGCGAAATGTAATCACAGGCTGTATTCTCGGCGTTCTCCTTTTGGCGCCGGTGACGGCATGGGCCACTCATCCCTTCCAGGTGGAGGATACGGACACGCAGGGCAAGGGTAACTTTCTCTTCGAGCTGAACGGCGACTACACGAAAGTGAAGAATGCCGGTGGCACGGTCACAAACCTGGGCGGGGTCTTCACCGCGGGAAGCAGCGATAATACGGACGTCACTCTTGAGGTCCCTTATCTCCTGCTGGACCACAGTCCGGTCACGGACCGGTATGAAAAAGGGGTGGGCGACGTTCAACTCAGGATCAAATACCGGACGAATGAGAATGAAGTAAATCAGTCCTCGGGCTTGCAGATTTACGCAGGATTGCCCACAGGGGCCGCGGACAAGGGCCTCGGGACCGATAATGTGCTCTTCGGCGTCCAGGTCATGGACCAGCAGGGGTGCTGCAGCAACATTTATCGTGTCAGCTTCGCCTACGAGCTCCTCGGCGAGAACGTGAAAACTGCGCATTACGCTGAAAATTATGCCTTCCGCTTCGGACTTTCCCTGGAACACAAAATCACCGAGTCCTTTCATTTTTTGACGGAGCTGGCGGGCGAGGACAGGAAAACGAAGGACAAAGAATTGGGTACGCAGGCATATACCCAACCATATACGTTCATGGCCGGTTTCAAGTATGATATTTTCAGGGCATGGTACATCGATCTTGCGGCCCGGGCAGGGCTGAGCAAAGATGCCGAGGATTATACGACGCTTCTGGGAACGGCGTGGAGATTTTGAACTGAAAGAAGATGGCTGTCCGAGAACATCCCATCCCGTTTTCTACGGCGGGTAATTGCGTCTTAATCCGTGTGAGGTCGCGTTGCTATGAGGAGCCACGGCCCCTTCCGGAGCAGCTCCACTGCGAGAGAAAAGGAATCCATGCATATCCCTGACGGTTATCTCGGCCCCGCTACCTATGGTACCCTGTATGCGGTGACCGTGCCATTCTGGGCAATTGCTTCATGGAAACTGAACAAGACTCTCAAGGCCAAACAGGCGCCCTATCTCGCCATCGGAGCGGCGTTTGCGTTCGTGATCATGATGTTCAATATCCCGATCGTCGGCGGTACGACGGGCCATGCGACGGGCGCAACGCTGATCGCGGTGCTGCTCGGTCCGTGGGCCGCTGTTATTGCCGTCTCGGCGGCCCTCATCATCCAGGCGCTGCTTTTCGGCGATGGCGGCATCACCGCCATCGGTGCGAATTGCTTCAACATGGCAATTGCCGGCGTATTTGTCGGCTACGGGGTTTACCGCCTGCTCTCCGCAAAAGCGGAAATCAAAAGCCGCAGACGGGTCGTCGCCGGAGCGATCGCCGCTTACGTAAGCCTGAATGTCTCCGCCCTGCTTGCCGGCGTTCAACTGGGGCTTCAGCCCGTGCTTGAGCGATCGCCCTCGGGCCAGCCCCTCTATGCGCCTTTCCCGATGCATGTCGCCGTGCCCGCGATGGTGCTTGAACATCTCCTGCTGTTCGGGTTCGTGGAGGCAGCAGTAACGGCGCTCGTTATAAAATATTTTCAGAAGAACGAACCCGAGATGCTGAGGTAATTCCATGGTGGACGATGCCGGAGAAAAGACAAACAGACGGATTGTTCGCAAGCTCTGGATCGGCATCGGCATTCTTGTCCTTCTTTCGCCCCTCGGCATCATCATCCCGGCCTATCTCGGCGCGGGAAGCGCATGGGGAGAGTGGGGCCTGCGGGAAATAACCAGGATGACCGGTTTCGCGCCGGAAGGCATGAAGCGCATCGCCGATACGTGGAGGGCGCCACTGACGAATTACACCATTCCCGGTCAGGGTACGGGGCTGGTCCGCGGCTGCCTCGGATATATCGCGGCGGCTGTTGCAGGCATTACGGCAACAGCGGGCCTCGCCTTTCTTTTCGCCAAATTGCTCGCACGGAGGAACGGACATTCAGAGCATAAGTAATGCGCTCCGGTTAACGAACGTGGCCAACACTAACTTTTTAGATAAAACGCTCCTGACAATCACGCACGTTGCGGAACAGTCCCTGTTTTCGGAACAATTCTCAAATCGTCGCGGTCTCCTTCAGTCCCTCGATATCAGGTTTCTCATCGTAACGTTCCTGTTCATCCTCGTCCTTATCAGTTTTTTGCATGCTCCGCTTTCCCTGTGGCTGCTTTACGCTGCGAGCGTGGGGCTCGCCGCGTTCTCACGACTGCCCTTATGGTCCTTTCAAAAGAGGGTCTGGCTGTTTGTTCCTGTCTTCTCTGCCGCCATCGTGGTGCCGGCGCTCCTGAATATTATTACGCCGGGAGAACCTGTCTGGGTGCTGGTAACGCTCCCGCATTCCTATGCCTGGGGCCCCTACAGAATTCCTGCGGAAATCGCGGTCACCCGGCAGGGACTCTGGGGAGGCATCGTGTTTCTCTCCCGGGTAACGGCATCGGTCTCTTTTGCCGTTTTATTCACTTTGACGCACCGTTGGGCCGACATCTTCGCGGGGCTCCGCGCGCTCTTTGTTCCCCGAATATTCGTGATGACCCTCAGTATGACGGAACGGTACCTTTTTGTGTTCCTCCGGCTTATCCAGGACATGTACCGGGCGCGAAAGAGCAGGACCATCAGGCCCTTTTCAGCATCTGTCGAACGGGACTGGATCGCCTCGAAGAATAGGCGTTACCTTCAGGAAGTCACTGGAAATGAGCGACGCCGTTTACCGGGCCATGCTCTCCCGCGGCTTTCACGGGGAGTTCAGGACCATCAACCGTTTCCACAGCGGACCCGCTGATTACCTGTGGCTCGCAGCCGTGGTCGGTTCGGGCTGCGTTCTGGTCCTGGCCGAAAGGGGAATGGTGTTTTGACGACCCTGTTCAGCCTTGACAACGTATCATACTCCTACGCGAACGGGGCACCGGTCCTGAATAAGGTGACGATCGAATTCCCCTGCGGCGAGCGTACGGTTATCCTGGGAGCGAACGGTACGGGAAAGTCGACGCTCCTTTCGCTTCTCGACGGCCTGGTTTTTCCCAAAACAGGTTCCCTCCGGGCTTTTGGCAGGACCTTGACCGAAGGGGCGTTCGATGAGCGCGTTTTCGCAGCGGAGTTCAGAAAAAAAGTCGCCTTTGTATTTTCCAACCCCGATGTTCAGCTTTTTTCGTCTACGGTTTGGGACGAGATTGCCTTCGGTCCGCTCCAGCTCGACCTTGCTCCGGCAGAGGTCCGTGATATCGTGGACCGCCAGCTTGAGTCGCTCCGCATCACGGAACTGCGCGACCGCGCTCCTCATACGCTGTCGGACGGCCAGAAGAAGAAGGTCGCCATTGCGTCGAGCCTGGCTATTGACCCTGAAGTCCTCTTGCTCGACGAGCCCACGAACGGACTCGACCCCCGGACCCAGGTATGGCTCATCGAGATCCTGCATGACCTGCACCAGAAGGGGAAGACGATCATTTCAGCCACCCATGATCTGTCGATTGCGGGCGATATCGCCGAAAGGGCCGTTGTCCTGTCGGAGGACCACACCCTGGCTGCGGACGGTTCTTTTTCCGACATCATGACGAATGACGAACTGCTGCTCAGGGTCAATCTGATTCACGAACATGCCCACTATCACGGTGATACCGCCCATGTTCACCGCCATGGTCATTTCGGGCATGTTCATTCAAATGGAGGCGCCATGCACGACAATCACAAGCACCACGGCCATACCCACGACCAGGAGCAGGGCCAGGGCACCGCAGACCTTCGGAAATTACTGGTCATGCTCGAACACTGGATAGAACACGGAGACAGCCACGTGGAAAATTACCGTGACTGGGCCGGGAAGGCGAGCGCTGCAGGGGAAGAGGAGATCGCGAAAGAGATCCATCTCGCCATCGATGACAGCGAGTCGGTGAAAAGCCATTTGAAGAGGGCAAAAGCGATCCTGGCCGCAAAACTCGTATTGAAAAAATAGGGGGCCTCTATGAATGATCTTTACAGTGATGATCTCCGCGAGGCGATACAATTCCACGGTCATCTCTGCCCCGGCCTTTCGCTCGGCTACCGCGTGGCAAAGGCGGCGCTCCGTGAACTGAAGGCCGACCGGCCGCAGGATGAAGAGCTTGTCGCCGTTGTCGAGAACGATTCCTGCGCCGCCGACGCCATCCAGTTCATTACCGGCTGCACCTTCGGCAAGGGAAACCTCATTTTCCGCGATTACGGCAAGCACGTGTATACTTTCTACAATCGCAGGACGGGCAAAGGCGTCCGGATCTCCGAAGATTATCGCGGGTTCGACAACGACCAGCGGTTTCCCGAACTCAAAAGAAGGCAGGATGCGGGGGAGGACGTTTCCGTTGAGCTGGAGGCCTATAAGATGGAAAGGACGACCGCCATCCTGAAGGCAGAGGAAAAAGAGATCATGACCATTGCGGACGTCGCATCACCGCCTCCCCGGGAAGCAAGAATTCGCGGGTCCCTCCGCTGTGCCCTGTGCGGGGAAAAATTCATGGAATCCCGCGGCCGCGTGAAGAACGGCACCATTGTCTGTCTTCCCTGTTTTGAAAAAGGATGAAACGCCCCGGGGCGTCTGCGGGAACGTGCGCGCTCCCGCTCTTCCCCGTGTAAGGTTTATGAAGGACAGCACCGAAAAAATATGCTGCAAGAATTGCAGGCACTATTACGTGACCTGGGACAAGGATTTTCCCTACGGATGCAAGGCCATGGGCTTCAAGTCGAAAAATGCTTCCGCCGTTGTTGTCCTGGAGTCCTCGGGATTGCCCTGCCAGCATTTTGAACGGAAAGGCAAACAGAAACGCTCATAAAAATGGGATTCGTTCTTCAAAAGATGATCTGGTTCCTGATCATGCCGCTGTCATTTTCGCTGGTCCTCGCGCTCATCGGCGTAGTACTGATCAAGGGGAACAGACGTATCGGCCAGGGTCTTATCTTGTTCGCCCTCTTGCTCCTGTATGTCCTCAGCCTGGGCCGGACAGCCGACATCATCCTCAAACCTCTGGAAGGGCGCTATCCGTTGCTGAAGGACGAACAAATCACCGCAGATGCCGTCGTCGTGCCCGGCGGGGGCTCGGTTGATCTCGACTGGTTCGGTTCTCAGCCGGTCCCGAACGCGGAAACCCTCTCGCGCCTCGTCGTGGGCGTCGAGTTGGCCAAAAGGCTGCGGGTCCCGCTCGTTCTCTGCGGCGGAAACGGCGAACCCTTCGCCACAAAGGTGAATGACGCTGATGCTATGCAGCGGGCCGCTTCTGCCATGGGCATGCCGGGGGACCGGATGATCGTTGAAAATGCCTCCCGGAACACGCTCGAGAACTCCTTTGCCGTGCGTAAGCTCGTGAAGGGAGACCGTATCGTGCTTGCCACGTCGGCCTATTATATGAGGCGCGCTGAGGCGATGTTCGCCCGCCGCGGGTTTACGGTCATTCCCGCGCCGACTTTTCTCCATGTGCAGACACGGAAATTTTCCTTCAATTCTTTCATTCCGAAAGCCGGCGCTCTGGACTCCTCAACCGTCGGGATCGCCGAATGGGTCAGCATGGCATGGTGGCATGTTCGGGGTGAGATATGAAAAAACAGAATAACGCAGAAAAAGGGCATATGCCGGCCTTTTGAGATACGGCAATTCCGGCAGGATCATATGGTTTGTTCCTGAATTTGACATCCCCGAATCACTATGCAATAATTTCTGCGATTGTGTGATTTGTCTTCAATCGCCGTCCATAGACGGGCGGAAGAAAGAGAGCGGCGGTGAACGATAACGCTGTCAGCGCAAACCAGATGCCGGACCGGGAAAAATCCTATGCCTTGCTTGTGGACAGTTACGTTCGTGATTTGTTCGCCATGGGCATGATTCTTCAGCGGCTCGACTACGATGTGTACATCGCAAACTCCGGGGAGGACGCCCTCAAAATCGTCGAGGCCGCCCTGCCGGAGCTGATTATTACCGAACTTTCGCTCCAGCAGATGTCCGGCCTCGAACTGCTCGTCCATCTCAGGCACAAGCCCGCGACCAGAAACATCCCCGTCATCATCCATACGGCAGTCGGGGACCAGAAAAAAGAAGAACACTGCCGTGCTTCCGGGTGCGCGGCCTTTCTCAGGAAACCGGCGGAACTGGACACCCTTTACAGTGCCATCCAGCAGGCAACGAAGGAAACGCCGCGCCAGTTCGTGCGGCTGAAGACCCTGCTGCCGGTCCGGGTCGGCGGTCATACCTCGAACGAGGCCGCGGGCAGTGTCGAATTCGTTTCGGAACTGTCGGAAAACGGCTTGTTCGTGCGCACCCTGAACCCCCGGCCGGTGAACGCGGTCGTCCCGGTCAATCTGATCATCCACTCAATTCCCGTCAGACTCACTGCAGTCGTCCTGCGCAGCGTCACCATGAGCCAGGGCTTGTTCAAAGAGCCGGGGATGGGGCTGAAGTTTACTGAAATAGCGCAAACAGACCGCGAACTGCTGAGAAATTTCATCAAAGGGCAGATTATGAAGGACATTACGACGCAAGGATGACTGTTTCTCTTCCCACCGTGAAAAGCCTGCTACTGTACAATTGCGCACGCACTTGACAGTGCAAGAGTGCCGAGTCTTACTCATTCTCTGGCCTTTTCCCCCAACTTAGTGTTGACAATTGCAACACAAATATGCGATATTATGAACAACAAACGCCTTACGCACGAGGAGCGCATCCAGTATGAGAATCCTGCGATTTTACTGCTGATCCTGTTTCCCCCTTATGTAAACAGTCCG
>CAVYLT010000079.1:0-39274 GCA_963769335.1 Nitrospirota bacterium | reverse complement strand
GGCCTTCGTAATCTCGCAGTATATGAATTCCCGCTGACCCTTCCCCTTAAGAAACTGTGCTATACTTCTCCCAGACTTCATCGTCCGATAACCGGGAGGTGGATTATGAAAAGAGTTAAACTTTTTGCAGCGGCTCTCATCGCGATGTTTTTAGTGACCCGGTGGCGTCTACACCCATGTGCTGACGCCCTATGATACGAACCTCGACAAGACAGTCCTGGGACTGAAGACGGGCAAGGCGTCGATGCATTCAGTTCTCTGGCTTGCTGCATGGGGTGATGCAAGCACTGCCGCGGCGGCCAAAGAAGGCGGGCTCGGCGTCGTGAACCACATGGACCGGGAGTTCCTGAACGTGTTCTTCGGGGTCTATACCGAAACGACGACGATCGTTTACGGCGATTGACGGAGGCAGGCCATGAAATAACATCACGCTCCTGCCGCTTGCCTCGGCCATGACCCTGCTGGTGTCAGGATGCAGTGTGGGCCTTATCTATACCCACACGTGGCGGCCGCTGACGCTTGATATGCACGACACCAGGGTTGTTCCCACCAGCGGCGAAGGAGACATTAAACATTTGGTGCTTTTTTACCCGCCGCTCAGCGCGGCCTGGGATGATGCGTCCATCGGCGACATTGCCAGGAAGAAGGGGCTGCATGAACTGTACTTTGCGGACCTTGAATACTTCAGCATCCTTCACATATGGAACCAATACACGGTACATGTTTACGGAAAGTAGGAACACGAGGAAGACAGTGTGTCCGAGCCAGGTTTTGCCCGACCGCTTCAGCTCTTTTCGCTCTTCAGTGACTGATGATTTGGCATCCCTTTCAGCCTCGATATTGTTTCTCACCATTTGCCGCACGGCGAACGGCCGCTCAGACAGCCGGTCGCGAACTCTGCTTGCTTTTTCGTTCTCTTTGGAGTAATTTCTCAAAGAGCCGAGTTAGAAAATCACAAGGAGGGGTATCATGAGGGCGATGAAAAAACCGGGAAAGTTCTTTTTTGGTTCACTGATCTTGTTTTTTTCAATGGCAATCTTGGCGGCATGTCACAGCGGACCGCCGCAGATAACGATCTCTAATGCCAAGGCTGTTTTGTCGCCGGCGATCATAGGTGAGGCCATGGTGACCATGGATATAGCCAACCAGGGCGGCGGGGACGTTCTTCGGGGGGTGAAGACGGACATTCCCGGGGCGACGGCGACGTTCCATGTGATGCAGGGCCAGCGCATGGCGGCAGTTGACATGGTGGAGGTGCAGTCCAAGAGCAACCTTGAATTTAAGATGGGCGGCAGCCACGTCATGATTGAAAACATGCCCAAGACCATGAAAAAAGACTCCCAGTTCAACCTGACGCTGGTTTTTCAAAAGTCCGGAGAAAAGACAATCCCGCTCACACTTGAGGGCGCCATGAACATGGACATGCCCATGGGCCATGATCATCACATGTAGCCTCGGCTCACGTGATGTTGAGAGCAGTGAAATGCAAAAGGGATGGCATAGCCATCCCTTTTTTTGACAACGGAAGAAAGTATGCGCGCGCCGTGCCGGATGCCGGTCTTCAGTTTGCGATGATCCTGAATCCCGTTTCAACCTCGACGTTGTTCTTTACCATCTGCCACACGGGGCAGACCGATTCCTCGGACAACTGGATCGCCTTTTGAACGTTCGCGTCCTCGGTGTCCCTGGAATGGATGATAAACTCCAGGAATATCTTCCGGAATTTCAAAGGCGGCTGGTCGCGCTTCATGCCCTTTGCTCGAACGTTAAACTTCGATATGTTCTTGCCCATCTTTCTGAGCAAATACACAATCGACGTGCCGCTGCAACCGGCAAAACTCATGAGCAGCAGCTCGAGGCCCGTGTAGCCCTGCCCGTCGCCGATCGGCGGCTTGTAGTCGAACGTGATCGGCATGTCGGGATTGGACATCGAGACGCCGTTAAACTGTACTTTCTGGTTTGTCAGTTCGACAGCCACTTCCAATTGTTCTGTCATGGCGAGTTACCTCCTTGAAATGTCGAAAGCGATTTAAAAAGTCATTTGGGGTCAAATCTTTCATGTTGAGCGTGCCCAGAAAAGGGTCGCACGCACTTGCGGGTGCAAGTCCCGCCATGGCAAAAAGCCAAAGCCATGTAGCTTGGATGGCAGGGGGTGATGGTAACGTTGCTTTCTGAAGCCCATCGACAAAGCCTCGTTTAAGCGGGGTGAGCAACTTTCCGGGTCGCAACGAAAGTGAACGTAGATGTAGCCTCGTAAAAGTCAGCTCCATCGGCCGAGCCTCTTCAATATAGGCGAAGGCAGCATTCTCTTACTGACCCTGGCTGAATCGTAAGAGGACGGTGGCGGGGTAGCAGCGACGACACGGAAAGACAGGCGTGCGGTAAACTGGGGAAACCCTCTTCGCCCCTGACGGAAACGGCAGGAGCAAGGTAAGCCCTATAAGTCGCGAGACGAAGTGGGCCGAAAGGCAAGAGGGTGGCGGACGAGTCCGTAGTAGCGATGATGGAGAGGACAACATAACCTCACCGGAGCAAAGGGGCTCTGCTGTACTTGTATCTTTCAACGAAACGTGAGGCAGGGAAGCATGACAAACACTTCCGTCAGTCTGCAAGAGCTGAGGAGAAAGATATACATCAAGGCGAAGGCTGAGAAGCACTGGAAGTTCTGGGGGCTTTACTGCCATATCTGCAAACTGGAAATCCTGCGAGAAGCGTATCGACTGGCAAAGGCCAACGACGGCGCACCCGGCATCGATGGAAAGAGTTTCAAAGACATCGAAGCGGAAGGGGTCGTAGAATTTCTAGAAGGGATACGGCAGGAGCTTCACGCCCGGATCTATCGGCCAGTGCCGAACCGACGGGTAGAGATTCCCAAAGGAAACGGGAAAACCCGGACGCTCGGCATACCGACGATCAAAGACCGGGTGGTCCAAGGAGCACTGAAACTCATACTCGAACCGATATTTGAAGCGGACTTCAAGGATTGCTCATACGGGTATCGGCCGAAACGGAGCGCTCATCAGGCAGTCGATCGAGTAACAGCGGGGATACTGCGCGGATTCACGCGGGTCGTGGACGTAGACCTGAGCGGATATTTCGACAATATCAGGCATCACATTCTGCTCGGAAAAGTCGCCCAACGGGTGCAGGATGACGAAGTCATGCACCTGCTCAAGCTCATCCTCAAGGCGAATGGGAACAAGGGAGTACCGCAGGGCGGGATCATATCGCCCCTGCTGTCCAACCTCTACCTCAACGTCGTGGATGAGATGATGGAACGGGCGCGGGAAACAACCCGGCGCAAAGGCTATGACAACCTCGACTTTATCCGGAGCGCGGACGACATGGTCATCCTCGTGCACGGACACCCTGCCGAAGACTGGCTCCTTGCCGCAGTGCAGAAGCGGCTCAAAGAGGAGCTGGACAAGCTGGGCGTGCAAATGAACCAGGAGAAGACCAAAGTCGAGAACCTGAAGGAAGGCGGCTGCTTCGGCTTTCTCGGGTTCGACTTCCGGCTGAACAAGAATCGCAACGGCAAGACCTATGTGAGTAAGATACCCAAACAGAAGAAGCGCAAGGAAATCGGCGAGAGGGTAAAGGCAGTGCTCAGGGCAAACTGGAGCAAGCCGCTGAATGAGGTGATCCAGTCAGTCAACGCGGTCATACGGGGCTGGGTGAATTACTTCAGGATCGGCAACAGCAACAGCGCCTTCAAGAAAGTCAGAAACGACATCGAGATGAAGGTGCGAAAGTTTGTCATGAAGAGACAGAAACGGAAAGGCTACGGATGGAAGCGGTGGAGTAGGGAGGATGTCTATCAACGGTGGGGATTGTACAACGACTACCAGATAAGATATTTCCAACCGAAAGCGGCCTCAAGCCGGTAGGTCACATAACCCTTGGTGCGAAGAGTGCAGGAAAGCCGTATGAGGGAAAACCTCACGTACGGTTTGACGAGAAGGCGCTGGAGATAGGGCTTGAAGGAATCTTCACGCTACTACGCCAGTGCTTTACTCTACCAAAATCCCCTCTAATCGACCCAGCAGCGCCCGCACCTTTCTATCTTTATCCACCTTCTCATGTAAGCGTTTTCTCTCCTGGCTGACCGTAGCATAATCGACCTCAAATATCAATCCAATTTGAGGACCTTTTAATCCGCCTGCCCTGTACAATAATTCCATGACTATACGCCGCAGATCACCCTTTTCGGTCTTGATCGCAGCGATATCCTTCCCTGTTTCTTTTTGAATTGCTTTAAAAACCTCTTCTTTTGAACGATGCCGATGTATCTCACCTACTGCTGGTCTCTCTCGGTCCTTCGCTGCATCAAGATATTTGTCTTTTATCCACGCAATAAAGGCTTCTCCTCCGAGAATGCTACGACCAATCATGTTTTCTTTAAGATCAGACTCCTGTGCGATCTCTGCAAAGATCCGCTTCTTATATTCCTTTCGTCCGCGATACGTATCCCCACCGTATTCTCCTAGCACCATGGAGTAGTCGATGTACCATTCTTTCTTTCTCTGACTCAAAAAACCCGGCAGGCTGCTCCACCGATAACGAATAAGATATTTGATTCTCTCCGGTTCCGAACGTTTTTTCATGGCTTTTATCTTAACCGGATTCAAGTGAATGTAGCGGGAGAGAACGGAAAGATATTCGTTTTTGTCAACGAGAACGCTCTTGTATCTGCCTTGGTACAGGTGTCCTACGCGGTCGTGGCGACGATTGTAATAACCAGTATAGGTTATGTTAAACTTGCGCATGAATTCGGAAAGGTTGGCTTTTGGGGTTTCGAGAAGCAGATGAAAATGATTGGACATCATGACGTAACTATAAAGCTTGATTGAGTAGATGTTTATCGATTGGATCAGAATCTGGAGAAACCGTTTCCGGTCTTCATCATCTTGAAAAATATCCTGACGTTCATTTCCACGGGAGGTAACATGGTACACTGCATTGGGGTACTGTATGCGGAGAGGGCGTGCCATGACCGATCATGGCAGAAATAAGTTACATTGTCAATATGAAAGATTTGACCCCAATGACCCACCAATGACCCATTTCTTTTCCGATCAAGCCCATCTCGTCGCAGATGAGCAGCACTTCGAGGAAGAGTTTCATCGTTTGCTGGTCCTGGGATGATATGAAGTCGGCGATGGTCGTGAAGTGAGGCCGGGTGTCGGCGGAGAGGGCCATGAAGATGACGTTATCGTTGCAGCAGTCGGCTATTTTTCGGCTGGAGGTGATCCCCTTGGAATAGGCGTACAGGACGATCTTTAAAAGAACACGGGGATCGTAGGCTGGGGCACCGGTTTCATTGTTTTTGTAGCGAACGTCGAATACCGAGAGCTCGATTTCGTTGTCGATGAGATAATGAAGAGTGTGCTCGAAAGTATCTGGGAGGATTTGTTTGTCGAAGCTGATGGGAATCAATTTGCTTTGGGAATAATCATATTCCTTGTATCTCGCCATACGCCTCCCGTGGGTGAGGGGTTTTGGTGATTCGTTAATGCGTTTTGATGGCGCTATTATAGCATAAAATGACTTTTTCTACAGGTTCAACTCGCGCGTGAGGGGCGCGGTTTTCAGCGACCCTCTCGACGCGATTGTTAATTCGCTTTGTTTCCTTGTAGAATTTCTTTTGGTTTTATCTTTATGCGCCAATATAGATAGGCCGCAGTTCCAAATGGAATCCAGTAAGCAATGATGACACTTGTTAATGACGTCATCTCGAATGCATATTCAGAATTACGAAGGCGCAACACGACGGCAACTGAACATCCAATAACAAGCAAAGCGTAGATAATAGCCCAGGGTAGATTCACAAAAAGTGGATCGGCATATTCCTGAGGCGGGTTGATCATGAGAACAATTTTTAAAACCAGAAACAAAGTAGATAAAACAATCAAAGAGCAAAGAACTATTGTGTAGGACTTTTTGCAATTGATAACGGTGGCTGGCGACATCGATACGGAAGCCGCTTTGTCGGCATAATCGTACCAAAAAGTCCCTCGTTTCCAGAAGAGCAGTCCGATCATGAGGAGAAAAGAGGGGTATGCATAGAATTGGACATCGTTGCCAGGAAGACCAAGAAAGAAAAGGAACAAAACACACATGACAGGTAGAAGCAATGCTGCCACGTCGAGGAGTATCAAAAGCAATCGCGGATCAATTTGCTGCTCACGTAATTTGTCAGTATCTTTTAGACTGTAACGATTGATGAACGGGAGAGCAACCAGACTCAGAAGCGCCACTACAAGGCATAGAATGCGTGAATTGTGAACTGTGAAGGGAAGTGACGCTGGCAGTATATGCTCATGCATTTGATTGATTTTTGCAGCGCTGAAGGCAAATAAAAGAGGCATAAATAATATGCCGACGATTGCCAGCCGAAAACTGTGAGCTTTGTCTTGTGCCATACAGCACCTCTTTTATAGATTAACGCGCGGCTGACCCACCGGGCGGATTCATCGCCCGGATGGTGTCGAGCCGCAGGTTGGAATCAGTCCTTGTTTATGCAGACAAGACAAAGATAAGAAGATCGCAACTTAATTGCTCGATACGAGTACAGCCGTTACGTTAACTATTATCAAAAGCAGAATTGCAATTCCAAACCGACGCTGTCTTTTTTTATCTGAAGAAAGTGCTTCAAGTTTTCCTTTCGGCAATTTTTTATTTGAAATTAACACAGCTCTAAACGTGTAGAGATAACCCACCAAAACAACAATAACATATGCCGTAATAACAGTCTTGTAAATCTCCGTGTTTATGGTCATGCTTCTGATAGTCAATTGAATTATGTGGAAGACTGCTGCCCACAAGGCAAGGAAGATTTTTGAGTCAAAGAAGATATAGAGAAAAAAAATCGAAAACGTTAAGGTTTGAAATTGACCAAGAGAAATGCTCATTTGTTGTTCCTCATTAAAAAGGCTGCAAGGTTTAGCATTACAAATATCGCCCAAAAAATGATATTGTCCTTTGACGGCGTGAAAAGGATGGCAAAGCCTTTTTTTTCTTCCTGTTCTTCACGCGATTTTCGCTTATCAGCTTCGACTCCTAGAAACAGAATGAGTACCAAAAAAGGAATCCCGACAATTGCAAGAAATACCATATATTCCGGGGTAGGAGATACAAATGGTATATTGGGGAACAGTTTTCGGAACAGAAGTCCACTGCAAACGAGAAAAGTCAAATAACTTAGAACCCAAACAACTATTTTGTCTTTTGTTTTTCTATAGTAATGCACAAGAAGCAACAGGACGGAGAATAACTCTATAAGAGTAGGTAACATTTAAGCCTCCATCGGAAGTGACCGATTGTATACGAGATATAGTATCCTTTTATTTCTATAAAACATCATCCCGGATTGACCAAAGAGCGGCATAACAAATTTCATTATTATCCATACGATCAATAGAATCCACATTGTTGGATTTGAAAAGCCGAGTACCCTAAACATGGGCATAGCCTTTTCCAGCGCCATCGTGGTTATCTGCCTTAATTGGTCCTTCGCATCTTGGGACAATATTTGCGAGAGCATCAATCCTATTCCCAACCCCAATAATATAGCTCCTAGCAATCCGACAACAAGAGGGAGGCCAGTAGTAATAAATGCTCCAATGACCACAATGCCCATGCCCGCAAGAACACCTGAAACTGCACCAAGAATAGCCCATGCTCCTGAAGAACCGCTGCTGATCATATAAGCGCCTGCGCCTGTAACAGGATCAATGATAATATATCCGTACCCCGTCCAACCATTGTAGAGTATGCTTGATTCAGGAATAGTAACAACCTTGCCCGCGTTGACGGCATTTGAAATATCAGATTTAACCTCGCTACTTATCTGCAATGCAGGAAGGATAGACGATATGTTTGATTGATTAATCGTATAGATCGGGATACCTTGATCATTAGCGAGTTTAAGAGCCTTGGCTGCGGACAGAGCGTAGACTGGCGCTGAAGGTTGAGAATAGAGCTGTTCGGGAACGGTGTGCTCCAGAATAGATGAATACATTCCTGAGGAAAGCATGTACTGCGTTACGTTATCCATGTTACCATCTTTACTGAAGACGCACTGCATAATTCTATCGACATCCATCATAATGCCTTTAGAATCGGCATTTGTCGGAATATTGAAGATCCCTCTTACATCCAGTTTGAGGGAAGCCATTCCGATTGATGGTGCTCTATATCGCACGATATCTTTTGATCGTGCCGTAATTTCATCGTTTGTATCGAGGTCTATAAAATATGTAGCGATCGCTGCATAAAGTAAATCGCCGACGATGTCATCTTTAGTAAGGTTATCAAGATTCTGTGCTTCTAATTTCGCCTTTGTTGCTTCGAGTTTAGCCTTAAGCGTATCAATGCTCGCCATGCCACCACTATCTAACCCTATGCCGAAATATTCACCTGCAAGAACATTGTTGTTCACTTGACTCGGGCCGATTCCCGGCTCATTAAGAGAAATTGTAAAGGGAAGTTCGGTCCCCATAGTTATGGATGAACCTGTCGCTACAACCTGACCATCAATGCGGAGTTCCGGAGTGAGATTAATAAGATAGGCGGGTAGAGAAGATATTGAACCACTTTCAGAAGCATAGGAAGCGAGAACAGCTTGGTCTGCGGCAGTGGCGGGTGAGAATGAAAGCGTGATCTTTTTCCCAGCAATTTGCGGAAGGCTGGTTGAATAGTTAAGACCAGTGCTAACGCCCGATGGATTGGGAATGGTAAAGCTGATGGTCTCCCTGAGATTGTCAGGAATCTGGGCAAATTCTGAAAAGCCCGGCAATGTCTTATACTGCAAAGTGCAAGGCATAAGGTGGAATACCTCTTGAATAATTTCTTTCTTCCCAATCACATCGCCTACCGTCGCAATCGGGTAATTCTGCTGGATGTAGTTTTGAACCTGAGTTTGATAATCTTGCATGGTCTGCTGGATCAGGGCAGAGTTTACGTTCGTGACAGAGCCATCAGTTTGGTTGATCGTTGCCGTGGATTGAATCTGATTTACAAATGCTTGGGCGTCAAAGGGCACAGCCGTTGATATATCAATGCCGGGCGTGTAGTTGTACTGCTTATAGCTCGCATCGAGCGGAATCCAGGTGTCGCCCTCTTTGTGAACTGCGCCTCTGGACGGAATATAATCAATCCAGGCGTTTACCCAAACATGGTCAAATTGCACTGCTGTAATGGAGCCGCCGGAAATCAGAAGTTTTCCTGGTATGCCGTTTGTGGCCAGAATCGTTCCTACCGTGGTCGGGTCTGTTACGCCTAGCCAGTTCTCTGCTTTTGCGATCGGAAGCTCGAGGGTGCCAAGACATAACGAGCGGAGACATTGGATGCCCGCAGAAGAGCGATGAGAAGCGAAGCGGTGTCGATGTCATTGCATTGTTTCGTCTGGAGGCACATATCGGCCCCTTGGATGGAGCCGTAGGTTGGGACAAATTCAATGTTGTTTCTTACCCATTCCCAGATTCTTATTGGTTTGTGTTCGAGTTCCTGAGCTTTTGCCAATATTGCTGGAGTGAACTGGATTTCGGGGGTCTCTGCAAGATCGGCTGCTGACGCGGGCGGATGCGTGATGATTGTTGGATAGCCAATAATAGAATTCATTATTACACTATCAGTGGTAAGATTGGCGAGTTGTTCATGTGAGGACAGATCATCTGTCTGCGAGTTTGAAAGGAGACCATCCAACGGCCCATTTGATGCGACGAGTATTGGACGGCGGGTCTGAGCCGTATTCTGTTCGTTGAAAGGATTAAACCCCGTTCTTTTCCTTAAAGGCTGCATGTGGAGGTATCTTGTTCTCTTCCGGTTTTTTCTGCTCTTGTGCGGCGTGCTTTATCAGTCTGGCTTTGTTCGGAAGCTTATTCGGGTCAAAAGGCTTTCTCTTTTTTGGAGGTTTTATTTTTGCGAGTTGCTTTTCGGTTTTTGCAAGTTCAGACGTTAAAGCAGTAGGCGTCTTTGCTTTCTCAATGGCTTCGATATTGGTTTTGAGTTCGGAGAGAGTAGTCTTCGTAGTTTTTTACGAATTTATAATGGCGGTCGAGGATCTTTTTCGGTAGTTGGGCAGACTTGAGTTTTTGTACGGTGTCGGCGAATTCTTTTCTAAGGTCGGTATCTATAGCATCGAGATCAGCTTTGCGAGCTGTAATCGCTTGGATTTCGGAAGACGTGTCCGCACCTTTTGCGGCTTTCTCTCCCGCTTTGCCCGTATTCGCTTTTAGATCGTCGAGAAGTTTTTCAAGTTTCTCGGCGGGCTGTTGTTTTTTGGGGTTCTGCGGCTGTGTCTTTGTCGTTTGTTTATCTTGGGTCGCCGCATACGCCACAAGCTGGAATAATGGCAAATAGGACCATGAAAAGAAAAAAAGTGTAATGACGCCGACCATCTTCAATGACCGTGAAAATTTCTTCATATTCCCCCCTGAGTACGAGATATATTCAACGGCTTTATATAAACTGCTGGTCGGCGTATGACTATTTTTCCGGACCGAACCAGTTATTGAGTAGCCCCCTCTATAATTACGGATTCCCGGAATTATAGAGTTTAGCAAAATACATGCCGTTTTGAGACTGCTGCATGCATTGTCTTAGAATGTTTCCAAGCTTGTCTCGTACGAAAATTCAAAAATTTCCATAGTTTTTCGGCTCACAGGGGGGAGTATATTTTATGCCTATACGCATGTCAAGGTAATAAAATAATTGACTATTCGGTGGGATTCGATAAAATATGCCCGAATTTGGGTGCTCTATACGAAAGCGAGGTTTGCTCACTGTCCTATGGAACTTATCCCGAAAGATATTCTAATTCAATTCGACGACATTCTAAAGCAGCGGAATATCCCCGTCTCCTCCCACGCAGCTTACCGGAAGTGGCTGCGGTACTTTCTCGACTATCGCGCAAAATATTCTCCGCCCGATTCCAAGGCTGACCAAGTGAGGCTGTTCGCCGAAAAGCTGCGGTCAAAGAATCAAACAGCGAAGCAACTGGAAGAGGCGGCGGATGCCGTTTCGCTATTATTCGCGTTGCAGCAACGAACAGGTAACGAATCGGGGAAACAGGGAATCGGGGCAACGGCGCTCAGTCAAACCCATCCTCACCTTAATCCTCCCCTTGAAAGGGGAGGAAACTGATAAATCGGGTCACAGGCCTGTGACAGGAGAGAAGGTCGGCTGTTCAGTGTCGTTTTCCAGAGCCGTGGAGGAATCCGGCGGCTACTCGGCTCCATCGGTATCTTCAGGGCCGTTCGTGCCTCGTTTAAGAGGGGGAAATCGCTATGACGAATGGCGCTGTCTGAGGAAAACTGAATCGCCTGCCTGGGACAAGGTCATTGCGGCCCTTGCGGCTGAAATTAAACTGCGGCACCTTTCACGGAATACGCTGAAAGCGTATGCGGACTGGAGCCGAAAGTTCCAAAACTACCTGAAAAACAAACCGCCGGACACTTTGTCTCCGGCGGAGGTGAAGGCGTATCTTACCTACCTGGCGGTGGACTGCAAGGTTTCCGCAAGTCATCAGAACCTGGCGTTCAATTCCTTGCTCTTTTTGTACCGGCATGTTTTTAAGAAGGATTTTGGAACTCACAAGGACATTCCCCGCGCGAAAAAATCAAATTACATCCCCGTGGTCCTTTCCCTTCAGGAAGTCGACGCCATTCTGGCGCATCTCTCGCACCCCTACAAGCTCATCGCCCAGCTCCAGTACGGCTGCGGACTTCGCGTGACTGAAAGCTTTACCCTGCGCGCTAAGGATTTTAATTTTGACGCCGGTATACTAACGGTCCGCGGAAAAGGCAATAAGACCCGCACCGTGCCCATCCCAAAAAAGATCACGCCGGAACTGCAGGCCCAGATGGAAGCCGTGAAAAAACTTCACGACGAGGACCTGGCAGCGGGGTTCGCGGGAGTGTTTCTCGACGATCAGCTTGAAAAAAAATATCCACGGGCCGCGCAGGAGCTTGTCTGGCAATGGTTTATGCCGCAGGAGTCCTTGACGTTCGTTGCCGAGACGAAGGAGCGGCGGCGGTATCATCTTCACAAAACTCATGTTCAGGATGCCTTGTACGAAGCAGTCAGAAACGCGAAGCTCACGAAACGCGTCACCCCTCACACCTTCCGCCATTCCTACGCAACCGCAATGCTTCAGGCCGGCTACGACCTCCGCACGATCCAGACACTTTTGGGCCATGCCGACATCAGAACGACGATGCTCTATCTGCACTGCCTCCCGCCAAAACCCGGGAAAGAAGTGAAAAGCCCGCTGGATTTCTGAACGATAAGGTCATAGAAAACCAAGTCGCTGGATTCCCGATAAAGGCGCTCGGGAATGGCGGCTGTCATTGTATCTGCTTATTCTTCATAATTTTGCCGCTGAAGGTTCTCCGGCTTTATCTGTGTCCATAAACCTATCCCCGAATTCCTCAATCGGGGATGCAAATCCCTGGCAAAAAATAATTTCCATGTTATAATCTGCAATGCGTTTTATCGCCGATCTCCACGTCCACTCCCACTACTCCCGCGCGACAAGCAAAGACATGTGCCCCGAAGGCATCTGGAAATGGGCGCAGCTCAAGGGAATCTCGGTCATCGCGACCGGCGACTTTACCCATCCCGGGTGGCTGAAGGAGCTGGATGCGAAGCTCGACCGGGCGGGCAATGGTTTGTTCACGCTCAGGAAGGAATTTCAAACTGACGACGTTCCGGACTCCTGCAGATCCGACGTCCAGTTTATCCTCTCCGCCGAGATCAGTTGTATCTACAGCAAGAACGGCAGGACCCGGAAAGTCCATTCCGTCGTTCTCGCCCCGGACTTCGCCGCTGCTGCGCGGATTAATCTGGCTTTGGCCAGGATCGGGAACCTCAACGCAGACGGGCGGCCGATCCTCGGGCTCGATGCAAAGGAGCTCCTCAGGATCACGCTCGATGCTTCGCCTGAAGCCCTGCTGATTCCAGCCCATGCCTGGACGCCCCACTTCTCGGTGTTCGGCGCCGCATCAGGCTTCGACTCGCTCGAAGAATGCTACGAAGATCTGACCCCGCATATTTACGCCATCGAGACCGGCTTGTCGTCGGACCCGCTGATGAACTGGCAGCTATCCGCGCTTGATAAGATTACTCTCGTGTCGAACTCCGACGCTCATTCGGCACCAAAGATCGGGCGGGAAGCGAACATTCTTGATACGGAAAGATCCTATCCCGCGATCATCGAAGCGATCAAGACCCGCAAGGGGTTCCTTGGGACCATCGAATTTTTTCCCGAAGAAGGGAAATATCATTACGATGGCCACCGGGACTGCGGAGTGAGCCTCACGCCGAAAGAAACGATCCATTATGATTATCTTTGTCCGGTCTGCAACCGGAAAGTGACGGTGGGCGTCATGCACCGCGTTGAGAAGCTCGCGGACCGCGAGCACGGCTTCAGGCCGGTTAATGCGCCTCTCTTTACGTCCATCATTCCTCTGCCGGAGATCATTGCCGAGGGACTTAAATGCGGGGTGAATACGAAAAAGGTGAATGCCCTGTATTTCCCGCTCCTCGAAAGGCTCGGCAGTGAATTTAAAATCCTGATGGACGTTCCGCTCGACGATATCGAACGGGCCGGAACGCCGCTTATCCGTGAAGCGATCTCACGCATGCGTGAAGGCAGAGTCCATATCGCGCCGGGATATGACGGAGAGTTCGGCAAGGTCAGAATTTTCGAGGAAGTGGAAAGAAAAGAGATCAAGGGACAGTTGAAACTGCTGTAACAGCTGGAGGACGGCCTATGGCAAAAAAACTGGTTGTAGCATTGATGCTGGCTGCAGCATTCATCGGAGCAATTTTCATCGTCATCTCCGTACTCAAAAAAAATGAGGCCGTCGTTTATAACATGAACTACACTTGGCGCGCCGAGAACGACCAGGCCACGGGCGTCGACACGTTGATCCGCGGCAATAAAATCGACCGCATCAAGAATGACGTGAACAAGTTGATCACCGCCCTGAACAAAGCCGTAGAAGATGCGGAAGCATCCCGTCCGCAGGGGGACGGCGTGAATACGGAATTCCCGCAGATTAATCTGCAAAAGGTAGAACAGCAGACGGCGAATATCGAGATTTCGAACGACCAATATCTTACGCAGAGCATGGGCTCGTCAGGGGCGCAGGACTATCTTGCCGAAGTCACCTTTACGCTGACTGAAAATCCCGGCATCAAAGCCGTCAATTTTTTGTTCAATGCCGGCGATCATGCCATGCCGGGACTGTACAGCAGGGAGAGTTTTACGAGCTACAAGATCACGAGAGATGACAGCAAACGCTGATGGATTTCTCCGCGCAAGCTGCGAAGGTTGCGCTCATTCCGGAATTCAATTGCGGTAACCGATGAGCCTGAACGACTCCCAGATACTCGATGGCCTGAATGAATCGCAGCGAAAGGCCGTAACGACCCTCGACCGACCGCTTCTGATCGTTGCCGGACCGGGGACCGGCAAGACGCTGACCATCGTCCGCAGGATCGCCTGGCTGCTCTCGCGGGGTGTGAAGCCGGAAAGCATTCTTGCCGTGACCTTCACGAACCGTGCCGCACGGGAGATGCGGGAGCGCACTGAGGCTCTCCTGGGAGGCGATGATTCGAGGATTTTCATCGCGACGCTTCACCTGCTTGGACTTAAGATCATCCAAGCTTTTTCCCGGGACGACTTCACGGTATACAGCAGGGAGGAACAGGTTGAGCTGCTTAAAACCCTCTCAAAAAAATCAAATCGTCGCGCTTCGGACCTTGTCGAGAAATTTTCAAGGCACAAAAACCGGATTGCTCCGCTTGATGAAGAGTTGCAGGGCTTGTTCGATGAGTATGAAGCAATGCTCAAGAACAATCATGCCGTGGACTTCGATGATCTCATTCTCATGCCGATCAGGATCCTGGAGCAGAACCCCGCGGCCCCGTTCCTCAGCAGATTTTCCGACATCATGGTTGATGAATACCAGGACATCAACCCCGCGCAGTACCGGCTGATCAGACTTCTTACGCACGTGAGCGGCGCCCTGTGCGCCATCGGCGACTCCGACCAGGCGATCTACGGCTTTCGCGGCGCCGATGCCGGCGCCTTCCTGAGCTTCGACGCGGATTTTCAAAACGCCGTAACAGTCACCCTTTCGGAAAATTACCGATCATCAGGCATAATCCTTGCCGCCTCGAACAGTGTCATCAAGAGCAATCAAAAGCGGGTTGAAAAAACCATAATCCCCACGCGGGGGGCGGGCAGTCCCGTTCATGTGGCATCAGTGCCTGACGAGCATGTTGAAGGCGAACTCATTGTGCAGGAGATCGAGGCGAGGATCGGCGGCACGAGCCACTACCAGATGTCCCGCGCCGGCCGGGGTAGAGACGCGTCCCCGCAGTCGTTCTGCTTTTCCGACTTCGGCGTGATTTATCGGACCAATGCCCAGGCCAGGGCCATCGAAGAAGCCTTCATCGCAGCGGGCATCCCCTATCAGGTCATCGGCAGGAAAAACAGCCTGCAGGTGCAGGACCGGGAAGAGACCATTGCCTATTTGCATGTTTTGGCCCATTCCGATGCCTCAGAACCCCGTGAGGCCCGGACGAACGAGGAAAAACTGCTCACAGCGGCAGATTTTTTTGATCCCCGTGCAAATGCAGTCACGCTTACGACGATGCACTCGGCAAAGGGGCTCGAGTTCAGGGTCGTGTTCATAGCGGGCTGCGAGGACGGCCTGGCGCCCTTTACGATAACGACGCGCGTGGCGGACATCGAGGAGGAGCGGCGGCTCTTTTACGTCGGAATGACCCGCGCAAAGGAGGAGCTCTTCCTGCTCCACGCCCGCAATCGTTTCCTCTACGGCGAGGGGCTTAAGCCGTCGCCATCGCCGTTTCTCAAGGAAATTCCCGCCGACCTCATCGAAATCACCGTCGTTCCGGACAAGTTAAAAAAGAAAAAAGAGCAGGACACGCAGATGGGGCTCTTTTGAGACCCATTTTGCGATCCACAGCACTTCTTCCTTTACCTTTCCGGCCGTGGTGTGCTATTATATTTGACCGTGAGTCCTATTCAACCTGCGATCATTCCCCGAAAAGAACACAATATCTCGCGCAAGTGGATCAGTCCCAACGCAGTCCGGGTGCTCTACCGTCTGAAGGAAGAGGGGCACTTTGCCTATCTCGTGGGCGGCGGCGTACGCGACCTCCTGCTCGGGCGGGAGCCGAAGGATTTCGATCTCGCTACGGATGCGAAACCCAACGAGGTGAAGCGGATTTTCCGCACCTGCCGGCTCATCGGCAGGCGCTTCCGCCTGGCGCATATCCATTTTCATGACGAAATCATCGAGGTGGCGACGTTCCGCTCCAATGCCCCGGAGGAAACAAGGGCAGAGGAGGCCCCGGCGGAGCTGACGGCGCAGGCCCCTCTTCCGGCAGGCGCGGGACAGCCGTCCTTGACTTCCTCCGCTGAATCCATTGGGCACATCACGGAGCAGGCCCCCGACGCCGAGTCTCGCGAGTCCCCCTCTCCGGGGACCTTGGCCGTGCCGGCCAAGCCCCGGCCTCCGCGCATGCTCAAGACCGAAGACGGCATGATCCTCCGCGACAACGTGTTCGGCACGCCCGAAGAAGACGCGCTCCGGCGCGATTTCACGGTGAATGCGCTCTTTTATAATATCGCGGACTACTCGGTCATCGACTACGTCGGCGGAATGCAGGACCTTCGGAACGGGCTTATCCGCATTATCGGCGATCCCCTCGTCCGGTTCACCGAAGACCCGGTGCGTATGGTGCGCGCCGTACGTTTTGCCGCAATGCTCGGCTTCGAGATCGAAGAGCATACCTACCGGGCCATCCTCGATCTGAAGGATAAGCTGGCGCTCGCTTCTCCGGCGCGCATGTACGAAGAAGTGCTGAAGCTCTTCCTGCTCGGCGAAGGGGAAAAGACCTACCAACTCCTCAGGAAGACCGGCCTCTTCGGCGTGATCTTTCCGCGTCTGAACGAGTGGGTGGATACGGAGGAAAGCGGCTTTCCGCACATCTGGATCGGCAAGGCCCTGGAGTGGGTCGATACCTGCGTGCAGGCCGGCCGGAAAGTCGAGCCTCATATCCTGTTCGGCCTGATGTTCGGCCAGTACATCGAGGAAAAGGCCGCGGGAATTATGCAGTCCGGTTCGCATGCGCTCGATGCCATGACGAAAGCCGTAACCGGGGTCCTTGCCGAGCAGGCGCAGCGCGTGATGATTCCAAAGAAAGTCGGACTTCCCATGCGCGATATGTACTGGAACCAGTACCGGTTCGGGAAGCGGGAAGGGAAGCATCCCCGCTATTTCCTGCGCCGGCCGGGCTTCGCGGACGCATTCGAGTACCTGCGTTTCACGAGCGAGGTTACGGGCGAGCGGGCAGAACTTCGATTCTGGTGGAAGGATTTTATCAAGGCCAATCCGGTCCCGGCAGGCGAAGCGCCCGGCGAGGAAAAGGACAAACAAAAACGAGTGGGGCGCAAAGCACGTCCGGTGCGGCGCAGGCGGAGAAGGAGCGGAGGGAAAAAGCCGCAAGGGCCGAAGCCGCAGAACTAGAGGCCCTTTTTCCCGCAAGGGACGCAGAGATTGAACAATAAGGATGAAGAACGGCGGCAATAAGCTGTGATCCTTTCTTGTCCTATTCCAGAAATATTTTGTCTCACCTGTGATGTACCTTTTTTTACTCCGGACCCTGAACTCTGTACTTTGTACTACGGTGCCATGCCCAGACTCCCGCGATTTTTCATATCTCCCGATCAGGTCGACGGCGCGCGGATTTCGATTGCCGATGAAGACGTCCGCCATATCGCAGCGGTCCTGCGCATGAAGTCCGGCGACGAACTGCTGCTGTGCGACGGGAAGGGGACCGACTATAGGGTAAAAATCGTCGCTATCGGCCGGTCCGAGATCACGTCGGAGATCATCGGCCAATCGAAAAAAGAAGCTCCCGTTCCCCGGGTCACCCTTGGCCAGGGCCTGCCCAAATCCGACAAAATGGATTTTATTGTTCAAAAAGCCACGGAGCTCGGCGTTTCGAACATCGTTCCACTCATGACCGAACGAACGATCATGAAGATCAAAGATGAAGAAAAGCGCACCAACCGCTGGCAGAAGATCGCGCGGGAAGCGGCCATGCAGAGCAACCGGAGCGACGTCCCGAAGGTGGAAAAGGTCGCCGCATTCCGCGATTTTATCATGACCCTGGCCCCCGGCCCCTTGACCCCTGACAGCGCGTCATCCGTCCCCGGGACCCTGCTGCTCCTCCCCTGGGAAGAGGGGACCGAGCCGATGAAAATAGTTCTCAAACAGAACGCGGCTGCTGAGCACATCGTCGTTCTCATCGGGCCTGAAGGCGGATTTTCGCCGAACGAAGCGGAAGGGGCGAAGAACAGCGGTTTTCATCTCGTAAGTCTGGGGCCGAACATCCTCCGCACCGAGACGGCAGCGGTGGCGGTACTCAGCATGATCGGCTATGAATACCTGTAGCTAATCCCGCCTGCCCTTCTTCAGGCAATCGATTCCCGTCAACTCCCGGGTATTTTTCTTGACACAAAAACAGCTGAGATGTTAATATCAGTTTCTCTGGAAAGGCGGGTTTTTGCATGAAACTGGCGATCGGCTGCGACCACGGCGGCTTTGAACTCAAAGAAGAAATCCTCAAATTCATCAAGACCGTGGCGAATATCCAGGTCTCCGATTTCGGGCCCGCGGTCAAGGAATCCGTTGATTACCCGGATTTCGGCGCAAAAGTTGCCGAGGCCGTCGCCAAGGGTTCCATGGACCGCGGCATCCTGATCTGCGGCACCGGCATCGGCATGTCAATCGTGGCGAACCGTTTTCCCAACGTTCGGGCAGCACTCTGCCACGACCATTTCACGGCGCAGATGAGCCGGGAGCACAATGACGCCAACGTCCTCGTGATGGGCGAGCGGGTCATCGGCAAGGGCGTGGCCCTGGAGATCGTGAAGACCTGGCTCGATACGGAATTCGCAGGCGGCAGGCACCAGAAGCGGCTTGACAAGATACGGGACATAGAAAAATCACTCAACCGGTAGAAAAGCAGCGATAACCACGGGAGCTTCCCCGGCCCGCGTCATATGCTGATTTTGAACCGGCGGGCGCTCACACGGGGCTTCGCCACACGGATAGAGGCAAGGTCTTGGTCCTAAAATAGAAAATCTTTACTGTGCGTGCGGCGTAGCCGCACCCGTGTTCATCCGTGGTTTAATACTCTTTTATCTCAAAGGATAATGTAATGTCAGAACTGAGCCAGACGGACCCCGATGTTTTTAACGCGATCAAGGGGGAGGAGGAGCGGGAACTTTCCAAGATCGTCCTGATCGCCTCGGAGAACTACGTGAGCAACGCCGTGCTCGAAGCGCAGGGGTCGGTGTTTACGAACAAGTACGCCGAGGGCTACCCGAACCGGCGCTACTACGGGGGGTGCCAGTTCGCGGACGCCGTGGAATCGCTCGCGATAGAACGCGCGAAGATGCTCTTCGGCGCGGAGCACGTGAATGTCCAGCCTCACTCGGGCTCGTCGGCGAACATGGCCGTCTACTTCAGCGTGCTCAAGCCCGGCGATACGATCATCGGCATGGGCCTGCCGCACGGCGGGCACCTTACCCACGGGGCAAGCGTGAGCTTCTCGGGCCAGCTCTACAAGTCGATCTCCTACGGCGTGGACAGGAAAACCGAGCTCCTTGATTACGACGAGGTGGAGCGGCTGGCCGTGGAGCACAAACCCAGGATGATCGTGTGCGGCTACAGCGCCTATTCACGCGTTCTCGATTTTGCCCGGTTCCGGAAGATCGCCGACAAGGTGGGCGCTTACCTCATGGCGGACATAGCGCACATCGCCGGCCTCGTTGCGGCCGGCGAGCACCCGAACCCGGTGCCGGTTGCCGATTTCGTCACCACGACGACGCACAAGACCCTGCGCGGTCCCCGCGGCGGCATGATCATGTGCAGGGAGCAGTTCTCCAAGGCCGTGGACAAGGTCATTTTTCCCGGCATCCAGGGAGGGCCGCTCGTCCACGTGATCGCGGCCAAGGCCGTGTCGTTCAAGGAAGCGCTCGCTCCCGAGTTCAAGGACTACCAGCGGCAGGTTAAGAAGAACGCCCAGGCACTCGCGAAACGGCTTGCCGAGGACGGGTTCCGCATCGTCTCCGGCGGCACGGACAACCACCTCATGCTCGTGGACCTCACGCCCAAGAACATCACGGGCAAGGATGCAGAGACCTGGCTCGACGCAGCCGGCGTCACGTGCAACAAGAACAGCATCCCCTTTGACCAGAAACCGCCGGTGACCACGAGCGGCATCCGGCTCGGTACGCCCATCGTCACGACGCGCGGCATGCGCGAACCGGAGATGAAGATTATCGGCGACATCATCTGCGAGACGCTGGCGAACGGCCACTCGCCGGAAAAGCTCGCCGCGATCAAGGAGCGCACGAAGGCCTTCTGCGGCAAGTTTCCGATGTTCGCGATGGAACAAGCAGGCGTATAAAAATAAAAGGAAACCACAGGAGCTTCGCTCACACGGGGCTTCGCCACACGGATAGAATCAAGCAAGGTTCTAATTTTTAAACTGCAGTGTTTTTTCCGTGCGTGCGGCAAAGCCGCACCCGTGTTCATCTGTGGTTAATAAGGAATTATGACAAGACCTACGTGGGACGAATACTTCATGGAGATCGCGCACCTCGTAAAGAAGCGCGCGACCTGTCTCCGCCGCCAGGTGGGCGCGGTGATCGTGAAGGACAAGAACATCCTGGCGACGGGCTACAACGGCACGCCGTCGGGGATCGAACATTGCCTCGACCGCGGGTGCCTGCGTGAACAGATGGGGATCCCTTCCGGCGAGCGGCATGAGATCTGCCGCGGCCTCCACGCCGAGCAGAACGCCATCATCCAGGCCGCCAAGCACGGCACGAACATCGATGGTGCAACGCTCTACTGCACGAACCAACCCTGCGGCATCTGCGCCAAGATGATCATCAACGCGGGCGTGAAGCACCTTATTTTCGATGACGGCTACCCCGACGCCCTTGCCGCCGAGATGCTGAAGGAGTCGGGCATCAAGATCACGCAGTACAAAAAGTCAACCTAGCCGGATACTCTGAACTTTGAACTCCGAACTCTGAACTAGCCTATGCGCTGCCCCCATTGCTCCAGTATGGACAACAAAGTCGTCGACTCGCGGATGGGAAAGGAAGGCGATTCCATCCGGAGGAGACGGGAGTGCCTCATGTGCGGGGGCAGGTTCACCACCTATGAGCGCGTCGAAGACGTGCTGCCGTCGGTCATCAAGAAGGACGGGAGACGCGAGCCTTTCGACCGGGTCAAGATCCTGAACGGACTCAAGAAGGCCTGCGAAAAGCGGCCGATCAGCCTGGATGTCCTTGAAAAGACCGTAGAGGAGATCGAGAAAGCGCTCCAGGAAAAAGGGTTCAAGGAGATCCCGAGTACCGCCATCGGCGAAGAAGTAATGGACCGGCTCCACGGGCTCGACGAAGTGGCGTATGTGCGGTTTGCCTCGGTCTACCGGTCGTTCCGGGACATCAACGAGTTCATGAGCGAGCTCAAAGACATTCTGAACAACAAAGAAACAAAGACGGCAAAAGAAATCGCTGCGGAAAAACAGCAAAAGACCGAGGACAACAATCAAACATCAGATAAAGTATCCTTGCCCCTTGATTCCTGACCTCCGTGACCTCACCCCATGACCGGCCTCGTCGTTGATATAGCCGTCAATGTCTCCGTAAACAAAACATTCCACTATCGCGCCCCGGAAGAGATGAGGGGCATTCTTGCGCCCGGTTTGCGTGTCCTCGTCCCCTTCGGCAGCAGGCGCATTATCGGCACGGTCGTCGGTTTCCCGGAAAGGGCCGATGTCGCTGGCCTCAAGTCCGTCATCGAAATCCTCGACAACCCGCTCTCTCATGAACTCCTCGCTCTTGCCCGCTGGATGGCGGACTACTACCTCCACCCGCTTGGTCTTACCATCGAGGCAGTGGTGCCGAAAGCCGTGGGCCGCGCGAAGCCGAAAAAACAAAAATGCATCCGCCTTGTCCAGGCTGACGCCGGCAAGGAACGAGTAAAGGGGAAAAAGCAGATTGCCCTGCTCGACCTGCTGAAGGAGCAGGGCGAGACGTCGATCGACAGGTTATCAGGATTTTCTCCGGCAACGATCAAATCGCTTGCTCATGAGGGCCATATCGAAATCTTCGAACAGGACGCGCCCGCTGGGCAACAGGAAAAGGCCCCACTCACATCACCTCCCGAGCTTATGGCCGAACAGGGAGAAGCGGTAGCCAGAATCCAGGAGTCCCTTGCAAGCGAGTCCTTCGCAGTCTACCTTCTTCACGGCGTTACCGGGAGCGGCAAGACCGAGGTCTATCTTCGCGCGATTGCAGGACTGGCCGAAAGCGGCAAGGGCGCCATCGTGCTCGTTCCCGAGATTGCCCTCACACCGCAGCTTCTGAACAGGTTCCGCGGCCGCTTCGGGGGCCGCGTGGCGGTCCTGCACAGCGGCCTTACGGACCGGGAGCGGGCTGACGAATACCGCCGCATCCAGTCAGGCCAGGTGGACGTGGCCGTAGGCGCGCGGTCCGCGATCTTTGCCCCCTTCGCCAAGCTCGGGCTCATCATCGTAGATGAAGAACACGAGAATTCCTACAAGCAGGACGAGGGGCTCCGCTATCACGCGCGGGACGTAGCAGTCATGCGGGCCAAGTTTGAAAATGCGGTTGCCGTGCTCGGCTCGGCCACGCCTTCCTTGGAGAGCTTTTACAATGCGAAGAACGGAAAGTATTTCTATCTCCGGCTGGCGAGCAGGGTGGACAATCGCCCCATGCCGAACGTGCTTATCGTCGACGCCAAAGCGCTGCCGAAGAACAGCCTCTATTCTCCGAGGCTCATCGAAGATATCAGGAAGCGGCTCGAAAAGAACGAGCAGACCCTGCTCCTCTTGAATCGCCGGGGATTCTCGTCAGTGCTCATCTGCCGGGACTGCGGGACGGCGATAAAATGCCCGAGCTGCAGCGTATCGCTCACCTTTCACAAGAGCGAAGGGAAACTCAAGTGCCACTACTGCGGTTTTTTTACGCAGCCGCCGGACAAATGCCCAACCTGCCAGGGCATCCAGCTCAAACTAATCGGCTCCGGCACCCAGAAGATCGAAGAAGAACTGCAGGCCCTCTTTCCGGCAGCCCGGCTCATACGCATGGACAGCGACTCGGTCAAGGGGAGAGACGCCTATGAAAAATTACTGCGCAAGGTGGACCAGCGGGAGGTGGACATCCTGCTCGGGACGCAGATGATCGCAAAGGGCCATGACTTTCCAGCCGTAACGCTCGTAGGGGTCATTGATGCGGACGTGGGCCTGAACCTGCCGGACTTCCGGTCAGCGGAAAAGACCTTCCAGCTCATCACCCAGGCAGCGGGCAGGGCGGGCAGGGGCGAGCTGGGCGGCGAGGTGGTCATCCAGACCATGAACCCGAGCCACTATTCGATCCAACACAGCACGACCCACAACTACGAAGGGTTTTACAATGAAGAGATCGTTTTCCGCAGGGAACTGCACTACCCCCCCGTGGGCAGGATTATCAAGATCGAAGTCAAAAGCCCGAAAGAAGACCAGGCGTCCGCGGCTGCAACAACGGCCCAGAACCGCATCCGCTACCTGATGCGGGGAAAAGACGCCACGCTCCTCGGGCCGGCCCCTGCGCCCATCGCCCGCGTACGAGGCCAGTTCCGGTTCCAGCTCCTGCTCCTGTCGCAGCAGCGCGAGAAGATACGTATGCTTGCCCGCGAAGGGAAAAAAGCGGTGGAGGAAAAGTACGGCAGGAGGTGCAAGGTGATTATCGATGTCGATCCGATAAATCTGATGTAGTCTGGAAATGAAAACCTTTCAAGGGGAAAGGGGGATGGGAAAATGGAGAAATGGGGAGGGGAAGAGCTGCCGAATAAAGTAATAAATACTTACACCAATGTGGATGATGAATTTACAAATTCGGAGATTGCCTCTATGGTGTCATTCCGGCTTGCCCGGAATCCTTCCCTTTTATAATGTTGCACTACGATTCCCGACAAGCGAGACTTTATGATTAAAAGGCAAGTCTACCTTAAGGTATATTTGAGTCTAGACGGACACAAATAAAACCGAAAGGAGACTTGCCATGAACAACATTAGCAAACTCGATTTCACAGGTCAACATCTTTACATCGGCATGGACGTTCATAAGAAAAGTTGGAGCATCTGCATCTTGACAGATAAGTTTGAACATAAGACCTTTACCCAACCGCCGGATGTCGGCATACTTGTCGATTATCTGAAGCGCAATTTCCCTGGCGCGACGTATCATGCTGTCTACGAGGCGGGTTTCTCAGGCTTCTGGACGCATGATCGTCTGAGTGAACTGGGTGTTGACTGCATCGTTACAAATCCGGCCGACGTCCCCACGAAGGACAAGGAGCGAGCAGGCAAAACCGACCGGGTCGATTGCCGCAAACTTGCCCATTGTCTCAGAAGCAACCAACTTGACGGGATATATGTCCCTTCACGGACCGCTGTCGAGGACCGCAGTTTGCTTAGGACCCGTCGCAGTATGGTCAAGAAGCAGACCCGTTGCAAAAACCAGATAAAGTCCCTGCTCGCTTTTTACGGCATTCATATACCCGAGGAACTTGCTGAAAGCCGCTGGTCCAGAAAATTCATCAACTGGATCGATGAAATCCGCATGGAGAGGGCCAGCGGGAATTATTCTCTCAAGGCGTATCTCGACGAACTGAACCATATCCGCCGGATACTTGCCGAGTTGAACCGGAACATTCTGGCCCTTTCCCGCACTGATGACTACCGGGTCAACGTCTTGCTGTTAAGGACCGTGCCGGGGATCAGCACGCTGACTGCCATGACACTCCTAACGGAACTGAACAGCATGAGTCGTTTTTCGTCGCTCGATAAGCTGGCGAGCTATGTCGGCCTTATCCCCAACACGAACTCCAGCGGTGAAAAGAACACCACCACCGGCATCACCAACAGACGCAATCCTTCGCTACGGGGCATATTGATTGAAAGTGCTTGGGTCGCTGCCCGTAAAGACCCGACGCTGATAATGGCATTCGATAAGCTTAGTAAGCATATGACTAATACAAAGGCCATCGTTCATATAGCGCGAAAGCTTCTAAATCGCATCCGGTACGTCTTGAAGAACCAGCATGAGTACGTACTGGCGGTAGTACAATAAAAAGCCGGATTGTTTTATGGAGGTCAATCTCAATAACTTGTTTATCTGTGGGTAACGCTATGTCATTCCTGCAGCGGATCTCAGGATCGTGTCTGCTTTAGCTAGACTGCGAACCCACGCCTTTAAAACATAATCTAAGAAATGCAGCCTTCCTCCATGCGAAGAAGTGTCTGCTTATAGAAGATTGGTTTTGAAGATTGAGCTCTGCCATAAAACAAATCCAGAAAGAGTCCGTCTGCCACCAAAAGAAGACTTGACTTTTAACATAGAGGAATGACGATTTTTTAGGAGCACATCGACATCCTTGAAAACCTTGAAGAAATAAATAGGTCTTCTCGTCCACTTTTCAAGTTACAAACTTGACGTCAGAAGGGTTGAACTGGAGAAAAAGTAGCTCTTCTGATCAACGTCTTTCCCCCTTTCGCCGTTCACTTCCCCCTTTCCCCTGAGTAGGTGTAGAATAAAGGTCTGTAGAATAAAGGTCTTGAAGTTTGCAGAGTTTCAGTTACAATGTTGACGGAAGAATAGCCATGGCTGAAAAAGAAAAAGACACCACAGTCGCCTCGAACCGCAAGGCATATCACGACTACTTCGTCGAAGAGACCTTTGAGGCAGGCATGTCGCTCCAGGGCACGGAGGTGAAGTCGCTCCGCCTGGGCCTTGCGAACCTGACGGACAGCTACGCCATCGTGAAGAACGAGGAGATGTTTCTCCTGAACGCGACCATCAGCCCTTATCCCATGGGCAACATCAGCAACCACGAGCCGCTCCGGACGCGAAAGCTCCTGATGCACAAGGAGGAGATCCGGAAACTCACCTGGAAAATGTCACAGAAGGGGTTCACGCTCATCCCGCTCAAGATCTACTTCGTGCGCGGCAGGGCCAAGGTATTGATCGGCCTTGCAAAGGGCAAAAAGGCATTCGACAAACGCGAGACGATCAAGGCGAAAGAATCGAAGCGTGAAGTGGAACGTGTTATAAAAGAGCGAAGCAGGTAGCAGCCCCCGCCGTTTTCCCTTCTGGTACAATTACTCTATAAACATTTGAAGTCACACGTCCGTTGACTTTGCGGTCTTCGGCCGGTTCCTCTATTCAGCGCTGAATTGTAAGGAAGTCGTTCGTGTGTCTTTAGTCGCACAATTCACGTCTAAGGAGGCGGTTATGAAACGATTTATTATCTTTGTTTTTGCCGCGATCTTTATGACAATGGCTGTGGGATTATCATCAGCGCATGCCAAGATCGTTGGGAAAAATGTCGAGTACACGGCCGGCGGCGTGACATTAAAAGGCTACCTTGCCTATAACAGCAGCATAAAAGACAAGGCTCCGGGCATTCTCGTTGTCCACGAGTGGTGGGGTTTGAACGATTATGCGCGCAAGCGCGCGCGGATGCTCGCGGAACTCGGGTATACGGCCCTTGCCGTCGATATGTACGGAGAAGGGAAGCAGGCAAAGCACCCCGACGATGCGGGGAAATTTTCCTCGGAGGTCATGAAGAACTTCGACACGGCAAAAGCACGGTTCGCGGCCGGGGAAGAGTTGTTAAAGAAACAGCCGACCGTTGATCCCGACCGCATCGGGGCCATCGGTTATTGTTTCGGCGGCGGTGTGGTCCTGAACATGGCGCGGCAAGGGGCGGACCTGAAAGGGGTCGTCAGCTTCCACGGGATGCTGGGGGCTGTGAAGCCGGCCGAGCCCGGCGTGGTCAAAGCGAAAATCCTCGTGCTCCACGGCGCTGACGACAAGTTCACCACCCCGGAGCAGATCGAGGCGTTCAAAAAGGAAATGACCGACGCCAAGGTTGATTATAAATTCATCGCTTATCCAGGCGCTCTGCACGGCTTCACCAACCCCGAGTCGACGGCGTACGGGAAAAAATTTCATATTCCGATCGCTTACAACAAAAAAGCAGACAAAGAATCATGGAATGAGATGAAGAAATTCTTCGGGGAAATTTTCCCAAAATAAAGAATTCCCTTAAAGCGGACGCAGGGCGGATGTCATGTACTGCGTCCGCAGCCGTTGTACAGATTTTCCCGACCGAACCGAGACGTTATTTTCCCTTACACCAACGTCCTCCCTGGTTGCCTTTCCACCGGATATCCGGCTTATTGCAATAACAATTTAACATAAAAAAACAGAAGGGACCGCCGCTCCTTGTTGCCCTGTGCTATAGTTAGACAAGAAACTATCTGTTATATACTGCTACTGTCAGTGCAGAGGGTGCCATATGCCGGAAATTGATGATTGCGGCAGGGGGCCGATATGATGAATGACGGCAGAAGAAACGACCAAGCCAAAAAAATCAAGACAGAGGTGTCCGAAGGAGAACTGCTTTACCGTACCTTATTCAAGCAGTCGCCGGACGGCATATTGATTATCGACACCGACGGTCGCTTCATTGACTTCAACGAAGCGGCCCACAACCAGCTCGGGTACACGCGGGAAGAATTTTTGCAGCTCCGTCTGGCGGACATCGATCCCTTTCAAACCCCGGAAGAAATACAAGCCAGCATTCGCAAGGTGTTGGTTCAAGGAAGCGATGAGCTGGAAGTGAAGCATAGAACGAAAAGCGGGGATATCAGGAATGTTCGCGTCATTACCCAACTCCTCATCTTGTCCGGCCGTACGGTGTTTCATACGATTTGGCGCGATGTCACCGAATGGAAGAGGACGGAAGACGCTTTGCGCGCCAGTGAAAATTTCCTGCAGACGGTCATTGAAACGGAACCGGAGTGCGTCAAACTCCTCGCAGCAGACGGCACGCTGCTCCTGATGAACCGTGCGGGACTGTCCATGATCGAAGCCGGGTCCCTGGATGAGGTAAAGGGAAAATCCGTCTATTCCCTTGTGGCGGCGGAAGACCGCGAGGCTTTCAAGGCACTGGTCGCAAAATGTTTCCAGGGGCGGGGGGAAACGCTCGAGTTCGACATCATCGGATTGAAGGGAAGGCGTTTCCGGCTTGAAACGCACTCCGTCCCGCTCCGCAACGAGAAAAATGAAATTACCGCCGTACTCAGCGTGAGCAGGGACGTTACGGAACGAAAAAAAATAGAGGAAGAACGGATACGGGCGGAGAAGCTTGAATCGGTCGGCGTCCTCGCAGGCGGCATTGCGCACGACTTCAACAACCTGCTGACGGCGATCCTGGGAAACATCAACCTTGCGGAAAGATTTATCGCGAGTCCTGAAAAGGCGACGGCGCGATTAAGAGAAGCGGAGCACGCGTCTTTGCGGGCGCGGGATTTGACCCGTCAATTGCTTACCTTTGCCAGGGGCGGAACTCCGGTCAAGAAAACAGCGGCCATCACGGAGATTATCAAAGAGTCCGCACATTTTGCGCTGAGAGGTTCGAACGTCAAGTGCGAATTCAACATTCCCGATGATGTGTGGCCCGTGGAAATTGATATCGGGCAGATGAGCCAGGTCATTCATAATTTGATCATCAACGCGGACCAGGCGATGCCCGCCGGCGGCACGATCAGAGTGAACTGCTCGAATATCACCGCACAGGAGGAGGATGCCGTCCCCCTGCGCCCCGGGGACTATGTCAAGATTTCCATTCAAGACTCGGGGATCGGCATTCCTCAAGACAATATGGTGAAAATTTTCGACCCCTACTTTACGACTAAACAGTCCGGGAGCGGCCTCGGGCTCGCGACTACTTACTCCATCGTCAAGCGGCACGGGGGCCATATTACGGTAGCATCAAATCCGGGCGCGGGGGCGGTTTTTTGTCTCTATGTTCCCGCTTCGAAAGGAGCCAGCCTTCCCGGGAAAGCGCGCCTGGAAACAGCGATCACCGGTTCCGGGCGGATCCTGGTAATGGACGATGAAGATTCGGTCAGGGAAGTTGCCGCCGAAATGTTGAGAAGCCTGGGGTATCAGGTCGAGGTGGCCAGAGACGGCGCCGAGGTGCTGTCCCTGCATGCCAAGGCCAGAGAATCGGGACAGGCGTTCGATGCAGTGATCATGGATTTGACCGTTCCCGGGGGCATGGGGGGAAGGGAAACGATAAAAAAACTGTTCGAAACGGACCCGGAGGTCAAAGCCATCGTTTCCAGCGGTTATTCAAACGACGATGTCATTTCCAATTACCGGAAATACGGCTTTTCAGGGGTCGTCGAAAAACCCTATACGCTGGCCAACGTGGCCTCGGTTGTTCACGAGGTCATATTGGCCCGCTCCTGATTCCCCGTCCGCTCAGATCTTCGCGATACGCTTGTATTAAGTGCGCCTGCGGCGGCGAAGGGAAAAGTCACTCGCCCGGTGTACCGCCAAAGCCGTTCCTGCTCCGACACGAACCGATGAGCGCCCCGCCCCCATTTTCGTTGACAGGTTGTCATTGATTTGCTATGGTCAGGTACGTCAGCGACATTTCATTATGCACATTTTTTTTCCGACGGTTCCTACAGCATAAAAAACCCGTGCCTCGTTTCATGAACGGTAAAGAACAATGCCTGCAAAGAAAATTTACATTCTTTCCGACGCCACCGGCCAGAGCGGCCTGCACATCTTGAGAGCGGCCCTGGTGCAGTTCGAACATGCCCGCACCAGGATCATGCTTTTTCACGACATCGATTCAACGGCAGGTCTTAAGAAGGTGCTCGTTCAGGCACGATCGGAAAAGGCGCTCATCGCATTTACGTTCGTAAAAAAGGAGATGAGGGATTATGCCAGTGAGTATTGCCTGAAGAACAAAATGTTCCATCTCGACATATTGGGCCCGCTCATAAGCAATCTCGGCTCCTATTTGCAGAAGGAACCGCTCGAAACCCCGAGCCTGCTCCGAAAAGTCGACGAACGGTACTTTAAACGAATCGAGGCGATCGAATATACGCTCGGACACGACGACGGCAGGGATGCCGAGCGCCTTCGGGATGCGGATATCGTCATCGTCGGCCTGTCGCGCACGTCTAAGACGCCCACTTCATTCTTCCTGGCCCAGGAGGGGTACAAGGTCGCCAACGTGCCCATCGTTCCGGGCATCGACCTGCCGGCCGAGCTCTTTGCCATCGACCAGTCCAAGATAGTCTGTCTGAGTGTCGACCCGGAGATTCTCCAGAAGGTGAGGATGGCGCGCCAGAAGCAATTCGGGCTCAAATCCAGTTACAGCGACTTCAGAAAAATTTTTACCGAAGTCGAATTCGTCCGGGACCTCATCAGGCGGCACCGGAACTGGAAAGTCGTGGATACGACGAACAAATCCATTGAAGAAACCGCCTGGGAGATCATCCACCATGTTTTTGGTGAGGAACATGAGGAATACAGTTAGAACGAGCACGGTCAGGGCCTGCCGTTACTCTGATGCGAGGCGGCAAGGGGACCCTCCGGAGCGGCATGGCTGCGTTTTGTTCTTTAACCTTCTCCTTCCGGCAAAAAAGAATACTTGATATGCGGAAACAATCAGCTTCGAGCGCGAAGTTTTTACCGAAAGGGCTTGCTGTCCTTTACGAGGACAAGGACCTTCTCGTTGTGGACAAGCCGGCGGGACTCCTGGCAGTGTCGACGGAGAGGGAAAAAGCGCGCACCGCGCACTCTATCCTGACGGACTATATCCGTAAAGGCTGCGGCAGAAGCAGGAAAAGCCTTTTCGTCGTCCATAGGCTGGACCGGGACACCTCCGGGACGCTCATCTTTGCAAAGAGCGAAGAGGCGAAGGATCGTCTGCAGGCGAATTGGAAACAGACCGAGAAAAAGTATCTTGCCGTCGTGCACGGCAGGTGTGAAAAGAGTTCCGACACGATCACGTCCTACCTTGCGGAGGATAAAGCGTATACCGTTTACTCCACGTCCGACAGCACCAAGGGCAAGCTGGCCCAAACGGCCTATACCGTGCTGCGGATGACGAAACAATTTTCCCTGCTCGAAGTGACCCTTCTCACCGGCCGGAAGAACCAGATACGGGTGCACCTGGCCGGCATCGGGCATCCGATCGTGGGCGACATCAAGTACGGGAAAGAGGATGATCAGCAGCCGCGTATGGCGCTTCATGCCCGCTCAATAGCCTTCAAACATCCCTTTACGGGGAGGGAACTCTCCTTCACGTCGGAAGTGCCGCCCTTCTTTTCCAAGCTCGTGGGCCGCTTGGACCTGGAGAAGCCCGCCGTGGTCCCTCCGTTGACCGGGACTTCTTCGCATACGCAGCAAAAGCCGGCTCGTAACTGTACGTAAGATATGTTTCATAAAAGTCGTCACCCGCTCGGTATTCAAAGAGGAGCTCCATGACATTACAGGAAATCCGAAAGAAAGTCCGCAAACTTGCGGACAAGGACAAGGCAAAGCTCCTTCAGGGTTTTTTCAAAACCGGGCCGGGCCAGTACGGAGAGGGAGATGTCTTCCTCGGGCTTACCGTTCCCGTGCTCAGGGAAATTACCCGGGAATGCCGGGACACGTCCCTCGCTGACGTGATGGCGCTTCTCCAATCACCAATTCACGAAGAGCGGATGCTCGCGCTCTTCCTGCTCGTAGGCGCTTACAGCCGCGGCAATGACGCGGAAAAAAAGAAAATCTATTCCCTGTACCTCAAGAGCACGCGCTTTATCAACAACTGGGACCTCGTTGATCTTTCCGCCCCGAACATCGTGGGGCAGCATCTCCTGGACAAAGGCAGAAAGCCGCTCTACCGCTTCGCGGCCACGCGGAATCTCTGGAAGAAGCGGATAGCAATCCTGGCCACGGCTGCGTTCATCAGGCAGAATGACTTTTCCGACACGCTGAAGATTTCCCGGATGCTCCTGGCCGACGACCATGACCTGATCCACAAGGCCGTGGGCTGGATGCTGCGCGAGGTCGGGAAGCGCGATCTGCAAGCCGAGGAGAAGTTCCTGAAACAGCATTACAGAATAATGCCGCGGACCATGCTGCGGTATGCGATCGAGCGGTTCCCGGAAACAAAAAGAAGGAAGTACCTGAAAGGCGCGATGTGAGGTCGACAAGACCCGAGAAAGATCGGTCCTGACTCAGGAGCAGGCAACAGCACCCATCATGCAGGCAGATCACATTACAGATATTGCCGAGGAACAGGGATACCGACGCCGCATTCTTTCGTGGTCATTGTACGATTGGGCCAACCATGCTTACATTACCACCACGGCGACGACTTTTTTCCCTCCCTACTTTCTTGCGATCGCCACGCCCGTTTTTCTGAAAGCCGGGTCCGGGCAGGCCGCTGAGGCGGCGCAGTCCCTTGCTCGGGACACGGCATCCAACGTATTTGCATTCACCGTCGCCCTTGCCCTCTTTACCGCTGCAATCCTTGCCCCCATCATCGGGACCTACGCGGACCTGACCGACAAGCGTAAGAGGATCCTCCTCCGGATAACCGTTGCCGGCGGCATACTGGCCTCATCAATGTTCTGGCTTACGACCGGCATGTGGATTCCCGCGCTGGTGTTGTATTTTCTCACGCAGGTGATCGTGAACATCGCGCTGGGCTTAAACAGCAGTCTTCTGCCGCATACGGCGCGGCTGGAGGACCTGAACCGCGTATCAAGCCTGGGGTACGCGATGGGCTACGTCGGCGGTGGTCTCCTCCTTGCAGTCAACACGACGGTTTTTATCTTCGGCCGGAACTTGGGGATCAGCAACGACCTTGCGGTACGCCTGGCTTTTTTTTCCGTCGGCGTCTGGTGGATCGGGTTCACCGTCCCTTTTGCGCTGAATGTTCCGGAGCCGCAAATTCTCTCGCTCCTTAGAAAAGGAAGCATTTCCCCACTGCGCGAGTCTTTTCGCCAGATCGCCAGGACCGTCCGCGATATCAGGAGGTACTCAGAGCTCTTTAAAATGCTGATCGCCTTCTGGTTCTACATGGAAGGCGTCGGTGCGATCATCCTCCTTGCGACGGTCTACGGGGCAACGCTCGGGCTTCCCATGACGGTGCTGATCGGGACGCTGCTCATGACCCAGATCGTTGCGTTTCCCTACGCTCTCCTTTTCGGCCGTATTCCCGATCAGGCGAACACTTGGCGGGGCGCGTCCCTGTCGATGCTCCTCTGGACCGCGCTTACGCTGCCGCTTTTGGGGATGTACGCAAAGACCGCGGGCTTCCTGGGCATCCCGTCGGCCTTTCTCCTTTTGGCTGCGGACCAGGTCGCGGGAATCGTACTCTCGCTGACGATCGGCCGCGTCCTTTTGGGCGGTCTCGCAGAGAAGATCGATACCAAGCGGGCGGTCATCCTCGGGCTCATGATCTATATCATCGTGCCGGTCTGGGGCTTCTTTCTCACGACAAAAGCTGAGTTCTTCATGCTGGGTTGGCTGGTCGGTACGGTGCAGGGCGGCACCCAGGCCCTCAGCAGAACGATCTATGCAAAACTTTCTCCCCCCGCCAAATCAGGAGAGTTCTTCGGACTTTATGGATTAAGCGAGAAATTCGCGGGGATCCTGGGCCCCTTTCTCTACGGCGTAGTCGGACAACTCACCCACAGCCCCAAGTCGAGCATCCTGTCCATCGGCGTGTTCTTCATTATCGGCATCATGCTCCTCCGGAGGGTCGACGTAGAAAAAGGCTCCCGGATCGCGGCGGAGGAAGAGCGCCAGGTGGAATCCGGAGCCGTGCTGTAAGGTTATTCTCCGATGTGGCTTTTTCGCGTTTACGTGCAAAGGATAAAACCTGCTCCATGATTTTGTCCGTCCTTGTCCCCTGATCCTGTCAGAAGAAAAACTCTTCGTTCCGCAGTTTGTATTTTCTCCGTGCCTCAGTGTCTCCGTGGTGAGATTTCGTTATTCAGCTTTTAAAGGAACCGAAATAACTACGGGGAAGCGCGTATCTCGCTGCTGAAAAAGGTTGAACCAAAGATGGAATAATCAGGTAAAATATGATTTAGTCGCTCGAAAGGACCGAAACTCCAAGGAATCGCGATCTCAGCACCGAAGAACATGATCTTATCCATCATCGCAGCCATGGCCGAGAACCGCGTTATCGGCCTGAATAATAAGATGCCCTGGGACCTGCCCACGGACCGCAGGCGGTTCCACAGGATCACCCGGGGGCATCCGGTCATCGTGGGAAGAAAGACCTTCGAAAGCATAGGCCGGCCGCTGTCTCAGCGGACGAACATCGTGCTGACCCGTTCGCAGGGCTATTCCGCTCCCGGATGCATCGTCGTCCATGACCTGGCGTCGGCTTTTGCAGCGTGCGCCAATGCAAAGGAGGTATTTATCTGCGGAGGAGAAGACGTGTTTCGCCAGACCATTGCCCAAGTAGACAACATTTATCTGACCATTATCCATCGGAAGATCGAGGGTGATGCCTTCTTCCCGGACATTCCTGCTTATTTCATCGAACAGGAACGCACGCCGGTAGAAGACATCATGCCGTACGATATAGTCCTGTTTCGGCGGGGCGATCGCGCGCCGGGCCTTTGACCCTGGAAACGGCAGTTGCTTTTGTTTAGCCGCAAAGAACGCAAAGAAAATAAAGAAAATAAAATCTTATAAACGTTCACCTTTTCGGTGATTACGGCTTTTTATTCCAAAGGTCTGATTTTTCTCTGTGATCTCTGAGCTCCCTGCGGTTAACTGCTCTTTTTAGGTTGACCGGCATACCCTAAAAATACCCCGACGAGAGTATATTGTTTCACATCTAAATTTCGTATAATTCTGGGACTGCTATCCCGCGCCTTGGCATCCCCCGGCTCCCGCCGGGGGTGGAAAGCGCTTCCCCGCGACCGTGGAAATCGAGGCGTCGCGAGTCAGCAGTCCCGGGAGGTCGCGATGTTGAGGGGAGCCTCCGGCTTCCTGCTGGTGGGGGCTCCACTGATTTAAACGTGATGAAAAAGTGAGCTCAGAGGCAGACCAGTCTACGGTCCGCAAGACAAGCGTTGAAATCCGGGTACGATGATCTCATGATAAGAACCGAGTTGGCCCACATAGGCATCCCTCTCTTTTCCATCGCCCTGGTCGAATTCATCCTGGGCACAGTCCTTCTTCTGCACAATCCGCGCAACAGCCGCGTGAATAAATCGGTTGCCGCATTTTCATTCTTCACCGCGGCCTTCTCTTTTGAAACCGCCCTCATGTACCTCCTCGGGTCGTTCGGCCGGGACGTAACCTCTCTGGCCCGGGCCAACTGGATCGGCTGGCTCATGATACCGGCAGGCTTCCAATGCATCTATTACATGCAGGACGAAAACAGCAGGTCGGCCCGTATTGCGGGCCGTTTCCTCTATCCTTTCTGGATCACCGTCCTTGGAATCAGCATATCAACCGATCTGATCGAGCGCGGAAATTATACGCTCTTCCCGTTCATCGACCACTCGGGCCCGCTTAGCAAGCCGCTCCGGATCGTGGGGCTCCTGCAGCTCTTTTGGGTGCTCTTCGAAGTCTACCGCCTCAGGAAAAACGTAAGCGGAATCCGGAGGGCGCAACTCAATTACTTCATGAACGGTTTTCTGATCTTTGCGGTCTGCGGTGCGATCATCGCGGGGATCTTTCCCCTCTTCGGTGTAAGTTTTGAGCCGGGCCTCAGTTCCTATTTCAGCCTTCCCTGGGTCGCCCTCACCTTTTACGCCATAACCCGCTACCGCCTCTTTGACATCCGGAGCGTCATTTCGCGGTTTGCGGCAGTCAGCCTGGTGTCGGCGATCTTTGCCGTTGTCCAGATAGGATTGTTCAAGCTCCTCGAACCTATCCTCGGACCATCGCCGGCCATTGCCGTCTCCCTGTTCCTGATCGGGTTCCTGTTTTTCAGCACCACCTTCAACCAGAAGGTCAATAAAAAGATACAAGACCTCATCCTGCAGAACAAGCTGGACCACCAACGGGTCCTGAGGGAGTCGATCACTGCCATTGTCACCATCCTTGATCAGCACCAATTGCTGAACTATCTCATCAACAGCATCAAGTCCGGCCTCGGGGTCCGCACGGTACATCTCTACCTCAGGGAGAAAGACGGGCACTACTGGCATCCGGCTGGTATCGGCGAATATCCCGATCAGCCCGAAGATCGTCTTGCCGACGCACCGGTCATCGACTGGGTCAAACAGCACAAGGAAGTGGTGATCCGTGAAGAACTGGAGGAGAAACTTCCGGAAGAGGAATTCGGCAGCCTGAATGCGTGGATGAGAAAGGGGAAGATCGAGGTCATCATTCCCCTTTTTTACAAGAAGGGTTTGCAGGGAGTCCTCACGCTCGGGCCAAAGCGCGACGGCGAAGTCTATACCCAGGGCGACATCGAGCTCCTCGAGGCTTTGGCAGGCCACGCCGCCATCGCGATCGAGAACGCCCGCCTGTACAACGAGGTCAGGCAGGCAAAGGTGTCTTTGCAGGAAAGCGAGGCGAAATTCCGGGTCCTGGCCCAGACCCTGCCTGCCGCCATATTCATCCATCGGGGAGGGAATATTCTCTATGGGAACCCGAGCGCCGAGCTCATCACCGGATACCGGACGGAAGAGTTCCCGGTCATGGACTTCGAGGCCATCGTCCATCCCGAATTCCGGAAGACGACGGCGGCAATCAACGGCACCACACCCGTGCGTGCGGAAGAGCGGCCGACCCAAACGGAATTCAAGATCATCAGAAAAGACGGGGCCGAGCGCTGGGTGCTCATGACCGCGGCGGGCATCGAGTATGAGGGGCTTCCTGCAACGATCGGAACGCTTCTGGACATCACCGAGCGTAAAGCGCTCGAAGGGCGGCTAAGGTACTCGCAGAAGATGGAGGCGATCGGGAAACTGGCCGGGGGCGTGGCGCACGATTTCAGCAACGTCCTGACGGCAATCGTCGGGTACGGGAACCTTCTTCTTCTGAAACTGGGCAAGGAAAATCCGCTGCGCGCCCAGGTGGACCAGATCCTCGCAGCCACGGAACGGGCGGCGCGCATGACGCAGACCCTGCTGGCGTTCGGCAAGAAGCAGGTGGTCAGCCTGAGGTCCGAAGACTTGAACAGCATCGTGCAGAGGATGGAGAAGCTGCTGGCCGGGCTTCTCCGAAAGGGGATAGAATTTTCCAGGCGCTACAGCGATAGTGTACTGCCGGTGCTGGCGGACAGCAGCCAGATCGAGCGCGTCATCATGAACCTGCTGGTGAACGCGCGCGACGCCATGCCGGGAGGCGGCACCGTGAGCCTCGAGACAGGCACCGCGGAACTGGACAATGATTTCGTCCGGACCTACGGATACGGCAAGGCCGGGTCCTATGCAGTCATATCACTGAGCGATACGGGAGTAGGGATGGACGCGGCAATCAAGGAAAAAATATTCGAGCCCTTCTTCACCACGAAGGGCCTCGAAAAAGGCACGGGGTTCGGGCTTTCGATCGTGTACGATATCGTGAAAGAGCACGGCGGGTACGTTACGGTGGACAGCGAGCCGGGAAAGGGAACGACCTTCCGTGTTTATCTGCCGCTTGCCGAAGAGCAGACAGAGACGAAACCGCTGCCGGCTCCCGTTCTTCTCAAGGGCAACGAGACAATACTCGTCGCCGAGAACGAGAACGATGTCCGGGAACTCATGAAGGCCGTGCTCGAAGGATACGGCTATACCGTCATCGAAGCCTTTGACGGGGAGGATGCCGTCGCCAAGTTCACGGAGCACAAGGACTCCATCCAGCTTCTGATCTTCGACGTGATCATGCCGAGAATGAACGGCATCGAGGCGTACGCTGCGATCAGGAGCAAGCAGTCAAAGGTAAAGGCGCTGTTTATGAGCGGCTATTCTGAAGACCTGATCGAGAACAAGGTAATGCTCGAAAAAGGGCAGCGCTTCATTGTGAAGCCCTTTTCCTCGAAAGATCTCGTTGCCTACGTGCGGGAAGCCCTGGACGCCGCCCCGGTCGCAGGCAGAAAATAGTAAGAGAGACAATTCTTCTTCCGGCCGCACCTGTCTCGATGGTCAACGTCAGTGCAGCGCGTGTCGGCCCCACTCAGTCATCTTTTGTCGACGATAATCCCCGTTGCCAGCGCTGATGCGGCAGTTCGGTTCTCTACCCCCAGTTTTTGGTAGATCTTTTCCAGATGAATTTTTACGGTTCCCGGCGCTATCTTCAATATCGCGGCAGTTTCCCCATTCGTTTTCCCCTGGGCCACCCAATAGAGAACGTCTTCCTCCCGGTATGTTAGACCATAAGATTTTATCGATTGACGCGAGTTTTCCAGGGCAGCAAATGTTTGCCGTGCCTTGTCAAAGGCCTGCGCGTTTTTATACGCCTGGGCGATATGCGGCGCGAGGAGATTCAGGAGGAGCCGTTCCTCTTCCGAAAAATCCCTTTTATCCCGGTTAAACGAGATCATTGAATAGCCGTTCCGCGTAGGGAGAAAAGAGACCAGCATTTGGTAGTCGACCTCGTTTCTTCGAAAGAACTCATTATAAATCCCCAGGGACCGGAAGTGACGGCCCGTGAGAGCGTCCGATATCCTTGCCGCGGTATAGTGCTGGTCCTGCCGTAACGAAGGGAACCGCTTGTGCACGGCATTTTCTATGTCTTCTCTGAGGCGGTGAGGTTTCAGCAGCCCGGGGTGTAAATAGTTCAGAACCGGGTGCTCGTCCATATGCCTGACAAAGGCGTCCAGTCCCTCCCACATAGGGCTGGATGCTTGTCCAACATAGGATATCTTCTGTTTGCGTTGAGAGATGCTGGCGTATGAGGTCACGCCTGAAGGGATAATTTTGGAAGCGACCTGTATGATGTGGCCCGGAAAGGACTTTGTGCTTGGATCGGCATAAAGCTCGCGGATACAGTCCTGAAGTTTATAGAGATTGCCTGATGTCAAACGAACCATACTGAACTCACTTTCCACCTATATGCCGAACGGCATATTCTAATTCAAACATTTTTGCAGTAAAGTGTCAATGAAAAAGCGCAACTTTGTGCGGCAGAATAACGTCGAAGTGCCGACGCTTAGTATCAACAAACTTTATTATCGCACGAGCCGCTAAGACGCAAGGTAAAGCTTTAATCGGGTCTTGAATCTTAATTTCTTCGTGGCTTCGTGCCTTCGTGTGAGATGACCTTTGATTTAATGTTTGCTCCAAAGTGATACGTTTTGAATGAAAGATTGCTTGACTCAATATT
>CAVYLT010000078.1:0-79407 GCA_963769335.1 Nitrospirota bacterium | reverse complement strand
ACCAGGACGGCATAGAAACGTTGCGTAAGATGAAGGAAAAGGACAGCTCGCTGCCGGTGATCATCTGCACTGCCTATGAAGAATACAAGCAGGACTTCGGGAGTTGGTGTTCGGACGCCTACGTCGTAAAATCAGCGGACACAAACCTGCTGCGTGAAACGGTAAAGAAGATCCTCGGATGAACGAAGAAGCGGAAGTAACCGTGGAAAAACTCGTTCATGGCGGGAGCGGCCTTGCCCGGCTCAGCTCCGGCCAGGCGGTCTTCGTAAACGGCGTGTTGCCCGGCGAACGCGCTCTCGTCGCCCTCAGGCGGAAGCGAAAGGGTTTTCTGGAGGCCGACCTCATCGAGGTCATCGCCCCGTCAAAAAATCGCATCGTCCCCCCCTGCTCCGGCGAAAAGCAATGTACCGGCGCCACGTGGCCGCATATAGCCTATCCTGCCCAACTCGGATACAAACAGGATATTCTTCTGGACACTCTCCTGCGAATCGGCGGCATGACTCCCCGGCGGCCCCTTGCCATTCTCCCCTCCCCCAAGCTTGACCATTACCGGCTGCGGGCGCAGTTCAACGTTCGGACACAGGAGGGAATGCAGCGGATCGGTTTTTTCCGCCAGGGGTCGTACAGCCTCGTGGAAGTCGATGATGCGTTTCTGATCCATCCGCTCATCAACCGGACGCTGAAAGCCGTCAGGTCGTTCGTGCACCAGCTTCCTCCGCTCGTTGAAATCCATATGAATGCAACCCCCCGAGGGCAAGTACATTTATTGCTCTTCAGCGAGTTGGGTACGCTGCCGTCGCTGGAGCCGTTTTATGAAAATCTGAAAAAAGCAGCGCCTGAAGTAATCGGGATAACGGTTTTTGCGAATAAGAAAAAGGCCTTCGCTCTCGGCAACAACCGGCTGTCACTGGAGCTGGAGGGACTCACGTATGTTGCAACGGAAGGCAATTTTTACCAGGTCAACTGGGAACAGAACAAAAACATGGTGAGGACGGTCATGGACTTTGCTGCACCCGCGGGACAGGAGACGGTCCTCGACCTTTACTGCGGCATCGGCAACTTTTCCCTGCCCCTCGCGAGGAAGGCAGGAACGGTCGTCGGCATCGAATCGGGCTATGCAGCCATCGAAGATGCAAAAACAAACGCAAAGCTGAACGGAATTACGAACGCAGAGTTCATTGCCGATGACCTGCAGAAGGGACTTAAAACACTCTTACAGAAAAAAATGAGGGCTGAGATCATTGTCCTGGACCCGCCGCGGGCCGGCGCCACGTTGAAGACGCTCGAACGAGTCCTGGCCTTTGTTCCGCAAAAGATCGTCTACGTCTCGTGCAATCCCTCGACCCTCGCGCGGGACCTGAAATACTTCCACCTTTTCGGCTTCCGCCTCGACCGTCTCCAACCTGTAGACATGTTTCCCTATACGTATCACATCGAATGCGTGGCAGAAATGACGAGAGAAGAAGAATAAGGACAGTTTCCAACCGTGCGTCAGTGTCCGGTTGGGGGCTTCTTCTTTCTCCTGATGGTGCTTTTTTTCTTTGCATGCGATGGCTGCTCAATTTTCTTCGGGGCCGATACCGCCGTCGGCGTTGGTGCGGAAACAGCATTACCTGGCAATGAGGGACTAACGGAAGGGGCGGAAACCGCTTGGGGAGCCGTTCCGGTCGGTGAAGTGGAAGCGTTTTGCGGATCTGCGGGGGCTTTCGTGGGAGTCAATGAGGTGGCAACCTGCGGACGCGTCGCGAGCGGGGCTGCACCGGACGGCAGTGCAGGTTGAACAGCCGAAGGCTGTAGTGGCGGCTGGTTCGTCCGCTTCTGGTAGAGCACGACGCCGAGGGCCGCGCAAACGACGAGCGCGAAAACGATAAGGGCAATGCCGTAGCGGCCGACAGCGGGGGCCGGTGCCCCGGAAATCACGGTTTCCTGCTCCGGGGCCGCTTCGAATACGTTCATGGACACCAGGTAACCGGCGATCCGCTGCAGGGATGCTGCTTTCGTTGTTCGCCGCGAAAGCCGGCTTTCCAGTTTTTTCCGGATCTCGAGCACGGACCCGTACCTTCTCTTCGGCTTCTTCCGAAGGCATTTTTTGATGAGCCGCTGAAGGCCCCAGGGGATGTCGCTGTTGAGGCGGCGCGGGGCGTTGAAGGTGTCTTTCAGGATTTTGGCAGTGACTGAACGGGAATCGTCGTCCCGGAAGGGCTTGACACCGGTGAGCGTCTCGTACAGCACGATGCCGAAGGAGAAAATGTCCGACTGCGAGTCGAGCTGCTGGCCGAGGATCTGCTCGGGCGACATGTAGGCCGGCGTACCGATGAGCGTGCCCGGCATGGTCAGGGCTTCCAGGCTCCTGCTCTGGGCGATGCCGAAATCCATGAGCTTCACTTCGCCGTTCCGCTTGATCATGATGTTACTGGGTTTGATATCGCGGTGGATCAGCCCGTGCATATGCGCGTAGTCGAGGGCATTACACGCCTGGATGGCGATCATGATCCCGACGTCGACGGGCAGGGCGCCGGTCTTCTCGATGATATCGGCAAGGTTGGCGCCGTCCACATACTCCATCACGATGCTGTAATGCGGTTTCTTCCAGTAATCGTAGATATGGACAATGTTCTCGTGCTGGAGCGAAGCGGCCATTTTGCTTTCCCGTTCGAATCGACGGACGATCTGCGGGTCTGCGGTGTATGACTTCTTCAGTTCCTTGATGGCCACCGGACGGTCCAGGGACTTCTGGACGGCTTTGTACACAGTGGCCATGCCGCCCGAACCGATCTCGGTGATTATTTCGTATTCATCTTTTATCTGTCTCGACATTGAATTGTCCTTAATTCAAAATCAAAAGCGATTTCTCGTAAAGCCGCACCCTGCTGTCGCCAAAACGCGGACATAAACAAAGGGCAAAGGAAATCTATACATTCTGGCTTTAAACCCAAAAGATCAGTTTGTCTCTGCGTCTCTGCGCGAAATATTTTTTCGATTCAAAGACCCGAACAAAACTCAAGTTCTGTCGAAGTAAAAGCACCTAGACTTCCGCAATCCATACCACGACCGCAGTAATATTGTCCACACCTCCGCCGTCATTAGCTGCATCCAGCAGCTTCTGCACGGCTTCTTGCGGTTCGGCGTCGGCAAGAATCCTGCCGATATCATCGTCGTCAACCATCTCCGTAAGGCCGTCGGTGCACAGCAGGATCTTGTCGTCCTTTTGCAGCCGCAGTTGTGATACGTCCGGCTGTACCTCGCTGTCGGTACCCAGTGCCCGCGTGATGACGTGCCGGTAGGGGCTCGTTTTCGCCTGTTCAGCCGTCATTACACCTGCACGGAGCTGATCAGCCACGAACGAGTGATCGGCGGTCAACTGTTTAAACTCACCGGATCTGAGCAGGTAGGCCCTGCTGTCGCCGACATGTGCGAGGCAGGCATGGTCATCCCTGAGGAGGAGCATTACCAGCGTTGTTCCCATGCCTGAAAGTTCCGGGCTCTGTTTCCCTGCGTCTCGGATCTCCTTGTTCGCAGTCGTAATGGCCTGCCGCAGCAGGACGTTTTCCAATTCAGTCCTGCGAATGACTCCCGAAGGCCCGACCCGGTCTTTTTCACGAAGCATGTCGGGCATTGCCTGTGCCAGCGCATTCACGGCGATCCGGCTTGCGACCTCTCCGCCTTCACTTCCTCCAATCCCGTCAGCAACGGCATAGAGCCCGATTCTGTCGTCGACCAGATAGGCGTCCTCGTTGTTGCTTCTTTTTTTTCCCGGGTCGGTCTTGCCAAAAGAAATTATTTTCATGAATTTTCCCGCAGGCCGTCCTGTCGCCGACAGGCAGCGAATTGTCTTCCACCCCCGGCGCAGGGTATTCGTAATTTTTTCATCGTCGGTATTCTACCATCCCGATGTTATGATTATGATAGGGCAAAGCCGCACCTGCGTCAAGACGAAATGCGTATTCTTTGCCCGTCAGTTATGCTAAAATGTCGATATGAAAAAAACCGGTAAAAAATCCACTCCTTCCTCCAGAAAGCCGGACTTGACGGAAGTATTGACCGATGTGGGCCAGCGGCCGCTCGTTCTCAAAAAAGCGCGTTTTGTCGTGACCAAAGGCAGGGACGATAGGAAAGAGATGGTGCTCCAGAACCCCCTCGTCACGATCGGGACCCTGCCGGATAACAGCCTCGTGCTCAGCGACCCCACGGTCTCGCGGAGACACGCCAGTGTCGAGGAGACTGCCGGCGGGTACCTTTTGCGCGACCTCGGCAGCACGAACGGGACCTTTCTCGACGGCGTCCGCATACGCGAGGCATATGTCCAGGCCAGCTCTCTCATCGGCCTGGGACAAACCCAGTTGACGTTCTCGCCTTTGGAAGAGCGCATTGAAAACCTCCGCAGTTCCTCGGACCGATTCGGCGACCTTATCGGCGCGTCCGCGTCCATGCGGGAGGTGTTCGGCGTCCTGGAACGCGTAGCGCCCGTTGACATCACCGTGCTCGTCCAGGGAGAAACCGGGACGGGAAAAGAACTCGCAGCACGCGCCATCCACAACCACAGCCGGAGAGCAGCGGGTCCTTTTGTCGTGTTCGACTGCAGCGCTGTTGCTCCGAGCCTGATCGAAAGCGAACTCTTCGGCCACGAGAAAGGCGCTTTCACCGATGCGGTCAAGTCCCGCCAGGGAGCATTTGAGCTGGCCGACAGCGGCACGTTGTTCCTGGACGAGATCGGAGAACTTGCCGCTTCCCTCCAGCCCAAACTCCTGCGCGCCCTGGACCAGCGGGAAGTGAGGCGCGTCGGCGCAGAGCAGTCTTTAAAGGTAAACGTTCGCGTTGTCGCGGCCACGAACAGGGACCTCGAAAAAGAGGTCAAAGCCGGCCGTTTTCGCGAAGACCTTTTCTATCGTCTTTCAGCTGTACAGGTTTTGCTCCCCTCGCTCCGAAGACACAAGGAAGACATTCAATTGATCGCCGGGCAACTGCTTGCCGTTATATCCCGGGAGGCAGGTAAGAACCTCACGGATTTTTCTCCCGAGGTCCTCGCCGCACTCACGGCCTATTCCTGGCCGGGCAACGTCCGCGAGCTCAAAAACGTGCTCGAACGCGCCGCGGCGCTGTGCGATGGCAGCAGGATTGAAGCAAAGGACCTGTTCCTCTCGCAGGGTAAAAAGACCGCGACGTTTGAGGGACTGAGCGGCAAGACCCTCGAAGAAATCGAAAAGGCCGCCATCTACGCGACGCTCGGGTCCGTCGACGGCAATAAGACCGAAGCCGCAAAAGTGCTCGGCATTGCGTACTCTACGCTGTACGAGAAAATGAAGAAGTACCGGATCACTGAATAGCATTTCCCTCATCCCGGACGGCACGACAAATCGTCGTCTTCTCACTCAGCTCTTCATCACGACGAACGCGATCACCGCAGCTGCCGCCAGTGCTGCAAAAAAAATCCACGGCCATGATCTCCTGAACAGAAGTCGCGGCCGAAGAATGCCTGAACCGGTCTTCACAATAATCTCGGGACGATATTCTTTTCCCGGCTTGAGCAGCCTGCTCTGGACGCGGAACAGCAGCCACGCAGCATCGGGGCCGAACGACGTCGGTTTCGGCTTGATCCAGAGAGCATCCGTGGACAGGGTCCCGGCGGCATTGCTGCACCCGAGGGCCATCACCGGAACACCGACCCACGCCGCCTTTCTCCACCACGAAAGTTTGATCACTTTTCCCGGCCTGGCGTAAATGACTTCACCTTTCCTTTTTATTGGCGCCGACAGATCGAGAAGGACCGTCTGGATCGCCATCTTCATCTCGTATGCACTCTGGTAACGTTTGGCCATGTCGGGGGCGAGCGCTTTTTTGATAATGGCCGCTGTCTCCCGGATCAACTTCGGCCTCTTCCGTCTCGGGTCAATGAAACCGAGCGGGTTTTGCGGCGGGTGTTCTCCGGTAAGACAGTAATACAGCGTGGCGCCGAGCGAAAAGAGGTCTGAACGAACGTCGGTCTGGCCCGTTCCGTACTGCTCCGGCGCTGCATATCCCGGAGTGCCGTACACGTACGTGTCCTCGTTCCGATCCTCCTTGAAGAATCGTGCGATGCCGAAGTCGATGAGCTTCACCCTGCCGTCAGGGGCAAGCATGATATTCGAGGGCTTCAAGTCCCGGAACACGACAGGCCGCGGCTTTTGCACACTCAGAAAGTGCATGGCCCGGCAAATCTGGAGCGCCCAGGAAAGCGCCAGTTGCTCGTCTACCGGTTTCCCGCGCCGTCTCTGCATGATCTGGTCCAGCGTCCTTCCCCGGATATATTCCATGACGATGTAGTATGCGCTGTGAAGCGAGAAGTAATCGTGGACTTTCGGCAGATTCGGGTGCGTCAGGCGCATCAGGATCCGCGCCTCGGTCTGGAACTGGGCAAGGGCTTCGTTCACTATAGGCGCTTTCAGCCTGTCTATCCGGAGTTCCTTGACAGCCAGGATGGCCCCCCCGGTGGAACGGTCCCTGACCTTGTACACGCATCCCATCCCGCCTTTGCCCAGGATCGAGATAATCTCGTATCTATTGTTAAGGAGACGCTTCATGGCAACCTGCACAGGCCCCGGGGTCCCGGACTTTCTTCGCACAATGCTTCTTTTTTCCTGCCATGACCCCTGCCCTCCCCGGCCCATTGTCTCTATGCTGCCTTCGCTCCGCAGTGCACGCAGAACTTGGCGCCCATTTTGACAGGCCTCCCGCAGTCCGCGCAGGTGAGTTTATTTTCGTCGCTGAACACGATCGTGGTTTTTCCCACGTCGATCACGTCCCCGTCTCTCAGCACCTGTCTGCCGAAGACCCTTTCTTTGTTCACAAAGGTGCCGGCACGGGTCCCTTTGTCCTCGATGATATAGCGGCCGCTGGCCCTGACGACCCGGGCGTGCTGCTGCTCGACGCTGCTGTCCTTAAGCAAGCCGATGGTGCTTCGCTCATCCCTGCCGATGGTCACGGCTGAACCGATGTCGATGTCCTTCGCCGTACCCTGTCCGCGAACAAGACTGAGGTGCCCTGTCCGGTACTGCCGTTCAATTGTCCGGAGAGAAATTGCAGCAAGTCCCAGAAGGCTCGCCAGGGTCACCGCGAACGCCCAGCCCGGAACCGTATTGCTCGCGCCGAACAGCGATGACTCAGGCTGGAAGTACGCGCGCGTTGCCTGCTGGCCCGTCTTGAGAGCCAGCGTCACGTTCCTGAGGTAGTCGGCACGCTTCTCCGTCCGGTACGTAACGATGTACTCGTTGCGGATTCTCTTACTGATGGTCTCATAAATCTCAGAAAGTCCGTCGGCAGAGGGCGTGAAGAAGTAAAAGCCCCCGGTTTCCTCGGCGATCAGCTCAAGACGGGATGTCCTCACGTCTTTCCCGAGGCCGATGACGTAGACCGTAACGTTTTCCCGAACCGCCTCGGCGATCGACTGGTTCATATCGAGTGCGCCGCGGTTTGCTTTGCCGTCGGTCAGGACGATCACGGCCCTCCTGCCCGGGATATCCTGCACCAGTTCCACACCTCCGGCGATTGCGTCAAAGAGCGCCGTATGGCCGCCGGCCGTGATAGTGCCCGCTGACTGCTTCAGCCGCGCCATGTCGTCAGTGAGGGGTTCTACCCGCTCTACGGTATCGCTAAAGGTAATGAGGGCCGCCCGGTCGCCGGGCTCCATGAGCGACAGGAAGCGCTGCACGGACTCCTTGGCCCGCATGATCTTCTCACCGGTCATGGAACTGCTCCGGTCAACGACAATTGCAAGACTGAAAGGCTCCGGCTTGCCGCCCGTGCCGTACATCTGCATCGTATCGATCGCGACGGGACGGCCGTTCTCGGTGAGCGCGAAGTCTTCCCTGGACAAGCCGCGTATCGGTTTGTCAGCGGAATCAAGCACTGAAACGTAGGCTTTTACCACGGGAAAGCTGCTCAAATCAAACTGGCTGATCCGGACCGATGCGGGTTCTCCTGCCAGCGCCGTCTCCCCTCCCAGAACCATCATGCCGAGAAGGATAGTCGCGGCTGCAACGGCTGCTGCTTTCTTTACAGCCGAAAACAGCAGGAGGATGCTCCCCACCCTGATGATATCACCGTCGGAAAGTTTGCTGCTGTGGGTCAGCTTCTGGTTCACGTACACGACTTTCCCATCCTCCTCCGCTTCGATCGAGAAATGTCCGTTCTTTCTCTTGATGAACGCATGCCGCAGCGCGATGCCTTCCGCGCCCGAGAGACAGACATCGGAGCGATCGTCCCTGCCCACGACATTCGTCTCCTTAAGGAGCGGAAACTCCCTGTTGATGTGCCTTCCTTTGATGACCTTCAATTTCGCCGAAACGAATGTCTCTTCAACGAGGCTGATGAAAGTGCCGATGGACAGGCCGAGCAGAAGGAGCCCGGCAAGGGTAGACCAGATCGAGGTGGCTGACAGCTCGTTCAACATGAGCCCGCCGAGGAGGCCGCCGATTGCACCGCCGAGGAGGCCGTACAAAGCACGCTCCCGCGACCGGATCATGATACCGCCGCTTACTCCCACGGCTGCACCAAGGATTGCCCATCCAAGTGCAACGGCGAGGGCAACGCCCAGAGATGCTTTAAATCTTCCTGCATTGGCGGCGGCCGCGCCGAGCGCCGTAAAGGCGGTGCTGCCCAAAACTGCGCCGACAGCGCCCCCGACAAGACCTGCTGCTGCGCCGAATGCAGCCCGCTTCAGTGCGGCCTTAAACTGCCTTCCCCTGATCGGCTCGTGACTCCACAGGAAGGCGCCGATAAACATTCCCGCCAGGCCGCCGAGCAGCATTTCGGTGACAAGACCGCTTGCGGAAGTCGCAGATATGGATATCACGAACGCCCAGGCAGCGGAGCCGCCGAGAGCGCCCGCAATGGCATACAATAATACATTGGTTATGGTACGCATAGTAACCTCCTTGCACTGCAGGTCGCTTCAACTGTCAGAAGCCCGGCATGTTATGCCCCTGCCGGAATCCGTTCGTCTGTTACGCTGCTTTGATTGAAAGCGACAATTTTCCGAACCTCACTTCGTCACCGGGTTTGATCGCTTGCGGCGCGTGGGGCTGGATTCGTTTCTTATTGATGTACGTGCCGTTTGTGGACCCCATATCTTCCATGGTGTAGTCCGCACCGGAATGGTGAATGACCGCATGTTTCCGGGAAACGCCTTTTTCCATGCCTCCCAGGCTCGTCAGGTCCACATCGGGAAACACCTCACTGACGGGGTCTTCCCTGCCGATAATTACTTCGTCTTTAGCCGGTAGGTCTACCTGGCTTCCATCAGGAGAGGCGAGCACAATGTGCGTGCCCCCTGTCTCCTCCGCCGTCTCGCTGACTTCCGGCATCTCATTCAATTTTGCGCCGCACTCCTCGCAAAAGAGCGCTCCTTCGATATTTTCCATCTGGCATTCTTTGCATTTCATGGCAATGTCCTCCTTTTTTTGGATTCTTTTTTTATTTTATAGTCCGCATTCCGCAATCTGCGATCCGCATGTTCAGAGCGTCTTTGTCAGCCCGCTCGTCAGCTTCCTCGTGCCGTACTCGAGTTTCTTGGTACCCGCAGCGCTCAGGCTGCCGGTCTTCTTAAGACCCAGAATCTCTTTTTCCGCTGTTTCGGCGAGCTCGTTTTCGCCCAGGTTCAGAAACACCGTAGCCGCGGCCTGGAGCTTTCTGGTAGCGGCCGCAATGTTCCCGGCCTCCGCCTCGGTCAATGCCCTGGTTTGGAGCTTGAATGCGCTCACTTTCTCCACGAGGTTCATCACCTCGGCATTCACCTTCGCTGCAGCAACTGCGTCGGCAGTGAACGTGACAAAGAGATCACTCTTGCTCTTCTGCGCCTTGATGCCTTCAGTCGGAACGTCGTAGGAGACTTCCACCTGACCAAGCCGGAACGTGCCGGCTTTCCCGGCAGGAACGCGCGCTTCGATCAAAATGGACTGGCCTTTCGGTCCGTCCAGCGTACCGAGATCTGCAACGATCATGCTGTCGCGCACGGCCGTGCGTGTCACATCGACGATCATCGGGACAGTGGTGAATATCTTGATCGGTCGAACGCCCGGGCTCGTCCGCATGGTGAGTTTCAGGTTCGTCGCAGCTACAGCCTGCATGCCGTCTACTTCCTGCCGGAAAGCGTCGAGGATCGAGATGGGGTTCTGTATCCAGTGAGAGTTCCCACGGGACTTTTCTGCAAGCTGAAGCAGCAGTTTCTCGTTCCAATCGTCTCCGATCCCGATGCTCGTGATCGCTATGCCCTGCTTCGCTGCCTCGTCGGCGAGTTTGAGGCTCGCGTCCTCGTCGTCCCAGGTCCGTCCGTCGGTGAGCAGAAGTATCCGGTTGACGCGGTCCTTTGCATATCCCTTCATTACTTCTTCCAGACCGGCCCTGAGACCGTCCGCTATCTGGGTCCCGCCGCGCGGGATGATCGACGCGACTTTCGCTTTGATCCCGTCGCGGTCCTGTGCGGGCTGATTCGAAACCGGCGTTTCAACCTGGTCGTCAAAAATCGTGATCGAGACAAGGTCGCGGTCATTCAGATGATCGATCACGTAGCCCGCTGCTTCTTTCATGTTTTCCATTTTTTCGCCGTCCATGGAACCGCTCCGGTCAAGGACCAATGCGAAGTTTGCCGCCATGTTTCCGAAAGACGTTCCGCTCGGCGCCTTGATGTGTATGAGCGCATAGACCGCCTGTTCCGAGCCGGATACCGGCAGTGCGTCCTTGCCCATGATGCATCGTACGTTTAATTCGTTCTTCATGATGATGTTCTCCTTTCTTTTTTCGGACCGAAAACAACCTGCGGTTCTTAAGACTCCGCCAGGCTAAGCTTGCTCCGTACTTCTGCCTCTCTGTTTTGCATAGCCCATGCCAAGGAAGCGAGATATGCTTGACGTGGTACCTTAGCGAGGAAAGGCGTTATGATTCCAAGGGTTGTATTCTGCTGCTGAGAAAAAGGGTTCGTTTCGATGCGGAAGACATGAGGGGGAAGTTATATGATTATCGAAGAGCGGGTATTCGATTTTCGAATAACCCGAGCAGGCAAGAACGGGGGTGAAAACCGTGAACCGCGACGGCGCAAAAGTCGCGACGGTTTAAATTACCGTTACTTTCTTTTGCGAACTTGGCATTCGAACAGGCGAGAGAATGGAATGAAGCAGCAGTTTATGAGATCCTTAAAACCTTCGCTCCGCGAATCTTTCGCTCCTTCAGTTCGAGAAGGGCGGTATTGGCTTCTTCGAGAGGATACTCCTCTATCTGCGGCCGGATCGGGATTGCCGCAGCCAGTTTCAAAAAGTCCTCGACGTCTGACCTCGTGATGTTCGCAACGCTTTTGATTTCTTTTTCCATCCAGAGGTCGCGCGGATAATCGAGGCCGAGAAGTGCATCCTTGTCTTGCTCTTCTTTCCGAATCGCATTGATCACGAGCCGCCCGCCTTTTTCCAGGTGCTTCATGGCGTCGACCACGGGCTTCCACGCAGGGGTCGTATCAATGATTGCGTGGAGTTTTTCCGGCGGTTCCTCCCCGCTCTCTCCGGACCAGGTCGCCCCGAGCTCCATCGCGAACAACCGTTCCCCCTCTGTGCGGGAGAAGACGAAAATGGGCGATCGGGGATAGAGGTACTGCACCATCTTGAGCACGAGGTGCGCTGAAGCGCCGAATCCCGTCAAGCCGATAGGGTCGCCGTCATGCATTCTTGCCAGACGAAGCGACCGGTAGCCGATTGCTCCGGCACAAAGCAGCGGAGCGGCTTCGGCGTCGGTAAACAATTCCGGGATCCTGTATGCGAACGCCTCGGATACGACGGTATACTCTGCGTAGCCTCCGTCAACGTCCCTGCCCGTTGCGCTGAAATGATCACAAAGGTTCTCCCTGCTGCTGCGGCAGAACTCGCAGGCGCCGCACGCCGAGTTGATCCAGGCAATGCCGACTCTGTCGTTGATCCTGAAAATGCCTGCCTTGGGTCCAAGTTTCTCGACTCGGCCCACGATTTGATGTCCAAGAATGATCGGGAGTTTCGAGGGAGGCGTTCTGCCTTCGATTTCATCGAGTTCCGTGTGGCACACGCCGCAGGCCGAGACCTTGATAAGGATTTCCTGGTCACGGGGGACCGGGACCGGCAGATCGACCAGGTCGAGAGGAGTACGGTTTTCGACGAGGTTCGCACTCTTTTTGATCACCAGGGCCTTCATCATTTTCATCTTGAGTTCACCTGCACCTGTCGATTTTGTTATCAGATCGCCCTAGAATGACTTGCGGCAACAAATCGGCTCGGCTCATCAATCCTGCGAAAGCGGGAATTTCACAGTTTTTTGGACAATCCCCGTATCCCGGATCACGTCCCCCCTGCTCTTGCGAAAATACAGGCGCAGGCCGAATGGGGCGTTCCAACAACTGTTTTAGTACATCCGCTTGAGGAGGAAACGAGGAGGAAGTGTATCTACAGTTCTTTGATCAATACTTCAGAAACCGCTTTCCGCTGTGATGAATGTTTCTGCGCAACCGGATGGCCGATCGCCACGACCGCCATGAGCTCCATCTCCTGGGGCAATCCAAGGAGGCCCCGCACCCCTTCGGCATTCTTGAGGATCTCTCCGAGCCAGACAGCCCCGAGTCCGAGGCTGTGCGCTGCGAGCAGCATGTTCTGGAGGCAGGCGCCTATGGACTGATGGTCCTTGACATCATGGTACATTGCCTTCCTGTCCACGAACACGGCAATGCACGCAGGAGCACGCTCGATGATGAAATTATACTTTGTCTGTTTCGCCAGCTCGTTGCGGATGTCAGAGCTTTGTACAATCACGAACCGCCAGGGCTGGTTGTTCTGTCCTGAGGGCGCCCAGGTCCCGGCTTTGATGATCTCCAGTAATTGATCGCGCTCGACAGACTCGTCGGTGAATTGCCGGATGCTCCGACGGGTATAGATGCCTTCTAACAAGTCCATGGAGTTATTATAGTCTTCTTAGTGCATTTCTACAAGGACCATGGGTGCCCTTGATCATGGCCCGTTTATCCGCCCTCTGTTCATTAGTATCCAATACGCCGGGATCAGGGAAAAAGGTGGCGTGAGGCCTGAAAGGGGTGTATGATGCGGCCGACGGAGAGCGGAGTCAGCTTTGCCGTTTGCGCCTATGGAAAAGTTCATCTCAGTGATCATCCCGAATTACAACGGGAGTAACACCATCGGAAAATGCCTGGAAACGGCATTCGCTTCGGACTATGGAAATTTCGAGGTGGTCGTCGTCGATGATTGCTCGACGGACAACTCCGTCGAGATCATCAGGCAGTATCCCTGCCGCCTGGTCCGCCTGGACAGGCATACCGGGGCCGGCGCAGCGAGAAACAGCGGGGCGAATAACAGCAAAGGAGAACTGCTCTTTTTTACGGACGCCGATTGCCTCCTGCAAAAGGACGCTCTCGCGTGCGCGAACCAGGCGGCCTGCGAGCACGCGGGCACGGTCATCGGCGGCACCTATACCCCGCTGCCCTTTGACCCCGATTTCTTCAGTACGTTCCAGTCCCTCTTTATACATTACTCCGAGACAAAGAAGAGGGAGCCGGATTATATCGCGACGCATGCGATGGCCATCGACAGGAAAATATTCATCTCTAGCGGGGGGTTCAGGAAAGATTTTTTCCCGATCCTTGAAGACGTGGAATTCTGCCACCGGCTGCGGCGGTCCGGGGCCCGACTTTTAATGAAGCCCGGGGTCGAGGTAACCCACATTTTCAGATTCACGCTGTTCAGGTCCCTTCGCAACGCCTTCCGGAAGTCGATGTACTGGACGGCCTATTCTTTCCTGAACAAAGACTTGTTTGCTGACTCCGGGACGGCATCCTCGGAGCTCAAGATCAACGTGGCCTCTTTTGTCTTGCTGGTTCTCTTTGCGCTTCTTTTTTCCGTCCGGAATCAAGCCGGATGGCTGGCACCTGTCCCGTTCCTGTTCGCAGCAAACCTCTTTTCGAGCGGTGGGCTGCTCAGGCTGTTCTACCGGGCCAAAGGACTTCGCTTCATGGTAATCGGCGGATTTTACTACACGATGGTCTACCCTCTTCCCGTGATAGCAGGAGGTCTGGTGGGGATCGTTAAACATGGCTTGATTCGACGGGATAAAAAGGTTACAATTTCTTAAGCAGACTGACCCTATAAAGCAGATCAAAATATGTACGCGCCCCTTAGACATCTACCCTCGGTCCTCTGGAAGCGGAAACCGCTCCAGCTCACGTTCTTCCTGACCCGTCGTTGCAACTCGAAATGTCCCTTCTGCTTCTACCTTCGCAGTTCGGATTCCGCTGCAACCGGACAGCAGGAGCTGTCCCTCGACGAAATCGGGAAAATCTCCCGATCCCTTGGGCCGCTTTTTTGGGTCGCCTTCTCGGGCGGCGAGATCTATCTGCGGGACGACCTGGTCGAGATCAGCAGAATAGTTCACGACGTCAACAAGCCGCCCGTCATCCTGTTCTCGACGAACGGAATGCTCCCGTCCGTGATCCGTTCGAAAACCGAGCGGATCCTCAAAGACTGCAGGAACAGCGTGATCGCAGTCAAGCTTTCCCTCGACGGCGTCGGCAAGGACCATGATGCCGTCCGCGCAACACCAGGGAGCTTTGAAAAAGCGATCGAGACATACAATCTGCTCGAACCGCTGCTGTCCGAATATTCCCACTTCGAGCTCGGCATCAACACCGTTTTCTGTTCCGAGAACCAGGACAATATGGACGGGATAATCGATTTCGTTGCCGGAATGAAGAATATCGGAACGCACACGATCTCGCTTGTCCGGGGGAACCTTTCGGACGGCAAATACAAAGAGATAGATAGCGAGAAATACCGGGACGCCATCGAAAGGCTTGGAACAAATCTGACCGAAGGCCGCGCTAAGACATATCGCTTCACTGGTGCAGGCATAAAGGCCGCACAAGACATCCTTCAGCGGCGGCTGATACACCGCACGCTCCTCAAACAAAAAAGAGTGATACCGTGTTATGCGGGCAGGCTGAACATCGTGGTGACCGAAACAGGAGAGGTGAAGCCGTGCGAGATGTTGAGCGGTTCGTTCGGAAACGTGAGGGACGCGGGTTATGACATCGGAAAGGTCCTCCGCTCACGAAAGGCGAAAGAGGCCTTACGATCGATCCAACGAGGCGAATGCTTCTGCACCCATGAATGCTACTTCATGACGAACATACTATTCAATCCACGGTTGTATCCCCGCCTCGTGAAGGAATATTTACGGCTTTAAAAATCCGAAAGTACGGAAGGCGCTCCTCGATATTTTCCTGTGACCCTATCAGACTTCGTGATTGCCGAGTCTTGGGGCCCAGTCTGACTATTTGCTGTCCAGTGATGCCGAGGGGGGTCTTAAATAATATTCCGTGTGAGGTCTCAGATCCAAATTGATAGGCGCATCCCTCATTCTATTTGCAATAAAATCCTGGTCGCCAAGGTATTTGGTTGCTCCCAAAACATCGTTTTGAATGTTTTTAGGAAAGGTATCCAGCAGCTCCAGATACCTTTGGTCAACATGAACAAATCTTCCCGGGGAAGCCAGGAAAAAATCCTGATATCCGCGAACAGAGGGAAAAACCTGGCCTAACGTCTTGCCTGTAATTCCTTTATTGGCACCGAGCATAAAAATACCATCGGGGCCGAGGTGCTTATTGACTAAAGCAAAAAATTCTCGCGACTGGATGTTATTGCTATAAGCGGACATGCTGCGTATGGGATCTTCCAAGACAAGATCATAAAGTCTTATGAGTCGTGTTTAGAAAGCGCCTACCGTCATCAATGACCAGCTTGATCCTGCTGTCTGCGAGCATCTTCTGGTAAAGAGGGAGCTTCTTCAGATTTGATATGGATGTCGGACACAGCTCAACAATCGTGATATCTTTAACGGTGTCCATTTTTTGGACGACCTCCAAGCTCGAACCTGCCCCAAAACCGATGATCAGGATATGGTCTGTCTTGCGCGCGTATTTCAGCGCCTCTAGTGCTTCAGCGCAAAAAATATCTCCTGGGCGGCCTCCCTGCATCAGCCCGTTGATCACGTTGTGAACGTACGTGTCCTTCTTGTACGTGTAAACATAAGTGACATCAACGCTATCCATCCCTTCGCTGAAGTAAGTTTTCGAACCGCCAAAAGGATCGGAATGCATAAGTATATAAAGCTGGCCATTTCGGGGAAACAGCAATAGCCCGGCAATAAGCACGACCATAACCAAAGCATACGTTCTAAAGAACGATCGACCAACCAATCCATCCACGAAAAAAATATACATCGAACCGACAGATACAAACAGGTATAGGGTCAATTCCGTTCCTAAGAACGGCAGCAAGACAAATCCTGTAACAAGTCCCCCAAAAAGATTCCCCAATGTATTAAAAAAATAGACCATGCCGACCGTGCGGCCTTCCTTGCGAGGATCGGCTACCGCCAGTGATGAAATAAGCGGCAGGCTTGCCCCCATGATCAAGGTTGGAATAAAGACAAAGACCATGGGCCAAAAAAAGACGTCGAGCGCCAGATAAATGCTCTGGAACAGCTCCTGAATTGTGGCGATTGCATAATTAGGCGGCAAGGGATGCAAATCACTGCCGAACGAAAGCCGGGTCAATGCGCCGAAGGGAGAATATTTTGTGAGGTAGAAATAGCCCAGAATGATGACCCCCACGCTGATGCTCAGGAGGACCTGGAGAACAAAATAAAGATTTCTATGGCTTGTCTTACGATTGCGACCCAGGTATTTCTGAATAGAGAAACTTCCGATGGCAATCCCCAGCAGGTAAACCGACAGAATGGTCGAAAACGCGTAAGGGGAATCTTTGACCAGAATGCCGATGATCCGCATCCAGACGATTTCATAGCCAATCGCTAAAAATCCGGCAATGCACACCAGAAGGTAGGCGATCTTTCCTACGGAAGTTTCCTCGGGATGGCGTCCCACGGTTGTGTCTGCTGTTTGCGCAGGCGGATTCCGGATAGTCCCGGTCCCCAATATTATAAACGCCAGGACCATGTTAATGGCGGCGGCTGCGTAAATCCCCCTATCCAGACCGAAAAAGGTTATAAGGATATAACTGGCGAATAAAGCCCCTGCAGCAGCCCCAAGCGTGTTGATGAAATACAAGAAGCTGATGGAATGAAGGAAGTCCCCCGCATAACGGTTAAATATTTTCATAAGCACGGGCAGCGTCATGCCCATCAAGGTCGTCGGGATGGCTAAAAACAGAAAGATATATGAAAAGGAAAGGACGTAGCTGCTCCCTGCTGTATGACGACCCAAGAAATCAATGATGGGCAGGCTCGCTAAGCCGAAACAACCCAGCGACAGTTCAATGGCAAAATATAAGATGGTTCTATGAGCCACCCGCTCGACCAAAATGCCGCCCAGCAGGTAGCCGACACCCAAGCCCAGCATAAAAACGCTTACGATGATCGTGATAGAGATCGAGCCCACCCCGTAATAAAGTGTCAGCAAGCGCTGCCAGCACACTTGATAGATGAGGCTGGCGAAGCCGGAAAAGAAAAATACAAAAGACAATAAACGAGCACGACGCATCGAAATTCTCCAAATTTTATTCTATGGTACCCGAACTCCAAAAGGTCTTTAGGCAATCAATAACTACTGAAATTTCCCCGGCATGATGATCTTTTCGGCCGCATCAATTCCCGACTCCATCGCATGGTCCATATTGTAATACCGGAACATCCCGGACCTGCCGGCACTATGGAGGTTTTCGAAACCTGCAAGGTACGCGGCGATTTCATTGAAATATTTTTCGTAGCCCACCTCGAAGAGGGGATATGCTTTCGGGACCCTCACGACGACGCTGTCAATCACGTCGCTGCGCTTGATGAGGCCGAGCTGCTCAAGATGGTCGATTCCGATATCGGCGATCCTGCGGTCGTCTGCATCCCAAATAACGTCGCCTTCGAAACTGAAAAATTCGAGCACCAGGAGGGTCTTCCCCTGTGGGGCCATGTCCTCGCTCCAGTTGGTCGGCTCGTGGATCCTGCCGAAGGGGATCTTCCGCTCGGGGATATAGATCCACGTCTGGTCCGTCACTCGGGGCCTGTCGATCATCACGGCTGCTATCACAAGGTCCCTGAACCTGAGTTTTGACGCAGCGGCCGTCACCCCCTTCGGCGGGGCCGGGTCCAGCATTTTCACGAGAGCGGAAACCGGCATGCTTGAAACGAATTGGCTCCCATATTCTCTGCGCGAGGCTCCGCTGCTATTTACTATGATGCTTTCCATTCTCCCGCCGGCATGGTTGATTTGCTCGACCCGGGTCCGGGTAAAGACCCTGCCCGACTTTTCTATTCCATCCTTCAAGACATCTGATATGCGGCCTATGCCAAGCCGGGGATACATAAAACTATCGACGAGTGTCGGAATCTCGCCGGTCCTTTTTTTGAACAGGGCATCTGCAATCGCCTTGGAAAGAGAAAGCCCCTGGATTCTCCGGTCGACCCATTCCGCGCTGATTCGATTGCAGTCGATCCCCCAGACCTTTTCGCTGTACTCTTTGAAGTAGATATCGAACATGGGCCGCCCGAAATGGGCAACTACCCAATCTTCGAGGGAGACTGCTTCAGGTTCCTTGAAGAGATGCTTCAGGCGCTCGATCCCGTATCCGCCGAGTATGCGGGCCGTGGATGGGAGCCCCAGGTGGAACGCCGCATTGAACGGTCTGAGCGGATAGTCGAAATATTTTCCGCGCAGGAAAATTTTGCTTTTGCGCGGCACGGTGATAAGTTCACCGTTCATCAGTTTTTTTACGAAGGCATTGATTCGCGGGTCTTTCGTGAAAAAACGGTGGCCGCCGAGATCAAAACGGAACCCATGATGCTCGATCGTTTTCGATATGCCGCCCACCGCGAAGTCTGCTTCGAACAGGGTCACCGGATGGCCGTGTCCGGCCAGGAGGAAGCCTGCGGAGAGTCCGGTAAGGCCTCCTCCGAGGATAAGGACCTCTTTTTTCGCCTGAGTCAAGACATCCTCCAACCTAATGCAGCGCCCCTAAACAGATGGTATCCCTGATCTTTACCAAAAGACCGTGACGAGCGTTTTATATTTAAAGAACGGGCATGCGATAACAAATTTTTTCGAACGGGTGTACCCCTTGATTCTTTCCTCAATTGACCGTGGCATGATATCACTCGCTCTGCCGGAAATCACCACGATCGCTTTCTTCTCCGCATCGCCCGTGGCGCCAGGGAGATAATAAGCGGGGTTCTTATATTCCCAGCTGAAACGATAGGGGGACAGGCTGACATCCATGTCGGCAGAAGATGCCCCGGGGTCATAGGCAAAGATAATTTTTTTCTTCGTGAACAGGTCCAAGAGGGGAACGGCAATCGCGGGATTGATGGGATATTCCCGCTCCGGAACAGGAAAGACCTCAACGGCATCGATCTCCAGGGTGTCAAGAAATGCGCCCGCCTTCTGAAGGTTTACCGAGCTCAATTGTTTCAGGTAGGGGATATACACGAAGATGCATAGGGCAAGGGTTGCGGCAACTGCGCACGAAACGGCTGCTTTTACGACACGCCGGTCCTTGAGAACGGTGAGGCCGTAGGCAGCCATAAGCGCAACCATCGGAAAAGCGGGAAGCGCATAGCGGATGCGTTTTATCTGAAAAATGAAGATCAGGAGAGGCAGCCATGCTATTATCAGGTATTTCAGGTCCCGCCTGACTGCGGCCGCCAAGAGAGAGGCGAGCGCAGCAATCGTGATTATCGGGCTGATCTGAAATAAAAAGGTGGAAACAAAACTCTCAGACCACCGGCCGAGCCCCGGCCTCTGATAAGTGCGCAGAAGTTTTATTTGCTCCCCAACGACGTCATGTGTCAGGATCGCTGCAATGCCGAGCAGAAGAAAGGAAAGGAGAAATACCACAAAAGTATTCCTGCGTATCAGCCGGCGTTGATTCGGATGCTTCAGATAATATATGATGGATATAAGCGGTAAAACCGAGAGCAGAAAGAGTGCTGAATACTTGCATAAAACAGTAAAAAAAACCGCGACTAAAGCACCGCCTGCCCATCCCGCCCGCTCTGACGTGATTGTTTTCAAAAAAAGATAGACGGAGAGTGTCAGAAAAAACATGGTCGGAACGTCTACAAGCATGAGAGGCGTCATTATTATGAGATAGGGCATCCCGAGAAGTAAGACGCCGCCGACAAACCCCGTGTCTTCATCCCAAAGCGTTTTGCCGATAAGCCAGGTGAGGACCGTCGTCATCCCGAAGAGAAGCGCAGTGAATATCTGTATAAAAATCCGCGCTTCACCGAAGAGCCTGAAGATCAAACCGTAAAGGAACGGGATTGCGGGGAGGTCAGTCCATGCCGCAATCTCCCTTCCCCATTCCTTAAAAAAAAAGTTGATTCCGTACAGTTCGAGGTATTTCGCCTGTTCGAAATACCGTGAGGCGTCAATATTCACCTCCGGAATCGACCAGCAGAGTGCAGCCGTTGCTGCCGATGCGGTAAAAAGAAAGAGCGGGCGTGTGCGGCCGGGCAAGGAAATGCGGGAGAAGGAAATCAGGGACGCGAAGAGCAACGCCGCTGATAACAACATAAAAAAACGGGCCGGTTTGCCGACGGTCAGGAAAATGACGTTCCAATTTGCAAGACTGTTGTCGTCATACCGCCGGAGAAAAAAGAGTGTTGCGGTCAGGAGGAGAGTGAGAAGCGCGGGCAGCCATGCTGTTAGAGCTATTTTATTTCGTCTCATCATACAGTGCGAGGCAATTTTGATGGCTTAGTAAAAAGTCGAAAATCGTCGAAAGACGGTCATTCCGGCCTTGTCCGGAATCGTTTCTTCTCAGCATGTTGTATGGCAATATGATTCCCGACAAGCGGGAATGACAACTTTTTCACCTGAAAATCCCCCCCCCTTTTGGAAAGGGGGGGGATTTTCATTGTCCCGTGTGAGCGACATGCTCCTGAAGGTTTTACGAGTTCATCAATTTTTTCGTTGAACCAAAGTACGGTTACTTTCTCTTTTTGAAAAGGTCTTTTGCGAACCAAAGCCAGAAGAGACTCCGGCCCGCCTTGAACAAGGTTGCGAGGTCGTCCCAGCTCCTGACGGAGAACATTCTTTTTATAATGAATGAGGGGCGGGAATAGAACTTTCTGAAAGCGGTTTGCCTGAGGTCGAGGATCTGCTCCCTCGTCATTGTCCGCGGGATGAAGGCCGCTCCTTGGTAGGTATAGTCCGCCAACTCGTCGGAGATCTCGCCGTATTCATCCAGATGATCGTAAAGGTAGGTCCCCGGAAAGGGCGTTATTGCGTGGAAACTTGCTATGTCGGGATCGAGCTCGATCGCGAAGTCGATTGTTTTAAGGCCCTCTTCATAGGTTTCGCCCGGGATGCCGAACATGAACGGAGTCTGGACAATAAGCCCTACCTCCTTCGCCGCTTTCACCGCTTTTCGTATCTGGTCGGTCGTCGTTCCCTTTCGGATCGTATTGAGGTTCTTCTGGACCCCGCTCTCGGCGCCAAAGAGGATCGCCCAGCAGCCGGCGTCCTTGAATGCCTGGAGCAGAGGTTTGTCCACCTGGTTTACGCAGGCGGACACGAACCAGGTGAAATCGAACTTGCGCGCCTTGATTTCTTTGGCGAACCGCATGGCGCGGTCATAATCTGCCGCGAGGGTATCGTCGAGGAATTTGATCTCGCGGTAACCCTGCGCCAGGACGTGCTCGATTTCCTTCATGACGTTTTCAATGCTCCGGTAGCGGATCCCCGTCTTTCTGTCCTTGTCGAGTTGGAAACAGTAGATGCACTGCCGGTTGCAGCCGCGCGAGGTCATCATCACGGTGACGGGTTTCCGCCGGTAGGTTGCGGGAGTGGGGATGTAAAGGTTCGGATCGCCGAGAAGCTCACGGGCGGGAAACGGGAGAGAATCGAGGTCTTCGATGAGCGGCCTCGGCTGGTTCTTTATGATTTTTCCGTGATCGCGCCAGACGAGTCCCAGTACCCCGTCCAGACTCTTCCCTGCCGCAAGCCGTTCGACTGTTTCGAGGACCGTAAATTCGCCTTCGCCGGTCACGACGGCGTCTATGCCCTCTCCCGCATCTTCAAGACTCCGTTCCTGGACCGCGATCGGATAGGGCCCCCCTGAACAGATGAATACGTTCTTTCCGAAGATCGTCCTGAGCTCGAGCGCCGTCCGCTTTGCTTTTCCCCATCCGAAGGTCGTTGAATAAATCCCGACGAATGCCGGAGAAAACTTCTCGACCGCCTGCAGCAATTCTTCCTGCCTCAGAAATGCGCCGTTCAGGAACATCACGTCATGGCCCGCTTTCTGAAGCACTGCGGCCACGGAAAGGGTCCCGAGGGGCTGCCAGTAATTGATCTGGGACGCAGCCGTCTTGGAAGAGAAAATATCTTCCGGGACCCAGGAAGGGATGAGAAGAGCACATTTCATAACAAACACCAATCTCCAGGAGAAAAATTCAAGATCACGGGCAATTTTTGCGTAGACGCAACGCCCGAAAAGAAAGGCTTGTCTCCTGGTTTACAAACAGGATTTAAGGATTTCCTTTTCGTCCTGAGCTTTGCCCGCGGCCTTTTTAGATCTTTCCGCGAGGATTTTTTCCGCGGCCCCCATCCCCGAACGGATTGCATGGTCCATATTATAGTATTTGAACATTCCCACCCTGCCCGCGAGGTGGAGGTTCGCGAAACGGGAAAAATAGTCTTCGATTACCTCGACCTGCTTCTGATATCCTACCTCAAACAAAGGGTAGGCTTTCGGCACCCTGGTGACCACGCTTTCGATCACTTCACGGGGCAGGATGAAGCCGAGCCGGGCCAGGCTGTCTACTGCAATCGATATCAGACCGGCGTCGCTCGTATTCCATATCGCGTCTCCTTCAAAACTGAAGAATTCCGTCACGAGGAGCGTTTGTCCCTCCGGCGCCATGTCGCTGCTCCAGTTTGTCGGCTCGTGGATTCTGCCGATGGGGATGTTCTTTTCCGGAATATAGATCCATGTCTGGTTCGTGACGCGCGGCCGGTCGACCATGACGGTAACGACAACGATGTCCCTGAACTTGAGACTTGAGGCGGCTGTGCGAACGTCCGGAGGCGCGGGCGGGTCCAGCAGGCTGATCAGCTTCGTGACCGGGATGCTCGAGATGAATTCATTTCCGCGGATAATGCGGGTGCCCTCCCGGTCTTTGACCGCGATGCTGTCTATCGTGAAACCGGAGCGGTTGACGCGTTCCACGGAGGTATTGAGGGACACCGAGCCTGTTTGCTCGATTTTCCTGCTCAGTTTTTCGGAGATACGGCCGATCCCCAGGCGGGGGTACAGGAACTGATTGACGAGCGACGGGATGTCCCTGCCTTTGAGCTTGAAAAACGCGTTCATCACCGCTTTGGAGAGCGAAAGCCCCCTGATGCGCCGGGCGACCCACTCGGCGCTGATCCTGCTGCAATCGACGCCCCACACCTTCTCGCTGTATTCCTTGAAATAGATATTGAACAGGGTGCGTCCGAAATTTGCGACCACCCAGTCTTCGAGGGACACCGGCACGGGTTTCCATACAATCCGTTTGACCCGCTCCCATCCGTAGTTTGTGAGGATTCGCAGCGTCGTAAAAACGCCCATGCCGAACACGGCATTCACGGGTTCTAACGGATAATTGAAATACTTTCCACGAATAAAGATCTCCGTCCTGCGCGGGACCACCATCAGTTCGTCACCCATCAGGTCTTTCACAAAGGCCTCTATGCGCGCATCCTTGGTAAAGAACCGGTGGGGCCCCAGGTCGAACCGGAACCCGCCCCGTTCGATCGTCTTCGAGATTCCCCCGACAACGGAATCATGTTCGAAAACCGCCACGGTGAGGCCCGCATCGGACAGGACGTATCCTGCCGAAAGCCCGGTAAGCCCCCCGCCCAGAACGACGATCCGGTCTTCGGCTCCGTTGCAATCACTCCCCTGGATCATCCACGCGTCTCCATCATTCTTCTCACATTATAAGAAATTAAGTCCATTATTACCAGTAAATCGTGACGATAGTCTGGTTGTAAAAGAAAGGGATGTTGGTGGAAAATGCTTTCTCGTGGTGCATCGCGCCGATGGCAGGATTTAACTCGGGCGGAATCTTGTCATGCAGGCCGGCGGCTATGACTACAATGGCTTTTCTCCCTGTTGCGGCCTGAGCGTCGCCGGAATAGTAGGCGGGGTTCACGTACTCCCAACTGTCGCGGGAACGAGAGGTATGGTAATCTTCATCGGGGGTGGAAGCGCCGGGGACATAATGATAGAAGATTCTCTTGTGAGTAGAGAGGTCAAACAGAGGTACGGCGACGGACGGATTGACAGGATAGTTCTTCTGAGGAATAGTGACGACCTCAACGGCGCCAACATCGAGGGTATCCAGGAATTGACCCGCATTTTTTAAATTGACGGCGCTACATTGCTTCAAAAAAGGAAGAAAGAGAAAGAAGCAGGTCGCGAGGGACGTTATGATAACCGAGATTGCGATCATTTTTCTCAAATCGCTGTTTCGAAGTGCGCAAAGTCCCTGGGCTGCCATGAGCGTCAGCATGGGAAAAACGGGGAGGATGTACCGGACTCGTTTCAGATGAAAGAAAACGATCAGGAGCGGCAACCAGGCAACGACCAGGTATTTCAGGTCCCGCTTCCAAACGGCAAGGAGGATGGAGATGACCGCTGCAACCGTGATAACGGGATTTATCTGAAAGAGAAAAATCGAGGCCCAGGTCTCTGTCCATCGGCCGAGACTCGGCCGCTGAAATCCGAACAGAAGTTTGATCTGGCCGACGACGACATCGAGTTTAAGCAGGATGGGGACGCCGATAAGAAGGAGGGAAAGCAGAAACACGCAAAGGGTCGTTTTAAGCACGTCCCGGCGGAGATCGCCTTCCTTCCGAAAATAATAGACGAGCGATATGACCGGCAAAACCGACAGCATGGGCCACACAGAATATTTGCAAAAAGAGGCGACAAAAATTGCGCACGCCGCGGCTATCGCGCTGCCGATGCCGCCCGCTTCCACTGCCCGGATATAAAAATAGATCGCGAGCGTAAGGAAAAACATCGTATGCACGTCCAGAAGCATGAGCGGCGTCTGGATGACGAGGTAGGGAATCCCGAGCAGCAGTATGCCCGCATAAAAACCCGTGTCTTCATCCCAAAGCGTTTTCCCGATCCAGTATGTTACCACCGAGGTCATCCCGAAAAGGAGGGCCGTGAAAAGCTGGATATAGATCCTGGATTCCCCGAATATCCTGAAAATGACCCCGTCAAAGAAGGGCACGGCGGGCTCGTCCATCCAGGCCTGGATGCCGTGTCCCCATTCTTTAAAAAAGTAAGGGATGCCGTAGAGCTCAAGATGCTTTGCCTGCGTGACGTAGCGCGAAGCGCTCACGTTTACTTCCGGCGTGCTCCAAAAAAAGGCGGTTGCGATGAAGCATGCGAGGAAGAGGAAGAGGGCACGCGGCAAAGGGAAACGAATCCTGAACAGGATTAATGCCGACAAGACACAGCCGAGAAAGACAAGGGAATAATTGGGCGGCGAGATCGCACCGAAAATCATGTGCCAGCTGGTAAAGGTGTTATCGTCGAACTTGCGGAAATAGTATTGTGCGAGAGGGATTACACAGCCGATCAGGCATATTATTCCGGGAATGACGTATCGCTGCCATTCAAGTCTGTGTTGTGGGCGCATGGTTCCGTAACGTAATACAGTCAGTAAAAAAATGCAAGAGAAAGAGAGGTGAAGTCGGACTCAGAGAAAAATATTTCTTTTATCGCAGGAAGAGGAGTGTCCTTGCTTCATCAATTGCCGGTCGATATCCTCGTTTGAGCGGTATGTTCGCCGGCAATAGGCAAAGGGCGCAACTGAAATTTGCGGACCCTTTGTTTAAAAAGTTGCTCCCCCATGAGTTTTTATGTTTAAAAGGGACGAGATGACTTATGAATCATGATTCAGTTGTTAAACTATGCAACAAACTAAAAAAAATGCGGTTTTATATGTTTGTTCCCTGGTGTGAAGAAAAGTTGCGCAGAACAGCTAAATCTTCAATTTTAGAACCCTAGCTGCACAAAAATTCATATTGACATTAGATAATCCTTTTATATAATGCAACATACTCATTTTCTCCCTAAATAAATTGAAATTACATGCATCAAATGACACCGGGTCTAAAAGTTCTGAAACGCTTTCAGAAACATAAATAATAATTTAAATCTATCATCCCTAAAAGGGGGGGCTTTAAGGAGGAAAGAGAATACATGGAGCGTTTCTTAAAAGGATTGGCGTTGGGCGTGCTGGTTGGTGGATTTCTCTTGATTGGACCGGGGGGCAAAAATGCCACAGCGTACACCGTGGTCGAGTTCGGCAATGGCGGCTTTCTGGACATCGATTACCAGGTGCAGGCCCGCGAGGCGCAGAGCAGCATCGATGCGAATGGGGACAGCAAAACGACGAATAATTTCTACCTCATGAGAGATCGTCTCAGCTTTCTGGGCATGGCAAATGAAACCTATGGATACGCGCTGCAGTTGGAATACGTCGGCGGACGAAAGATCGGCGATACGTTTGTATCTGATCAAACGAGCAAGTATGCGCTCACGGCGCTCGATTATTACCTGACCGCCGACTATGCCGACGCATTCAAAATACGTGCGGGAAAAACAAAAACACAGCTGACCCGGGAAGTGAACGACGGCTGCTTCGATCCCCTTTCGATCGACCGTTCTCCGTTTATTCTCGGCCCCTTCGGCAATGGGGACAAAACGACTCGCGACAGTGGCGTCGTGTTCTGGGGCAATCTCTTCAATAATGTCTTCCAATATCGGGCAGCCGTGATGTACGGCAACAACTACGGCGATCAAAAACCGGATGACGCGGGCTACCGCTATACCGGCAGGGTGCATGTCACCCTGCTCGATCCTGAATCCAACCTGGGCTACAAGGGGTCCTATCTCGGCAAGAAAAAAGTGCTCACCTTCGGGGCGGGCTACGAAATGGAGCCCAACGCGGTCTATTCGGCCTTCGACACCGCCACCGGCGTGGGCAGCGGCAAGGATGACTATAAAGCTTATACCTACGACGGGTTCTTCGAGTATCCGACGGAGGCCGGCACGTTTACGCTCTCCGGTGCGTATCTGAAGCAGGACTTCGGCGGAGCAGGAACGCGCGGGGCCCCCGGGGCCGTGGATGTCTACGGAGAAAAGAACGGCTACTACTGGAAGGGCGCCTACATGCTCTGGAAACTACAGGTATACGGACGTATGGAAAAATGGGCCTTCGCAAACCTGAATGGCGTATCTGATCAGCACATAGACTGGAACGCGGAAGGGCTCAACTACTATATCAAAGGACAGGACCTGAGACTTACGCTTGAAATGGAACAAATCGCCTTTAACAAACCGCCTTCCAAGGATTTCAATACGACGCTGCTCCAGTTCCAGGCAAGATTTTAAATCATTACGATTGAGAGGATTCCAAAATGAAGATATTTAAAGACAAGAAATTACTTGCGGTTCTTCTTGCGCTTTCAGCATTGATGATAACCATAATAGTGGTTCACGGCTGCGGTCTTACCTCCTATGAAGGGAAGAAGCTTTCCTCCATTTCGATAGCGCCAGTCAATAGCACGGCAACGGCGGGGAGCGTCACGATGGCGGCCCAGACCCAGCAGCAGTTAAAAGCCACGGGGCAATACACCGATTCGACGACAACCGACCTGTCAACATCGATTACATGGAGCACCTCTGATGCATCGGTCGCCACCGTGTCTGCTACCGGTCTTGTCACCGCCGTCGCGTCATCAGGATCGTGCAACATCACGGCTACCAGCCAGGGGATGACGGGATCGACGCAATTGACCATCAAAAACCTGACTCTCCAGACGATTACGATATCTCCGGGCTCTGCGTCCGTAAACAACGGAATGACCAAGCAGTTCACGGCAACCGGACTTTTCAGCGACGGGACCGAGACAATTCCGAGCCAGGATATCACAGGCCTGGTTTCCTGGAACTCCTCAACAACGTCGGTCGCCAAAATTGACGATCCGCAGAACCCGGGCCTGGCAACGGGCGTTTCTCCGGGAGCAACCGATATTACCGCGCAGTGGAACGGCGTAACTTCAAACGCTGCTGCATTGACTGTGTTGAATTCGGGAGTATTGCAGTCAATCGCAATTACTGCAGCTTCTGATGTTAAGGTAGGACTTCCTCCTGTCCAGTTGACCGCGATCGGCACTTTCTATGACATTGCCACCCAGAATACTACCACTCAGGATATTACCTCGCAGGTTGTGTGGAATTCGGAGAGCCCTGATAATGCTACCGTAGACAGTTCAGGGGTGGTGACGGCGGTCTATCAGGGTCATGCAATAATCACGGCAACGAATGGAGGAATCACGGGCAATGTTACCTTGACTGTCTATGCGACAATCGTCCACTAGGTAATTGCCGGGCCTTATCACGACAAAGCAGTTTTTTTCAAACTAAAAGAAGTATGATCGTTAATTTAAAGGAGGTGAACCTAAAGATCCAAAAGACCAGCAATGCCCGGTAACGTGTCAAGTCTCCTAAACGACCTAATAACTTTAACTATGGAGGAATGCAAGTTATGAAAAAGTCAGCAAAAGTGACCTTTCTCGCTGTTTTGTCGGTCGTCCTTGTTCTTGGTATGATGATGCTCTCCGGATGCGGCAGCAGCAGTAGCAGCACCCCGGCGGGCCCTGCAACGCTGGCCTCGATAACGGTGGCCCCGGCTACCGCGCCTACTGTGACGGCCGGTAATACCCAGCAGTTTACCGCAACGGCATTAATGTCAGACGGCACCGCTACATCGCCTGTGATAACCTGGTCCACGTCGAGCACGGCCATCGCGACGATCAGCGCCACCTCCGGTCTCGCAACAGCCGTTGCCGCCGGGACGGTCACGATCACCGCAACGTCGGGGACCGTAACCGGGACGCGCACGATGATGGTAGTGGCTGCGCAAGTTCTTTCCGGCACGCTCTACCAGGCATCCCAGAATGGCGGTCATATCGCCGTGTATTCGGTAACGATCGACCCGACAAATACCACTTCACCTATCACCGTGAACACAGCAAGTGCGTCAAAGATCCAGCTTAACGGCGCGCCTAGCAGCTCTAGTAACAAAACCGTCTTTCACGATATAAGGTTTGACGACAATACTAACCCCACCAAAATTTACTATTCCGCGATCATGTCTAGACCCTCATCCACCGGGGTTGCCGACATCGGGTACGTGGATTTGACGCAGGCCAATACTGCGGCGACCAACAACGGCATTAACTCGGTGATCGACATCGATTATGGCGGCACCCAGAATATCGCGTGGGCCTTATCTCTTATGGCGCCTGAGGAGTTCGGCACCGGGTCGGCCATTGAATACTGCGCATCGGGAATGGACAAGACAAATCAATATTATCTCCCGATGTCGATGAGCTTCCCCGCCTACGTTGATGCTGTTCCGCTGGCAAAACTTGATGCCGGCGCAAAGGGCAGCGTCAGCAACGTACTTGCGAGCGGAGGCACGGACTTTACCAGAACGTATATCAATCAGATCGACCACGCTATGGATGGACTCAATCCAGGGGCCGGCAACTTCGGCAACCCGCCGCTGGCGTTCATTCACGGTGCTTCCAGTCCTGACGGCAGCAAAGTATATATGGTAATGAACGTCGTAAGCGGCCTCTCCACCACGAACAACTTGGCCGGTGTGCTCAGAACTTACGTGGTCAATGCAAGCGATCTTGAATCAGCCAACTCCGCGTCTCCCGGCCTTAGCACCATGACTCCGGAGAAAGTCGTTTCGACAGGGACGGTCACTGTCGCACCGTCCGATTCAACCACGAGCGGCGATGGATCGCTCCAGGGGACGATTGCATATCGCGCCACGTATACACCTGACGGCACTTATATTCTGCAATCCGGGTCCGACCGCTTGATCATCCTCAAAGCCAGCGACCTGAGCGTCTATGCCAACACGGGTACCACCAGCAACGCTAACTCCGTCTCGAAACCCGGAGCCATCACCACCGGCCTGGGAGCGGGCACGTACGGCGGCATTGAAGTCCATGATGTCATTTCGACTCCGGACAGCAAATACGCCATCCTGTCGATGCGGTACTACAACGACGCAACCCAGGCGGCAGCCGGAGGAGCCGGGGCGCCGGGGTATAAGACGAGCGGCGTTCAGCTCTACGACATCAACAACAAGGCCTTCATCGGCAACGTAACACCGACCTGCGGATCGAGCGCGACGCAGTGCCACCCTGCGGCTGGCGATTTTTCAACGCGTCCGACGTGCGGTGTTCTTTTCAAGAAAAACTAGTTTCAATAAAATGTTCGTCTTTCAAGGGGGGGGCGGTATAACCGCTCCCCTTTTTTTTACTATTTTCTGAATATGAAAGCTTTGCTGGGCAGGACGCATAACCCTAAAAAAGCATTTGACACGGATAAAAGCTGATAAGAAGCGGATCAGAGCTGATAATTCAAAAAAGAGCTTCACCCTTTTGGTGAGGCTTTAAGTTCGATCTTTATCTGCATTTATCCGAAGTTAATCCGATTTTTCAGTGTCCAAATGCTCTTTCTAGGCTAACTCGTGTCACCGCTGTACGAGCTTGCATGTTTGCGCCTCAGAGCGAATGGGATGCCTCGGGAACAAATGCATTATCCCGCGTGCAAAAAGATGCAATTGACCTTGACAAGTTCCATTAGCGGAAGTAACATTCAGCACTCAAGTTCTGGCGCAGTGAAGCTGCATCTTTCATGAAAAATGGGGGAAATCATGTTGCTTCAGAGAAAGCTCCTTTTCATTATTGCCTTTTTTCCGTTAGTACTCCTTCCCGGTCCGTCTCTTTATGCAGGCAGCCTTGGAACGTCAGGAAAAGGACAAGCGCCCACCTTCGTTTCAATGCCCGGGCCAGGTGAAAGAGTCCCGATCGGAAACGACAAGTACCTGATTTACGGATTCGTTGAGAAACCAAAAATGGGACCGGTTATTATGAAGATTCAGGTATTCAACAAAACCGGAGAACAAGACAGATCGGTCGCTATTACTGCTGACTCCTGGATGCCTTCCATGCCCTCCATGGGGACGGACCATGATATCTTTAAGCTCTCCAAAAAGGGCGATTATCTCCTACCGGTCAATATCACCATGCCCGGGGACTGGGAAATAAAGATTACCATCGAGAAGGACGGTAAGGTCATCTACCGTGGCAGTTATCGCTTCGATGTGTAAACCGCTGATCTGGTGTTCGTGTCTTCTGCTGTTTGCGCAGAGCGCCCTGGCTTCGGACCACCTCCTTTATTTCGAAGCGCAGGACATATTCGGCTACTCGTCCGCGCTCGGGAAAACGGTGTCGTACTCGATCAACCCTCAATCGGAGATGCAGCAGCCGAGCCTGGGGTTCGATTACCTGCAGCGAATTTCCGGCGAGACCGGCGACGTCGCTGTTTTTGCTCTCCAGGGCCGGTTGTCGGTCATGCCGGTTGAACAGGGCGCGGGCTACAGAACAGAACCGCAGCTGTTCACGAAGGAGCAGGATGGCTATACCCTGCAGCCGCAGCTATTCAACGCCTGGCTGAAAGTTAAGACGCCATGGGCTTACGTGTGGGCAGGGCATGATCGTCCCGCGTTCGGTCTTGCATCCTATTTCGACAGCCACGGCCTGTTGTTGGAGACCGTCGGCATGCGCTTTGGTTTTTATGACCGGGACTGGGGCGTGGGGGGCTACCGGGATTATTCCTGGGGCAATATCGCGGCCAGCGTGACCTCCGGGACGGGGATGCCGCTCTATCAAAGCCTTCCTGGAACGCCGTTCGAGAGCCATTATATGACCGCGGCCCGTGTGTCCTACGGGGTGCTGGAGCGGGACAATTATAACGCCGGATTTTCCCTGGGGTATGGCAAGACCCTGGAGACGACCGGCTACACACTCATGGAACCCGAGCCGCTCCAGATGCAGCTGGCGGGCACCGATCTGACGGTCTTCCAAGACAACCTTGAGCATCGCTTCGAACTGTACACGGGCAAGTGGTTCGGGGAAGACCTCTTCGCGTTATTCTACCGGTTTGGCATAAACTTGGACCCGGAGGCGCGGTACAAGCTCGAAATACAGGACATGTATTGGAAATTCGCAGGTGATTTGGATCAGCGGCCGGCCCTCTGCTTCAGCTTCCAGGCTACGCCGGAATTCACGGTGCGGACGTCCTATGCCTACGATCGCCTCCTGAACGACAACAGGTTCTTGGTGCAGCTCTATTACTACAGCCCGCTGCACCTGTAATTTGCTCCGGACTCACCGGCGGGAAAGAAGAACGAAACCAATGCAGACCGATAGACGGCGATCGCAAATAAACCCGGCACTGCGGCTGCGCGCGTTGATCGCCGTTGCCGCGGGCCTCATCGCCTTGCTGGCGGGCGCTCTTTCGGCCTGGGGCGCAGTCGGCTGCTCGCTCAACGACCCCGACCGCGATGTGGCGTGGATCTTCCCGGAATCGACGGGATATAAGGCGTTTTACGTGAACATCGTAGAGCAGGGGGGGGGAAAGCTCCTCAAAAAGATCGAAGCGGAGTTGGGCGACACCTTTCACGGGCTGTATGAGACGATCGACAATCCCTATACGGTGTATGAGATCTATGATGGCAAAAAGAAGGTCGGCTACATCCACGGCGTCAACCAGAAAGGGCAGTACGGCGGCATCGCGGTTTTTCTCGCCCTCGACCGCGACGAGCGGATCAAGGCGTTTTACATCCAGAAAATGACCAGCCAATATGCGGGGAAGCTGCGCGCAGCCGCATTCGGGAAGCAATTCGTCGGCCTTACGCTCAAGGATTTCGACGACTATGACGTCGTTTCGGGAAAGGCGGCGGGCAGGATCGCGGAAATCAGGAACCCGGCGCCCAAGGCGGAGGGGGATTTCCGGGCGATCCTGCGGGCCGTCAAGAAAAACCTCATCCTGATGAAGGAACTGGTGTATGCGGCGCAGTCGCCGTCGAACGGAGCAGTGCAACGATGATCACGAAATTTCAGGTGGCCTATAAGAACCTGCTGCGTAAAAAGGTCCGCAGTCTTCTGACCGTCGTCGGCATTGCGATTTCCGCTTGGGTGCTGGTGAGCCTGCTCGGGTTCAATAACGGTTTCGAGACCGCGCTGAACAACGATATCAACAACATGGGTTTTCAAATGCTTGTCATGGCCAAGGGCTGCCCCTACGAGGCCGCGACACTGATGCTGAAGGGCGGCGCGGGTCTGAAGTATATCGACCAGTCTGTCAGCGAGACGATCAGAAAAGAACCGGGAGTGGCGCAGATCACCCCGATGATGATGGCGGCCGTATTCGATCCGAACAAGGGAGAAAACGGGGGCATCGCCGCGTACTGGGGCGTCGAGCCGAAAAGTTACAGCGCGATGAAGACCTATTTCACCTTTCGCCAGGGAGGGTGGTTCACGGATTCACAAGCCTATGAAGCCGTCATGGGATACGAGGCTGCGGAACTGGAGCAGCGGGAAGTCGGGGACATGATCCTCATCCCCGAAAAGAATGTAGCGTTAAAAGTAGTCGGAATCCTGAAGAGGACCGGCACCCAGGACGACGGGACGACATTCGTGCCGCTGGGCGCCCTCCAGAAAATATTCGATAAGCAGAATAAATTGACGACTATCGGGGTAAAAATCCAGAAGGACGCCGACGTCGACAAGATCGAAAATGCGCTGTACTCGCTCCCTGGCGTCCAGGTGGTGAGCCTGGCCGAGGTGAAACAGACGATCCTGTCGCTCGTTTCCACGGCCAAGGTGCTGGTTCTTTCGATTGCGATCATTGCAATCCTGATTGCAATGGTTGGGGTCGTCAACACCATTTTGATGTCGGTCCACGAACGGTTCCAGGAGATCGGCATTCTGAAGACCATCGGCGCGATGCCGGGCGACATATTCCAGATCATCTGGATCGAGACCCTGCTCATCTGCACGTCGGGAGGCATCCTCGGTGTGGTCCTGGCGATGCTCCTTTCTGGGATCACGGAGCTGTTGTTTCGCCACCTGCTGACGTTCGCGCCGAACGGAGGGCTGGTGCTGATCAACGCGCGCCTGGTGCTGCTGACGCTGGGGGCTGTCCTGGGCATGGGAATCGTCAGCGGACTGTATCCTGCATGGAAGGCAGGCAAGATCAGGCCGCTCGAGGCAATACGGAGCGAGGTGGGCTGATGACACCCCATGACGCATCACTGGAAGCTATCGGCCTGAGCAAGGTGTATCATCGCGGCAATGAGGAGATCACCGCGGTGCACGATGTGTCCCTGCGGATCGGGCGGGGAGAATTCGTTTCCATCATCGGGCCCTCGGGGTCCGGCAAGACCACACTCGTGAACCTCTTGGGCTGTCTCGACAACCCGTCCTCCGGCGAATTGACGCTCGGAGACCGCACGATCTTCAGCACGAAAGGCCCCCGCCTGTCCGAGAAAAAACTGACGGAGATCAGGCGCGAGGTGTTCGGGTACATCTTTCAGAACTTCTACCTGATCCCGACCCTGACGGTGCTGGAAAACATCATGCTGCCGCTGACTTTCTACCGCAAAGAAGGGGCCGGGACGGACGTATCCGGGTACCTCAAGATGCTCGGGATCGATCACCGGAAGGACCATCTCCCGGGCCAGATTTCCGGCGGCGAGATGCAGCGAGTAGCGATCGCGCGGGCACTGGTAAACAACCCGGAAATACTGCTGGCCGACGAACCCACGGGAAATCTCGATTCAAAGCGGTCAACGGAGATCGTCCGGATTTTGGAGGAAATAAATGCAGAAGTCGGATTGACCATACTCATGGTCACCCATAACGTGGAACTGGCCAAGCAGGCAGACCGCGTGCTTGAAATGCGGGATGGGAGAATAGTTCATGACCCGACAGGCGAAGGGGAGGCGAGAGGGGCGTCCGTCGCGGCGACATTCGCGGCCCGCGGCATTGGCAAGATAGACCGGCCCGGAATACTATGAAAACAACGCAAAGAAAAAAGATCCGCACAATCGTCCTCCTGCTGGCGACGATGGCCGTAGTTGCGGGATTGGCATCGCTCAACGCCTGCCGTGTATCTCCATTCGGCTTCGACAATCTTGCCTCCATCCGGATCACACCTGCTGATCCGATGATGGCGGGAGGAACTCAACTGCAGTTAAGGGCCACCGGAGTGTATTCTGATGGTTCTACGCAGGACATGACCACGCTCGTCAACTGGACCGCATCGGATCCGCTGGTGACCGTCTCCGCATCGGGCGTGGCAACGGCGGCCCAGGTCGCCGTCCCCGATACGTGCACCATCACGGCAACGGAGCCGGGGGGCATGTCAGGCAGCGCATCCCTGACCGTAAAGAACGCGCAGTTGACCGCCATCGCCGTATCTCCCACGAGCGCTGATATCGACGGCGGAATCACGACCGCTCTCACCGCTATGGGGACGTTCACCAGCGGCGGAGAGACTTTTACGCAGGACATAACCTCAATGGCGACGTGGAGCACTTCCAATGACTTCAGTGCCACAGTTGACGCAGGCACGGTTGCGGGTGTAGGCGGCGGGACGGCCGCCATTACCGCTTCATGGGGGAACATTACCTCGAACGAGGCCATAATTAACGTATCAGGCAGGGCACTCGTGTCACTCGATGTCAATCCGAAGGATGACGTCGTCCCGAGAATGGTAGGGGTCTTTTTTACCGCCACCGGAACATTTAATGACGGCTCTGTGGAGGACCTGACCCAGTCGGTGACCTGGAGTTCGTCGGACACAACGGTCGCGAAGATCGGCCGGTATAATCCAAATGCACCGGGGATGACCGTGATCACGCAACACATCGCCGGGACGGCAGCGATCACAGCAAAGCTGGGCAATACGACGGCGAGCGCAACTTTGATAGTGTCGCTCACAGCGCCGTATTAGTCCTTATAGGAAAGCCTGGGGTTTTATTATTGGTTGTTTCACTTTGCCTACTGAATCGTTGACGGCATCTTGCAACCGTGCACTTCAGCGGGGTTCTTCAAGATAACAAACGCAGTCTACGATAACCTTGTTGCGGTTACATTCATTCGAGTCTCCTTTTATCCACTCTTCCACAGTCATCGCCGCGGTCTTGTATCGCAACTGCGCATAATATACATTGACTTCTGTTGTCGCGTCGTCGAGCTGCGCGGAATCTATGGTAAAAACCGTTTCCCGGGCAACGGCGCGAAACCTCACTATGCTGATCGACGATTTTCTTGTCTCGGGGAAGGCTTTACCTTCCACGACAAAGTTATTTCCCGTAGCCGCCAGCTCGTAACATGACCGGGCATGCAAAAGCACTTTCTCGTAAACCGTTTTATAATCAGCGTTGACCTTGAAGGAATAGATCCCGGCCGGGTTCTCCCGAAGCTGCCGCGCCGTGGTTACCCCGCATCCGGAAACAAATAATATCAAACAAACAGCAAGGACTCTTTTCATGACGCGAACTCCCTCTGACAAAGCTCCGTAGTCATATTCTTTCTCAGTTCAGCCAGGTTAATTTTAACTCTTCAGAGGCGCTTCCGCAATTCAATAAAGCTATAATCTAGGAAAAGCATTTGACACAGATAAAAGCCGATAAGAAGCGGATAAGAGCTGATAATTCAAAAAAGGAGTTTCACCCTTTTGGTGAGGCTTCAAGTTCGATCTTTATCTGCATTTATCCGAAGTTAATCCGATTTTTCCGTGTCAAATGCCGTTTTTAGGATTAATGGTCCTGACAAGCTGAAAAAAGCGGAGAAAAGTGCACCCCATCCCGTCGTCGGGATGGGGTGCGGGGAGGAAATATGACGGATCATATTTCCGGACTGCCTATGTATGATAGAAGCATTGTTTTCAGGGCATCACCATCACCGCATGGCAACACCAACGTTCAGGTTCTCCCCTGCTGTGCATGTACAGGGCACTTATCCAGTCCTTCCAAAATGCAACATTTTGATCATAAATGTAGTATTCCTGAAAAACGCCGGCTTGTCAACTTGAAGTTTTAAACACCATGGTTTCTAAAGCGCTGGATGCAGATGAAGAAAGGCAGCAGGTGTAGAATTATCGAGTTGAAGAGGCAAGACCGAATAGGGAGTATTTTGGAAAACACATGCAGTCTAAAACGATTTTGCGCTTGAACTTCGGCAACGCTGAGAGAGAGCGGTAAGACACGCTTACTTCGCGAGATCCCCGTATTCCTCCGGCCTGCGGTGTTTGAGAAAACCCCACGTCTCTGCAGCGGAAGTGCGCTCGGCAAGGTTGACGTCCGCGATCACGATCGCCTCTTTGCCGCCGGCAAGCTCCGAGGCCATTTCGCCCCAGGGATCGGCGCAGAAGCTCCGGCCATAGAATGAAATGCCTTCTTCCTGTCCGACGCGATTCACGCGGAAGATGAAAACATGGTTCGCGAAGGCATTTGCCGTGATGGCCCGCTCCCAAAGGGTGTGCGTGTTGAGTGAAGCCGCGGTGGGAGAGAAGATTATCTCCGCGCCTTTGAGCGCCAGGATGCGCGCCCCTTCGGGGAAGAGGTTGTCCCAGCAGATCTGGATCCCGATCTTTCCCTGCGATGTTTCGAACACGGGAAAGCCGGCATCGCCGGCCGAGAAATAGAATTGTTCGCGGTAGAGGGGAAGGTTCGGCACATGCATCTTGCGGTACGTACCGAGAAGCCTGCCGGAGTCGAATACTGCCGTGCTGTTGTAGAAGTTCTTGCCATCGGCTTCGAAAAAGGGAATGATGAGTACGGTTTTCGTGCTCTCGGAGAGCTTACTAAACTGCTCCAGCGTCTCGCTTGAGGCGCCTCTTGCCCAGGAGACCAGGGAACGCTCTTCACAGCGGGGAAACCAGGGGGTGAGGAAGAGCTCGGGATAGCAGATGATCCGTGCGTCCTTTTCCGCCGCCACCTTGGCCATCTCCACGGCGCGCTGGAGGTTTCGTTCCATATCTTTACCAGCGCTAATCTGTATACCGGCGATTCGCATGTTATTCTTCAAAGACTGCAAAAGGGAAGATGGTCATAATTATATAGATTTCAACAGGAAATGTAAAATATAATCTATTTCAATTCTTTTCCGGGAAAGCGCCCGGGCTCCAGTCTACCTGACTTCAAACATGATTTTATCAATGAGATGCCTTCATTTTGACAAGAGACAAACGGTGAAACCGGGAACAGGGTGCCAGGAACTCGTACTTTTTGCAATAGTCCGCCTGCAGCCCGAAAATAATTTTCATCAATCTGAAAAACAGCCCCATCAGTAGTAATTATTAGGATAAAATGCTCTATTGTCAGTGAATCCGATTTGTGATAGTATTGGGACATTTTGGCACACCAATCAACCTGAAAGGATGCTCACCGTAAGGCGTTCAGGCTCAGTTTAGTTACGATGTATGGGGTTCGTCGGTCGGGGTGAAAAGAAGGTGGAAGCTCCCTGCACCGCCGCCATTTTCTTCCCTCACGGAACTCATTTTCCCCTTCTCCATGTTAGTCAAAAAAGTGGCAGCAACTATAAAGCTCTTTGGCATGCTGGAACCCGGAGAACGGGTTATAGTCGCCGTCTCGGGCGGTCCGGATTCGGTGTCCCTTCTCTCCGTTCTCCATTCTCTCTCCGAGGAAATGAACATCGCACTGCACATCGCCCATCTCGACCACATGTTTCGCGGCAGGGAATCAGCAGAAGAAGCGCGTTTCGTCGGCAATCTTGCGAGGGACATGGGCATTGCTTCCACCCTTGAACATATCGACGTGCCCGCCTTCTGCCGCGAACGCGGTCTGTCGTCCCAGGCCGGGGCCCGTGAAATACGGTATGCATTCTTACAAAAGGTCGCCCGGGCGGAAGGCGCCGCCCGCATTGCAACGGGGCATACTGCTACCGACCAGGCGGAGACGTTCCTGCTGCGGCTGATTCGTGGCGCCGGCGCCTCGGGACTTTCGGCCATTCCACCGGTACGGGATAACATCATCAGACCGCTCATCGACGTGACAAGAGATGAGGTATTGGAATATATTCGGACTGCCGGCCTCTCGTTCGTGACTGATCCATCAAACGTCAAGCCGCTGTACAGGAGAAACAGGATAAGGCTGGAGATCATGCCGGTCTTAAAGCAATTCAATCCCCGCATCGAAGAAACACTCGCATCTGAAGCCGGACTTTTTCGTGACGAGAACGAGGCAGTCGAAGCGCATATCGAGTCACTTCTGCAGGACGTGCTGGTGCCGGAGGCAGACGGGAGTGCGCTGAAAAGGGACGAATTCAATGCTCTGCCCCTTGCGTTCAGGCGCAGAATCCTGCGGGCAGCCATCGGAAGGGTCGGTCTGCAGCCAACGGGGATGTCACGGGTCCGGATCGACGAGGCACTCGCCTTCATGGCGGCGTCGCAAACCGGCAGGTCCCTGGGCCTGTCCCGTGGTATTACGATCAGGCGCGAGTACGATCGCTTCATCATCAGCACGACGTCTCCTGTATATGACTTTTCCCATGCATTGGCCCTTCCGGGGACCACGACGATCCCGGATCTCGGGGTGGAGGTCGAGACGAGACTCACCAACGGATCTGAAGACCCCTTGGACAAAGAAAATTATCGCTGGCAGGCTGTGTTCGATTATGATAAAATAAGCCCGCTTTTGACCTTCAGAAACAGGCGTCCGGGCGACTGGTTCTGCCCCTCGGGCATGGGGGGCAGGAGCAAAAAGCTCCAGGATTATCTGGTCGACCAGAAGGTCCCGCGACAACAAAGGGACAGGGTACCCCTCCTCTCCGCAGGAGAGGACCTCCTGTGGGTCGTGGGATACAGGACGGATTTCCGTTTTCTTCCGGGCCCGGATACGAAGCGGGTATTGGCAGTACGGGCGCGATTCTGCAAGGACCATTGAAACTGCAAAGGGAGAACCGGAAAAGGGAACCTTTTTTCCGGTACTTCACTTCAACGGTTCCTCAATGCATGACTTTTTCATACATTTTTAAGGAGGACCCATGGTAGGTATCGATTTCGGCAAACCGCTTTTTACGAGTGAAGAAATTCAACGGAAGATCCATGAAATCGGATCAAGACTCTCTGCAGATTATGCCGAGAAGGACCTGCTTGTAGTCGGCGTGCTTAAGGGCGCCATATTTTTCATGTCCGATCTGCTTCGATCGTTGAAGATCTCCGTCCGCATGGATTTCATCCACTGCACCAGTTCCAAAGGCAGCCATCCCGTCCAGATCATCGCCGACATGAAAGAGGACATCAAAGGAAAAGACGTCCTGCTCGTTGAGGACATCATGGATTCGGGCGTCACCATCGACTATCTGAAGAAAATGCTCCTGGAACGCGGACCGGCGTCGCTCAAGGTCTGTGTGCTCCTGGATAAGTCGGAACGACGAAAAGTGCAGACCGAAGCTGACTACGCGGGCTTTCGCATCCCGAACAAGTACGTCGTCGGCTACGGACTGGATTACAAAGACCGATATCGAAATCTGCCGTACATCGCCGTACTCCCATACGAAGAACGGCAGGGATAATTGCCCGAAATACATCGCTCTAAGGGATAAATCAGTTGTCACACCGTCATCAATGTGTTAATATTAAAGAATTCCGGCAGGCTCAATCGCCCGACGGCTTTTCAGGAGGTTCTATTCGTGAGTGCTTTCTATAAAAATCTGGCGCTGATATTGCTGTTCGTCGTGGTGTCGGTGCTCATCTTCAATCTGTTCAACCCTGTCACCCCGACGGCCATGCAGATCCCTTTCAGCGACGTCATGGACAAGATCGCAAACAACGAAGTGAACGACGTCACGATCAAGGGCGCCGAGATGACCGGGAACTTCAAGACCGGCAAGTCGTTCAAGACCAATCTTCCCGACTATCCGGACCTCGTCAAGGACTTACGGGCCAAGGGTGTCAAGATCAATGCGGAGCCGGTGAAGGAATCGGCATGGTACAATTTCCTCGTCGTGTGGGCGCCGCTCATTCTGATGGCACTCTGGTTCCTGTTCATCATGCGCAACATGCAGATGGGCGGCAATAAAGCGCTTTCCTTCGGCAAGAGCAAGGCGAAACTTCTGAACGAGACCTCGAAGAAAGTGACCTTCAACGAGGTAGCCGGCATGGACGAAGCCAAGGTGGAAGTCCAGGAGATCATCGAAATCCTGAAGGACCCGCAAAAGTTCCAGAAACTCGGCGGCAAGATCCCCAAGGGTGTGCTCCTGGTCGGCCCTCCCGGAACGGGAAAAACGCTGCTCGCGCGCGCTATTGCAGGCGAGGCGGGTGTGCCCTTCCTGTCGATAAGCGGTTCGGACTTCGTCGAGATGTTCGTGGGCGTCGGCGCATCGCGTGTTCGTGACCTCTTCGAACAGGGCAAGAAGAATGCGCCGTGCATCATCTTTATCGACGAGATCGACGCCGTGGGCAGGCACCGCGGAGCGGGCCTCGGCGGCGGCCACGACGAACGTGAGCAGACCCTGAACCAGCTTCTCGTGGAAATGGACGGTTTCGAGAGCAACGAAGGAGTCATCCTCGTGGCAGCAACCAACCGTCCCGACGTGCTCGACCCGGCGCTCCTCCGGCCGGGCAGGTTCGACCGCATGGTGGTGATCCCCCGGCCGGATTTGAACGGCCGTGTCGGCGTTTTGAAGGTCCATACCCAGAAGATCAAGCTCGCGCCCCACGTGGATCTCGAAGCCATCGCACGGGGGACCCCCGGGCTCTCCGGTGCGGAACTTGCGAACCTCGTGAACGAGGCCGCGCTTTTGGCCGGCAGGATGGGCAAGACGCAGGTCGAGAACGATGATTTCGACCGGGCCAAGGACAAGATCCTGATGGGCCTTGAGCGGAAATCCATGCTGATCAGCGACGAAGAAAAGAAGAACACGGCCTATCATGAGGCCGGGCATACGATGGTGGCGAGACTCATCCCCGGAACAGACCCGGTGCACAAGGTTTCGATCATCCCGCGCGGCATGGCGCTCGGCATAACGCTCCAGCTTCCCACGGCCGACCGGTATTCCTATGACCGAGAACATTTGTTGAACAACATCGCGATCCTCCTGGGCGGACGGGCCGCCGAAGAGATCGCGCTCCAGCATATGACCACGGGCGCGGGCAACGACCTTGAACGCGCAACAGCGCTTGCCCGGAAGATGGTCTGCGAGTGGGGCATGAGCGATGCCATGGGACCGCTCTCCTACGGCAAGAAAGAAGAAGCGATATTCCTCGGCCGCGAAATAGCACAGCACCGCGACTACAGCGAGAGTACGGCCATCGAGATCGACAAGGAAGTGAAACGCATCGTCATGGACAACTATCACCGGGCCAAGACCCTCATTCAGGACCGCGTGGCGGTGCTGCATGGCCTGGCCACGGCCTTGCTTGAAAAAGAGACCCTCGATGCCGCTGAAATCGATGCCATCGTCAACGGCAGTCCTGCGGCAGCGTAGGAGGCCGGGATGGGGCCAGTCCTCGGGATCACCGGCCATGGGGCGCTGACCATTACCTTGAGCGGGTTTGGCTCCGGACAGACCGCAGCCATACGCGAGTCTATCCTATCATCAAACAACAGGGCAGGTCTTGGACCTGCCCTGACTTTTTCTGCTCCTGCCGATAGGGCGGCGGAAGTGGTTCTCTGCGGTACCCCGGACCAACTGAAGCAGGTCACGGCGAGAATCTCCTCCCGGGGCGGCTTTCCCGCCGAACTTTCAAAAAAAATCGACTCTCTGCTTGACAACTATACGCGCTCAGATTATAAGATTGATTGCAGGGGGAAAGTGCTCGACCTCGGCGGCCGCACCCAGGTCATGGGCATCCTGAATGCGACCCCGGATTCCTTTTCCGACGGGGGCCGGTTCGCCGATTTGGAAACAGCCGTGTCCCATGCGCGGGAGATGGCTGCAGCCGGAGCTGACATCATCGACATCGGCGGAGAGTCGACCAGGCCCGGGTCCGAACCCCTTGCTGAAAAGGAAGAACTGCGAAGGATCATCCCGCTGATAGAGCGGTTGTCAAAAGAACTGACCGTCCCCATCTCCGTCGACACGTATAAAGCATCGGTGGCAAAAAAGGCGCTCGACGCAGGCGCTTCGATCGTAAACGACATCAGCGGTCTCCGGTTCTCGCCCGACATGGCGAAGGTCGTTGCTGATTACGGAGCGGCGGTCGTCATCATGCATATCAAGGGCACGCCGCGCAGCATGCAGCAAAACCCGGTGTATGATGATGTGCTCGGCGAAGTCCTGGCCTACCTCGAGGAAGGCATCGCAATTGCCGAGCGGGCCGGGGTGGACCGGGAAAAAACGCTGATCGACCCCGGCATCGGGTTCGGCAAAACGCTCGGGCACAACCTCACGATCCTGAACCGGCTCGACGGGTTCCGCGCCCTCGGAAGGCCGATCGTGCTCGGAACGTCGAGGAAAAAGTTCATCGGCACGGTCCTGGATATTGCGGTACCCGAGCAGCGAATCGAGGGGACGGCTGCGACCGTGGCCTTGGGGATCGAGCGCGGGGCGAAGATCGTGCGGGTCCACGACGTGGCGCGCATGACGCAGGTCGTCCGGATGGCCGACGCAATTCTGAGAAACAAATAAGATGTTGCACCACGAAGACGCGGAGGAACGTCAGGAGAGCAGAAATTATTAAAATAATGAAATTTTGATTTCGCTTTTTTTATATTTTATTCTGATTTAGATATTCTCCGTGCCTCCGAATCTTCCGTGGTTGCTTCAATCCTTTGATCAATGCTCAATAACTTCACCGACATACGCGAGGCCCTTGCACACTACCGCTGGTTCAACGATACGGTAGATATAGCGCTGGTCTATTACCTTTTTTACCGGCTGCTCCTTCTCATCAAGGGCACACGCGCCTTCCAGATGCTCATCGGCATCGGTCTGATCGTGCTGGTACTCATTGCCTCACAGACTTTCGAATTCTACACCCTCGATTGGCTCATTCATAGTTTCTGGTCCCAGATCGTGCTCGCTGTCGTGATTTTGTTCCAACCCGAGATCAGAAGGACCCTCGCCCGGGTGGGCGAACGCCCTCTGTTCCGGTCGCTCTCAACGGTTGAAGGCTCCAAGTTCATCGAGGAAACGGTCAAGGCGGCCGTATCCATGGCGAACAAGCGGATCGGGGCGCTTATCGTGCTCGAACGGGACACGGATCTCGCGACGATTGTGGAGATGGGCACCGACCTCGACGCCAAAGTCACCAAAGAGATCCTGGTGAGTATCTTCCTCCCCTACTCGCCGATCCACGACGGCGCCGCCATCATCAGAAACGGAAGGATCAGTGCCGCCGGCTGCTTCCTGCCGTTGACGCTTTCATCGAACCTTTCGAAGGCGCTCGGTACGCGCCACCGCGCCGCCGTCGGCCTCACGGAAGAAGCGGACGCCGTGGTGGTGGTCGTGTCCGAGGAAACCGGCGAGATTTCCGTGGTCAGGAACGGTACGATCGAGCACAACACAGATGCGCCCGCGCTCAGGAAGACGCTGTCCGATATTTTCATCCAACGCAAGAACAGGAAAGCATAGCATGGAAACCCGGAAAATACTGTTCGATAACTGGGGCATCAAGCTCCTTTCGCTGGCACTCTCGGTCTCGCTCTGGTTCTATGTTACCTCAAAAGGCAAGACCGAGATGACGCTGACCGTGCCTCTCGAACTCAGGAACATCCCGCCGAACGTAGCCGTGGTCGGCAACGTGGCAGGTTCCCTCGATGTGCGCGTACAGGGCCAGGAGCGGGCGCTCCGCGACATTACGATCGGGAAAAAAGTATTCGGCGCCCTCGACCTGTCCCTGGCCAAAGTCGGCGAGAACGTCGTGCCTATTTCACCCGACGACATCCGCAGGCCCTCGGGCGTGACGGTCATGCACCTTTCCCAGTCGGAGGTCAAAGTAAAGCTGGAACCGCTCGAAAAAAAGGCTTTCCGGCTCAAGCCCCTTCTTCACGGCGTTCCCGCCGCAGGCTATCGGGTGAGGAAAACAGCAGTCACTCCGGCCCGGATTACCGCGGAAGGCCCGGAAAGCGTCATCAAGACGCTGGAGAGGCTCCAAACCATGCCGATCGACGTCCAAGGTGCCGACAGGAGCATGACGATCGAGCCGAAGATCGACTATCAGGGCAAGTCCATTAAGATCATCGATACCAACATTTCTGTCCGGATAACTATTGAAAGGGTGAACAGATGAAAAAACTATTCGGGACCGACGGGGTCCGGGGTGTGGCGAACCAGGATCCCATGACTTCGGAGATGGCGCTCCGCATCGGCAGGGCCGCTGCCCATGTGTTCCGCGATTCCGCTCGCAGACACCGCATCGTGATCGGCAAGGACACGAGGCTGTCGGGCTACATGATAGAAAGCGCGCTGACGTCGGGCCTCTGCTCCATGGGCATGGACGTGCTGCTCGTCGGGCCGGTGCCCACGCCGGGCATCGCCTTTTTAACCAGGAGCCTGCGGGCGGATGCCGGAGTCGTCATCTCTGCTTCCCATAACCCCTACGAGGACAACGGGATCAAGTTCTTCGGGAGGGACGGATTCAAACTCCCCGATGAGACCGAGAAAAAGATGGAGAAACTCCTCTACTCCGGTGAGATCGACGCCATCCGGCCCACGGCCGCCGAGATCGGCAAGGCGTTCCGGATCGACGACGCCGCGGGCAGATATAACGAGTTCGTGAAATCCTCGTTCCCCCGCGGCATGGACCTCTCCGGCCTGCGCATCGTCGTCGATTCCGCCAACGGCGCTGTATACAAGATCGGTCCGCGCATTCTCCTGGAGCTGGGAGCGGATGTCATCTCCCTCTACGACCAGCCCACGGGCATGAACATCAATCAGGGCTGCGGCTCGCTCTATCCCGAGGTCATCTCACGCGCGGTCTCGGCCAACCACGCCAACGTCGGGATCGCTTTTGACGGCGACGCAGACCGGATCATTTTCTGCGACGAACGGGGAACGGTGGTGGACGGCGACACGGTCATGGCAATGTGCGCGCTCCGGATGATGAAAGAAGGCAGACTCAAACAGAACACGCTGGTAGCCACGGTCATGAGCAACCTCGGCCTTGAACTCGCAATGCAGAAGGCGGGGGGCAAACTGGTGCGCGCAGCGGTCGGCGACCGGTACGTCATGGAGAAAATGCTGGCGGGCGGCTTTAACCTCGGCGGCGAACAATCGGGCCACATCATCTTCCTGGACCACAATACGACGGGCGACGGCCTCATTTCCGCGCTTCAGGTTCTCGCCATCATGAAGCAGACGGGCAAGCCGCTCTCCGAGCTGGCAGCGTGCATGAAGACCTATCCCCAGATCCTCGTGAACGTGAAGGTAAAGCAGCGGTGCGACCTCGCGTCGATCCCCGAAATTTCCAGACATATGTCCGAAATCGAGAAGAAGCTTGAAGGGACCGGGCGCCTTCTCGTCCGCTACTCCGGCACCGAACCCAAGGTCCGCGTCATGATCGAAGGCGAGGACCAGATTGAAATCAAGTCGCTCGCAGAGGACCTGGCCGGGCTCATCAGGGAAAAACTGGGGTAATCAGCCGAACGATACGGTACTGGTCATGGGCGTTTGGGAAGTCTGAACTGCATTTATCCTGCAAACCGCATTGCACGCTGCACAATCGCTATGCACACACCGGTCATCACGATCGCCCTCGCCTCCATTGCCGGCATTCTGCTCGGGCAGGGGTTTCTTTACTTCCCTGTTTCCATCACCATCGTCCTCTGCATCCTCGTCCCGGCAGCGGGCATCATTGCGTGGTTCGAAAAATTCACCCTGAGACGGTCCCTGCTTATCGTCCTGCCCGGACTCATCGGCATGGCCGCATACCTCTTTTCTGCTGCATGGTTTCCGCCAAGCCACTATACCCGGCTGTTCACTCCGGACAAAGCGGTTCATACCATAGACGGCGTGATTGCTTCGCCCCTTGATCGGGACCCGGACAGGACCGGCTTTGCTCTTGACGTCCATACGATCGACGGCACAAGCGTTTCCGGGAAGCTTCGCGTAGGCGTGCGCGAGGAACTCGCGTCCGTCGGCTACGGCGATTCGATACGCGTCAGCGGTAAACTGTACGAACCGCGGGGCTCCGTGAACCCTGGTAGTTTTGATTACCCTGCGTATCTGGCTCAAAGCGGCATCTCGTATACCGTGGCTGTGAAGAACGCCGAAAAAATCGAGATCCTTCGCCGGGGAGCGGGCGTGTTCAGAACCGTCCAGGACTGGCGCGAACGAATCCGCCAGGCCTTCCTGGCGTCATTGACCGGGCAGGGCTCGGCAATCGTGCAGGCCATGGTGCTGGGAGAAGAGGGCGGGCTATCCGACGATATACGCGATAAATTTATGGCAGCGGGAGTAACGCACATCATCTCCATCTCCGGGTCGCACCTCGGTATGGCGGCCATTCTCTGTTTCGGCTTGATCAGAGGTCTGTTGTTCCTGCTGCCGGAACGGTTCTATCATCGCCTGACGCTTTCGACCGACCCGAAGAAAATTGCAGCATGGCTCACCTTGCCGCTCGTGATTTTCTATACACTCCTTGCAGGCGGACAGGTCGCCACGGTCCGTTCGCTCATCATGATAACGGCGGGACTCTTCGCGCTCATCCTGGACCGCAAAAACGCACTTATGCAGTCCCTCGCGATCGCCGCCCTTCTCATCCTGGCAGCGAACCCCCAGGCGGTCTTCGACATCTCCTTCCAGCTTTCCTACCTCTCGGTTCTCGTCATCGGCGCCGTCGTAAACCTCTGGAATGAGCTGCAGATCGAAGCGAAGACGACCCTGCAGAAAATCAGGAATACGACGGTCCTTCTCATGGTCATTTCTCTGTCGACCACCCTTGCAACAGGACCGTTGGTTGCCCATTATTTCAACCAGATCTCATTCGTTGGCCTCCTTTCGAATATCGTTGTGGTGCCGTTCGCAGGCATGATCGTCGTGCCGCTGGGGCTTCTGGCGGGCGTGGTATCTCTCCTTACGCATCATCTGCCGCTTGCGAATCTCACCCAGTCCGTCGCCGACATCTTCATCGCCATCGTTGTTTTTTTTGCCGATCTGCCGTTTGCTGAAATTCATCCGCCATCGCCGAGTGTTTTCTGGCTGTTGGTTGCCGCTCTCTTCCTAATCTCCTTGTTCGAATTTGTCCGAACCCGGCTGCTTTTCCTGTTCAAACCGTTCGAAAATACCTCGAGGCTGTCCTGGTTTGCCCTGGCGAGGACAGGAGTTGCCGGAGCGCTCCTTGTCTTTTTCTTCGCGCGCCCCTTTATGCCGAAGGGAAGAACGGAGATCACTTTTCCCGACGTCGGCCAGGGGGACTGTGCGTTCGTGGAACTCGCGTCGGGCAAAAGGGTGCTGATCGACGGTGGCGGAACGCGCGACAACAGGTTCGACATCGGACGGCACGTTCTTGCCCCCTGCCTCTGGAACCGGGGCGTGCATACGCTGGACCTTGTGGTGCTGTCACATCCCCATCCGGACCACATGAACGGGCTTCTGTACGTTCTAAAGACATTCCAGGTGCGGGAGGTCTGGACCAGCGGCCGCGACCTTGATTTGCCCGGCTATGCGGATTTGCTGCGCGTTGTCAGGGAAAAAGGGATCCCCCTCCGAACGGTATCGGCTGACGACCCGCCAATCATGCTGGGAGAAGCGGAGTTGAAGATTATTCATCCTGCCGCGGCATTCACGCCCCGGACAAAAAAAGCGTTTGACGCTGAGAACAACGGTTCCTTGGTCCTGCGCATCGCGGACAATAAAAAAACATTCCTCTTTCCGGGAGACATCGGGGCGCCGGCGGAAAGATATTTGATGCAACATGGGTGCGAGCTTGCCTGCGACCTGCTGAAGGTCCCGCACCACGGGAGCAGAAGTTCGAGCACTGAAGACTTTGTCAGACGCTCACGACCGGGGATCGCCGTCGTGACCGTGGGCAAGGACAACGTCTACCATCATCCCGCTGACGAGGTCCTCGCACGATACGCGAGCGTGGGAAGCCGGATCTTCAGGACGGACAGTGACGGCGCTGTTACGGTACGAAACAGCGCGGGCACGCTTGAGGTCGAGTCATGGAGCGCGCTGGTCCTGAAAAAAATAGACCTGAACGACCGGCGGGCATGGGGAAAACGGGAACAGGGGAATTGGAACAGGCTCCGGATCAGGACATGGGGGACTTGATGGGATAGACCTTCAGGAAATTCAGGAACTCCTTCGCGGTATGGGTGCAGTAATTGCGTTTGGGCGAGATGATGCTGAACGTGCGGTGGAACTTGACGTCCTTGAACGTCATTGCCTTGAGGATGCCGTGCTTGATCGCCGAACGCGCAGCCCAGGCGGACACGATCGATACGCCCATGCCTTCTTCCACGGCGCTCTTGATCGCTTCTATGCTGCCGAGCACGAGGACGATCTTGAGATGGTCCAGTTTGATCCCGTGGTCCTCGAGGTGTTTCAGAATGATCTGGCGCGTGCCTGACCCCTCCTCCCGGAGGATGAGCGGCTCCTTGGTCAGGTCCATTCCCGGAATGTTGCGGCGTTCCGCCCAGGCGTGGGCGGGAGACATGATCACGACCAGTTCATCGTTGAGCAGGGTGTCGACGGTAAACCGCTGCTTGCTCACGTCGCCTTCCACCAGGGCCATATCGATCTCACCCGCGTTCAGTTTTTCGGTAATGATCTTGGTATTGTTTATCACCAGCGAAATGTTGACTTGGGGGACTTTTCTCTTGAAGGCCGCGATGATCGAGGGGAGAAGGTAGTTGCCGATCGTCATGCTGGCGCCGACGGAGAGTGAGCCTTTGATGGCGCCCGTAATTTCACTGATGTTTTTCTGCGCTTCGGCGTAGAGGGCGAGGATTTCTTTCGCCCGTTTGTACAGGATCTCGCCGGCCGGCGTCAGGTTGATGGAGTTTCCCGACCGGTCGAACAGACGCGTTTCATAGAGCTCTTCCATTGCCTGCACCTGCAGGCTCACCGCGGGCTGGGTCAGATGAATCAGCTCTGACGCCTTGGAAAAGCTCTTCGTTTCCGCGACAGCGCAGAATACTCTCAGTTTATGGTCTTCCATAAGGTTTTGTAAGATTGTTCGAATTACTTACGTACTGTCCGGTGATGAGTTGGCATGAGAACAGCCCGGTTGAGGCACCGTGTTTAATATTTATAAATCAAACCCCTAGCGAAGTCAAGGAGTTTATCAGAGAACAACAGGGGTGCGGCCGCCCCAAACCGTCAAAAGGCGAAGCAGCTGCAAGAATTTGCTTGACATTTTTCCTGGTATGGTTAAAATGCACAGGTTTTCCCGATATTAACGGAGGTGAAGGTACCATGGCAGAATTAAGCAAAACAGCAAAAGCAGCCACCAAGAAGGCCGTTGTCAGCAACAGCCCGCAGTGCTGCGGCAAACCAATGCAGGCTGCAAAAATGATGACCACGACCGGCAGGGTCCGCGGCATGATGTGGATCTGCGATAAGTGCTGGAAGGAAAAGGCGCTTTAGGACGGCTATAGAATTTCAAGCTTGCATGAGGCGGTGAGCATATCACCGCCTTTTATTTTTTGCACGAGCACGTTCTTTCCTGTTTTGAGCCAGGCGAGAGAACAAGCAGCGCCGGATCGCTCGGCAAAAAAATCCTGAACCAATAACTTATTTCGGAGCAAGCATTCCCATTATCACTTCCCGTCTCTGTTTAGGACATAACTGTTTTCCTGCGCCTTGCACCCGTTTTCCTTTTTCCTAAAACTTTTCATACTAAAACTCCAACTGCAGCCCCTATCCTCCGCGAACGAACCGGCAGAGTGCCTATAAAATTCCTGAATCACGTCATAAGATTCCCGGCTTGTACAGGAGGGAGTTCCCTGTTGCAAATAAGCGTCGTTTGTGATATTTTAAGGACGCTTAAAAAACGTGACACATCGCAGTTCCCCGTTTTCTGACCCGGTTTATCCATGCACACTTTCCGAAGGAGTCGCTGAAACCCATGGCCTTATTTCCGAAAAAAATAGACTTTTTTGAAATGTTCGACCGCGCCCTGGAAAATCTGACGCGGGCAGCGGACGTGCTCGTTGATACGTTTAACAATTTTGAAAGTTTCGAAAAATTCGAAAAAAGGGCGAAATCAATCTACGAATTCGAGCAGGAAGGTGACATGCTCACGCATGACATCATGAAGGAACTGAACAAGACCTTCCTCACGCCCATCGACCGCGAGGACATTCACGCATTGGCGTCCCGGATCGATGATGTGCTCGACCTGATCTGGGCCGCTGTCGACAGGATGGTCGTATACCGGATCGACAAGCCGACAACCGAGGTCATATCCATAGCCGAGGACCTGCAGATGACCGCCGACGTCCTGAAAAAAGCGCTCCGCGAACTCCGGTCGAAGCAGTACTCCCATGTGCAGGAGCACTGCATCGAAGTCAACCGGCTCGAAAACAGGATCGACCGCAAGTATCGCGACGCTCTCGGCAAACTTTTAAACGACCGCAACGATCCCATTTACATCATCAAGTGGAAAGATATCTACCAGCTCTTCGAGGACGCCTCGGACCGGGCTGAAGACATCGCCAATATCCTCGAAACCATCGTCCTGAAACATGCATGAAATCCTGATCCTCATCATCATTCTCGCAATATTCTTCGATATCGCGAACGGCTGGCATGACAGTGCCAATGCCATCGCCACCGTCGTATCAACCAAGGTGCTTTCGCCCATGACGGCCGTGATCATGGCCGCCACCATGAACATCCTCGGCGCGTTTCTTTCAACTGCTGTTGCGAAAACAATCGGCACGGGCATCGTCGATCCTCTTTCAGTCACAGACCTCGTGATCATCTCCGCGCTGCTTTCGGCAATCCTGTGGAATCTCATAACGATCCTCATGGGGCTTCCCGTCAGTTCGTCACACGCGCTCTTCGGAGGGCTTGCAGGGGCTGCCATGGCCCATGGTGGCGCCGGCATCCTGAATACCGGCGGCATCATCAATATCCTCACCTCTCTGCTCATCTCTCCTATTTTCGGACTCATATTCGGTTATCTTCTCATGAGGCTGATTTTGTATTTATTCGGACAGCTCTCTCCCGGCGTAATCAGCAAATACTTCGGCAGGCTCCAGATCGTCTCCTCGGCATTCATGGCCTTCGGCCACGGCTCGAATGACGCGCAAAAAGCCATGGGCATCATCACCATGGCCCTCGTAAGCGGCGGGGTCATTAAGACCATGGATGTGCCGAAGTGGGTCATTCTCATCTGCGCCCTGGCCATGGGCTTCGGCACGCTCTTCGGAGGGTGGAAGATCATCAAGACCCTCGGCGTCAAAATGCTGAAGCTCGAACCGATTCACGGGTTCGCGGCCGAGACGGCTTCGACGGCAATCATCATCGCGGCGAGCCACGTCGGTATGCCGGTGAGCACGACTCACGTTGTATCGGGAGCCATCCTCGGTGTAGGGTCAACCAAGCGGCTCTCGGCGGTACGTTGGGGCATTGCGGGCAAGATTGTCATGGCCTGGGTGCTGACACTCCCGGCATGCATAGCCATGGCTTGGGGGATCCAGAAACTGCTCTTTTCTTTCTATGGGGGGTAGCGCGACCTGTTCGTTCCCGTTGCATCCCCTCCTCAACTGCTGAAGTCGGCGGATATTCCGGCTCACTTCGAAAAAAACCTGTCAATCGATCGATGGCCGCACCGCTTTCGCAAGCCCCTCCACCACCTTTGCCATGCGGTCGTAATCAAGCGTTTCCGGCAGATCACCCGGCGCGTGGTAATTCGGATTCCGGTAAAAGGCCGTGTCCGTCACCATCAGGGCCTGGTAGCCGAACTTACCGAATGACCAGTGGTCGGAGAAATCGATGCCGATGACGATCGCCGGCGCGTTCAGCGTGACGACCGGGAGATCGGTGCTTTTCCTAAAGTCTTCTGCAATCTCATGCGTAAAACGCCGGGAGCGTGCATTCCCGACCAGCGAGATATAATTGCCGGCCTTGGGAAACTTGAGGCCCATAAACGGCACGGGATAGTGCTGGCTGCCTTCCCGGTCGCAGTAGTAACCGATCATCTCGAGGCAGATCATCCCCTCCACCTCATCACCTTTTTCCTTCAGGCTTCTCGCATAATGATAGCTCCCCATATTTTTCGTGCGGTAGGCCGGCGGCTCCTCAAGGCAAAAGAATACGAACCTGATTGTCCTGTCCTGTCGGGTCCCGGAAAGCAACCGTGCAAGGCCGAGGAGCCCTGCAACGCCGCTCGCATTGTCGTCGGCGCCCGGCGTGGTCCGAACAGTATCGTAGTGGGCGCCGATGACAAGTATCCGTGCCGGTAGAGAAGTGCCGGGAAGCTCCGCGATAAGGTTGTCGTAGGAATGCCCGCGGAAGTTAAAGGCCTGGCGGGTAACGTCGTAGCCGAGAGAAGTAAGCTGGCCGGAGATATAGTCTGCCGTCCTGGTGAGGCCTTCGCGGTCCTGAAAGCTCCGGACGCCGATCTCGCGTGCAAGGACCGTTACCACCTGACGGAGATATGCTGCCGTTTCCATAGGGTAAACGTAGCACAGCTGAAGGGCCCAGTCAAACGCTCTAATGACCGGGCGGATAGGTTTGAGGAGCGCCATTCGAGTGATCAGTGCCGTAAGCAATTTTTGAAGGGCAACCAGGGAAATGAGCAGGAGGTAAATCGGAAGAAATCGGCGCGATGACGGGCCGGACAAAAAGCTTTGCAGGACCCCTTTGCAGCATGGGGAAAACGAAGAGATTCACGTGTACGTCATCAGCGGAAAAGACATCTCTTTTCCAGAGTGGACCCCGTTGCCGGATGCATACCGGCTGACCGCGGGCTAGAAGGTCTTCGGCATCATCCTTGAAATTTTTCTCGTATCCACGCCGCGAAAGTTCCCGGCTTTCAACAGATCGATGAAGTTCTTGCCTGTAACCCGAACGTCAAACTCGGTAAAACACGACCCCACATCCTGCGGCGAGTGGGCATCGGACCCCCCCGTAAAGGGAAGGTTCAGGGAACCTGCGGCTTCCAGTGCCCTGACATTGAACGGATGCATGTTGCAGCCGTTATACCCTTCGAGCGCGCAAATATCTCCCACGGTCAGGACCAGGTCTCCGAGACTGTTAACCGTTCGATAGGGATGGGACGGGATCACGACACCGCCTGCGGCCCGAACGAAAGGGATGACTTCCTTTATTGGGGCATATTTCATCCCCAGCCGGTCCGTGTCCACGCCGAAAATCAGGCAATGGCCTTCGTTGGCGGAAAATTCCACTCCCCGGAGAACCAGTATTCTGTCTCCATACTTCTCTTTCAGGAGAACAGCATGCTCCGATGCCGCGTACGAATAGTGTTCCGTGAAAGCAATACCGTGCAGGCCGCGCTCGATGGCGTGAATGACTGCTTCCTCGGGATCGGCGTCGTTGTCGCCGCTGAATTTCGTGTGAACGTGTAAATCGATTTTGTAACTCATAATCATACGTGCGTCAAACCGCGGCCCCTAATTTTTTTCTCCCTGGCAGCTTCCCCCGCAGGTGCAGGCAAAACTCCTTGCCCGGGCCTTTTCGAAGGCCTCCCTCCCCTCGCGGAAACAGAGCCAGCCGATAACCAGAGCACCGACGGAGTCAAGCCAGCCGATCCCGGTGAGCTTATAGCCGGCACTCGCAACGAGCAGCACGACCGAGAGCTGCAGGCACGTGCGCGTGCAGGCGGCGTCTGCCAGAATGGCCGGAGAGTTGAGCCCTTTTCCGACCTTCATCTTGGCGCGGAAGAGCAGCCACATGGAGCAGATAGATATGATCGATACGACGATTCCCCAGAACGTGCTCTCTGGATGGTGCCCTTGGTAGAGGTCGATGATGGACGTGATCGTCAGCCCAGCCGTCAGAACGTAAAAGGCGCTGCCGGTGATTCTGAGCGCTCTCTGCTCGAACCGATCAGCGCCTTCCCCGCTGTTCTGCCTCGTCCTGCGGATCATATGCCAGACCCCGATGCCGGAAACCACTTCCACAAAAGAATCGAGGCCGAACCCGAACAGCGACATGCTCCCGTCCTCGAGACCGAAGGCCACGGAGACCAGACCTTCTGCGATGTTGTAGAAGATCGTTGTCAACGCAAGTAGCGATGCCCATGCGTAGAGCTTTTGGTTCTTGTGTACGAACTCGATGGAAATCCTGGACATATGCCTTTCAGGGTCCGGCTGGGAAGAGTGCTTTTATACCACGTCAGCGACCTTCATTTCAATACCAAAAAAGCCTTTCCTGCATTCTGTTCCCTGAGAACACGGTTTTTCATCTCAAGATACAGAATCCGTCCAATCAAGATAGTGTGCTTTTATCAAGAAAGCCACTAGGTATTGTATGCCGCGTTGATCAATGTTTAATATAGTAATAAAATTATAATTTTACGTTGATTTTCCTTATACTTTATGCTACGTAATGCTTACACAAAACAATCTTGGTCCGTACTCTTTATACGCCGTAAAGATCATGAGCAGCGTTACATTTTTCCGTACAGGCAAGCCGGCATAAACGTTTGCGATAAAAAGCGACAATTGCTGCTGTTCCGTCCAGGGGGAAAAGATGCATGATATCGGCTGTAGTCTAAAAGAAAGACGCATGGCCCGCGGCCTCGAAATAGGCGACATCGCAAGAAGGACTTGTATCAGCGCCCATTATCTCAAGGCCATGGAAGAGGGGCGCTTTCACGTGATCCCGAAAGTGTACGACAAAGGATACCTGAAGATCTACGCGAATCTGCTCGACATGGACACGAAACCGTTGCTTGCGCTGTATGAACAAAAAAAATGCGCCACAACGGCTCCTGCCCTTGTGGGACAGCACGCATAAGATCAGAAACTTCAACGGCATTTACCTGCTTGGAGCAATCTATCGTTCCCTGACCCTAAAACTATATTCTCCGTCCTCCAGACACGCCCTTCCGCCTGGTTCGAGAGCCTTGAGATGTCCCGAAACGTGTACTCTTTGACGTCATTTCCTGCCGGTCCTGTCCAGACAAGGGCCCGCTTGTCCCCTTCTTCGGCATGTTTGTCGATCACGTCGAAGCCGAAGTTGAACTGCTCCGGCACGTCGATATGAAATGTTTTTTTCGCAGACTCAAAGTCATTTATATCAAAAGAAAACGCCATACTCTCCCCCTTGAACGTGCCGTGCAGCCCGGACTGTGCATCGTGAACTTCGAACCGTGAACTCTCTACTCTGCACTCTGTCCCCTGGCCCCGTATTTCTCTTCTTCAATCGATCACTTTATTGGACTCACGCAGACGTTCCATCATTTCGCGCAGCATATCCACGACGAACTCGGGATACTCGTTCATCAGGTTGTTGATGTTCTCATTGTTGATGGTTACCAGCTCGACGTCCTCAAGCGCGACGGCCTGTGCCACGCGGGCGGAAGACAGAAGGAACGACATGCCCCCGAAACATCTTCCCGGCGTTATGACTGAGGTCTCCTTCTCTCCTTTCATGATCGCCACCCTGCCGGCGAGCACGAAAAACATCTCGGTTCCCGGGTCTCCCTCGGCAAAGATCGTCCGCCCCTGATCGTACTTCACGACGTATTTGCCGATAACGCCGGCGGGAACGTTCTTCTTGCCTTCCATGAGTTTTTTGAGATATGCGGTCTCGTCCCGGCCCAGGCTCGCGGCGATCTCCGCGCCCACGAGTAACACGAGGAGAGAGAAATAAATCCAGATGATGACGACGAACAGCGACTTGAACGACCCGAAGGCGAAGCCGTAGCCCGGATTATACAGTAAAAAAAGATGGAATGCGGGACGCATCGCAAACCACAGGGCCGACGTTGTCAGGGCGCCGATCAGAAGATGGAGCGGCCGCACGCGTTTCGAGAACATAAAGTAAAGCGAAAAGACGACTGCGGTGACAAAGAGAACCGGACCGACTCTTTCAAAGTAGGTCAGGGTCACATGCAAGTGGTTCCTGCGCTCGATCAGCGAGAATAAAATGCCCGCTATTGCAATGGCTGACAGGCCCAGGAGAAAAACGATGCTGATCGCGACGTCGAAGAGCTTTTCCAGGAGAAAGGGCCGGGTCGGTTTTTTCCGGAAAATCGTCCCGAGCGAGATGCGCAGGTCCGCGATCAGCGGCGTGACGCTCCAGAGCAGCACGATCCCGTTCATGACGCTGATAGCACCCACGTGGGAAGAGATGAATTGCACTTCGCGGAGGATGTCCTGGCTGTAGGCGGGGATCACCTGGGTGAGCAGGTCCTGCGTCTTCGCAAGCACCCGGCCCGATGAACCGATCGCCGCTCCGAGTACGAAGGTGAGCAGAAAGAGCGACGGGATGAGCGCGAGCGTCGCGGAAAAAGCAAGAGACGATGCCGCCGACAGATCGTTGTTCTTCCGGAAGGAAGAGATGGTTTCGGACAGGACGATCCTGATTTTTTTTAGTCCGTCTCCGGCGATGTTCGTCATGGCTCCTCAGGGAAACCGGCCGGGGCCGGGTTTGGGGCTGAGAAAAATTCAAGTAGGACCATTATAGATGGTTGTTCCGGAAATTTCAAGAATGTCGATAGGGGAGGGGAAATGCAAGCCTTCCGATTCCTGCTCCCGGTTATGCCGGGGCTATGTCTTTTGTCAGTTGTTCCTTGATAAAGCGCCTGATCACGTCCCGGTCCGCGTCCGCCAGTTCCACGAATTTCATTCCCATCCCCGGTTCCTCAAAGCGGCCCTCGCCGAGAGCGTAGGTGTACAGGACGACGGCTTTGGCGGCGATCGTACGATCATTGATGAACAGGTGAAGCGAAACCATCGAGTTGCGTGGATAGGGCTTCAGCGTCCGCAGGTAGAGACCGCCTTCGGAGATCGCCGTCGCATATTCGGTCCGCATCAGGCCCCCCATGGTCCTCTCGTCCTCGACCATCACTTTGAGCGACGTCGCGAGGCGGATATGGGCACGGGGAATGGACTCCGATGCCGCCTGGATCGACCGGTACAGCACGTCGGGCTCTACGGGCTTGAACAGGTAGCCTGCGCACCCCATGCGCTTGCAGGTGTCCTGCACCTTGGGATCGTTCATCGTGGTCAGGACGATCACAGGTACGGCCGCGCAGCGCGGGGAATCCTTTATGGCTTTTATGAATTCTATGCCAATCTGGTCCGGCAGCGAAAGCTCGGTAAGAATGATCGACGGAACCGTCTCCTCCATCAGGCGCAGGGCCTCAGCCGCGGACCGGGCTGTCATGACTTTATACTCGAGCCGCTTCAGCACCATGGCCACGTAAAAGAGGATGGAAGCGCTGCTGTCAACAAGTAAAATGGTCCGTTTTTCGCGATCGGGCATATTTTTCTTTTTCTGAAACCGCTCTGAGCAGGGAGAGATGGGTGAACGACTAGAGCATAGCATCTTCTGCATCTTTGTCAAGTTTTGACATTACGTTGAGTTCATTTGGAAGCAAAGGCCGGAGAACACCAGTCCCGTGGTTCCGTCAATGCTGAGCGGGTCCCCTTCGGCTATCTGCGTATTCCCGATCCTGGCCGAGGGCCGTCCCCGGTCATCGTTCCCCAGCGTCATGTCCGAACAGGACACCACCGCCGAGATCCCGAATTTTTGAGCAAGGACGGCTGCATGGGACGTTACCCCGCCTGACGCGGTCACGATTCCGCTGATGACCGGCATGAGCGAGACGTCGTCTGTGTTCGCCGTCCGGCGCACGAGGATGACGGGCAGGCCGGTTTTTGCTTTCAGCAATTCGATCCGGTCCGGCGACGCAGCGAAGGACGCCACTCCGCTCAGCGCGCCTCCTGCTGCGCCGATGCCTTGTCCGATCACCCGGGATTCCATTCTGCAGATCTCGTCGAACTTTTCGAAGTACCGCTTCCCCTGCTCCATCCGTCGTGTCTGCAGAACGAAGAGACGGTACTGACCGCTCTTGTCTCGGGTATAAGTCGCTTCCACTTCCTGCGGAAGCCCGTTAAAAGCGTCCTCGATCAGCCCTGCTGTCTTCAGATGCAGCTGGTAGAGATCAGGGTTTGTTTCTTCGAGACACCTTTGACCGGCGCCGGCCTGTGCCCGCGACAGCAATAGACCGGATTTTGTGCCTGAAGCGAGATCGTCGCCGCTGGCATTTTCCAGCGTTTCTCCGAATATGCCCTGTTCGAAGGTGTGAGGGTCCCTGGTAAAAAACACGGTGGCGCCTGCTCCTGCCTGGTTGCCGGACACCATCTCCATGAGCGTCACGGAAGTACCCCACTCCTCCGAGGTCCGCGTTGCGGAGCGGAACTGTTTCGCGCGGTCGCTGCACCACGAGGCGTACACGCTGCGGATGCACTGATGCAGCTGCTCGTAGACATCGGATGGTATCAGGAGTCCCTTTGACTTGAGCCCGGACAGGTACCGGCGTACGATCGACCTCGGATGCAGAGGATCCTGCGCTTCTTTGTCGTTTTGGGGAAGAGCGCTGCGGTAATCCTTCGCAGCCTGTTCAAAAAAATTACCGTCCACCCCAAACACCGAAGTGCTGTAATACTCAATGAATTTCCGGTAGGAGTCCCATCCCAAAACCGGGTTGTCGGTCGTTCGGATGAACGCATCAAGCGTTTCATCATTCATGCCGCAATACAGAAGAGAGGACAGAATGCCGGGCATGGACGGGTACGAGCCGCTCCGCACGGAAAGAAAGAGCGGCCTCCCGGTACCGCCGTACTCCCTGCCTGTTCTCTTCTCGATCAATTTTACCGCCTCTTTGAGCGTTTCCCTGAAACCGGGACCGCTCGTATGCATCTCATAGTTCTTCGTATAGCGCGCCGATAGTACCACCCCCGCGGCAAGGTCAAGTCCCCGGTCCCTGAGATAGACGAGATTCTTGGCCTTGCTTCCCAAATCCGGCGCTATCTTCCTCGCGTCCTCAAGGCTTATCGCGTGGAGGTCGTAATAGTCGCGGTCCAGGGTCTGTCTCGAAGTATCGCGGAGCCCCTCTGGTTCTGAAGCTCTGCGCAGGCGGAGCGCCTTGATGAGCGCTTCCAAAAGCCGGTCGCACTCGACCAGGGCCGGGATGCTGCCGAGGATGTCCCGCATGACGATGTCGGCGGCCTTATTGATAAAATCCGAAGATCCTGCTTCCAGGCTTCTGAGATGGTCCGGAAGGTCTTCAAAGGGAAATTTCCTGATGACCTCCTTGAGCGGTTCGAGAAAGGTCCTCGTGAGCGAGAATACCATCCAGGCCAGTTCCTTCTGCCACATCTTAAGCACGTCGATGACCTGCGGCCACTGAAAGCGGTTGGAGACCAATACTTCGTGATACTCGTCGACGAGGAGGTTCTCCATGCCAAAGGTCTTGAGGATTTCCGCTGCGCCAAAAAGGGCATCGAGCCACTGTTTGACCTCATTGTCCTCTGCTGAGGCCCCTTTTTGTTCCACTTCGGAAATGATCGACTCCAACAGGACCGGAATGGCTTCACCAAAGCCTATCATGTCCTTTAATGCATCGAACTTGGCTTCATGGTATGTGCCCAATACCGAGGGGATGCCGAATGCGATATGCCGCTTGAAATACAGGGATTCCTGCGGCTCCGTCCTTTCCCGGGAAAGGAGAACGCTCTTACGCTCGCGGAGAGAGCGAAGCGTGCTCAGGAGGCGGTCATGAGCATTGCCCCATGCAGAGTCCCTGGCGACGAGCGAGTATTTTTTCACGACCTCCTTGTACAATTTGCACAACAGCCTCACTTTTTCGCGGGCCTCGCCATCGGCGCCGTCTTCTTTTCGGAGCTGCGTGTCGATTACTTCGTCGGGGACCGCCTGGAGTCTGTCCGGATGAAACCCTTCGGGGTCCTCCGCGCCGAGGGCTGAGAAAAAGGGGCCGATGACCGAGGCGTATCTGCTGAAGAGGTCCGGATTCGCCTGGGCGTAGATATCAGGCGGCACGACTTCCTTCAGGACTGAGGGATCGTTCCCGGCCCACGATCTCAGCACGGATTCAAGCAGGCGCACGTTGTGGCTGCTCGCGTTTACATGGACTTGTTTCCTCACAAAATAGATGATCGGGTCATTACCCCAGGAGTCGAGCTCAGTGGAATAATCCCTGAGCCTGCTCGTCGCACCCACGTCGTTGAAATAAACGGGAAGCCGCGTCAGCAGGAGATAATTCAGAACAAAGCGTTCCCTCATGGCCCGCGAGTTCACGTAGGCCGAGATCCTGCGCTGGAACAGCCGGTCATCGGGGATGAGCGCTTCGCCCACCGCAAGGTTCGCCGTCACATGAACGAGAACGTCCGTAAGTTGCCCGCCCCCGATCATCAGAAGGTCCATGAATTCATTGAGCCTGGTGAGATGGAGCGGATTCACGATTTCCGCCCACGTATCGGGAGATATCCCCTTCACCCGTGCGGAAGGGACCATGAGCTCCTGCAGGTCATGAAGGTACTGCGCTTTGAGCGAGGGCGGCCCCGAACCCAGTATGGCCCGTGCGATGTCGGGATCGAGCATGATCCGGTCGTAAAGATAGTGCCCCGCGTCTTTCATGCTTCGGAGAAGAGCAGTGCAGGCGTCGGCCCCGCCCTCGGCCAGAAGCCTGTCGAAGATCCGGGGCAGCTTCATCCTCATCATATCCAGGGCCCGGCCGGAGAGCTTGCGGCTGGAAGACAGATAGGCCGCCAGCCCTGCAGCGAAGGGGCCGGCTGCTTCCGTAGTCAGGTCCCTTTCGGCAACATCAAAGAAGGCAGACACCCATTTCTCGTCATGCAGAAGATCCAGGTCGATACGGGAAAGGAGGTCGAGTACGTTTTGGAAATTCGCCTTGTCCAGCTCCTGACGGGCCTCAATCAGCTTCTGCGCCATCCGGTTCTGCCCCTGTTCCCCGAACCGCGTCAGGAGCTCCCGGTCCTCGTGCGGGAGAAAGGCATCCAGGCCTGCCAGAAGTCGACCGCTGACGAACGGCGCTGCAGCGCTTTTTTCCCGGAGCGATCCAATGAGCTGGGAGAGGACCCTGCTCGTGTCGATCTCCGGGAATTTCCCGATGAGCTCGCGCAGGAGCGCGCATGCACGCCCGGTCTCTGAAGAAAGGTCGATGGAAGATCGGGCAAGTTCGAGCACCCATGTCGCGGCAAGGGTCCGCAGGCGCGTCTGGTCTTGTTCGTTTTGAAGCGGCAGCTCCAGGAGGTCCAGATAGTCGGAGACCGGCTTATGGGTTTCAATTGTCCCCGCGCGCTCAGCAGCCAGGACCGCAAAATGGGCGAGAATATCGAACGCCCGGTAAAAGCCCTCCGGTGCGCTCCAGAAAAAGTCGATGGCAAAGCCATGGAGCATATTCGAGAAAGCGGCCCAGTCCTTTTTCGTGGAATGGATCTGCGAAACGATATCCTCGGCATTTTGCAAGAGCCCCACCTTGCCGCGCAGCGGCGCTGTCAGGCGGGTAAGGTCAAAATCAGCAATTTCTTGCGAAAGCTCGACCGCGGATATGAAGAGCCCGTTGCTCGTCTCTTTTTTCAGCAGGAACGTCCCGATATGTCGTCCGGATTGGATGATGTCGATCTGCAGGTCCCGGGCCCCGGCAATCCGGCCGCTCTCAACACTAAATTCGAAATATCCGTTCTCTAGACCCACGCGCGAAAGCGCCACGCCGCTCTTGTTAAGCGACGCCTCGTAATTGCCAACAGGCATCGAGAGGACCGTGCCTTTTAAGATAGTGACGCCGCCGCTCTCGCTGATACAGAAATCCTTCACAACAAGAGACTTGATGACGCCCTTGTATGCCGTTGCAAGCGTGCCAACGAGATAGTCCAAACGGCAAATATCACTGGTCGGTTGAGTACTTTGCACCATAGCAACAGATCTCCTCCGTGGCCTTCTTTCCGGTGCCGACGCAAAAAAGCATGGCCAACGCACATCTATCACATAATCCGGCTGTTATCCCCTTGTTTTAAAGATAGCACTGAACCGGATAAGTCTTTGGATATAAGGCAACAATCGGAAGGACAAAGTATGATAAAGGGGTTTTTGCACTCCGACACCCCCCCCTCCAAGAACTCTTTTTTGTGTATCTATTCGATACACATGAAATAAGTATCTAAATATCATAAAAAATATTGTATCGCCTGGATACACTACAATAAGAGTAATTGATAAATAAAAAGAATTAGTTTTTTTGTTGTATACTTTGGAACCACTAATTGAAGATCTGAAATGATTTTTATTATCGTCGTTCCCGGAAAACAAGAAATTAGACACAAAGATACATTTTATTCTGTATTATCCTGTTCCAACGGGAATAGTGACGAAGGGATAAAGCATTAAAAAATAAAAGAAACAATATCAAAGGGATTTTAACGCTCTTTGGTCTACCCTTTGTTCATTCGGCATCCTTCTTGCTTGAATACATAGGGACACAATACCGTTGTCGACCTGTGAGAAACGGCATTCGCGGGAGGGAATCATGAGCGGAATCGTCGGATACGTTGGGAAAAAGGATTCTTTGCAGCTTCTCTTTGATGGTCTCACGCGCCTGGAATATCGTGGTTACGATTCTTCGGGAATTGCATTTAAGAACGGCTCGGGAATCGAGGTTTACAAAACCCCGGGCAGGCTGAAAAACCTCAGGAAGATACTGCCGACCCCGCTTCCGACCATTACGATCGGTATCGGCCACACGCGATGGGCCACCCACGGGGCGCCGTTAATGGTCAATGCCCATCCGCACACCGTGAAAGGCGTCTCTGTCGTACACAACGGCATCATTGAAAATTACCACGAGCTGAAGAGCGAATTAGCGGCTGCAGGACATGTTTTTCTGTCCCAGACCGACACGGAGGTTGTGCCCCAGCTCATCGCCCGCGGTCTCGACCGCGGTCTTCCAATCGAGGAGTCGATCCGACAAACAGTCACGCACCTTCGCGGGGCGTACGCGCTGGGGATCATCTATGAAGGCGCGCCGGACACCCTGTTCGCTGTCCGCAACGGCAGTCCGCTCGTCATCGGGCTCGGCACGGAAGCGCAGTACCTTGCGTCCGATGTTACAGCCCTTCTCCCCTACACGAAGAGCGTCATCTATCTCGAAGACGGACAGATGGCCATACTCAGCAGCAAAACGGTCGAGCTGAAACAAGCCGCATCTCTGGAACCCGTGCAGCTTGAAGGGAAAATCGCAACCGTCGACTGGACGCCTGCAATGGCCGAGAAGCAGGGCTACGATCATTTCATGCTCAAGGAAATATACGAGCAGCCCCAGGGCGTCATGGACACCCTGCGGGAGTGGATCGACGACACGGACAGGCTTCTGGAGGAGATGGGCATCGCCGGTTCCCTGAAGGACCTCAGGCGGCTCCACATCGCGGCCTGCGGTACGTCGTACCATGCAGGTCTCGTCGGCCGGTATATGATCGAGAAGTTCGTCCGCATCCCCGTGGCCGTGGACATCGCCTCGGAGTTCCGGGACATGAGCCCCATCGTCCCAAAAGGAACGGTGCTCATCTCCATCACGCAGTCCGGAGAAACAGCCGATACCCTCGCAGCACAGCGCGAAGCCAAGGAAAAAGGGGCGAGGACCCTGACGATCTGCAATGTCGTCGGCAGCACAACCACACGCGAGGCGGACTCGGTCCTCTACACGCGTGCGGGCCAGGAGATCGGCGTGGTATCCACCAAGGCCTTTACCGCCCAGCTTGCCGCCCTGAGCCTCCTGGGCATCGCCCTGGGCACGGGGAAAGGCAAGCTCAGCGATGTCGAGATTCAGACGCTCAAACCCTTCCTGCTCGACCTGCCGAGGCTCATCCGGCAGGCGCTCCAGACAGACGGAACGGTCAAGGAGATAGCAAAGACCCTGGTGAATGCGAAAAGCATGCTCTACGTCGGCCGGGGAATCAATTACCCCGTCGCGCTCGAAGGCGCGCTCAAGATGAAGGAGCTCGCCTACATTCACGCCGACGGATATCCGGCAGGAGAAGTGAAGCATGGTCCCATCGCCCTGATCGAGGACGGGGTTCCCGTTATCTTCCTGGCAACAATCGACGGCCTGCACGAAAAGATCCTCTCGAGCATCGAAGAGGTGAAAGCTCAGGGAGGAAGGGTCATCGTGGTCACCGATTCACCCGCTGCCTTCCGTGACAAGGCGGACGACATGATCGTCGTGCCGCCGACGCATCCTGCACTCGTTCCCTTTGTCACGGTCATACCGCTGCAGCTCCTTGCCTACCATGTCGCAGTGCTCAAAGGCTGCAATATCGACCAGCCGAGGAGTTTGTCCAAAAGCGTAACCATCGATCATGACCGGTGTCATAATGCCGCTTGCAGCTATTCCGCCTATTGCCGCAAAAGCATATCCTGCGCAACAATCACGCAGGATGAGAGAAAAAGCATCGCCAACAAGGTGGTCAGGCTTGTACATCTCAGTGAGTGGGAGCAATTGTCCGCGTCCAGCCTGCTTGAATCGAGCGGACAACAACTGCAGAACGCAGTGCACAAGGAGCAGGCGTCGAAAGCGTTAAGTACCTGCTTCGTGGCTCCCTACTGACAGGGTTCAAAGCGCTTCAGCGGCAACGGGTGGACGTCTTATGAATTGTTGGGATTTCAAAAAATGCAGCCACCGTGAGTCCTGTTCCGCATACCCTTCCAATGGAATGGCTTGCGGCTTTATCCCGGATACCTGTTGCCATGACAAAGAACTAACCGATAATGAAAAACTTTACCGATGCTTGGAATGCGATTTTTTCCAAAGCGGGTTTCATGTGGTATTGATGCACTGAAAGACTGAAAGAGCGCTCTCGATTACGGCAGCAGGCGACGATTCACGCGGAGCCGCGGCGGGCATCTCTCCGCACCCTCCGCGTGAGGCTAATCTTAATACACGAACGAAACTCCCAGAAACGTCCGGTCCTGGAACCGGTCGAACCGGAGCAGGGTCTCGTCGTAGCCGTGCCAGTATTGCAGGTAAGGCGTGAAATTGAGCCAGGGGACCTTCTGCACGTATTGCAGTTCGAGATTTTCTTTCCCTCCGATCCGCGACGACACCTCGATCCTGTTTCCCCAGTCGTCCCCATGAACAATGACGTCCCGGAAAACCAACCTCACTTCCCCGTATCCTTCATAGCCGGGGAAGGTCTTGTTGCTGTTGATGGTCCGGAGATAGATGTTTTGATCGGAGTACCCGTAGGCATGCCAGGCCTTTAAAAACAACTCGATCCGGTCCTTGGGCGTTGCTTCGTCCGGGCATGGTTCTGCAATGGGGAAAAACCCCAGACGGATTGCAGCGTAGACCCGGTTCCAGCTCCGGGACTGCGGGCCTGCCAGGCCGTTCGACTCATGCTCATAAGGGCTCACTATGATGTCCCGCAGGAAAGCCGCGCCTTGCGCAAGATTCACCTCGTAGTCGAAAAAGGCCTCGGGATTGTAGTTGCTTTCCTCGAAGGGCATAGAAGGCTGGCCCACGTTCCAGAGCGATTTTTGAGAGTAAGCCAGGTACAGGGACAGGGGACGGTCCAGAACGGAGATATCGCGGTTAAAAAATTTGTATTTCACGCTGAACTGGAACTTGACCTGCGCGCTATCGCTGTTCGGAAGCCTGTTCAGCGTGAAGTAATTGATCTTGTACGTGCTGATCGGCGACGCTCTATTGCATTCCTTGTCAACATTGTCCTGTTGCGTCCCCGAGGCGCCTTGTGATGGAACCTGGGAAGTATCGGTTTGTGCACTGCCGTGTGCGGCGGTGAGAGCGAAGAAGGCACACAGCGCGATGGAAAGAGCAAAGGATCTTTCGACTCGAACCATTATTACCGGCATCCTCTCTTGTCGATCAAACGAGCAGAAGGTCAGACTGTGCGAAGTGTTAGTACATGCTGTCAAATCATAGACCAGCATGAAAGATACCCGTCAATGTTGAGAGGCCGCTGCGGTGCGATTGGGCGTGGGATCAGGAGGTCACGCAGGTCTTCTCTTCCGTCGCGGCAATTCCGATCTACGCGGTCTTACCGGTTATCTTCCCGAATGAACGACGATCACCGGGATGGTCGCATGGAGAATCGTTTCCCTGGCCGTGCTGCCGAAATAGGCATTGAGCATGATATTCCTTCCGTGCGTTCCCATGACCACGAGCGAATAATCCTTCTCAGCCTCTCGGTGAACTAAAGAGGCCGACGAAGCCGTCGATTCTTCCAGCTTGTAGTCGCAGGCCACGCCGTGTCGCTGGAAAAAGCCGGCTTTCTTCTTCAGGATCTTGGCGGCATCTTCACGGATCCTCGCTGCCGTCGCATCAAGATCGTAGGAGACCGTCCCCGGGACGATGCTGGTCTCTATCAGGGACCGAAAATTATCTCCGAAACAATGAAACAGGAATACGTTGGCCCCCGTTCGTTTTGCCAGGGAAAGCGCATAGCCCTCCGCCGCCCTGCTGCTGTTGCCGAGATCGGTGGCGACGAGAAGCTGCAAAGGTCTCCGGTCGGCAGCAAGGAACCAGGCCCTTTTCTGAGCCTCCGGCCCGATCACCATCACCGGCCGGTCGGCGCGGCGAAGCACTTCTTCGGCGACGCTGCCGAGGAACAAGCGCCGCAGTCCCTTTTTCCCCCGCGTCCCCAGGACGACCAGTTCCGGTGGCAGCCGCGACTCCAGGGCCTTCAGGATCTCTTCTACGGGTGAACCACGGTGCAGCGAACAGCGTATCGGCGCGGAGAATTGTTTACCGGCCTCGTCCAGCAGGTGCTGATGCGCGTTGTGCCAGTCCTGTATGCCGGATGCGTCGAGACGGCCGGGGGGCAGCGTTTTCACGTCCTCCACGTAGAGCAGGTCGATCTCCGCACCGAGCCGATCAGCAAAGTCAGACGCCGCGATCTGTATGGCCTGTGAACGTTTCTTCCCGGCATCACTGCGGTCTTCGATATCGTCGGCAACCAGGATGAAACGCTTCGGCATGTTATGGTCTCCCTAGAGTGAAATTCCAGCTTGACGGTCCGTTGCTTATAACCTGAACTTCCGGAAAAGATAATATTTCGGGAAATCGATAGAGAGCGTGAACAGCGCCGAGAAGCCGAGCACGATCAGGACCTGATCGAGGGCAAGGGCCGGGACAAAAAGGCCAAAGGCCCAGCAGAGCAAACACCATCAGCGTCGCGGCACTCAACACAATGAGTTCCCTCCCCGGCAGGGACGACCAGAAGTGCCTTCGTTCCCGGACGATCAGCACCCGGAACTGGCTGTTGAATATCAGGTTGAGCATTACCAGGGTGCGCAGCCGTTCCCATTCGAGGTGAAAATAATTCCTGCCCATGCGGACCACGAGCAGGCCTTCCAGCACCAGCAGCAGGCCCGGCACCAGGGACGCCAGGGTGATGTTCCTGACGTTCCAATGATTCGGGTTGCTCGTATGTTTCACGTTGTCCGTGGCCAAACAAGCAGCCACGGCATGGGCCCCCAGTAGCGAAGCAGGAAATCAAGGAACGAATGTCTTTTTACTTCGGCGAGCTCGTTGTACCCGAAGAGCGCGAGCCGCTTTGCGGCTTCGGACTGTGTAAGACCGTTTCCCGCGGTCTCCAGGCGCTGAAACAGCGCTTCCCCGGCGAAACCTTTATAGTCGGAGGTGCTTCTCGGCGTTCTGTCCATGCCCGCGTCCTAGTGCGCCGTCTTTGCGACCAGGACTGCGCAGCTTGCCAGCCCGATCACCTTTTCCGTCGTACTCCCCATCAGGAGTTTCTTGAGCCCCGTTTTCCCGTACGCGCCCATGACGATCAGGTCGGCGTCCCCGTCTTTCGCGGCTGCTGCTATAACCTCATGGGGTTTCCCGACAAGGGCCATCGTCTGAATGTGAACGCCGGCCTGCTGCGCCGCCCTGGCGGCATCGTCGGCGTGCGTTCGCGCTTTTTCCTTCTCGTCTTCCGTGTGCGCCACGGATATCGCCGTCAAGCCGCTGCCGGTGCGTTTGGCAATTTCAATCGCCTCCGCAGCCGCCGTGCGGGCATGCTCCGATCCGTCCGTTGCAACTAAAATATTCTTGAATCCGATCCTCGCTGCCTGGGGGACCACCAGCACCTTGCACGGCGCGTGGCCGATGACTTTCGCGGCCGCGCTGCCGAGGAGGACCTTCTCCAGCCCGTGCCGGCCGCGTCTGCCGACCACGATCATATCGACTTTCTTTTGCGCCGCCTCTTCGACGATAAGCCGTGAGGCGCTGTCTCCGTGGCGGAATATGGCCTCGCAAGACGGCAACTCATTGAGCGCCCTCGCTTTGAGGGATTTAAGGTATTGGATGGACTCCTCCTTCTCTTTCTGCAGAAGCTCCGCGCCCGAGGTCTCATATTCGGGGTTCGTTTCTACGACCGTCATGACAGAGAGCTTGCTCGAACACTGCTTTGCAAAGGCTATCGCCGCGGTTATCGCTCCCTCGCTGAAAGAAGAACGGTCTGTTGCTACGAGCAATTTCTCGAGTCTTGATACGGGACAGAACTGGCCGGCGTTCATGGTATCATCCTTTCTGGATCGTTAATGCTTTTCGGTTTTTAGGATTTTCCGACAACCTGGCTCGAAATAAAAACTTGGCTCCCCCATAGTTGACGGATATATCGAGAGGCCAGGCATGAGCTGCGGCATGATCCGCCGGAAAGCAGGACGTTCCTTGGCGATCTTGCAAGCGATACAGGACGCCAAGGTCACACCAGTCTTCCCGCGCCAGCATCTCTGTGGGTATACTTGATCACATTCACATCAGAAAGCACGACGATGCCCTCGCCCACCAGCTCGTCGAGTATGGGGATCACTTTATTGATCTTCTCTTCCGTATCCATTACCGTGATCAGGACAGGGAGTTCACCGTGCACCGTCAGTGTTTTTTTCTTGTGATAGCGCTTATGCGGACCGTAGCCTGCGATTGCCTTGTAGACCGTGGCGCCCGCAATATCGGTCATGACCAGTCTCTTGACGATCGCCTCGTACAGCGGCTCCCCTTCCCACTGATCGTCTTCGCTGATGATGATCCTGAGCATCTTGGCCTTGCCTTCGAGTTTCATATGCTCTCCTTTGTTCGGCTGCTGCTCTTCCGCCCTGGGGCAGCACTTGAGGACGTTCGTGTCGGTTATCTCGACCATTCCCTTTTCGACGACGTGGTAGACATCCGGGAGCACCTTATTGATCATCTCCTCGGATTCCACCACCTCGACCTTCACCGGCATGCTCGTGGACAATTCAAGCATCTTGGAGGTATGAAATACGCCGTCACTGCCGTATCCCGCAATGCCCCGGAACACGCTCACGCCCATGATCTTTTTCTTGAAGAAGATATCGAGCAGCACCTCATACACCGGCTTGCCGTGGAACTTGTCGGTTTCATCAACGTACACGGTAAGCTTCCTTGCCGGACCTTTCGTTACCATAGGCCTTCTCCTATATGATCTTTGCGAGGACTTCCCCTGTTTTGAGGGCGGCAAAACCGGCGATCACGCTTAAAACGGCGTTCATTGCGGCATATAAATATTCGCCGTCAGTCACCAGCTTGCCGGTCTCGTATTCGAATGATGAAAACGTGGTATATCCGCCGAGAAATCCGACGACCAGAAAGAGACGCCAAACGGGATTTTCCGTAAAGCGTTCCGCCATCAGCGTCATGAGTAAGCCGATCAGAAAGCTTCCGCTTACGTTGATCACGAACGTTCCGAGGGGAAAACTCCTTCCCCACCGCTGGCCGATCAATGTTCCGAGCGCGAAGCGGGCGCCTGCGCCGATGCCGCCTCCTGTGATGATTACAATATATTTTAGCATATGAGCCCCTTGCTTTTTCCGTTATTTGACGATGGTGCCTGTACAGGGCGCGCAACTCGATATTTGCTCCGCATCCTCTGTCCTTTCCGGGCATAAAAAAACTCCTGCCCTCATTTAGTTTGAGAGTAGGAGTCATCAGCCCTTGGAAAAGAGCGGTTTTGGCGAACTCCATCGCCTTCTTTTTGTCTAATGGTATCAAAATAAACTCCGACCGTCAATAGGAATGTCCGGGATTGCAGCGGGTTAGATGTTGATGATTCAGGTTAGAAAAGGCCGGTATTGCCCGCTCAAGCACCGTGCGGAAGTGGCCCGTCCAAGAACTGAACACTCTTTCGGCGCCTGCTGCTACCAAGGTCGTCCACAGGCCAAAGCAGGGTAGGCGCGACCGAAAGCCGACTTTGTCCCCGTGCTATACTTACAGTAGAATGCTCAGCATCAAGGATCGAGCATGAATATGAGGAGGTAAGTATGAAACCACAAGAAATCGTTGAAAAGGCCTTAAGGGACGTCGAAAAAGGGGCCATCGATGCATCAAGCTATACCGAGGACATGGTCTTCAGCGGACCGGTCCCCAAGCCCATGAACCGGGATGAGTACGTAACGTTGCTTAAGAACATCGTCAAAGGGTGCCCGGACTGGAACTTTCATGCCCACGCCTTTACAGTGCAGGGTGACACGGTCAAAGTCACGATCAACATAACGGGCACGCAGACCAAGACGCTCCCGGCGATCATACCGGGGATGCAGCCGCTATTGCCGACCAACAGGCACTTTATTCTTCCCGAGGAGCACTTATCGCTCAAAGTACGGGGAGACAAAATCAGCGAATGCATCGCCGATGCAGTGCCAGGCGGCGGAGTCATGGGTTTGCTGTCGCAACTGGGTGTACAGTTGAGAAAAGCCGCATAGCCGCGCACTGACGTCACAGGAAAAACGGGGCCGTTCCACTGCCTACTTGCTGGTTTGCGGGGGGACGGCTTCCTTTTGTCCTGCCCCTGCCTCGCGTATACGTTAATTTCAATTATAATGATCTGCGTCTGCGATGAGAACCTGCGTGCCTAACGTTGTCCCCATTAACTTTTCGCCATTCAAGGCTTGCCCACGATCTGGAGCGTCTTCCGGTCCCGTTTGCCCTCGTAATACTTGTCAAGGACGCGCTCGAAGACCGAGCCCGGACCGGACGCGAGCTCGAACAGGGTCATGGAAGATTGCAGTTTCCAGTCGTCAGGGTGGCCGAAAATATCCGCAGCCCTTTGCCCGGAAACTGCCAGGATCGCTTCCGCGCACGCAACAAGCCGCGCCCCGAGAACGGGGTGGGCAAGATACTGCCGCGCTTCTTCCAAACTTTTGATGGAATAAAGCCGTGTCGTGGGGCTGTGCCCCAGCCCGTCGATCTGCGGAAATATGAACCACATCCAGTGCGAGCGCTTGAGACCCTCCCGCAGCTCGGCAAGGGCGCGGTCATAGACCCCTTCCTGCGCGCTGATGAAGCGGTTCAGATCATAGGGATCGTTGCTATCGGATTTGCTGTTTCCTTGTATCATGCCGATCACCCTTCAGTTTTCCAACATCTGTTCTCTCTCCCGAAAGTCCATTTCAGACACAACGCGACTTTATACACCTTCAGAGCAGCATCAACGATCTCGCCCGTGATTTCGTCCAGTTCCTTCATGATTCCTCCGCGCCTCCGCGTGAGCCCATATGGTTCCATGGGGGTCTGTATGGTAACTGCCATAGGAGATTTGTTGTCCCTGGCCTGTGCGGATAATTACCCTTTTTCTATACCTCCTGCAGTACTTTGAGCGTTACGTTCTCAACCATGTCCTTCACCTTTTCCCGGTAAATCAGCATATGGGGCGCTCCGAGATGGGCATTGAGCGCGTCCAGGCTCTCCCACCGCTCAAGCAGGGTGACGCAATCCTTGTCGAAGATCTGCGGCGGCAGTTTTGTGTCAACGTCGATTGTCGGGATATATTCGATGCATCCCTTTTCCTTTCGAACTTCCGGCGCATTGGCTTTCAAGACCGCAAGATAATCGGAAAGTTTCCCTGTCTTCACACGAATCGAAGCTATAACGTTGATCATGGCCATCTCCTTATTTGGTAATTTGAGAAACGGATGTTACGCGCGTCATGTGCCCTTCAAAAATCCATTGGAAATTACGTTTGCCCTTTTTTCTTTATTCATATTCATGACAGATCACAGCGTCTTCGCGGCTACCTACAATGCATCAAATGCAGCTTTGCGTATGGTAACGGACATGGAAGTCTTTGCGCGTCATGGAAACAGGTCTTGCAAGTTTGACCGTATGACGACGGCATGCAACGCGCTGAGATCACAAGAGAATTGCTTGCTCGGCTATACGGCGCGCAGCTCCCGTCCACGCAGTGTTTTTGTGATGAAGGCAATGCGCTTCTTCACTTCCGACAGAAGGGTGCGGTACCGCGCCCGATCTTTCTTTACCGCGTCGTAGTATTTGATGTCCTTGCCGAACAGTTTGCCTTTATATTCGAACCGGATCTTGCCTTTCTCCCGGGACAGGAGATAGCAATACTGTCGTCCCTTTACATACTTCTTCACCAGAACGCCGCGGGGCAGCCCGGCCAGGGTCTTTTCATAGTCTTTCCCGGCAAGCACCGCCTTCTTGAGCTCCTCTTCCAAAACGCTCTTGATAACTTTCATACGTTTCTCCGTCGTTACCATACAGTGGCGCGATTATACTGTTGTGTATGGTAACCGTCAAGGAAGTATCGGTGCTTTCGATTTTGCAAATGTCACCGTGAAAGGATCGATGAGTTCGCGAACCCTGTCGGTCCTGCCGAAGAGCTCGAATACCTTTTCGATGGCAAAGTCGTACTTGAGCGCACCCATGGGAACGCGGTTGAGCATCATGTTCACCCTGAGCATGTCGGCCTTTTCCAGACCGCCGGCCCGGCCGATGAGGAACTCCACCTCACCCGCAAGGTCGTTCATGGAGCCAAGTACGCTTCGGTTCGATGTCGGTGCAATGGCTATTTCGTTGTACTCAGCCAGCGCTTTGAGTATCTCCCCCTGCTTCAATCCTTCTGCGGCAAGACCGGCGTTCAGGTTCAAAAAAAACAGATCGTGAATATCATCCTTTTTCTTCACTCCCGGCACAAGGAACGAGTAGAGCGTACGATCATTCGTGAAAAGGATGCACTTTCTGCGTTCGATCCTGATCAGATTCGCGTGCCAGGGGCCGAAAACACCGGTCGGCTGCCCGGCCGGTATTTTGCTGCCGAGTGCCCCGAGCTCATTCAACAGTTTCTTCGTACAATGGATGATCTGCATGACTATTGCTGTTTCTACGATAACGGCCGGACCTTGAAGTTGCCTGACTGCTTCAGCTCCTTATAGAGCTCGTTCCAGCTGTTTCTCATATTTCCGCCGAGGTGAACAGCAGTCGCGATCAAGCCGTCGCACACATACTGGTTGTCGAGAACGACCACTCCAGACTCCAGAAACATCCCGGTCCGCCGGTCATGTCCCTGATCTCATCATTCAAACCGAGGCCGCCGTACCCGTATCCCCCGCCCACCTTCAGGAAGATCGAAAAGGACTTCAGGTCCCGGAGGTATACCCATCGGGAGAACTCGAGACTTCGTATCGCCAGGATCATCTGCCGGTCGATCGGTTCGGTGCCATCCTCCAGATCGCGCAGATATTCGTCCAACAGCCCCCGTTTCGAATCAAATTGCTTTCTGGCAGCGGCAAGCTTCTCGACCACCCGTTGAGGCTCCGGGCTGCCTGGTTCAGGTCGATAGATCGCAAGCAGGAACTTCTTGTACTCGCTGATGAACCGCCCCGCTATCGCCTTGTCGATCACCATTACGCAGCAACGCCGCTTCACTTCTCAGACTTGAAGAAACAACCTTCGCGGTTACCATACAATATGGGAATTACTGCTCTCCGTATGGTAACTGCCGAGGAAGGTTTCGGCATCTAGCGTCTGCCGGGATCTTCTTTCTTCAGCGAGTTCAATCCTGCCCGGATCACGTCATGAAGCAGCCGTATACGGCCGGCAAGCCTGGTTCGGTCATCCGTCTTGTCCTTTTCCGAAAATCCTCTTGTTTTCACGAGGCCGGAAAGCCCGGCGATGTCCTCGGGAGAAATACCGGATTATGGATCAGCTCTTCATGGCACTCGTAGCAATAGACTTCCGTCTTCTTTTCCAGCTTCCATTCATCGTCATTGAATATCGGCGGACGTACGGTCCCGGGTCGATTTGCGGATCGACCGAAGAACCGTTCGGCGACATAATGATGCTCAGTGGCGTGGGAGCGGCCTTTGGGCGTCGGCTTGGCATAGTCGCCGTCGCGATGAAGCTTACACCCGCAGATTGCGCATTGTTCACCGGATTTTACATTCATACCGCCTCCGACATCATCCCTGTCACGAAATTCCGGGTTTCTTACGCGGTTACCATACACATAAGCATTATTCGCAGTCTGTATGGTAACGGCCAAGGATTTTCTTGTTGTTCCTTACCTGGAGTGTCTCCTCATCGAGTGTTGAATGACCTGCCATTCGATAGGGCCACCCACGGTTGCCCCGGAACCGCACAAAACATCTTGCAGGTTACCATACAACATGCAGATTTTCCGGATTTGTATGGTAACGGCCAAAGAGGTTATTGTTATTCCTTAACCCGAGTTGCGAAATGGGCATTGAGCGCTTCCAGGCCCTCCCACCGCTCAAGCAGGGTGACGCAACCCTTATCGAAGATCTGCGGCGGCAGCCGGTAGGTCGGGTAGAGCAAAACGAAACCCGACAATTTTCGATGCTATTCTTTACTTGTAAGTAACTCTGAAATTCAGGCGTCGGGTTTCACAAAAAAAACGTTCTACCCGACCTACCCGGCTGCGCCACCCAGCCTCGCCAATCTCTTCGCGATCCCATCATCGATCACCATATCATTGCAACCACGCTTCCCGACCCAAAGCCAAGGGAACGCCCTGCGCGGTTACCATACAAAGCTCATTATTTTAGTGACTGTATGGTAACGGCCAAGGGGTCTGAAGAGCGTTGACCACCGAAGCCAGGGGTCTATTTTTTTATAGCTGCCAAAAGGGTGAGATCAAATATCACTTTCCTGCGGGCTGCGCTCTGTCCGAAAGCTCCTTCGGATTCTGACAATAAGGCATGTGATATGCTCCAAATAAAGATCAATCAGCAAACACGACGATCGAGCGCGCCGCCATGTCGTGAATGGCCCGCCGCTTTTGACTGAAAGGCAAGGTAAAGAACGAAAGCAGCCCGAACAATGCCTTTACGAGGATCCGTGCGTATGCCGTGAACAACGATATGCGTTCCAGGGAAGGATATCGTCTGACCCGAACCCTCATGATCTTCTGACCGAGCGTGCAGAATCGGCTTGTACACAGAGGTTCATATATAAAAAACAGGAACAGGATCAGGCCTACACGGACCTTGACACCGGTCTCGCCGCCGTTCTCGAACAGGTAGGAGATCAGGATCATTGCAGCGAGAACAAAAAAGACGTCGATCGCTGTCGCCACATACCGGCGGGTCAGGGTAGGATATTTCCCGTCCTCGATGGCGACCTTAACCTCCCAATATTCCCCCGAGCCGGGCTGCTTGCCGGAGACCGCCGGCTGCTGGATGCGCTCACGATATTCGTCGAAGCCGACTGCGCAATAGCTGCACACTCTGTCTGAGGGTGTTTCCTTATGACATTTCGTGCATTGCATTGTATTGTCCCTGTTTCAAATTATTTGTATTCTGTTTCCCAATATCAAGAAGAAAGACCTGTATAACCATATAAAGGGCACCTCCAGAGCATACCAGAGCGGTTAAGCTCTGATATGCTCTTGGGAGAAGAGACCAATCTTATCCCAGGAGGTGCTTTATGAGATTGTACACAGGAATTGATCTACATTCAAGCAACAGTTATCTGGCGATCGTCGATGAAAATGGCAAACGAGTATTTAAACGGAAGTTGTCGAATGATCCGGAACAAATTCTTTCCGCTCTCGCACTATACAAGGATACGATTATCGGCATCGTAATCGAATCCACGTACAACTGGTATTGGTTGGTGGATGCACTCATGGCGGAAGGATACAAGGTGCATCTCGCAAACCCTACGGAGATCAAGCAATATAAGGGGCTTAAGTATTCAGACGATCAGCATGATGCCTTCTGGCTGGCCGAAATGCTGCGGCTCGGTATCCTGCCCGAAGGCTACATTTACCCGAAAGAAGATCGACCGATCCGCGACTTGTTACGCAAACGAAGCCATCTCGTAAAGCTCCGGACCTCGCTCATCATCAGTTTGCAAAACATCATTTGCCGTAACAACGGGTTCCGGATCAAGACGAATGACGTAAAGGCATTGAATACGGATCGTGTTGCGCCATTTCTTGAACAAAACGAAGACCTGGCATTGGCCGGCAAGATCAGCAAAGAGTCTATAGATTTTCTGACGCTCAAGATCAAAGCGGTTGAAAGCGTTATCGAAGAGAGGATGGAGCTGCGCGAACCATACAAGAATCTCCTCACGTTGCAAGGAGTAGGTAAAACATTAGGACTTACCATCATGCTGGAGACCGGCCCGATCAGCCGCTTCTCGCAAGTCGGCAACTATTGTTCCTACTGCCGGAAAGTTTCGACCAAATGGATCAGCAACGATAAGAAAAAGGGCAAAGGGAACAAGAAAAGCGGCAACAAGTACCTGGCATGGGCCTTTTCCGAAGCTGCCGAGATCGCTCGGCGCTATTATCCGGAAGCCCGGTCATATTACCAGCGCAAGATGCAAAAGACCAACGCCATGATAGCTCATCAAGCCCTGGCGCACAAGCTGGCGCGGGCAGCGTATTACATCATGCGAGATGGAGTTCCCTTTATGCCGGAGAAAATCTTTACACAAAGTTCATAGGCTGGCTGGGACGGTGAACCTTGCTTAGGGTTGGCAAAAAACCACGAGACCTGATTGGTAATCCGTCCCACCCTTTTATAGCGTTATCAGCATCTTTACTGCCCATGCCGCGAGCCATCATGGGGCTGGTTAACAACCATAAGACTTGTACATACTCCTGGACACGGCATGGAACCGAAGATTTTCTGGTCCGCCATAAGGCGGAAAGGGTCATGGATAAAAAGCTTCACCAATGGCCTTAATCCCGATGGGTGACTGGTGCAGTGAAGACTGACACCGAAACTGAATGAAACTGCGGCAATAGCGAAGATGAAGATAACGAAAAGGCTCGGCGAGAAACGCTTCGTTTCTCGTCACAAGATAGCTTTTTCCCTTGACGGTGCCCTTTAAATGGGTGACCCTACCGCCGTCTGACCCTACCGCCGTCGAAGGCCTGGCCTTCGAAACGTGACATTAAAAGCTCCTATCTTGCAAGTAAGTTTTTCGCGCAATATAAGCAAACGTCAAGCTCTATACTCTAGCATAAGGAAAAATATTTTTGATTTGGCTTGCAAAAAATTTACCTTTTGACGGCGCTGCCTTAAGTTCATCATAAATGGGCTTCGGAACGTTATAGTATTGATAAACTGCGCCTTGCTGAAATTCAATTTCTAAAGTTTCAGATGCAACGTCATAACCGATCGACATAATATTAGATGAAGCAACTGGATCTCTTCGCATATAATGGTCTCCTTAGCTAACTATCTGTAACGGGTTTACGTTTAATTATGACCTTATTTTTTACAGTTCTTGGAGATTGAGCTCTCCATGCAGCAACTACTTGTTCATAATCTTCTTTAATCCTATCTAATTGCCAACGCCCTGCTACATCTGGGTCTTCGCTTTCTGGTCGCTTTCCCTCTTCCGGAAGCAGAATACGAACTCGCATTGGTAGACGTACCGCTTCTCCCGTAATTATTGCTTCTCCAGTTCGGAGTATAGGCAGCATATCCATGAGTCCAGCCAAGTTGTCAGGTACAGTTCCTTGTATACGCGCACGATCATTGGGATTAGAAAGTCGCAGAGTTACAAATGTTCCGCATTGCGAAAGGATATTTTCATCCACTTCAGAGGGCCGCTGACTAACAATCATAGCTCCTATCCCGTACTTTCTTCCTTCTTTTGCTATGCGTCTTGCTAATTTAGCAGCCGGTCCAGGATGTTCTTTTGATAGGTATGCATGCGCTTCTTCCATGACAACTAAGAGAGGCCTACTCACTCCCCCCTCACTTTTATCACGACTCCAAAATAATGCATCATATACAATGCGTAGGAGCGTAGCAATCAGCCGACCCATGACTGAACTAGGTACACCTGATAAATCCAATATAGTAATTGTACGATCATGACCCAGCCAACTGTATAAAAGCGAATCGATATCTTTTTTTGTTTTACCGTCAAAATCGGGTTCCCAATCCCCTGGATGTAGTAAAAAATCAAACAAATGATCAAACAATCTCGAACGCAAATTCTCGAGTTGGCGGCGGACACCCGGTGCTCTGGGGTTCATCACGACTTTACGATCGCTTGACCAAGGTTTATACTTTGGTGGTTTTAGCTTTTGAGGGTCCCCTTTTTCTATTAAAGCTGGCTGGTCCCTTTCGGTTCCTTCGAGCGTCAGCAGTTCTTGGTCGATTAATTCGTACCAGAGTCTTTTCAAACTGAATGGCACAGGGGTATCCACAGTTAAAGAAGCTATCTCTGCTCCTGGCTTGGGATACTTTTTTAAAGACTCAATCTT
>CAVYLT010000077.1:0-113861 GCA_963769335.1 Nitrospirota bacterium | reverse complement strand
ACTCGTCGGCGACGGCCTTGGTGCCCGCCCAGGGAAAGGACCGATCCGCTGTACGAGCCCAGTAGAACCCGTACAAGCCACGTGCCCCGCCCCGCCGGCCAGCCAGCCCTTGAGACGGTCTTCCTCGGGCGGCGGCCAGGTGGCGATCGCGCACAGCGTGTTCCTGCCGAACACCCGCACCCGCGGCGGATCCTTCACCGAGCTGTACGAAAGGAAGCTCAGCCGCAGCTTGGGCAGGGCCTCGTACACCCGCGGGGCCACGCGATTGATGTACGTGCAGTACGCGTCGCTGGGCGAGCCCAACGCCGCGCAGCGATCACACTCGCAGTAACCGTAACCGTCGTTGGTGTAGAGGCTCACCAGATCGACCTCGGGATGGGCGCGGGCGAACGCGACACCCGCGCGATCGTCACCGCTGCCACCTCTCCGTTCGAGTAGCACAACTGGCCGTGGTCGAGCTGCAGGTCCTCCAGCCGGCGCTGCTTTCCCTTGACGTGGGAGTAGAACTCGGGCTTGGTGGGAAGAACTCGGCGGGCGGAATCCAGTAGAAGGCGGCGTGATTGCCGGCCTCGATCAGCGAGCCCCCCTCGGCGGATCGCCTCCAGCAGGCCGGGCGTCTGTCGGAACTGCGCGTCTAGGGCTGGCCCTTATAGCCCTTGGCCGGATAGAGCGTGGCGATCATCCGGTTCATGCGGTTCTTGGCCATCCAGTCGATCCAGTCGACGGTGGCCGGGCTGACGACCTCGAGTTGCAGGAACGTGCGATAGGAGAGAGCGGGTCTTTCCGTGACGCGAAGCGGCGGCAGATCCAGCATCGGCCGCTGGGGGATCACATCGCCGTGCGGGCCGGGGAAGCACCAGCGGCAGCCCCATCGCTCCAGCAGGGCGTAAACGCCGTAGAGCGTGGCCCGGCCGCTGGCCCCGGCGACCACCACGTTGCCGCCGACGGTGCACAGCAGGAACCCCTCATCGCCCAGGCCCAGCGACTCCCAGTCGATCCCGGCCTGGCCCAAGAGCGAGGCGACCAGGACGTTCTCGGCGGGAGACCCCACGGCGATGGCCGCAGCGGGTGGGGCTTGCTCATCGGTGGCGATCGGGCAGTCGGCCCCCGACATCGCACGGATGGTTCGCTGCAACTCCTCGGCCGCGAATCGCGACGGCTCGGAGCAGTGCCGCCCCACCACGATGCTCGCCCGCGCCTGCCCATCCTCGACAATCACCGCGGCCGGCGCCGGCGGCCGACGGGCCGGCGCACAGGCCGATACTCACCAGCGGCAGCAGCCAAAACCACAAATCGGTCGGACGACGCATCACTGGCACCTCTGTATGAAGGGACTGGCAATTCACCGCAACGTCTAATATTGGTACCAACCCTGTCCCGTGATGGGTTCGAGTTTTCGTGAGTGTTGGGGGCCCCCTTTTCGGATACGGCGGCTTGTAGATCCAGGCGGCCGTCTGGTCGTGAATCAAGACTTCTGCACGCCCGTCGTTGTCGAAGTCGGCCACCCGCACTCCGTAGCCGTCGCGACTGTTGGGTCCCGCGGGACGTTCCTCTGGCGGCTGAAGCTCGGCCTCGGGTGGTGCGAAGGCAAAGGGGTTTTCACCGCCATGTTGAAAGCCTGCGGCCAAGGCCAATCTCGCGTGATGACAGCGTCACCCCCATCCGGACATCCTTGGGGATAAATCACTATGCCTTGCCGAGTATGGACGCATCGCACGATGCCGTAGTTGTCGGCCCCGAGGTCCGCCGATCGCTTGATCGCGCCGGTCGCGGCATCCAGGATCAACAGGCTGCTGCCCCGCAAGGCGGCGACCTCCGGCCTGGTCTTGTCGGCAATCCGCCCGCACCAGAGCATCTGGTCGGCCACGTGACTCTTGGCACAGCGGAACTTCAGGCACGGCGAGCCGACCTGCCAGAGCACTTTGCCCTCCAGGGTGATCGCGGTCAGGCAAAAGATCTTCCGTATCTCGTCCGGCGTCTCGTTGACCGTCGCGTTGAACACCTCGGACTGGAAGATGCCGGCCGACTGCAAGCACAGGAGCTCGAGCCGCCCGTCCTGATTGATGTCGGCCGGATACACCTCGTTGGCGGCAAACCCGTCGAACGTGATGCGTCGCACAACGGCCGCCGTCTTGCTCGTCAATGCTTCTGCCGTCGGACGGAGCGGCCGGCGAATCTGCCTTCGGCAGGCTCGCTTTCCTCTCCCATTGCCGCACGGCATCGATGATCCCCGGCTCGGCGTCGAAGCGGATCTCCAGCTCGACTATCCATGTAGACGGGGCGTGACGGCGTCGCGGTAAAGGGCCTTCCACTCATCCCGCAGCTTGCTCCTCGCCTCGGCCAGCGAGCGCAAGCTGCTCGTCGCGCCTTTCCGGCCGATTCCGCCGCACCAGCGCCAGCGACAACTCCAGCGGTGCTCGAGATGCCGGCGCGACAGGTCCCAGCAGCGCAGCTCGCCTTGATGCCGTTTGGCCGCCGCCAGGGCCGACTCGCCACAGAGCGTCATTGCCGGCGAATCGCCCGAACTGGCCTTCCAGCGATGCAGCCAGTCGCTGCGGGATCCTCCTTGCCGATGCGGCTGATGAGCTGATCGGCCTGCTTCGCGGCCGGAATCGTCCAGGCCCGCCTTTTCACGTCCAGGGTCGGCGCGCCCAAGGCGGTGGGCACATTCTCCTTGGTTTCCGCCAGCGCGGCCTGCGCCAGCCCCGCGCCATCCGCCTCCGACAGCCCGTATCGCTGCCGGAAGAACCGCGCCAGCAGTGCCGGCAACGTCCGCCTCGCGCGTGTTCCAGCCGTAGGCCGCACGCGGCATACTCCGGCAGGCACACCTCGTGGGGCGACCCGCGGTACGACCAACTGGTGACGATCGTTCCCGCCAGCTTCCACTCGACCGCCCGGAGAAAGGCGCCCTGGATATTCTCCAGTGTGGAGCCGCACGCGGGGCAAATCGAAGACGTCGCCGCGCACCGGGCGGCCGGCGCGGTGAACGCCTGGAACCCGGCCTCCCGCAGTCTTGGCGCCACGTAGAAATCCTTGCCGCCGTAACGCCAATCGACCCCGACCACCTCGCGCGGCAGAACCCGAGCCGCTTCCCGCACCTGCCGGCGACCGCGTCCGGCTTGTTTCTGCGATCGGAAGGGCGCCATGATATCGGTCCACATCAACGGTGCCACGCCCCGTTTGCGGCAATGCTCGGCGATCCGCGCATAGTGTTTCAGATACATCGCGTGGAAATCGCCGGCCGCCGCGCACCGTTTGCAAGTGCCGGGCTCGACCTCGTCGCCCCCCACGTGCAGACGTTTCAGGCCCGGGATGCTGAGCCACGATCTCGTCGATCAGCGATTCCGCCAAGGGCAGCACGGCCTCATTGGCCAGGCAGTAGCTGTAGCCGCCGTGCCCCTCCGACAGACCGGCGTACGGCTCCCGCGTGAGCACGTATTCCAGATGGCCCGCACACTGCAGAAACGGGATCAGCTCCTGGTTGCACTCCTCGGCCGTCCGGCGGATCGCCCGGACCTCCGCTTCGGTCGAACGCATCGGCCCGGCAGATCGCCTTGTGCTCGGCGGAACGGGAACATGTCCGAGTATTCCATGAGGATCGCGTTGACCTTGTATCGGGCCAGCGTCCTCATCAGCCGCTGGACGTAGGCCGCCTGGTACTGCTGGCAGGTCATGTCGATGTGCACGGCCCGCGTTGCCAGCTCCCCGGGCCGGAAAGCTCTTTCCGGAGTACCGATACACGTTCCACGAATGGTTCTTCCTCCTCAAAAAGACGTTCATGCATACCCGGTTCCAGGTCCCGCCCGAAGACGAGGGGGGCGTGCAGATCCTCGGGCTCGAAGAAAGCACGGGCCATGGCTGGAGTGAAATCTATCTCGGCGGCCTGATCGACGGCACCTTTCCCCAACGCCTCCCTCAAAACATATTCCTCCCGGAGAAAACGCTGGAAGCCATGGGCGTGCGAACGCTGGAAAAGGCGCGCTTGAACGCGGCCGGCCATTTTTACCGGCTGCTCCTCTCCGCAGACAAGATCACGCTGACCTGGCCCGAAAATGAGGGCGACCGGCCCGTCGTGCCCTCTCCGTTCCTGGAGGAGCTTACGCCGCTCAGGAAGGCGGGCGTGCTGAATCGGGGGCTCGAAGACGACCTCCGGCATCCAGTTCAGCATGAGGATCGAAGACAGCCGCAGCATTCCCGAACTTGCCAAGGCACTCAGTCTTGAAAAAGACGGGCAGCGGCTGACAGGCTTCATGAATGCGAACATACCGGGAACGGCCGCCATCAAAGCGGCAATCGCCTATAGGACGGAAGGGGCCCCGCACGCGGTCCTGCCGGGACAGAAACAGTCGTTCTCGGTCACCGAGCTTGAGGTCTATCTCCGCTGCCCTTATGATTACCTGGTCACGAAAGTCCTTGGCCTCAAACCGCTGGAAGAAGTGACCGAAGACATCTCCCCGCTCGACCGCGGCAGCAAAGTACACTCCCTTCTCAGGAATTTCTACCTCTCCTGGAACAAGCCGGTCACGCGGGAAAATAGAGACGGCGCGCGGGCGGTCTTAACGAAGCTCGCAGATTCCGCCTTTGCCAATGAGGCTAACACTTTTCGCAACCGGCGTGATAAAGAGCTGATCCTCTCCGTCATGGCCGAGCGGTTCCTCGACGGAGAAGAGGAATTTTGGAAACAAGGAATGAAACCCGCCTACCTCGAGCAAAAGATCGAGCATTTTCCCCTCGTCCTCGCGGAGGGCGAAAAAGTCGAACTCTCGGCAAAGATCGACCGAATCGACGTGGACGAAAACGGCAATTTCATCATCGTGGATTACAAGACCGGCAAATACCCGCTCCCGAAAGTGGGGGTGGATCAGGACATCTTCCAGCTCCCGGTCTACGCAATCATGGCACAGCAGGCTGTTTTCAAGAACGGCCCGGCCCTCGGAAAACCCCTCGGCCTCGCCTATTATGACCTTGGGGGAAAGACCGATGCAGGCGTACGCGACGTCGTGCTCTTTAACAGGGAAGCACGGGACGACTATCAGTCATCAAAACCAAAAGCAAGCCCCAAGAGCGCGGAGGAGTTCGAAACGATTTTGAACCGCAGCATGGAAAAGGCCCGCACGGCAATCAAAGGCATCCTGGCAGGGGAATTCCCCTCAACGCCGAGGGATGAGAACAGCTGCCGGCATTGTCCGAATGAAACGATGTGCGCAAATAAGGAAATATAAACCTAAAAACGGCAGTTGGAACCACGGATGAACACGGTTAAAACCAAAAAAACAAAAACTTATAGAGAAGTAGAAACTCACCCGGAAGGTGATATCGGTTTTCTCTTCAAGATTTTGAAATATTCGTGTTTATCTGTGTTCATCCGTGGTTAAATGCTCTTTTTAGGATAAAACGGCTTCAAATCCATTTTCAAGCGACAGTGTTTTTTAAACATTTATGAAGACCAGCGCAAAAAAAGAGTCCCTGTCTCCCGCTGCAGACACGGGCAAATCCGTGCACCTCTCCGCCTCCGCCGGCTCGGGCAAGACCCGCGCACTCAAGGACCGCTACCTTGCGCTCCTGGACGTGCTTGATCAGCGCGGCCTCAACATCGATCAGGCCGTGGCCATCACGTTCACGGACAAGGCGGCCGCGGAGATCAAAGAACGCGTGATGCATGACCTTCCCGAGGTCATGCTCAAAAAAATCATTCGGGGCCGGCAGGACCTTCGTATTTCCACAATCCATTCGTTCTGCATGAACCTGCTTAAGCGCTATCCGCTCGAAGCCGGGCTTCCGCCGGACTTCGGCGTACTCGATGCACGGGACCAGGCGTCCAAGATACAGAAGGCCGTCGAAGACGCGCTGGAGGAATCGGACCGCGATCCCGGGATCATGGGTCCGCTGAGGCGCTTCAGTGCCGACGAGCTTACTGCTGCTGTAGAGTTCCTGATCTCCATCAGGGGCAAACTGAAAAGAATGGAAATCGATGCAGGGGGGCCCGATGCCCTGCTTCGCGCTGTCCAGTCGGGAATGGGGATTGAAACGGCTGAATCGGAAATGGCCTTTCTTGTCCACAGCCCCGGGTGGCGCGCCCCTTTCCCGGAAATGGAGCATTTTTTAAGGTCCCAGGGTGATTTTTACGACACCTGCAACGGACCGGGGCATGCCTTACTGGCCTCGGCAAGGGACAGCGACGACGCCCGCCGGACGACCGGGTTGCTCATGCCGGTCTATTTTACGCGGCAAGGCGGACCGCGGAAAAAGCTGCCGATCTCCAAAAAAAAATTTTCACCTGCAGGGACTATCCAATACCCCGCTTATGAAACACTTTACACCCGGGTGCAGGATTCTTTGTCTCGGTTCCTTGAAGCGCACCGGCGCGCTGAATCGGGCCTCGAGTCCCTGAGCCTCCTTCGCCTCTTTCAGCATGCCGAAAGCGCCTATCAGGAATCGAAGCTCAGGGAAGGCCTTCTGGACTTCGACGACCTTGAGATCTATGCCTATCGCCTGCTCCAGGGACTGGAATCACCGGACATCCTCTACTGGCTTGACCGTAAGCTTCTCCACGTTCTGGTGGACGAGTTCCAGGACACGAGCGACATCCAGTGGGCCATCCTGAACAAACTGACCGAGGAGATCTTCGCGGGCCAGGGGGCCGATAAACCCATGCGGCCCACCCTCTTCATCGTGGGAGATGAAAAACAGTCCATCTACCGCTTCCGCGAAGCGAATTACCGCTTGATAGAAGATGTCAAGAACAGGATGGAAAAGAACATCCCTGCCGGATCGAGGGAGATCCTGACGCTTGACACCAACTTCCGCTCAACGCCTGAAGTGATCAAGACGGTGAACGAGGTATTTGGCGCGCTGTGGGGAGGATCTTATACACCGTCCGATGTGGAACGGAAAAACCACAAAGGGAGCGTGCGGTTGATCGAGCTTGAGCCGGCAACAGCGGAAGAGTCCGCAGGACCAACGGAAGCGGAAGTTCTTGCGCAAGAGATCAAATCAATGATCGGGCAGGGAACAACGGTGTATGAACGAACAACGAAGACAGTGCCTTCTCCCTCCCCCTTTGTAAAAGGGAAAAAAGAAAGGACAAACCAGCCTGACCTTTTTTCCCTTCATCCCCCCTTCGACCCGGAGGGAGCTGAGGAAAAATCGGTCTTGCAACGGGCAGACCGCTGGCAAGCACGGCCGGCAGCCTATGGCGACTGTGCAATCCTGATCCAGTCGCGCACAAAGCTCAAGGAATACGAGGCTGCTCTCCAGTCTGCCGGCGTCCCCTTTCGTGTGGTCGGGGGCGTCGGATTTTATGAAGAGGACGAGGTCCTGGCAGTCATCAATATTCTTTTTTTCCTGTGGAACCGCGACGACAAGCTCTCACTCGCGGCGGCCCTCACGTCCCCCTTCTTCGGGTTCACGGACAAGGACCTCTACGATTTAACCCAGGGCGGAGTAAGTATGGCCGAGGCGCTCAAGGACCGGAGGCCCGACATCGGGAAGCTCCTGCAGGGATGGAGCGCCATTGCAGGACTCGTTCCCCTCTCGCTGCTCATCCATACGATTGTCGAGGAAACAGGCGCATACGTCCGATTCGGCAGGCGCAATCCGCAGTCGCTGTTCAACATCGACAAGCTGCTCGATACGGCGCGGGAGTTCGACCGCAGGGGCTACACGACGCTCCAGGATTTCGTCGAGTGGGTCAGGAACATTCGTGCGGCGGAACAAAGGGAAGCCACTGCAGACATGAATCTGCCCGGTTTCCAGGGTGCGGTCAGCATCATGACCGTGCACAAGGCAAAGGGCCTCGAATATCCCATCGTGTTCCTGCCGGGAATGAATCAGGCCCAGCGGTCCGTTACCCACGGTCCGGATGTGATCATCGGTGAAGCGGACCATAGGACGTGCATGGCCCTAAAGGACGCTGCGAACCCCCTCTACGAAGAATTGTGGGGTCGCGAGAAAGCGGAACTGAAGCGGGAGCATCAGCGCCTTCTGTATGTTGCCATGACGCGGGCGCGCGATCACCTGGTGATGATCGGCGCGGGGAAGAACGGCAAGAAAACGCCCGCGCAATCTACGTGGCTGGATTACCTTCATTCGTCAGCGCCGAAAACGTTGTTCGATTCGGGGACCAAATCGAGGCCGGGCATCGGTGCCAACGAATATTCTTCCGGCTGGGAACTGCCCGAAAAGGACGTGATTTTTGCGGTGCAGGCCCGCAGCGTGCGACAACCTCAGGCTCCTGAACTCGATATCCCCGCAATCAGCGCCAATCTCTCCCCGATTCCGCCTTCAAAATCTCCTGAATGGAAACGGGCCACCGATTTTATCGAGCAGGAAAGAGAAAGAGAGATTGACCTGATATCTCTCCAGACGCCTCCCGGCGCTGTTACTGCTCTCACCCGGGGGAGCGTGCTTCACCGTTGCCTTGAAGACTACACAAAGAATGGTTCCTACGCAATCGAACAAGTGATCTCGGAATATCCGGACATTCTGTCTCTGGAACACGTACAGATTCAGCAATTCATCGATGAGGCACGCTCCGTCCTGGGCCCCGTGCTGACGAAGAGGGGCCTGGAGTGGATATTCGAGCGCGATGCCGGCAGTTATTCCGAACTGCCCTTCCTGTACAAGAAAGGAAACTCGCTGATCAGCGGCATCATCGACCGGGTCATCGTCAAAGGCAATACAGGACAGGTCGTCGACTACAAAGCCGTTCTGATTGAGGATGAAGGGTCTCTCAAGGCCTGGAAAGAACACTACCAGCCCCAAATTCAGATTTACTGCGAAGCGATAAAAGCAATATTCAATCTCTCGTTCGTGGAAGGATACCTCCTGTTTCTCGACAGTGCGAGGCTTGAACATACAACCAAAGTAGAATAATTTTTTTCCTCCTCCCTCCCTTTTCAAATAAAATGTAGTATATTTATAATTCAGGGGCAAAAATGCGATGCCGTGATATTTCCCCAGACAAAAGGCATATATCCACACGGGATTTTGCTTACTCTGTTTCAATCAAGGAGGCCATAGATGATCGGGAATTTTGTAAAGCATAGTGCAACATTCAAAAGGTCGTGTGCACTGATACTCGCCGTATTGTTGGCAACGGGGTCATTGCCCGCCGCAAGCGCTCTCGCTAAGAGCAAAACAGTTTCCGACGATTCAGCAAAACTGCTCAGCAAGCTGAGCGACGCACTCGACGAGGTCGCCGATGTCGCCCGTCCCGCAGTCGTGAACATCTCGACCACTACGACGGTCTCGATAGAAGAGAACCCCTTCGGCGACATGTTCAACGATCCCATGTTCCGGCACTTTTTCGGAGATCAGTTCGATCACGGCCAGAAACGCAAATACAAGTCATCGGCCCTGGGTTCAGGTGTTATCGTTTCGGAAAACGGTTACATTCTCACGAATAACCACGTGGTAAAAGGGGCAGATGAAATAAAAGTGATCCTCTACGACAAGCGGGAATTCAAGGGAAAGATTATAGGCACTGATTCAAGGACCGACCTTGCGGTGATCAAAATCGCCGCCAAGGACCTGCCGGTTCTGCGGTTCGGCGATTCCAATAAGCTGAAGACCGGTGACATCGTCTTGGCAGTCGGCAATCCCTTCGGCCTGAACCAGACCATCACCATGGGGATCGTAAGCGCCGTAGGACGGTCTAATATCGGGCTCGCAGATTTCGAGGACTTCATCCAGACCGATGCGGCGATCAATCCCGGGAACTCAGGCGGGGCGCTGGTAAACGTCAAGGCGGAACTCGTCGGGATCAACACGGCGATCTTCTCTACCAGCGGCGGATACATGGGCATCGGTTTTGCGATTCCGTCGGACATGGCGAAAACCGTGATGGACAGTATTATCAAGCATGGGAAAGTCATCCGCGGCTGGATGGGGGTGAGCGTCCAGAACCTTACGCCGGAACTCGCAAAATCTCTCGGCTTCAAAGAGACTGAAGGCGCTCTCGTCTCCGGAGTGGAAAAAGGCAGTCCGGCCGACAAGGCAGGCCTCAAGCGCGGCGATCTCGTTATCGGGCTGTCGGGCAAGAACGTCGTCGATTCAACGAGCCTGAGAAATATGGTTTCCGCCGCCGCACCGGGTACAAAAATCGATTTCAAAATCATCAGGGACGGCAAGGAGCAAACCATTCCGTTGACGCTCGGAGAGTTCAAAGAAAAAAAAGTAGTCAAAAAGACGGAGTACAACAATGTACTGCGCGGTATTACGGTGCAGGAAATCACGCAGAGCCTGCGGGACAAGCTGAATTTGCCCGAGAACCTGAACGGCGTTGTGATCACCAATATCAGTTCGGACAGCCCCACCCAGGGGTTGCTGCAGCAGGGCGACGTGATCCAGGAAGTGAACCGGGAAGCGATCCAAAGCGCGCAGGATTTTGACCAGGCGGTCGGCAAGATCGGGGACAAGGATACGGTACTCCTGCTCATTTATCGAGAAGGCGGATCGGTTTATCTCACGATCAAACCATGACCTGAAACGGAACGGTACGCGGGATTCCCGGTGGCGGGAAGCGGTATACTATATATAGCTTGGGAAAGGGAAGGATAGTGCGGCGGAACTTCAGAGACGCCGGGTGCAAAAGTATACAAGGAGGTGATTTACATGCGGCTGCGCATATCTCCGGACATGGACTTTTACCTGGACATGGAACTTCAGGGAGTAACAGAGAAGACCCGAGACTACGATATCCAGCAATATGAAAAAATAGTCTACGAGGAATTCACCAAGAGGGTCAAAGCGGCATTCCCTGAGGGAGATTTCAGGATCTATAGTTTTGAGTTCAATGTAGCGCGGGAATCAAAACCAAAAGCAGCGTAACCCTATAAGTCGGAGCGCCGGGGCACGCGGCGCGGAACAATCGGTTGTTCCGCGTCCGGTGCCCCTGCTCTGCATCCTCCATTCAGACGTCAATCGCGGCAGCCTATTTCCACCGCCTGCCGTGAGCGAGGCCATCATAACAGGAAGCTTCATTTCCTCCAGCCTTGGGAGACAGCAGTCATTCTCCGTAGAAACATGCTATAATCGATGAAAATTCCATTTTTATACCACGTCGTTACGCCGGCCGATCTCTGTTTTCCGGAAGGAACCGTCGGGACGGCGAAAGGAGACACCAGTGAAAGAATATGATGTCATCATCGTCGGCTCGGGAGCGGGCGCCAACCTGATTGAAGACGCCTTGGAGCATAACAAGACCGTGGCGCTCGTTGACAAAGGCCCGGTGGGCGGAACGTGCCTCAATGTAGGCTGAATACCCACCAAAATCCTGGTCTATCCGGCGGATAGAATCGTTGAAATCAGGGAAGCACGGAAACTCGGCATTACTGCCGAGATCAGGGAAATCGATTTTGCCGCCATCATGGAGCGGATGCGGCGGACCGTTCAGAAGAGCCATGACCGTATTCAGGAGGCCCTGGAGAATTCCAAGGACATAGACTTCTATTTCGGCGAAGCGCACTTTACCGCAGAGTATACGCTCGAAGTAAAGGGACAGGCCATCCGGGGAAAGACCCTTTTCCTCGTTTCCGGAGCGCGGCCGCTCATACCGCCGATCAAAGGCATCGAAAGCATCGAGTACCTGACGAACGAGACGGCGCTCCGGCTTACTGAAAAACCTGAAAGCATGATCATCGTCGGCGGAGGGTACATCGCCGCGGAGTTCGCCCATTTTTTCGAGGCCGTCGGCACAAAGGTCACGATGATCCAGCGGAACAGACGGCTGGTTCCGGACGAGGAACCGGAAGTATCGGAGGCGCTTCAGAAGGCCCTTTCCCGCCGCATGGCGATTCACACCAATACCGAAGCAGTAGAGGTACGCCAGACCGGGAAGGTCACCACGGTCGTGGTAAGAGAACGGGATAACGGCAAGCAAAAGGAACTCATGGCGCAGCATGTCCTGATCGCGGCGGGAAGAAAGTCGAACGCCGATGTCCTCATGGTCGGGAACTCGGGCGTAAAAACGAACGATCAAGGCTATATTGTTGTAGACGATTTTTTCGAGACCTCGAAAAAGAACATCTGGGCCTTCGGAGACGCTATCGGGAAAAAAATGTTCCGTCATGCAGCCAATCATGAGGCCGAACTGGTATGGCAGAACGCCATCCACGGCAAAAAATCCCGGGTGAACTATCTCTCGATGCCGCACGCGGTTTTTTCCCGGCCCGAGATCGCATCGGTCGGATTGACGGAAGAACAGGCCGTCAAACTCATGGGGAAGAAGGACCTGCTCGTCGGGGAAGGGCTGTACAGCGAAGTGGCCCGCGGAGAGGCCATGATGGAGACCGAGGGTTTTGCAAAAACAATAGTGCACAAAAAAACAGGCAAGATCCTGGGATACCACATTATCGGCCCCCAGGCATCGGTCCTGATCCAGGAGGTCGTGAACGCCATGGCGGCCGACGGTAACCTCTGGACCGTGGCAAAAGGAATTCACATCCATCCGGCACTTTCCGAGGTGGTGCTGAAACCCTTTGGGAGGCTTCACGAGATAGAATGAACCTCCCCGCAGCCCTGCTGCGGGGAATGACGAACAGCAGCAGGCAGACGCTCTCGGACCAGGTTAATACTTCTCAGGCTTCGGTACATGGATCGCCAGGCCGTGAACGTCCTCTGCCGCTTCCATGATTCCTTCAGCAAGCGTCGGATGGGCATGGATCATATGGCCCAGCTGCTTTGCCGTAGCGCCCATCTGGATGGCAAGTGCTCCTTCGTGGATCATGTCCGTCGCGTGCGCCCCGCAAATGTGAACACCGAGGACCTTGTCCGTGGCCTCCTCGGCAAGGACCTTTATCATGCCGGTGATCGCTCCCATTGCGTGCGCTTTGCCGAGCGCGCGGTACTGGAAACGGCCGACGCGATATTTAAGACCCTTTTCAACGGCAGTTTTCTCCCGAATGCCGACACTGCCGATTTCAGGCAAAGTAAAGATGCACGATGGGACCACGGTATAATCCATCATTTCACTGTTGCCGAGGGCGTTCTCCACGGCTACGAGCCCCTGATGGGACGCCACGTGGGCGAGCATGATCTTGCCCGTGACGTCGCCGATGGCGTAGACGCCGGGAACGCTGGTCTCCATTTTTTCATCGACTACGATCTCTCCGCGTTTGCCCCTCGTCACGCCGACGTCTTCAAGGTGAAGGCCTTCCGAGTTCATGCTGCGGCCGATGGACACCAGGATCATATCGGCGTTAATCTCCCGGCCGTTAGAAAGTTTCACGGTCATGATGCCATCGCTGCCCTTCCCTACGCTCTCGACCCTCACATTCGCCGTGAGCTTGATCTTCGCTTTTTTCAGTTCCCGTTCGAGGAGCTCGGACATTTCCTCGTCCTCGGTAGAAATTGCATGCGGCATCATCTCGACCATCGTCACGTCGGCGCCGAAGGCCCGGTAGATGAAGGCGAATTCGCAGCCGATCACGCCTGCACCGACGATGACAAGGCTCTTGGGAATTCGTTTGAGCAGCACGGCATCATCGCTCGTAATGACGCTCTCCCCGTCGAACGGGAAACCCGGGAGCATCGCCGGGCGCGAGCCTGTCGCAATGATGACTTTTTCGGACCTGACGTCCATGGTCATGCCGTCCTGCTGCACCACGCGGACAACGTCGGGAGAAAGCAGGGACCCGCGGCCTTCGATGAGGCTGACGCCCCAGCTCTTGAGCAGCCCCCGTATGCCCTTCACCTGCGTGGAAACGACCTTGTCCTTCCGTTCGCGGACCTTTGCAAGGTTGAAGCCGATTTCTCCGGAGACTTCGATTCCGAAATCAGCGGCATGCCTCATATGCTCCAGGGTCTCAGCGGACGCCACGAGGGTCTTCGTGGGAATGCAGCCCCAGTTCAGACAGGTCCCGCCCACTTCCGCGGATTCGACAAGCGTAACCTTTGCGCCCTTTTGCGCCGCCCGGATTGCGGCCACATAGCCTCCCGGTCCCGCGCCGATGATCGTAAGTTTTATTGACATGATAGACTCCTTAAACGATGATGATGGGGAATATTCTGTCCTTATAATATGGTCATTTCAGTTTTAGATTATAAAACGATAAAAAAAGGGAGAGTATCCACTCTCCCTTTCGGTTATATTAAAATATGACGGCAAGCTCCCGGTGAAATCTATTTCCCCTCTTCTTCCTTCAGGAACTTTTCGTACTCCGACTTGCTCATTAAGTCGTTCAATTCGGAAGCATCGCTCATTTCGAGCACAACGAGCCACCCGTTTCCGTAGGGGTCTTCGTTGATGATCTCCGGAGAATCGGCAAGATCTTCATTCACCTCCACCACCGTGCCCGACACCGGGCTGACGACAGGTGAGGTCGCTTTCGTGGACTCGACTTCTGAGAGCTCCGAGTCTGCATCGATCTCCGTATCCGCTTCAGGCAGATCGATATATACAATATCACCCATTTGCTGCTGGGCATAATCAGTAATGCCGACGGTAGCCCGCTTTCCTTCCGCCCGGACCCAGGCATGCTCTCTGTGATATTTTATATCATCGGGATTCATGGATACCTACCTCCAAAGGGAAACGTAATGAGAATGAGTCTGTTTTTAGCCCAAGCGCGTTATTTTGTCAAGCAAAAAAGGCGACTTTTTTTACATCGATCGAGAGCACGTTTCACGCGAACAAGGATCTTTCGGGACGACGCGAATAGGGATATTATAGCATGACTTGCGGAAAAAAGAGGTATGCCCGGGACGCCGGGCAGCCCATCACGGGCCGACAAAAAAGGGGATGCGTTTATCGCATCCCCTTCGATCTTGGAAACTTCTTGAGCTGGCGTTACACGGCGACCGGCTCTTCCGTCTTTGATTTTTTCTCCGCAGCGCCCGCAGCAGCAGCCACCATTGTTATCGCCTTTTTCGGACACCGGGACTCGCACATCCTGCAACCGATGCACTTCTCCTGGTTGACGACGTGCAGAGAACGGATTTCTCCGGAAATTGCATTCACCGGGCAGACCTTCTCGCACACATCGATGCCGACGCACTTTGCAGGATCGATGTAGGCTTTCGGCCGCACCGGGATATAATCGAAAATTGCATGGGTGGGACACTTTTTTACACAGAGACCGCAGACGATGCACTTGCTGTGGTCGATGCGCGCAAGGTTGTTGTCGATCTTGATGGCGTCCACCGGACAGGTCCTGACGCAGATGCCGCAGGCGATGCAGCCCACCTGGCACTTCTTTTTGACGTCAACGCCCTTGTCCCTGCTGTGGCAGCTGATGACGACTGCCTTGGAGGCCTGGGCAAGTTCGATGACCTGCTTGGGACAGGCGGCCACGCACTTTCCGCAGGCGGTACATTTGTCGGGATGAATAACCGGCAGGTTATCGGCGCTCATCGTGATGGCGCCGAAAGGACAGGCGCGCATGCAGGTCCCTAAGCCCAGGCAACCGTACTCGCAGGATTTGTCTCCCCCCGCAGCGAGCACTGCCGCGGTGCAGTCGTGCACGCCGGTATAGATGAACTTCCGCTGGCTGAGCGATGTCCCGCCCTGGCAAAAGACACGGGCGATCTTCGGTTCCACCTTCTCGGCCTTTTTGCCCGTTATCACCGCGATCTTTTCCGCGACCGGGGCTTTACCAGGAGCGCACATATGCACTGCCACGTCGGGATTGCCCACGACCGCCTCGGCATATCCCATGCAGCCCGCGAACCCGCAGGCCCCGCAGTTTGCGCCGGGCAGGGTCTCACGGACCTGCTCCACTTTGGGATCGACTTTCACCACGAAACGGGCGGCGACAAGCGCAAGAGCCACACCGAACACGACGCCGAGCCCCGCGAGCACGATCAGCGTGATATAGACCGTGGACGTGGGGACAATTCCTGTTGCCTCCGGTGAAACACCCGCGTCGACGAGCGGCGCCAGCTTGTTCGTAAGAATAAAGAACGTGTGGGAGAGGACCTGCGTCAGTATGTGCGTTAATTGTTCATACATGATTTTGTACCTTCATTAAGAATGATTTGGAGCAAGGCAACCGTGTTGCCGTTTGAACATCACGCCATCATGGATGGCTTGGTCCACGTTTACAGCGTAATCATGCCTGAAAATCCCAGGAACGCCAGGGCGATCAACCCGGTCAGCACGAACGAGATCGGAAGCCCCTGGAACGACTTGGGCACATCGGCCAGCTCCAGCTTCTCGCGGATGCTCGCCATGATGATGAGCGCCAGGCTGAAACCGAGACCCGACCCGAGTGCCAGCGCCATGCTCTCGAAAAGGCCGTAATTCTCATCGGCGTTCAGGAGGGGAACGGCCAGGATGACGCAGTTCGTCACGATCAGCGCGAGGTAAATGCCCAGTTTATAATACAGCGCAGGGGCGACCTTCTTCATGATCGTGTCCGCTGCCTGCACAAAAGCGGCAACCGTTCCGATGAAGATCACGATCTTCAGAAACCCCAGGTGATAGGGGACCATCACGTAGTTGTAGATGAGCCAGTTGAGAACCGCCTGAATGAGCATGACGGCCGTAAAGGTGAAGCTCATCCCTATCGCCGTTTCCATTTTCTTCGTAACGCCGAAAAAGATGCAGAGACCAAGATAGCGGGAAAACACGAAATTGTTAATGAGCGCAGATGCGATAAATATGGTTAGAACATGCTGCCACATAGAACCCTCCAAGGGAAATCCGAAACCCTAATATCTAAATCCGAAATAAGTTTAGAATTTAGAAATTCGAATTTAGGATTTGTTTCATTAATGTCCTCCGCTGCTTGCCCCCGAGCCGCCGAAGAACTTCCTGTCGATCCAGTTGAGCCAGCCCATCATGAGACCCATGGCGAAGAAACCGCCTGTCGGCATGATCATGATGAGCAGCGGTTTTGCCGGCAGGATCTGTGCGCCCCAGAACGACCCTTTGCCCAGAAACTCCCTGAACACGCCGAGAAGCATCAACGCAAGAAGAAAGCCCAGTCCCATCCCCACCCCGTCAACAAAGGACGGCAGGAGCTTGTTCTTGCTCGCGAACATCTCCGCCCGGGAAAGGATGATGGCAAAGGCGACGATGAGCATGATATAGAGGCCCATTTCCTTATAGACCGCCCTTTCGTAGGCCGACATCACCTGATCGATCACCGTGACCCAGGTGGCGGTAATGAACACATAGGAGGGGATACGGACTTTCGGGTTGATAAAGTTCCGCAGGAGGGAAACCGTTACGTTCGTCATGGTCATGACGAACAGGACGGCGACGCCCATCAAAAACCCGTTTTTCACGCCGCTCGTCACGGCCACGGCCGGGCAGAGCGAGAGTGCAAGCCGGAAGACCGGATTTTCGCCGAAGATGCCGTTTTTGAACAGCGTCCCTAAACTGACATTATTGCTCATTTCGTCACCTCCTGCGCCGCAGTCTTTATGCCCGCACCGTACTTATCGACAAGCAGCTGCACGGCGTCCTTCACGCCGTTCGTCACGCCGCGGCTCGAATAGGTGGCTCCGGATACGGCCTGGATGTTTTCCTTGGTCTCGCCTTTAATCAGGACGATCTGCGAAAGCGACTTGCCCTTGAACTGGTCGAGAAAGCTCTTCTCCAGGACCTGGTCCCCGAGGCCGGGCGTCTCGTTCATATCCAGGATCTTGACGTCCCTGATTTTCATGTCGGGACTGAGCGAAACGAGCATCTTGATGAAGCTGGAATATCCCTTGCCTGCGGTTTCCGCTATGTAGGCCACCGATTTTCCGCTCGCGGTGGCCTGATAATATTCGTAGGATTTATTATTTGCTGTCCACGTGCCGGCCGCTTTAATGGGGTCGGTCGCGTCGGGCGCCATCTCTTTCAAGGCCTCTTCCTTTTCCTTCTTCTCAGCCTGAAACCGGACGGGATAGGTATATCGATAGGTCACGCTCATGATGATGCCCGCAACGACGAAAATCGCCACGAGAGGCAGGGTGATCTTCAATATGTCCTTCATTTCTTCACCCCCTTGGCCTCGGCTTTGCCGAAGACGGGGCTCCTCATCCCCCGGTCAAGGAGAGGCGCGAAGCAGTTCATGAGAAGGATGGCGAACATCACGCCTTCGGGATAGCCGCCTTTCAGCCGTATGAGGGTCGTAAGAATTCCGGCGCAGATGCCGAAGACAACCTGGGCGCTCCGGACTGAAGGTCCGGTCACATAGTCCGTGGCCATAAAGAACGCCCCGAGAATGAGACCGCCGGACATCATGTGGAGGATCGGATCGCCCGTCATGAGGCCCTCTTTGCCTCCGAAGATCCACGTAAGGATACCGACCGTAGCAATAAAAGGAACGGGAATATGCCAGGTGATGTACCGCTTCATCAATAGAAAAGCCGCGCCGAGCAAAAGGGCGACGACCGAAGTCTCGCCGAGCGAGCCGGCCCGGTTCCCGACAAACAGGGCCTGGTACAGGGCGGCCTTGGTATGATAAATCTCGAGGAGCTTCGCCATACCTTCTTCTTTCAGAACCACGAGGGGCGTGGCCGTGGTCTTGGCATCGATGGCCATGAATGTCGTCGCCGGTGTAACAAAGGTGGTCATGATCTTCGCAAAGCTGACCAGGACGAAAGCGCGTCCGACGAGTGCCGGGTTAAAGATGTTGTAGCCGAGGCCGCCGAAGAGGTGTTTGGCAATCATGATCGCAACGATGGACCCGACAAAGGGAATGTAGAGCGGCGCATTGGCCGGGAGGTTCAAGGCAAGGAGCAGGCCCGTCAGAAACGCGCTTCCATCTGAGAGCGTGATGGGCTTCTTGAGCAGCCACTGCATCCCGGCCTCGGCCAGGAGAGACGTTACGAGACAGACGAGAATCACCATGATCGCCGGCATGCCGAAATAGTAAACCGACATCAGCGTGGCCGGAAGCAGCGCGCCGCTCACCGTCCACATGATCTTCGCCGTGCTCTCCACATCGTGCATGTGGGGACCGATCGATACGATCAGTTTTGGCAGTTCTTTCGGTATTGCCTTTGCAGGTGCTTCCATCAGATTGGCCTCTCCTCTATAGCATAGTGCAGAGGGCAAGGAGCACGGGAAAAAGACTGCCGCTCCGTTCTCTGCCCTTAGCGGCGTTAATGTTTCCTTTTTGCCAGTTCTTTTTTGGCTTTTTTCACCCACTGGACCATGGGCCGGTTGGCGGGGCAGACGAAGGTGCAGGAACCGCACTCGAAGCAGTCCATCAGGTTGTAGTCCTTTGCGTCTTCGTAATGCCCCTTCTCGATGTAGAGTCCGATGTAGGAGGGCTGGAGCTTCATGGGACAGGCGTCGATGCATCTTCCGCAGCGGATGCACGGGCCGTAGGGTTTCATGTAAACTTCGCTGTGTGGAAGGACCGTGATGCCGGACGTGCCTTTGATCACCGGCACATCGAGCGTATACTGGCTCATGCCCATCATGGGGCCGCCGGAGATCACTTTTGCAGCCGTGTCCGTCAGGCCGCCCGCTTCTTCGATGAGTTGGGAGAAGGGCGTGCCGATCCGGGCGAGGAAATTTTTCGGTTCTTTCACACCCCGGCCTGTCACCGTCACGTAACGCTCGATTAACGGTCTGCCGAAGCGTACTGCATTGTAGATGGCCATGGCGGTGCCGACGTTCTGCACCACGACGCCCACATCCATGGGCAATCCGCCTGCCGGTACCGTCCTGCCGGCAATGGCCTTGATGAGCATTTTTTCAGCGCCCTGGGGGTACTTGACCTTGACCGGCCATACTTTGACCTCGGGAGTACCCGCTGCGGCCTTGGTCATGGCTTCGATGGCGTCGGGCTTGTTGGCTTCGATGCCGATATATCCCTTGCTCACGTTCAGGATCCGCATGAGGATCTTGAGGCCTTCAACGATCTCCCGGGACTTTTCGAGCATGAGCCGGTGGTCCGATGTAAGATAGGGTTCGCACTCGGCGCCGTTCAGGATCACGACGTCGATCGGCTTCTCCTTGGGAGGAGAGAGCTTGACGTGTGTGGGAAACGTGGCCCCCCCCATGCCCACAATGCCGGCATCGGCAACCAGTTTTTTGAGTTCGTCCGGGCTCAAAAGCATATAATCCGGGTTTTCCTTCAGCCCGCCGATCCACTCATCTTTACCGTCGCTCTCGATAACGACGCCGGGCAGGTCCGCACCGAGCACATGAGGAAAGTTGCCGATGGCAACAACCTTGCCGGAGATAGAAGCATGAACAGGAGCAGAGACAAAGCCGGTGGTCTCACCGATTCTTTCTCCTTTTTTTACTTCCTGTCCGATGACGACGAGTGGTTTTGTGGGTGCGCCGATGTGCTGACTGAGGGGGATGATAGCTCTTGCAGGGATTGCTGCGGCAACGGTTGGTTTGTGTGCAGTAAGTTGCTTGTTGCCAGCGGGATGCACACCTCCGCTGAATGTATCATGGGCTTTTACGGTTGTGGCTTCCATCAGTCTCACCTGCCATATTCTATATAAAGGAACATTAAAATTACGGTTTGAGAATCCAAAAAGCCGCACCGTTTATAACAGAATGACGTCGATGTGTCAAGCGAATTTTTGGCGGATGGAGCATGCTGAACAGCATCAGCGTTTCATTTAGAAACATGACCGCGCCCATCCGCGAAAAGGGGGTTAACAATTTTAGAATTGAGAACTAGAGAGCATCTCAGGGCAAAAAAAAGCAGAATTGTGCGGCAACAAAAAAACGTGCCTGCTCACAATCCTGCTGAATGGTTAAGATAAGCGCTGATGGCCTGTTATGCGACCTGAACGACTTCCTTGATCTCGGGAATCTGCTGCTTAAGGTGCTTTTCGACACCCATTTTAAGCGTCATCGTGGACATGGGGCAGGACCCGCAGGCCCCTTTTAGACGCACCTTTACGGTCCCGGCCTCGTCAACGCTGACGAGTTCGATGTCGCCTCCATCCCTTTGGAGCGAGGGGCGAACCTGTTTGAGGGCCTCTTCAACTTTTTCCTTAATCATAATTATGTATTCTCCTTTGGTCGTGTATATGCTTTGAAAGCTGCTACATTATACATCTTTTTTACTCCCGGAAAAGAGATTTTTCTATGACCTGGATCATATTCCGGTTGGTGCACGATTTTTTATTGACTTGCCCCAGACCTTCTGATATGAATAGATCGATTTCAAGAGCATGGACTCTGCATGGCGAACATTCTCATCATAGGCATCGGCGGTTTCCTCGGCGCCGTCATCCGCTACAGCGTGGCCTTCTGGATCGGTGAGCGTTGGGGCCGGAGCTTTCCGCTCGGAACGTTCATTATTAATGTGACGGGCAGCTTTCTTATCGGCCTGCTTATGACCCTTTTGACTGAGCGATTCATGGTGAACCCGCAATGGCGGCTGCTCCTCGTGGTCGGTTTCCTCGGCGCTTATACGACCTTTTCCACTTTTGAATACGAAACCGGGGCACTCCTGAAAGACGGCGAGTGGTTGATCGCAGGTCTGAACCTGACCTTGAGCGTCTCTTTCGGGTTTATTGCATTAAAGCTGGGTGAAGTGATCGCGAAAAGCATATAGAGTTGAGAGCGGGTGGATTTCCGCCGCGAAACGGGGGGAAATCGTTTCGATGGGAAATGAGGGGAATGCTGAATTCAACGATATTTTCCCTCAGTCCGGGCCTCCCCCTATGGTGTCTGTTGTAAGGAGATCCCTATGATCAAAAACGGTCCTGCAAAAAAGCTTTCTATATATATAGATGAATCGGATAAATTGCACGGCAAACCTCTTTACGAAGTCCTCCTGGACATTTTTTTTAAGAAAAAAATCGCCGGCGTGAGCGTGTTCCGGGGCGTGGCCGGATACGGAAGCCACGGCGTATTTCATACTGCCAAAATGCTCGAGTTGTCGACCGACCTCCCGGTGAAGATCGAGGCAATCGACTCGGAAGAAATGATAAACAGCGTGCTTCCTGACGTGACTTCGATCGTCGAAAAAGGGCTGATCGAAGTGAGCGACACGAATGTGATCAAGTGCCACAGGGAAAAAAATAATTCTTTGCCTCTCACTGCTTGACGGCCGTTTTTTCCGCTCCTGCGCTGACAGGACCTCATCCTTAATCTCATGACCATCCAATACGTGGACACACAACTGCTGCTGCTGATCAACCATGGCCTCGCGAACTCTCTGTTCGATATACTCATGCCGGCTCTTTCTGCGCGGGGCTATCTTCTGGTCATCCCCTTTCTCCTGGCCATGCTCCTGCGGGGTGCGCGCCGGAACGACAACCGGGGGAAAACGTACCTCGCAGCTGCAGTAGGGGCATTCCTGATCGCCTGCCTGGCCGCTTATCTCTCAGGGTTTCTGGAGGATTGGATGAAAGAGGCTGTCGCACGCGTACGGCCGTGCCGCGCGCTTAACGGAATCAGACTGCTCGCAGGCTGTCCTAAATCATTTTCCATGCCCTCGGGCCACGCGATCAGCTCTTTTGCCTTTGCCGTGCCTCTTTTTTATCTTTCAAAACGGTTTATAGACTTTGCCTGGCGGCTCTATCCGCTGCTCCTGGCATCGGCCATCGCTTTTTCACGCATGTATTTGGGGGTCCACTATCCCACGGATGTTCTCGCCGGTGCTGTCCTGGGGGCTGGTATCGGGTTCGCGCTGTCACTATTCTATCGTGCAATCGGCACTGAGGAAATCGTGAAGAGAACAGGGGTAAAATGAGGTTATTCTTTCCATCCGTGGTTGCCGATGAGCGGAACGAACACGCAGGGGATGCTCCGTTCCGTCACCGGCCCTTCAGACGTCTTGACTACCTTTACGAGCATCTGGCCGTATCGCTCCCCCACGGGGATCACCATCCTGCCTCCTACTTTTAACTGGTCGATGAGCGGGGCAGGAATGTCGGGCGATCCCGCCGTAACGATGATGGCATCAAAGGGCGCCATGTCCTTCCAACCGTAGGTGCCGTCATAGACCTTAATCGCAACACTCCGGTACCCGAGACGGTCGAGGACCGCCCGCGCCCGATCTGCGAGTATCTTGATGCGTTCAACAGTGTAAACCTTCTCGCACAATTCTGCGAGCACGGCGGCCTGGTATCCCGAGCCCGTGCCGATCTCGAGTACGCGCTCCGTTCCGGCTAGTCCCAGGAGCTCGGACATCACCGCTACCATATAGGGCTGGGACATGGTCTGTCCCTCTCCGAGAGGCAGCGCGCTGTCCTGGTACGACATCCCTCTTATGGCCTCGGGCAGGAACTCATGTCTCGGCACCTTGCGCATGGCGGCAAGTACCCGCTCGTCTTTGATACCGCGGCCGACGATCTGTTCCTCCACCATGCGGCTGCGTTCTTTCTCGAAGTTGATCACTCGGCGCTCCCCTGCTTGGCGATCTCCCGGTACGACATTTTTTCCATGGATCTAAGCCCGTCAAAGGAAGCATAATCCGTCATATCGAGATGGAGCGGCGTGATCGAGACGAACTTCCGGTCCACGGCATCGAGGTCCGTCCCCTCCTCCCGTTCCCAATCAGGCTCTCCCCCGCCGATCCAGTAGTATTTCTTCCCGCGCGGGTCCACGCGCTCCACCGTCATTTGATGATAGATCCGTTTGCCGAGCCTCGTGATGAGCGTGCCCTGTATCTGGTCGACAGGGAGGTTCGGTACATTGATGTTGAGAAGCGTTCCAACGGGGAGTCCGTCCCGCACGATGCGGCTTGCCGCGTGGAACGCCACCTCGGCTCCTTCAGCAAAACGAAAGTCCTCCCGCGCTGCAAGAGAGATGGCGAAGGCAGGGATTCCGAGCAGGATGCCTTCGATCGCCCCGGCAACGGTCCCTGAATACGTAACGTCGTCGCCCAGGTTCGGCCCCTTGTTGATGCCCGATACGACGAGCTTCGGCGTCTCCTTCAAGAGCCCCTTGACTGCAATATTCACGCAGTCTGTCGGCGTGCCGTTGACACTGTACATGCCTTCTTTGACTTCCTCGATCAGGAGGGGGCGATGGAGCGTCATGGAATGGCCTGCCGCACTCCGCTCCCGGTCCGGGGCCACGATTACGACAGTATCGATCTCACGCAAACGCTTTGCGAGGACCTGTATGCCCGGCGAATAAATGCCGTCATCATTGGTTAGGAGGATCATGCAGCACCCCTCAAACAAGCAGCATTGTTGAATATAGGAGGTTTATACAATAAAAAGGAGAGGAAAGTAAAGGGGAAAGAAAGGCCTCGTCATCCGACCCGGGTTATGCAACCGGTGATGATAGGTATAACCGACATTTTTCAGGAAAGACTTCGTTTCCAAAATTCAGTGACGTCTTTTACGATGCTTTCCGATACCAGCTCAATTGCCGCGGAATCAAACCAGTCCGCGGGCATGGACCGGGAGTAGCCGGGTTGTACAAACCGATTGTCCATCAGGACAATAAGCCCCTGATCAGCCTCAGAACGTATCACTCTCCCGGCGGACTGGATCGCCTTTGCCATGGCAGGGATCATATAGGCGTAGTTGAAGCCTGCGCCATATTTCCGTTCATAATACTCCCTCATCTGCTCGCGCTCGAGATCGTAATTCGGCAGCGGCGGTCCGACGACGAACGCGCCGATCACCGTATCGCCCGGGTAGTCCATTCCCTCGGACAACATGCCTCCCTGCACGGCAAACACGATCGTCGAGGCAACGCCTTCTTTGAGATGGTCCAGGATGGTCTCAACCAGGGCACCTTTCATGTCCCGCTCCTGCCGAAGAACAGTGAAGCCTTCCGGGGGCTTGAAAAGGTCAAGGACTCTCTCCAGAAACTCGAAGCTCGGGAAAAAGACAAAATAATTTCCCTCGCGCAGTGCTGCAATCCTTTGGATCGCGTCGCTTATCCTGGGATAGTTGCGCTCGCGATCCGAATATTTGGTCGATATCTGTGGGATGATCAGGAGCTTGCGGTTTTCCTTCGGGAAAGGGCTCGGAAATTCCGCCTTCGTGATGGTCTCGGGATCAAGCCCGGAAAGTTTCGCGTAATATTCAAAGGGTTTTAACGTAGCCGAGAACCCCACGACCTGTTCGTATTCGTCATAGCAATCCGTAAGCATGGCAGAGGCGTCGCAGCAGGTGATCTTCACGATGCCGCCGGTCGCGTGGGGATGAAAGGTCGTGAAAAACTCCGGATGATCGGGATCGTTGACGTAAGCGAGGGCTTCCGTGAATTCCGACCAGTAAAAGCACAGCCTCATGACCGCGTCCCGCGGCTGAATATTGACGTCGGAATCGAGATACCGTGAGAGGAAAGCACGGAGTCTGGCGTCCTGATCAAGAAACAATTCAATCGCCGGGTCGATCTTCATGGGTTTTGCATTCTTGTCGGGCATGCACGAGGCAACCACCTGCAGGCACCCGTCGAGAAGCTCTTCCGCTTCAACCCGGAAGAGCTGCGGCAGCGCGAGCGTCCCCCTGCGCATCTGTTCGAGGGTGATGCTGGAGAGGGACGGAGAATAGTAGTCCATGGCACGGGACGGAAGATTATGGGCCTCGTCGATCACGAGATTCGGCTTCCCCTTCTGATCGATGCCGATCTCCGTCATCCGTCCGAAAGAAGAGCGCGGCGCAAACACATAGTTGTAATCACAGATCACGATGTCGGCTTCCTGCGCCCCGTCGAACTGCAGCTCAAACGGGCAGACCTGGTACTCTTCTCCCAGTTCCCGGAACACCCGCGCTTTTAACTTCCTCTTTTTTGCGAGCATATCGAGGATCCCGTGCTCGAATACTTTCGCGTAATAATCGCGGGCGTATTCGCAGTAATCGGGATTACAGAGCGGCTCGTTCTTGAAACAGATCCTGGATTTTGCCGAGATCGTAAGGGATTTCAGTTTTGCACCGGCATCGAAAAACCGCATAACAGCGTCTTCGGCAACGGCGTGCTGACTGTTCTTCGGAGTAACGTAGACCACCTTCTGGCCCCGGCTCAAAGCTTCCTTCAGAACAGGATACAGTACGCCCACCGTTTTCCCGAGGCCCGTTGGCGCCTGAATGAGCATCGGGCTCCCGTCCTGCATTCCCTGCTCGATGCTGTGCATAAGCTCGATCTGGCCGGTACGCGGTTTTTCAAAGGGAAAGAAAAAAGCAGCGGCAATCTGCCGTCGTTTACGCGCACGCTTTTCCGCCTTTCAGGCGTCAAGCACAAGTTCGGCGAGCCTCAGTTCGATCCAATTCTCGTATGCAGAAAGGTCGAACTCTATTTCGAGATCAAAAGCCTCCCGCGTGCGGGTAGCAACAAGATGAAAGCTCAACTGAGGAAGTACCCGGTGCTCAAGCAAGAAGAAGTAGCCGTAGGTCAGAAGCTGCAGACAGTACGGGTGTGACCTTGCATTGCCTGCGAGCCGCCGCGCAAGTTCACGGACGTTAAAGCTCGTCTTGATCTCTTCGATCCTCGGCCGATTATGCTTGAAAATCCCATCCATCCTGCCGTCGATCCGGAATCGATACCCCTCCCGGTCGAATGTGCGGCTGATCAGGACCTCGGCCTCGTAGGCAGGATCGGATTTCGCCCGTTTCTTCTGAGTGCGGATGTGGATTTCCCGCCCTTCGGCAGCCGCACGTCCATACCCCGAATGCACCTCGATGCTCCCTGTCCGGGGGACGGGCAGCGCAAAATCGCGAAGAGCTAGGGGGATGAGTTTCAGTTCGTCAGGCATAATGCGGGGGAGACAAGATAACTTTATGACCACGGCGTCTTCGGCGCATACGTTTCAAGACCCGGAGTTCAAATCAGTAATCGGTAATCTTACACTTTTTTTTAACCGTATCTACAAGAGAATTGTTCGAGCGTACAACGGGGGAAATTTCAGAGGGTATTATCCCTTGCTTTTGTGTTCTCTTTCGTTTCGTGCTGCTTGCCAGGAATGCACTTCTGCACATTTTTATTGTTATACCCTAAAAATACCCCATTTATTTTCTTGACAAAATTCCGGAGAAGAAATAAAATAATCTACCATAAGTTTTATTTAAAACTAGTAATAATTGTCTATTACTTAGGCAACTACTCCACCGGATCAGGAATCATATCACGAGGACAACGGCTGTATCAATAAAATAAGGGGGAAGAATGAGATTAAAATTTATGCTTTTTGGAATCATGTTGACAGTAGTTCTCATCGGCTGCAGTTCAGCAACGAAATTCACGAGGGACCTGGTTGTAACATCGGAACCGGCGGGGGCAGTAGTTTATCTGGACGGTGAAAAAATTGGGGAAACGCCATTGAAGATCCAGACGTTCTTTACGTGGAACAAGGATGCACTCTATGATTCCTTGTTGCGACGGGTCATCCAGGTCAAAAAAGACGGTTATGTTCCCCAGATCCGCGACCTCTATCCAATTGATATGCCAAATATTACGTTTTTCCTGAGCCCGGATAACGCTCCAGGCAATGAAAAAGGTGGGGTAAAATGAAGAATATTTTCGGCATCCTTTTCTGTTTTATTGTAGTGGCCGGCTGCGCAGCCACTTCGACCTTCACAGTGAAAACTGATCCCGCGGGCGCTGATATCTATGTCGATGGGAAACGCATCGGGCAGACGCCCGCGACTATAAAGGTGAAGTTTTCTGAAAATGCGCAGATGGTCATTGAAAAAAAGATACTCGCAGTGAAACTGCTTGGATACCGGGAGAAGAGGGAAGTAATTTCTCCGGAAGGCATACCACAAAAGACTCTGGAATTTGCTCTAGTGCCTGAATTGAATGAAAAATCGGTTGCCCCAATTGTCAGCATTGCAACGGCGACAACGGCGACACAAACATCGCAGGAAAACAACCCTGAATCGAATGAAAAACCGGCTGCCCCCGTTGTCAGCATGGCGACGGCGACAACGACGGCACAAACATCGCAGGGAAACAACCCTGTGCGGCCTTAGAGACTCCTCAAGAATTATCCCAGGCGAAGTCGTTGCACGACGCACCGCAGGTGCAGCCTAGGCATCATCACCGGCGCGGGCCCTGAGATGCTGAATCAATCGTAGATCTCTTGCAAAAACGGGAGAATCACGGCTGTAACTCATGACCAGATTGTAATTCAATCTTTTTGGTTTTTCTTGCTGCGCAGAGAATTTACTCCCTCACCACATTAAGAGGTAACACGATAGACCGCATGGGTCTCTTGACATGAAAACGCCGGCATCAGGCTATCATCCGTCCATGCTAAAATGCCGAGGAATTTTCGAGGATATCGTCGTGCCTTCCCGTTTTTTGTGGTAATCAGAGTAAGCGTACGTTGTGGAATTATAAATATGAAGGGCTAATCAACAAGCATCTTATTCAACATCACCCTGAGAGCGTCAACATTATAGGGTTTCTTGCGGGATCAAACTCGAGAAGTTTCTGCAACGTTTCCGATCCTCCCATCCCCCCCCCGCACGGTCAGGTCCAGAATGACGATGTCAAAGGGCCTGCCTGCGGCCATCGCGCCCTGATATTTTTCCACGAAGGTTCGACCCTTTGTTTCACAAATGGCATGGGCTTTATATTCAGCTTACCAGACAATTGTCATATTCGCCGTGGTTAAACTTTACATGTTATGTTCCGGATTAGACCTAGCCGATGTTTTAGACACTGCATCAGTCACGGAGCTAATAAAAATAACTTTGCCACACCGCTTAGAATACATCCAGAAATACGGCGACAATGCACACCATTATTTGCTTGATGAGTTAGAATTGCGGTTACTTGAGGAATTGCAAAAAATATTACATGGTGCAGAATCTGATAAAACAAGTGTGGAGCAAGCAGCGGCAATACTCAGGGAGTCCGAGCGTGTTATGGCTTCAATTTCGCAGAGTGCGAATGCGAAAGAATAAACTTCAGCAGCAACTTTGTAGCGAACTTGTTTTCGTAAAACTCAATTCCGGATAAAAATTCCAACGAGCGGGTCGAGCCCGACGCGCATGCGCGTCTCACCCGCGTGTTATATCCGAGAGGAACTATCGATGAATACCGAAGATTCTGAATCGAAAGCAAAGAATCAGATATATACCCGAATGTTTTTCTTTGCTCTGATTGGCTTCATAATATTTTTCATGGGATCTTGGTTTCCTGCGTCAGGTCGGGGCTTTCGACTCAATAAATCCTTATTCAGGGCCGCTGAGCTACCCCCATTATTCTAAACAATATAGATTATGGAGACTCGTGCGAAAAACTTTCGGAGTTTGCAGTGAAATAGGCAGCCGAAGTTTCACAGGCAAAAAGTGAGTCCCGACAACGTCCGACACCAGCACTCAAATCAAGTCCCAACATAAAAATAAAAAAGCCCATAAACGCTAATGTTTATGGGCTTTGTAATATGGTCGGGGCGAGCCGATTTGAACGGCCGACCACTCGCACCCCAAGCGAGTACGCTACCAGGCTGCGCCACGCCCCGATTTTTTAACTTCGCTACTTCAATATCTCCAGGATCTCTCTCAGTTCCTTCTTCGCCGACTCAATAACGGCTTCTGCAACTTCCCGGTCCTCTTTCCCGTTCAGTTTCTTTCTTGCTCCGGCGATCGTAAACCCATCGTTATAGAGCAGGTGTTTGATCTGGAGGATCGTGTCTAAATCTTTTTTTTTATACAGGCGCTGACCCGTGCGGCCTTTGTCCGGCTTGATCTGCGGGAATTCCGTTTCCCAGTAACGGAGCACATACGGTTCCAGCCCCGTCAGGCGGCTCACCTCGCCGATCCGGTAGAAGAGCTTACTCGGCAGCTGCTGTTGTTGAGGATTCGATGACATGCTCTTTGAAAATCATGCTCGGCCTGAAACTAACGACTTTTCTCGGGGTGATCTCGATCTCCTGGCCGGTCTTGGGATTGCGGCCTTTTCTCGAGTTTTTCTTCCGCACCACGAAGTTCCCGAAGCCGGAGAGCTTAACCGTCTCGCCCTCTTTCAGGGTCTGTTTGACCAAATCCAGAATCATCTCCACCAGTTCTTCAGCGTCCTGTTTGGGCAGGCCGACTTTATCAAAAACCTCCGAGATGATGTCTGCTTTTGTCATAATTCCCTCCTCTACGGAGCATACTATAGAACATAGAAACTTCAAAGTCAAGGCTAAATTACGAAAAAACGGTGCATTATCAGGATTTTCGCGTGACTAAAGCGTTGCAAAATGATATGTTCTTTCATGGCCGCATGATGCATCAAACAGAGTATTTAAAAAAATAAGGCACGCAGACTGTGACCACAATTAGCGCGTGTTTGGTTCATGAAAGCTATCGTACAAAATATTTTACTAAAATAAAAGCGTACTGGCAGTTGCTCATGCTTTCTGTCTTTTTTAAAGTGAGCGCCTATTGCCGTGGGCGCAAGGATCTGCCGGCCCCTGAGACCGCCGAACTTTTTTTTACGCTTGCCGGCCTCCATCACCTGCGTTCCTGTCATCACGCACGTCCCTGCTTGACTTTCCCCCTCCCTGTGATATTCTCTTAACATGACCGGACAGACTGCACCCTCGATCGTTCTCTGGCCTCTCGGCGTATATTTCGCTGCCGTCGTTCTCATCGTAATCAGCATGATCGCTCTTTCCTACGTGCTCGGCGAGCGGCACCGGGAAAAGCAGACGAATGAACCTTACGAATCCGGGATCGCCTCCACAGGCACGGCACGGGTGCGCTTTGACATCAAATTCTATCTCATCGCGATGTTCTTTGTCATCTTCGACCTCGAAGCCGTGTTCATCTTTGCCTGGGCCGTGTCGATCCGCGAGACCGGCTGGCCTGGCTACGCTGAGATGTTGATCTTCATCGGCGTCCTGACAGCCGCTCTCGTCTATATATGGAAGATCGGCGCGCTGGAATGGGGGGCCTTCATTAAGCACAGTACGGAGTACAAAGTACAGAGTACAAAGTAAAAAATCTCTGACTGGCGCAACTCGGCACTTTGTACTGTGTACTCTGTACTTTTCTCTAAACTATGAACTATCAATTAACCAAACCGGGACACGATTCCGTCGAAGATGCTGTCAGGAAAAGCCTGATCTTTACGCGGCTTCAGGACATGCTTTCCTGGGGACGGAAAAATTCGATCTGGCCTTTCAACTTCGGGCTTTCCTGCTGCTACGTTGAAATGGCCACGAGTCTGACGAGCAAGTACGATATCGCGCGTTTCGGCGCTGAAGTGATGCGCGGGACGCCGCGTGAGGCGGACATGATGATCATTGCCGGCACGGTGTTCATCAAAATGGCGCCGGTGATCAAACGGCTCTACGAGCAGATGATGGAGCCGCGCTGGGTCATATCCATGGGGTCCTGCGCCAACTCCGGCGGCATGTACGATATCTACAGCGTGGTCCAGGGCGTTGACAAATTCCTGCCCGTGGATGTCTACGTACCCGGGTGCCCTCCCCGGCCCGACGCCTTCATGGAAGGACTTCTCATGCTGCGGGAAAAAGTAGGAAAAGAACGACGGCCCCTCAGCTGGGTAGCCGGACCGCAGGACGTCGAGCGCCCTGAAATGCCGTGCATGCGCGACCTCAAGCGAGAAGAGCGGAAAAAAGCAACGAAACTGCGGCCGACGGACGAAATATAATTAAGTACTCAGTACAGAGTTCAGAGTGACACTCTGAATCCCGGACTTTGTACTCCGTACTTTGTACTTAGTACTTAGTACTGTCCCTATCATGACCTCAAACCCGATCATCGACGATCTAAAAAAAGCCTTCGGCGAGGCGATTCTCGCCGTCCAGCCCACCCGCGATGACATTCCCACGCTCTGGGTCGAACACGCCAAGGCCCCCGAAATTCTCCGTCATCTTAAATCCAGCATAGAACGACCCTACAAGACGCTTTATGATCTCACGGCCATCGACGAACGCGTTCGCAATCAGAGACAAGGACAGCCTGACAGCGACTTTACGGTCGTATATCATCTTCTGTCGTACGACCGGAATGAGGACATCAGGATCAAGGTGCCGCTCAAGGGAGATGCGCCGTCGCTCCCGACGATCACCGGCCTCTGGCAGTCAGCGGACTGGTATGAGCGTGAAGCCTGGGACATGTTCGGCGTCAGGTTCGACGGGCACCCGCATCTGAAAAGGATATTGATGCCCCCGACGTGGAAGGGCCATCCCCTCAGGAAAAACCACCCTGCGCGCGCGACCGAAATGGGGCAGTTTCGCCTTCCTGATGAAAAAGAAGAGGCGGAGCAGCTGGCGCTCCAGTTCAAACCGGAAGACTGGGGCATGCAGCGCGAGAGCGAAGACACGGACTTCATGTTTCTGAATCTCGGCCCCCAGCACCCCGGCACACACGGTCTGATCCGCTTCATCCTCCAACTCGACGGAGAAACGATCAAGAACGCCGTTCTCGATATCGGCTACCATCACCGCGGCGCTGAGAAAATGGCCGAACGGCAGTCCTGGCACACGTACATTCCCTACACCGACCGCGTCGATTATCTCGGCGGAGTCATGAACAACCTCGCTTATGTCCTCGCCGTGGAAAAACTTGCCGGGATCGACGTGCCGGACCGCGTCAAGACCATCCGCGTGATGCTCGTCGAACTTTTCCGCATCGCGAGCCACCTCGTCTGGTACGGCACCTTTGCTCAAGACGTAGGCTCTCTGTCTCCGGTGTTCTATATGTTTACGGACCGGGAACGCGTCTTCGACATCATCGAGGCCGTTTGCGGCGGACGCATGCATCCGGAATGGTTCAGGATCGGCGGTGTGGCCCAGGACCTGCCCAAGGGGTGGGACGGCCTCGTCAGAAATTTCCTGAAGTACCTGCCCCCGCGGCTGAAGGAATACGATACCATCGTCATGCAAAACAGCATCTTCAAGGCGCGCACCGTCGGCGTCGGCAAATATACGCTCGATGAAGCCATTGACTGGGGCGTGACCGGTCCGGGCCTGCGCGCCTGCGGGTTCGAGTGGGACTTCCGGAAGAAGCGGCCCTACTCCGGGTACGAAAACTTCGAGTTCGACATTCCCACGGCAATCCACGGCGACTCTTATGATCGCGGTGTGGTGCGCGTGGAAGAGATCCGGCAGAGCCTGCGCATCATAGAGCAGTGCGTCAACAACATGCCGTCAGGCCCCTACAAGTCCGACCATCCGCTCGCGACGCCGCCGCGAAAAGAACGCACCATGCACGACATCGAGACTCTGATCAATCATTTTCTCAGTGTCAGCTGGGGTCCGGTGATCCCTGCGGGCGAGGCGTTCATGGGGATCGAAGCGACCAAAGGGAACAACGGGTACTATCTGATCAGCGACGGCAGCACCGTGTCCTACCGGACGCGGATACGGACCCCTTCGTTCCCGCATTTGCAGATGGTGCCGAAAATAAGCAAAGGATTGATGATTGCCGATCTTCTCGCGATCATCGGCAGCATTGATTTCATATTGGCTGATCTGGACAGATAAATAATAGTACAGAGTATTAAGTACAGAGTTCAGAGTAAGAGGAAAATGCTTTCAGAAAAAGAACTTCAGGAAATTAATGCCGAACTATCCCACGCAGCGACGAAGGCCGCCGCATCCGTCGATGCGCTGAACATTATTCAGCGCCACCGCGGTTGGGTGCCCGACGAAGCGATGAAAGACGCGGCTGCGCTGCTCAATATGACGGTTGACGAGCTCGATGCCGTAGCCACCTTTTACAGTTTCATCTTCCGGCGGCCTGTGGGGCGGCACGTAATACTCATGTGCGACAGCATCAGCTGTCACGTCATGGGATACAATCCGCTGCTCGATATTCTGAAGGCCAGGCACGGCATCAACTTCGGCGAGACCACGCCGGACAAACGTTTCACGCTGCTCCCCATCTCATGCCTCGGCGCCTGCGACCGCGCACCGGCCATGATGGTGGACGATGACTTATATGGGCCAGTGGCAGCGAAGATGTTGGATGAGATTCTGGATAAGTATCAGTAACCGGTACGCAGAAGATGCTGAGAAAAGCTCTGATAATAGCTGACCACATCCTTGCTCATCGGCCCTTATCATAGTGTTTTTCTGCTCCTTCAGTGCCAAAGGTTTTTATGGAACAACCGCTCACAAAAAACATACGCACTGGTCAGGGGCCTCCTTGGATAAAAGAGTACGAGAAGACCGGGGGATACCAGTCCGCGCGCAAAGCGCTCACGATGTCTCCCCAGGACGTCCAGAACCTCGTAAAGGCGTCGAACCTCCGCGGCCGCGGCGGGGCGGGCTTCCCCACCGGCGCGAAGTGGAGCTTTGTGCCCATGGGGCCGGAAGCCCGGCGGCCGAAATACTTTGTGGTGAATGCCGACGAGATGGAACCGGGCACGTTCAAGGACCGTTTGCTGCTCGAAGGCGACCCCCATCAACTCATCGAAGGCGTGATCGCGAGCGCCTATGCGATCGAAGCGGAGCAGGCCTTCATCTTCGTCAGGTGGGCATACAAGCAGGCGATCAGGAAACTCGAACAGGCAATCGCCGAGGCCTATGCAAACAATTATCTCGGGAAAAACATTCTCGGCTCGGGCTACAACCTTGAACTGCGGATCCACGGAAGCGCAGGCCGCTACATCTGCGGCGAGGAAACAGCCCTTTTGAACGCGCTCGAAGGCAAACGTGCGACGCCGCGTGCGAAACCGCCCTTTCCGCAGGTTTCAGGACTTTTCGGCAGGCCCACGATCGTGAACAATGTCGAAACAGTCTCGAACATCCCACATATCGTCAACAATGGCGCGGACTGGTTCAAAGATCTGAGCACAAGTCCCGATGCAGGCACCAAGCTTTACGGAGTGAGCGGACGCGTAAAAAAACCCGCGATCTGGGAGCTTCCGATGGGCGCAACAGTTCGAGAACTCCTGGAGGTGCACGCAGGCGGCATGCAGGACGGCTACTCCTTCCGGGGCGTGATACCAGGCGGTGCGTCCACTGACTTCCTCGTAAGCGACCATCTCGACGTCAAAATGGATTTCGATTCAGTAATGAAAGCAGGCTCCCGGCTCGGCACCGGTACCATGATAGTGCTCGACGATAAGACCTGTCCTGTCGGGTTCGTGCATAACCTGTTAAAGTTTTTTGCACGGGAGTCCTGCGGCTGGTGTACGCCCTGCCGCGACGGCCTGCCATGGCTCGAAAAGATACTTCGATCGATCGAAGAAGGCACCGGTCAGCCGGGAGATATCGATATCCTCCTGCAGCATTGTAAATTGCTCGGCCCGGGCAACACCTACTGCGCCCTGGCTCCGGGCGCCGTCGAACCGCTCCAGAGCGCGATAAAGTATTTCCGGGAAGATTTCGAGAAGCACATACGCGAGAAGAAATGCCCGTGGAAAAACCTTTGACACGGAAGGGGCGGATAACGTCATGATAAAATCTGACAAAACATACTTACATTCGGAGTTAACGGACAAAATCATTGCGGCCGCTTACGACGTGCATAACCAACTGGGATTCGGCTTTTCAGAGAAGGTCTATGAGAACGCAATGATGATCAAATTAACCCAAAAAGGTCTTACCGTTGTCCAGCAAGCACCGATCACCGTTCTTTTCGAAAATCATCTCGTTGGTGAATATTTTGCTGACATCCTGGTTAATGATGCAATAATTGTCGAGTTGAAGGCCGTTTCCGAGTTGGTAAAAGCATACGAAGCCCAAATGCTAAATTATCTTAAGGCAACTGGGAAGAAAGTTGGTCTCTTAATAAATTTCGGAGAAAAATTAAAGGTTGCGCGACGTATGCTGTAGTCTTTTATTCAGGTTTTTGTACGCACCTTCCGAAGTTTATCAGAATCTTCAGTGTCAGGGAAAAATGATCACGATCTTCATCGACAATAAACCGCACCAGGTCAAGGAAGGACAGAACCTCCTGCAGGCCTGCCTGTCCCTCGGCTTCGACCTTCCCTACTTCTGCTGGCACCCTGCCATGCATTCCGTAGGCGCCTGCCGTCAGTGCGCTGTCAAGCAGTTCAAGGACGACAAGGACACCCGCGGCAGGATCGTGATGTCCTGCATGACGCCGGTGTCCGAGGGTTTGCGTATCTCGATCGATGATCCGGATGCGAAAGCCTTCCGCGCAAGCGTCGTCGAATGGCTCATGGTGAACCATCCCCATGACTGCCCGGTCTGTGATGAAGGCGGCGAGTGTCATCTCCAGGACATGACGGTCATGTCCGGCCACAATTATCGCAGGACGCGGTTCAGGAAGCGCACGCATCGAAACCAGGACCTCGGGCCCTTTATAAACCACGAGATGAACCGCTGCATCGCCTGCTACCGCTGCGTCAGGTTCTACCGGAACTACGCTGGGGGCCGGGATTTCGACGTCTTTGCCTCCCACGACCATGTCTATTTCGGCAGGCACGAAGACGGCGTGCTCGCGAACGAGTTCAGCGGGAACCTGGTCGAGGTCTGTCCTACCGGAGTATTCACGGACAAGACGCTCAAACAACATTACACGCGCAAGTGGGACCTCCAGACTGCGCCGTCGATCTGCGTCCACTGCGGCCTGGGTTGCAATACCATTCCCGGCGAGCGGTACGGAAGCCTGAGGAGGATACTGAACCGTTATAATCATGAGGTGAACGGCTATTTCCTCTGCGACCGGGGACGGTTCGGTTACGAGTTCGTGAACAGTGGCAAGAGGATCAGGAAGACTCTGGTGAAGTGCGATAACAGCCAGAAGCCGTCTGAAAAAGCTGAAGCCTTAAAGCAGATCAGCACAATCCTTTCCACGAGCAAAGGCGTGATCGGCATCGGTTCACCGCGCGCGTCCCTGGAATCAAACTTCGCGCTCCGCACACTCGTGGGGCCGGATAACTTCTACTCAGGCATGTCAGCGCAGGAGTACAAGCTCGTCTCGCTCATGATCGACATTCTTCAAAAAGGACCGGCACGAACCCCATCGCTCCATGATGTGGAACAGGCGGATGCGGTGCTCATCCTGGGCGAGGATCTTACGAACACGGCACCCTTGCTCGACCTGTCAGTGCGCCAGTCCGTGCGAAATAAGCCGAAAGAGTTTACGGAGAAAATGCATATCCCAACGTGGGACGATAATGCTGTTCGATCCGCAACTCAGGGTGAGACCGGGCCGCTGTATATCGCGTCTGTGGCGAACACCAGGCTTGACGAAGTTGCCACGAAGACATATCACACGGCACCACAAGTTATAGCGAGACTCGGATTTGCCGTTGCTCATGAACTGAATCCGCAGTCGCCTTCAGTTCCGGACATTGAAGATGCAGCTCTTAAAATGGCACAAGAAATCGCCGCAGCGTTCAAGAATGCGAAGCATCCACTTATCATCTCCGGTGCAAGCCTTGCACGCGAATCAATCATCCAGGCGGCAGCGAACATCGCGTGGTCGCTCTGCGAAAGCGGAAAAGCGGCAGGGCTCTGTTATACCGCACCTGAGTGCAACAGCATGGGCCTGGGACTCATGAATGGCAAGAGCCTCGATGAAGCATTCAAGGCCGTGCATGACGGGAAAGCAGATACCGTCATTATTCTTGAGAATGACCTCTATCGCAGGGCTGATAAAAAGTCTGTTGATGAGTTTCTGGGCAAAGCCCGCAGCGTCATCGTTCTCGACCATCTGGTCAATCCCACATCCGCAAAGGCGGACCTTGTGTTTCCAGCGGGTACGTTTGCAGAGGCCGATGGTACGCTCGTTAACAATGAAGGCCGCGCTCAGCGATTTTATCAGGTCTTTACGCCGAATCTCGATATTCAGGAAAGCTGGAAATGGGTCCGCGATATCGGCAAGACAACGGGCAAGGCCGGGGTCTTGTGGGATGATCTCGATGCGTTCACCGAAACGATGACATCTGCGCTGCCGTTGTTCAAGCCTGTTTCAGACATCGCTCCGCACGCGGACTTCCGGGTCGCCGGCGCCAGGATCCCCCGACAGCCCCACCGCTACAGCGGCAGAACGGCCATGCTTGCGAACATCAGTGTTCACGAACCCAAGCCGGCCGATGATCCTGATACTCCCCTCTCCTTCTCCATGGAGGGCTACGAAGGACAGCCTCCTGCGCCGCTCATCTCGCGTTACTGGTCCCCGAGGTGGAACTCGGTCTCCGCGCTGAACAAGTTCCAGCAGGAGGTGGGCGGACAGCTGACCGGTGGAGATCCGGGGAAACGGCTGATCGAACCGAAGGCTGGAAAGCCATCGTATTACACAAACGTTCCGCCGAAGCCGGTGCCGGGGCAAGAACAAGCTGCGCCGCGATATGATATTTTTACATCAGAGGAGTTGAGCGCTCAATCGCCGGCAATAATCGAACGCTCGAATATCGGGAATAAACCGTTATGATTGACCCATCGGTTGTTCAGCAACTCATAATTCTCTTCGGCATCCTCTTCGCCGTACTCACGATCGGCGGGTTGCTGATCTGGCTCGAACGCCGTCTGCTCGGGCTGTGGCAGGACCGCTATGGACCGAACCGGGTGGGTCCCTTCGGTCTCCTGCAGGTCCTGGCCGACATGATCAAGGTGTTCACGAAAGAGGACTGGATCCCGCCCTTTGCGGACAAGGCCGTGTTCATCATCGCTCCGGCGGTGATCGTCGTTGTCGTGTTGATGTCGTATACCGTCATCCCCTTTGCGCCGGGCATCGAGGTCGTGGACCTGAACATCGGCCTCCTGTTCTTCCTCGCCATGTCTTCCCTCGGTGTCTATAGCGTGGCGCTGGCAGGCTGGGCATCGAGCAGCAAGTACTCGCTCCTCGGCGGCCTCCGGGCATCGGCGCAGATGCTTTCGTACGAGGTCTTCATGGGATTGTCGCTCATGGGCGTGGTCATGATCGCCGGATCGTTCAACCTGCGCGAGATCGTAGAGTCACAGCAGCAACATGTATGGTTCGTACTATTGCAACCTGTAGGTTTTGTCGTCTTTTTTTTAGCAGGCATTGCCGAGACCCATCGCCTGCCTTTCGACCTCCCCGAGGCGGAAAGCGAGCTCGTGGCTGGCTACCATTCCGAATACTCGGGCATGAAGTTCGGCATGTTTTTCGTGGGTGAGTATCTCGGCATAACGCTCATCTCTGCGCTCACGGTCGCACTCTTCTTTGGCGGATGGCTGGGCCCGGTGCTGCCCCCGCTGGTATGGTTCCTGATTAAAACGTTCCTGTTCATCAGTTTCTTCATCCTGCTCCGGGCATCACTTCCCCGGCCGCGGTATGACCAGCTGATGTCCTTCGGGTGGAAAGTAATGCTGCCGTTGTCGCTGGCGAATTTAGTCGTCACGGGAGCAATTATTTTATTAAGAAAACCTTAGACACTGAATAGGCGGTTGAGATGCGGAAAAAGCGGGATCGTCTTTGAAAAGTTAGCGCAGAGACCTTTTCCGATTTTATCAGAAGCCTTGTTCCGCTTCTTCCGTATCAAAAAGGATTTTATGTTCAGTATTCTTAAAACAATCTGGACGGTCTTCGTGACCATGTTCCGCAAGCGGGCGACGATCCTGTCCCCGGAGGAGAAGCCCTATATCCCTCCCCGGTGGCGGGGCCGGATCATCCTCTCCCGCGATCCCGACGGAGAAGAACGCTGTGTGGCGTGCTACCTCTGCGCAGTGGCGTGCCCCGTGGACTGCATATCGCTCCAGGCAACGGAGGACAAGCACGGCAGGCGGTACCCTGAGTTTTTCCGGATCAATTTCTCGCGCTGCATCTTCTGCGGATACTGCGAGGAGGCCTGCCCGACCTATGCCATCCAGCTCACGACCGATTACGAAATGGGCGAGTATAAAAGACAGAACCTGGTCTATGAAAAGGAAGACCTCCTTATCAGCGGACCGGGCAAATACCACGACTACAACTTCTACCGCGTCGCCGGGCTGTCGATCAAAGGAAAAGACAAGGGCGAAGCGGAGAACGAGGACAAACCCGTGGACACGAAGGGCCTCATGCCGTGAACGCTTTTGACGGGATATAATATGAATCTTCTTTTCTACCTATCGGGCCTCATAGCGATCGTCTCGACGTTCATGGTCGTTACCAGGAGAAGCACGGTCCATGCGCTCCTGTACCTAGTCGTTTCCCTGCTCGCCGTGGCGCTCATATTTTTTTCCCTCGGCGCGCCCTTTGTTGCCGCGCTGGAAGTCATCATCTATGCCGGCGCCATCATGGTGCTCTTTGTGTTCGTGATCATGATGCTGAACCTCGGCGCGCAGGCAGCGGAGCAGGAGGCCCAATGGTTGACACCCGGCATATGGATAGGGCCGTCGATACTTATCGTCATTCTTGCACTGGAGCTCATTTACGTGTTCATAACGGACCGGGTCAGAATTTACGCCGCGACTCTCATCGGCCCCAGGCAGGTCGGCATCGCGCTCTTCGGACCCTATGTACTCGGCGTGGAACTCGCGTCCATGCTGCTTCTGTCAGGGTTGATCGGCGCGTATCATTTAGGCAGACCGCATAAGCACTGAGCATAACGGGACGTGATAACAGGCAGTGTTATGCGATTTTTATCCTGTAATCCCGTCCAAACGAGGAGTTGATCTTGATTTCCAGCATCCCCATGCAACACGGGCTCATACTTGCCGCAGTCCTCTTCGTCCTCGGGCTGATCGGCGTACTCGTACGCAGAAACATCGTGTTCATGCTCATGTCAGTAGAAGTGATGCTGAATGCCGTGGGCCTTGCTTTTGTCGTCGCCGGAGCGCGCTGGGGCCAGGTCGACGGCCAGATCATGTTCATATTTATTCTTACCATGGCTGCAGCCGAGGTCTCCGTAGGCCTGGCCCTCGTACTGCAGATGTACCATAGCTTCAGAACTCTGGATGCAGATGCCGCAAGCAGAATGAAAGGATAGAGTACACTCTGTACTCTGTACTCTGTACTCGACTTTGAACATTGAACTCTGAACTATGAACTATCTTTTCCTCATACCCGCACTCCCCTTTGCCGGGTTCATCCTCCTGGCGCTCTCGGGCCGCCGTATGCCCAAGGGTATTGTTGCAGTTATCGGCGCAGGCTCGGTGGGTCTTTCGGCGCTCCTGGCCCTTCTGGTCGGCTATTGCTTCATCACGACCTCGCCGAGCGGGCGTCCCTTTACGCAGACGCTCTGGACGTGGATGGAATTCGAGGGATATTCACCGTCGATATCATTCTCCCTTGACCCGCTCTCCCTCTTGATGGTCCTTGTTATTACGGTCGTCGGTTTCCTGATCCACGTGTACTCTGCCGAATATATGCAGGGTGATGAAGGGTACAGTCGTTTCTTTGCATACATGAACCTGTTCGTAGGTTCCATGCTCACGCTCGTGCTTGCAGACAACCTCGTACTTCTCTATCTCGGATGGGAAGGCGTCGGCCTCTGCAGCTACCTTCTCATCGGCTTCTGGTACAGCGATCCCGTGAACGGCCGTGCAGCGCGCAAGGCCTTTGTGGTGACCCGCATCGGCGATACGGCGATGGCCATCGGACTCTTTTTTCTTTTCACCAATTTGGGAACGCTCAATATCCAGGACCTGATGCAGGCAGCCCACACAAAATGGCCTGTTGGCTCGGAATCCGCCGTTCTGGCCGCCGCCCTGCTCCTGGGAGGAGCGCTTGGCAAGTCCGCGCAGCTGCCTCTCCAGGTCTGGCTGCCCGATGCGATGGCCGGTCCCACGCCGGTCAGCGCCATGATCCATGCCGCAACCATGGTAACTGCCGGTGTGTATCTGATCGCGCGCACCCACGTGCTTTTCGAACTCGCGCCGGCGATACAGACTGCCGTGGCCGTGATCGGCGCGGCAACCCTGCTCGTTGCAGGTTTCAGCGCCCTGGCCCAGCGCGACATCAAGCGCGTCCTCGCCTATTCCACGATCAGCCAGATCGGCTACATGTTTCTCGCCCTCGGCGTCGGGGCCTGGTCTGCAGCGCTGTTCCACTTCATGACCCATGCCTTCTTCAAGGCACTCCTGTTCCTCGGCGCAGGCGTCGTGATCCTTGCACAGCACGAGGAGCACGACATGTTCAAGATGGGAGGCTTGCGCGAAAAGCTCCCCTCGACGTTCTGGACCTTCCTGATCGGTTCGGCTTCGCTTTCCGCATTGCCCCTCGTGACCGCGGGTTTCTACAGCAAGGACCTCATTCTGTGGCAGGCGTGGTCGTCTCCCTTCGGCAGCTCGTTGTTGTGGGCAGCCGGGCTTCTGGGCGCCTTCATTACCTCGATCTACACGTTCCGCATGGTCTTCGTCACTTTCTTCGGGAAGTCAAAAATCGAACCGGGCCATAAGCCGGGCGCGAAGATGCTCGTGCCGCTGATCGTACTCGCTGTTCTTTCGATCATCGGAGGGTTCATCGAGCTTCCCGACACACTCGGCAATCTGCCGCTCTTCTCGACCTTCATGCAGCCGGTCTTCCTGGAACAGGTCACTCAGCATGCCGGCAAAGGGACCGAGCTCCTGTTCCAGACCATAGCCTCGCTCGTCTCGCTTGCAGGAATATTTGTCGCTTATGTCTTCTTTTACCGCAGTCCGCAGCGGGCGGAGAAGCTCGCACACTCCGTTGCCGGTGCCGGGCTCCGGCATTTCTGGTTTTCCGGCTGGGGATTTGATTGGTTATACGAAAAGGTCCTTATCAATCCGTTCCTCTGGATCGCACGGGTCAATAAACACGACCTTATCGATTCTGGATATGCAGGAATAGCGCATGTGAACCGTGCGGCCCATAATCTGTTGAGCAAGACGCAGACGGGAAATCTCAGATGGTATGCAATGGGAATTGCATTGGGTGCGGTGGTGTTCTTGGGGATCATCGTGGCATTTCATTGAGCCGTAGCCCCTCCCCATAGCGGGAGGGGTTTGGGGAGGGAAAAGGCAATGCCCTCGAGATTAACGGCCATCGCAAAATCTCTCAGGAAAAGACCAACCGATGCGGAACGCTTTTTATGGAAATATCTGCGTGCCAATCAGATCGATGGTCTGAAATTCAGAAGACAGGAACCAATCGGCAAATACATCGTGGATTTCGTTTGTTATGAAAAGCGACTGATTGTTGAAGTGGATGGAGGACAACACTCGTCAGATCGGGATGAAGGTCGGGATGCGTGGCTCAACTCTCAGGGTTTCAAGGTTCAGAGGTTTTGGAACCATGAGGTATTACAGAATATCGAAGGAGTGGTGCATTTGATTTTGAACAATTGCCTCCAAGAAGAACCCTCCCCAACCCCTCCCGTGAAGGGAGGGGCTACGGCATGATTCTTCTCTGGCTCATCATCATACCGCTTCTGGGCGGACTGGCAGCATGGATCGCGGACCGCAAGGACAGCGCGGCCGCCCGATGGATCTCGCTTGCTGCGCTCACGCTCGATGCCGTCGTGCTGATATTGATCTGGCTTGATTCCTCGATCCAGCCCGAACTCCTCCGCGGTACGTGGCTCATTGAGCTGAACAAGGCCTGGATTCCGCAACTCGGCACCAGTCTCCACCTTGCCATGGACGGCCTCAGTCTCGTGCTCGCGGCGCTCACCCTGTTCCTGGGCATCATCTCCGTGATCTGCTCCTGGACCGAGATCCAAGAACGCGTGGGGTTCTTCCACCTGAACCTTCTCTGGATACTTGCGGGCATTCTCGGCGTATTCCTCTCCCTGGACCTTTTCCTGTTCTACTTCTTCTGGGAACTGATGCTCGTCCCCATGTACTTCCTGATCAACATCTGGGGCCACGAGAACCGAACCTACGCTTCACTCAAATTCTTCATCTTCACCCAGGCCGGCGGCCTGTTGATGCTGCTCTCGATCCTGGCGCTGTACTTCATCCACGGCAAAGAAACGGGAACGTACACCTTCGACTATTCTCTCTTGCTCGGCACGAAGATGTCCCCTCTTGCCGCATTCTGGATCATGCTCGGTTTCCTCATTGCTTTTATCGTCAAGCTGCCCGTCGTGCCCTTCCATCCCTGGCTCCCCGACGCGCATACCGAGGCGCCCACAGCCGGGAGCGTCATCCTTGCAGGCCTTTTGCTCAAGACCGGTGCGTACGGACTCTTACGGTTCGTCCTGCCGCTGTTCCCCGGGGCCGCGGCGGCGATCGCACCGACAATGATGGTCCTTGCCGCTGTCGGCATCATCTACGGCGCAGTGCTCGCCTTCGGCCAGAACGATCTCAAACGGCTTGTGGCGTACACCAGCGTGAGCCACATGGGCTTCGTGCTCCTCGGAGTTTTCGCCGGCACACCCACAGCGCTCTCCGGCGCAGTCATGCAGATCGTGGCCCACGGCGTAAGCACGGGAGCGCTCTTCATCATCGTGGGCATGATCCAGGAACGCATCCATACCCGCGAGATGGACAAGATGGGCGGATTCTGGTCCGTCGTGCCACGGCTCTCCGGCGTGGGACTCGTCTTTGCTCTGGCATCGCTCGGCCTGCCGGGCTTCGGCAACTTTGTCGCCGAGTTCATGGTCCTTCTCGGTTCCTACCGCGCTCAAAGCGCGGTAACGGTCGTAGCCGCAAGCGGGCTGGTCCTCGCTGCGATCTACTCGCTCTGGATCGTACAGCGTGTTTTCCACGGTGAAAAAAAACAGGGACTGCGCCTCACTGACCTTTCTCCGCGCGAGTCCGCCATGATGGCAGTCATGATCATCGCGATCATCTGGATCGGCCTCTTCCCGAGACCGTTGCTCAAGACCGTTGATCCCGCCTTGCACGTCCTAGGCATAAACCAAGCCCATGCATCTCCATTGCAGGCGACGGGGGGTGTACAATGAATTCCGGCGATCTGATTGTCCTGTCGCCCTATCTGCTCCTGGCGGCAACGTCCGTCGCGGTCATGCTGGCGATCGCTTTCTATCGCAGCCACGCGCTCACGGTGTTCCTCGCCTGTACCGGAATGGCAATCACGGCTGTCGCCATGAACTGCGTTTCAAACGGCCTTCCGCGCGAAATCACGCCGCTGTTCGTCATCGACCGCTATGCCTTCTTTTACTTCGGGCTTATTCTCCTATCGGGTTTCGCGGTGTCCCTGCTCGCTTATTCTTACCTCGAAAAGCACGCAGGACACAGCGAGGAGTTCTATCTCCTTGTCCTTCTTGCCGCGCTCGGCTGTGCCGCCCTTGCCGCTGCAACGCATTTTGCCTCTTTTTTTCTTGGCATAGAGCTCCTGAGCGTATCGCTGTACGGCCTGGCTGCGTATCTGCGTCACAGCGACAAGAGCATCGAGGCCGGCATCAAATACCTCATTCTTGCCGCAGTGTCGTCGGCCTTCATCCTCTTCGGCATGGCACTCGTGTATGCTGAAACAGGAAGCATGGCGTTCGGCGAAATCGCCCTGCGCTCGGGCGGACTGGAAGTCCACCGCCTGCCGTTCCTCGCAGGTCTCGGCCTCATCATCGTCGGCGTCGGGTTCAAGCTCGCTGTCGTGCCCTTTCATCTCTGGACGCCCGATGTCTACGAAGGAGCGCCCGCCCCGGTCACGGCCCTGATCGCGACCATGTCCAAAGGTGCGGTCTTCGCCCTGGTGCTGCGCTATTTCACGAAAATCGATATTCACCAGCAGAGGGAGATTTTCGCGATCATCACACTTATCGCCGTAGCGTCCATGTTCGCCGGCAACCTTCTGGCCCTGCTCCAGACGAACGTCAAACGCATCCTGGCCTATTCGTCGATCTCCCATCTGGGCTATCTCCTCGTGACCGTGCTTGCCAGCGGGCCGATGGCCCTGAATGCAGCCGCGTTTTATCTCACCGCCTACTTCATCACTACCCTCGGCGCCTTCGGCGTCGTGACCGTGCTTTCCGACGGGCAGCGGGACGCCGACAGCATGGAGGATTATCACGGCCTCGCCGGAAAGCGGCCCTGGCTCGCCGGTGTTTTTACACTCATGCTGTTCTCTCTCGCCGGCATTCCGCTGACTGCCGGTTTCGTCGGGAAATTCACTGTCGTGGCTGCCGGTGTCGGCTCTGCGCTCTGGCTGGCGGTCATCGCCCTTGTAATCAACAGCGTCATAGGCCTTTTCTATTATCTGCGCATAGTCGTCGTGATGTTCTCGCCGGAGGCCGGGGACGAGCAGGAAGCAAAAAGGGCGATTTCCCACACCGAAAGCGTTGTTCTTGCCTCTCTTTCGATCCTTTTGGTGTGGCTCGGCGTCTACCCGGGGCCGCTACTTGATATAATTAAAACAGCAGTGCTCTTTTAGCCGGAGGAGTGATGAACAGGATAAAGGTACGGATAAAATTGTCTCAGATTTCCCGAGGCAAATGAATCTTCGGGCGTTCCCCTTCACGTCATCTTTTCCGGTTTGGTCCTGTCAAACCATCCCGTCCAATCCGCTATGGAGGCCCCTATGAACGATCTTGAAAAAATTGCAAAGTTAATCCGTTACTACAGCCTTGTCATGTCCACCGAAGCGGGGTCAGGTCATCCAACGTCGTCCCTTTCGGCCGCAGACCTTATGGCCGGCCTCGTCTTCGGCGGAACGTTCAAGTATGATCTGGACAACCCTCTTCATCCGAACAATGACCGGCTGATCTTCTCGAAAGGCCACGCCTCGCCCCTGTTTTACTCGATTTGGGCCGCTGCCGGAAGGCTAACGGAAAAAGAACTGCTCGGGTTCAGGAAATTTACCAGCCCGCTCGAAGGCCATCCGACGCGGGAGTTCAAATATACGGAAGCTGCAACCGGTTCACTCGGCCAGGGCCTCTCGATCGGCGTCGGCATGGCGCTGAATGCGAAATACCTGGACAAGCTCCCCTACCGGACTTACGTGCTCCTCGGCGACAGTGAAATGGCGGAAGGCTCCCAGTGGGAGGCCATGGAGATCGCTTCACACTACAAACTCGATAAGCTCATCGGGATCATCGATGTAAACCGTTTCGGCCAGCGCGGAGAAACGATGTACGGGCACGATCTCGCAGTCTATAAGGACCGGGTGGCGGCATTCGGCTGGGAGCCCATCGTGATCGACGGCCACCACATGCCCCAGATCCAGACTGCGTTCAAGCAGGCGATGCAGGCCAGGAACAAGCCGATCATGATCATTGCAAAGACACTCAAGGGCAAAGGCGTGTCCTTTATCGAGGACAGGAACGGCTGGCACGGAAAACCGCTCAAGAAGGACGAGCTTGCGCGCGCGCTTCAGGAACTCGGCCCTGTCGACAAAACCGTGGTCGGCCGGATAGAAAAACCGGAAGACCTGAAACCTGCGGGCACGAAGGCCGGCGACGCGAAGCCGGTCTCCTATGCGCCGGACAAAGCGGTTGCCACACGTCGCGCATATGGCACGGCCCTTGAGCGCCTCTCCCCCCTCTTCCCGAACATGGTGGTGCTCGATGCCGAAGTGAGCAACTCCACCTTTTCCGAGATTTTCAAGGCGACCAATCCGGAGCGGTTCTTCGAAATGTATATCGCCGAGCAGAACATGGTCGGGGCCGCCCTCGGCTTGTCTATCCGCGGCAAGATCCCTTTTGTCTCGACCTTTGCCGCCTTCCTGACCCGCGCCTTCGACCAGATCCGCATGAGCCAGTATTCCCTTGCCAATATAAAGTTCTGCGGGTCCCATGCCGGCGTTTCCATCGGAGAAGACGGGTCCTCCCAGATGGGACTGGAAGACATCGCCATGTTCAGGACGCTCCTGAACAGCGTGGTCCTCTATCCCTCTGATGCGGTGTCAACGGAGAAACTCGTCGAAGAGATGGCGAAGCATCAGGGTATCGCCTACCTCCGGACAACGAGGAAGGACACGCCGGTCCTGTACCGGAATGACGAAGCCTTCCGCATCGGCGGCAGCAAGGTCCTGCGGTCGAACAAGGCGGATGTTGCAACAGTGGTGGCAGCGGGAATCACGCTCCATGAGGCGCTTCAGACCTATGAGGAACTGAAGCAGGAAGGGACACTGGTGCGGGTGATCGACTTGTACAGCGTAAAACCGATCGATGCGGAAACACTCTCGCAGGCCGCCCGGGAGACCGGCATCGTCATTACCGTCGAAGACCACTTTGCAGAGGGCGGGATCGGTGAGGCAGTGAGGAGCGCGCTTGTTGAAACAGGGGTCCCTGTTTATTCGCTCGCCGTACGAAAGATGCCCCGGAGCGGCAAGCCGGACGAACTCCTCGGGTATGAAGGAATATCCCACGACGCCATTGCCGACATGGTCAAAGAATCCGTCAGGAACCGGAGACGTTCGTAATTGGCCAATCGGCTTCTGCCCGGGAAAGGTATTTTTTGTACGAAGGCGTACCGGCGGTAACCATAATTCGGGCACAATCAAAAGTGTCGAAGGTTATAGCTTTCCCGGGATTTAAGGATTTCCTTCGCGCCTAAGCGGTCTCTATTCTTATTTTTATTCCGGCTTCATTCCAATGGGGGATGATCGGTCAGGAATAAATTGAAGAGAGCTATTCGTGTTGAGAAGAGGAAACACGGTTTCTGCTGCCCAGCTTTAAGGCGTACATCGCTTCATCGGCGCGCTTGATCAGCGAATCGATGCCCTCCTCGCCTTCAAGAGGTTCGGCAATCCCGATGCTCATGGACAGACGCAGCGGCTTCCCGTCCGGTAGATTGAAATCCGTGTCCCGCATGACGGCGAGCAGTTTGTCCGACAGGTTTTCTGCGCCCTTCCGGGCGGTATGGGGGAGGATCAGCATGAACTCGTCACCGCCGTATCGTCCTGCCGCATCGGTCTTCCTCAGGAGCGTCTTGAGTGTCGCCGCAACCGTCTGCAATGCCTTGTCTCCGACGTCATGCCCGTAGGTATCGTTGATTTCCTTGAAGCTGTCGATATCGCACAGAATGAGAGACAGCGGCGACGAATACCGCCTTGCACGGTCGACTTCAGAGCGGAGGATGTCGGTCAGCGCCCTCCTGTTCATAAGTCCGGTCAGTCCGTCCGTTCTCGAGAGGTGTTCCAACGTTTCGATCAACAGCCTCTTTTCTTCCTCGGCTCTCTTCCGCTCCGTGATATCGCGTGTATACTCGATGATATGAGACACCGAGCCGTCTTCTTCGAGGATGGGATAGGTGTAAATTTCAACCCAGGCCATTGCACCGTCGGCAGTGCCGATGCTCTTCTCCTTGGCGCAGGGGTCCGATGAAGTGAGGGACTTGTTCACTACGCAACCCTCGCACACCGTCACGTTTTCTTCCAGCACCTCGTGGCATTTCCTGCCGATCAGGTCATCAACTCTCTTCTTTTTCAGCTTTGCATAGGCCTCATTGGCCCGGATGACCCTGAACTCGCTGTCGATAATGCAGAAAGGGTCGCGGATGCTGTTGAATATCATGTTCAGAAACCGCTCCGACTTGCGCAAGCGTTCTTCGCTTCGTTTGCGCCAGGTGATATCGCGTATGACACAGATCCGGCCGCCGTCTTCAAGCAGGGTCGCAGAGGCCTCCTGAAAATAAGTGCTTCCGTTCTTCCGCTTTGCGACCAGTTCCCCCCGCCACTGGCCGTTTTTGAGCAGCGAGGGTATGCAAACGCGGTCCATCCTTTCAAGCTCATTCACGTCATAGGCCTGTTTCAGAGTCTTACCAACCATTTCGGCAGGGTTCTCATAACCGTTGATCAAAGCATACGCCTGGTTTACATAGACATATTTACCGTCACCGTCAAAAATGGCGATGCCGTCCATGGAGCCTTCAATTGCAGCGGTTTGATTCTTGCGATCCGCCTCCGCGCGGTTCTGTTTGGCCAGGATGCGCGAGACGATGACGCCGAAGACGAGGAAACTCACAGTCAGGAATATCCGGAGAAAGGGTTCGCGATACGCTATGCCGGCAAGGAGTTGAAAGAAGGAACCTTCGTGGGACACAAGGGAATCATAAGCGCTGTCCGCGCACCACGCGAAGAGCACGGCGACAACCGTGCCGATAATGATCTTATGTTCTGCCTTGATTTTCGTCATGGGTCCCCGACATGAAACGCGCCTGTCAGAGCGGGATACCATCCCGACAGACCTTAGTATACAGGAAAAGAAATGCAAAAAACAAGAGAGTAAGAAAAATATTCTCGACGCCCGTAAGGTCAGCCGGGCATCAGACGTTCGTTTTAATGCTGTCTTCCTGGATCCCCAGGACTTTGTCAACGATGTCGGCGAGTTCCCGGTCATGGTCGTGATTGAGGGTAAATACGCGGCACTGGACAACGCGCGCGGGGATATAATCGAAGAAATCCTTGAGCGGTTCCTTTTCGATTTTGCGCGTGGACGGATTGAATACGTAAATCTGGCGCTCGCCCATCATAAGCGGGTTAACGGGCCTCGGGTCCTGGCTCGCCATATCTACGCGGAAGGGCAGTTCTTTCAGTTTTGCCGGAAGGTTTCGTTTGATCCTGTTCACCAGTTCTCTGGCGTCTATGATCGTCTTTCCCTTCTCGATCTCCCGCATCGAGAGCGTGACGTCGTAGGCCATCTTCCATTTTACGTCACGGGCGAGGATGGCTGACCAGTCCTTCCCGAGTCCGGCTATAGCGGCGTTCTTATGATTCACCCACTTCCGTACGGCTTCGAGCAGGGACCAGTCCGTCAGGTCAAGATATTCTTTGAGATTCTCGACCGGGTTGTAGGGAAACAATACCGCCATCGTGTCCTTGAACAGTTCCTTGAGGTGTTCGTCGATGGCGCGCGTGGTCCGGTGATAATATACGTTTGTATACATGTAAAGCCTGGCATTCAGGAACATGTTCAATGCCGAGAGTCCGGATTTATGCAGGGTGAGCCCCTTTTCCGTAAAGAACGTGTAATACATGAGCCGGTCGATGTCCACCGCGCCGATGGCTACGCCGCACATGAAGGCGTCACGCATTACGTAGTCGAGGTTGTCCACGGTGTAGATGCCGGAAAGGAGCGGCTGGAGAAAAACGACCCAGCGCGGCTGTTTGGAGGAGGACGATCCCGGGCCTTTGCCGATTAGGTATGCGACCTGGTCCGGGTTCAGTTTCTCCCCTTTCCCGAATTCACCGGTGGGGCTTCTGCGAATGGACTTGATGATGTCGGCGAGTTCGGTCCTGATGATATGCTGTCCCAGTTTCTCATGGGTCAGATCGTACTGGGAGAGGTAGTTGTCGTCGAAGAAATGGCCGAAAGGACCGTGGCCGATGTCATGGAGCAGTGCCGCAACGCGGAGGAACTCTTCCACGTAGTTGGCTGAGGGGCAATCGCGGACCGCTGCCTTGAGCGAGGGATAGAGATGGCGGGCGAACCTGCCCGCGAGATGCATGGCGCCAAGCACATGCTGGAACCTGCTGTGTTCTGCCGAAGGGTAGACCCACCGCGCGCTCTGGAGCTGGTAAATCTGCCTCAGGCGCTGCATCCAAGCCGTGTCGATGAGGTCCTTCTCGGTCTTCTCGCCCGCGCCGCGGGGAGTAGTAAAGGAAATATAACCATGCACGGGGTCGCCGAGCAGGGCCGTGCCGTCGTAAAATTCTTCACCCCGTGTAAGTTCTCGCATGGACAGATTATACCGTGAATTCAGACTGAGTCAACTTGAAAGTGGCGGGGTTTCAGAGTACAGAGTGCGAAGTACAGGGTACAGAGTTCATGGGAGTCGCTGCAGCTGATGTCTTTACTGTGTACTGTTGTGTACTGTGTACTGTGTACTTTGTACTTTTCTAACTGTTTCGCGTCAGCGGACAACGTACGCGAGCGCGCCTTCTTCCACGGCATAGTAGACAGACTGCATTTCTTTTTTCGGGAAAACGATAGAGGGAATTCTTGCTTCATCCGGGGTAACAGCGGCCCGCTTCCCCTGCACGACGAGCGACGTTCCGAAGACGAGTGCATGCCGACCATTCTTCCCTTCTTCCTTTTTCGTCAGCACCAGTTTGCCCTGCCGGGGCCCGCGACGGGGGAATTTTTTTGACGCCCTGTAGCGAAAGTCCATAAGCACCCTGTTTTTGAACTTGAGCTGTGCCGTACGTTTTAAAACGTTTATGACGAGGTACTTCGAATCCGCACTGTACATTGCTTTTTGAAAAAGGAGAAAGTCCTGTTCGCGCTTGAGCCCGGATATTTTTTTCCGCAGTTGTGCGTGCTGCTCCTCGAGCACGGCGCGTTCGTTCCCGGCGATATTGTCCCCGGCCGCACCCATTAGGGCCAGTGCACAGAAGACAACGAAAAGCAGCTGAAATTTCGAGGAACCGTTTCTCACACGCGACTCCGCATCAGTAGAGATATACTTTTGTCCCGGTCTGCGCCGACTTGTAAACGATCTCGAGATCGTCGTCTCCGAGCGAAATGCACCCATGGGTGAAATGGGTCCCCAGAAGATTGGTCCACTTGGTGCCGTGGATTTTATAGCCGTTCCCGAGGAGCAGCGCGTACTTTCCGAGCACGCCGCGCACCAAACGGTCGGGGTCGTTCGCCGCGGGCACGGGCATGTTTTCCTCGACGTACGACCAATCCGGCCGTATCCAGACGGGGTTCCGTTCTCTCCCGAGGACCGTGAACGAGCCCATGGGTGTTTCAAAATACCAGTTGCTCCCTGTCTCGGATTCTATGAACTGATGGCTGCCGGTGCCGCAGACGGCCGAGTGGAGCAAGGTATTCCCCTGCCGCAGTGTCAGCCGGTTGCCCTCCGTATCTACGACTATGTACAGCTGGCCGTCGTCCTGCGCAGCAAGGATCTTGCGGAGCCCCTGGTTTTCCTGTTCCAGCTGCGCCTCCTCCCGCTGCAGCGCCGCAACGCGGCTGCGGAGCTCGTCGATCGGCAGCGGGACGGAAGCACTCCCTGCCCAGGCAGGCGAATGCGATGCTAAAACAATCAAAAAAACTATTGCCACGGAGGCGCAGAGGCACGGAGAAAAAATCAAGCGGTACCTCCGGTTAGTTTTAGCTGCGCTATTCTTCATGGCCGCTTCCTGCTTTTCTTACGCCTCCGGCGTAGACCTGTCTTTGTGATTTTGTCGAATTCATGAACGCTAGGTGAATATTTTCCCGGGGTTCAGGATATTGTTCGGGTCGAGCGCCTGTTTGATGCGCTTCATTGCGGCCAGGGCGTCCGGCCCCAGCTCCATCGGAAGGTACCGGGCCTTGGTGATGCCCACGCCGTGCTCGCCCGTAATGCTCCCGTTCAGACGAAGCGCTGCCCGGAATATTTCCTTTGCAGCTTCCTCCGCTTTCAGCGCGTCCACCTCGTCGTACATGATGTTCGTGTGGATATTGCCGTCGCCGGCATGGCCGAAGTTCACGATCAAAAGGCCGTGCCGCATCGCTATAGCGTCGATGTCGCGCAGGACCTCGGGGATTTTGCTCCTCGGCACGACGATGTCCTCGTTCATCTTCTTCGGCTTGAGGGTGTAGAGCGCCGGCGAGATCGAACGCCGTGCTTTCCAGAGTTTCTCACGTTCCGGCCCGGTGTCGGCAGTGCTCACCTGCATTGCTCCGGCCTTGGCCATGATATCGGCAATCCGGCCGCTTTCGCGTGCAGTAGTTTCCGCAGGGCCGTCCACTTCCACAAGGAGCATGGCAGTTGCGCCGCCGGACAGATCTTCTTTCAGATACCCTTCAACTGCCCGAAGTGCGGCATGGTCTATGAATTCGAGCGCCCGCGGTAGAATCCGGCTCGTCAGGATCGCGGAAGCGGTCCGGGCTGCATCATCGACGGTGAGAAAAAAAGCGGCCAAGGTGCGAACGCTTTCAGGCAGAGGCAAAAGCTTCAGGATGATCTTCGTTACAACGCCGAGCGTGCCCTCGGAGCCGACTATCAGCTTCGTGAGATCGTAACCCGCAACGCTCTTGGCCGTCCTGGCGCCGGTCGTGATGATCTCACCCGTAGGCAACACCACCTCGAGGCCGAGTACGTAGTCCTTCGTCACACCGTACTTAACGGCCCGGAGTCCGCCGGCGCACTCAGCCACGTTTCCGCCCAGGGTACAGAACTGGTGGCTCGCCGGGTCAGGGGGGTAAAAGAGCCCGCGTAACTCGACCGTCCGTTGCAGGTCTCCGGTCACGACGCCCGGCTCTGCCACGGCTACCATGTTTTCTTCGTCGATCTCGATGATGCGGTTCATGCGCTCAAACGAGAGGACCACGCCGCCCTGTACCGGGACCGATCCGCCGGACATGCCGGTCCCCGCCCCGCGGGGGACCACCGGAAACCGCTCCCGGTTCGCGAGCCCGAGGACCTTCGCAACTTCACCCGCTGACGCCGGACGGACTACGGCCCAGGGCAATGCTTCCCGCTGTGTGGCGTCATAGGAATAGGCGACCAGTTCTTCGGGCGAAACAAAAAGATGAGCAGATCCAATGATCGTTTTCAGCTCTTTAAGAGCGGCGGGGTTAAGCATAGACTCGGTAATCAATATCGGGGAACAGGTTGTCTTTATATTCTAAATCTCCAAGCCAGGTTTCGTCAATACAATTTGCCTTGGCATCCTCGTAAATCCGGGTAAACCGCAGCAGATGCTCCCGCGTTCTGCGCTCGGCATATTCCACATGACTGCCGGTCTTCATGATGAAGGCCCAGTCTGAGCTCTGGGCTAGGAGCAACTCCCGCGCAGCCTGGTTCAATGCACGTAAAAGCAGGCCGTCCGCTTCGGGAAATGCCTGCGCGAGCTCCGTCATCCTGTCTGCCGTCTTGTGGAGGTGCCGGTAAATCCAGTCATTGGCGCCGTTGAGCCAGACTTCGGAATAGCCTTTATACCCCCAGCTGGACGCGGAGGGTGTCGCGATCTGACACTTGGGGTTCTCCTGCAGATACTCGGTGGGCGTGATCAGGCGTACCGTCTTCTGATCGTAGACGGTCTTCCGTACCAGATAATTGATCCAGTCCGGCCCTTCGAACCACCAGTGGCCGTACAGCTCCGCATCGTAGGGGGCCACGATGATCGGCTTGCGGTCCTGAAACGCGCCGGCAAGCCATTCAACCTGCTTCTCTCGGTTGAAGAGGAAATTGCCTGCGTGCACGTCCGCCCTCTCAAGCGCCCATCGGCGATTGTACGGTTCCTTGCAGTTCGTGTTCCCGGTAATCCGGTAATACTTGATCCCCAGGTTCACACGGATGCCGTCGGGATGGAGGTACGGTTTGACATAATCGAAGTCCAGGTCGAATCCGACATCGCGGTAGAAGTCGCGGTAATTAGAGTCTCCGGGGTATCCTTCGACGGAACTCCATACCTGTTTGGACGACTCGATGTCCCTGCCGAAGGCGGCGACACCGGAACGGCAGTAGATCGGCGCGTAGACCCCGTACTTGGGGCGGGGGGTCGCGTGAAAGATCCCGTGGGAGTCCGTAAAGAAATAGCGGATCCCGGCTTCGGCAAGAATTTCATCCAGACCCTCGTAGTAACCGCACTCAGGCAGCCAGATGCCTTGCGGACTTCTGCCGAGATGTTTTGTATGGAGATCGACGGCGACCATGATCTGCGCCCGAACCGCTTTTTCGTTCTTCATGAGCGGCAGAAATCCGTGCGTGGCGCCGCAGGTGACGATTTCAAGATTGCCCAAATCCTGAAACGCGCGGAATGCGTTCACGAGGTTCCGCCCGTATTTTTCCTCGAACACGTATCTTGCATTGCGGAAGAGGTCGGCGTACATGCGTGCCAGGGAGTTGAATTCCGGCTCGTCTTTCGTTCGCGCGATCTCCTTGTCCGCAAGTTCGATCAAGCGGTTGATGTGCCGCAGGTAGCGCTGCTGGAGCAGCGGATCGGTAAGCATGGAAATGAGCGTGGGAGTCAGGCTCATGGTGAGCCGGAAGTCGACGCCGTCCTTCACGAGCCCTTCAAAGACGTTGATGAGCGGAATATAGGTCTCCGTAATCGCCTCGTACAGCCAATCTTCTTCGAGGAACCGGTCGTGCTCGGGATGCCGCACATAGGGCAAGTGACAGTGCAGCACCAGCGCCAGATAACCTTTTTCCATTCTCTTTTTTCCGTTACGTCCTTTTTTTCTTCCCCTGCCCGCGGCGGGGTCTTTCTTTTTTACCATGAAGTCGTTTTCCCTGCCCCGGATGCAGATTGGAACCAAATTCTTCGGCCTCATACAGCTGCCTTCCGTTCCTTTGGACAGAATTCCGATCGCACGCCTCCGAACACTCAAAAAAAAGTCCACCCACAATCGGATGGACTTTTCAGGATCGGCTCAGAATACAAGGCTCTTCTCCCCGTCAAGAACACGGGATCAGGCCTTCTGCTTTTGCTTCCGCTTCTGCCGCTCGCGGGAAAACAGGCCCGGCGACGTTATCTCGAGCAGGCGCCGGCGCCGCACCATCTCCTGCATTTGCGGAGATGACAAGCCGCCGCGCAAGCCTTCAGGGTAGCCGTAGAGTTTCCAGAACTCCTCGTCCACGAGCATCCATTCTTCATCGATCACATCGGACGCCGTGTCCAGCGGCATGGTGATGTAATTCGACCGCGCAAGCGTCAGGAACCGCCCTTCCGGTGCAAGCAGCCCGAGGTCGGCGCAGAACGAATGGCTCGGTCTGCCAAGGTCGAAATACCAGTTACCGGTCCGGTCGAAAATTTCCTGGTCGAAATACCCGATCGCGTTCCTGCCGTCGAACTGCACGCCCGTCACGTCGTATATGCGCAGGCAGAGTTTGCTGTTCCAGCCGAACCATGCCCTCTCCCGCTCGATACGGGTCGGCGATGAGTCCCAGTAGGCGTAGGCGACGAAAGGATCACGCATCATGAGAACGATTTTATCTTCGCCGTACCCCTGCGGCAGCTCGCCATGGGCCGGTATCAGCGCACGTGTGTCAGGACCGGTATAATATTTCGATTCTGATATCCGTTCCTGCGCCAAAAGCGGTTCTTCAGCACCGGGAGGAAGTTTCCATTCCCGCACAGGGACATTGGCAATTGCCGGCTCTCCCGTAGTGGGACGCCGCCGGGACACTGCTGCTTTCGCTATTACCGCCGGCTCCTTGATTGCCGCGGCAGCGGGTTTCTTCCTCCGCGACGCTTTCTGAATCGCCTGTTTCGTAGCAGTCGTGACTGTATTTACCGTTCGCTTTGCTGCAGCCAATGCTTTTTTTACTACCGGCTTCTTAGCGGGCTTCTTGCCTGTTTCCGATGCCGCCAGCACTGCAATGATATCGACTTTTTTTGCGCTTGCAGACAGGGACACTTTCATTTTCTTGGCCAGGGCTTTGAGCTCTGCCACAGTCTTTGTTGTCAATTCTGATTTCGTCATCTCAGGTCCCCCTTTCCCAAACGATTGAGTGCCTGCTTACCAATAAACTATAGCATAATTCGCTGCATTGTCAAACTGATTCCATCCTGATTCGTGCTGGAACCGGACGAATTACAGTGTTCTTTGGTTCCCTTCCTCCGAGAGGCAGAAGATTCTCAGAGAAAAGCGGAAACCTTCCGGCACGGACATCCACGCTTGGCCGCATTTTGACAAAACAGGGGAAAAATCATATACTGCGCTCCATGAAACCACGCGTCGTCATAACGGGAATCGGATTGCTGACGCCCCTCGGCAATACTGCAGAAAGTACGTGGAGAGCCCTGCTGAAAGGATCATCCGGCGTAGGCCGCGTCACAAAATTCGACGCGTCGGCCTTTCCCAGCCGAATCGCCGGAGAGCTCAAGGGCTTCGATCCGGTTGCCTTCATGAATGCGAAGGAGGCGCACCGGACCGACCCGTTCATCCAGTATGCCCTGGCTGCGGCACTGATGGCAATGGAAGACGCGGAGCTTTCCCTCACTCCGCACTCTGCTCTTCGGACCGGCGTCCTCATCGGCTCCGGCCGCGGCGGCATTTCCACGACCGAAAAAAATATGGAAGCGCTTCGCACGAAGGGACCGAAAGCGGTCTCTCCCTTTTACACGCCCATGTCGCTTGTAAACATGGCATCGGGTTATGTTTCGATGAAGCTCAGGGCCCAAGGACCGTGTCTCGACGTCTCGACAGCCTGCGCAACGGGCACGCACGCCCTGGGCGAGGCCATGAAGATCATTGAGCGCGGGGGCGCCGATGTGATGATCACCGGGGGCGCTGATGCGGCTGTGACGCCGCTTATGCTCGCAGGCTTTTGCCAGGCAAAGGCGTTGTCGCGGCAGAATGGTTCCCCGGAAAAAGCAAGCAGGCCCTTTGACCTTGATCGTGACGGGTTTGTCCTTTCCGAAGGCGCGGGTGTCGTCGTGCTGGAAGAACTCGGTCACGCGGAGAAGCGGGGCGCCGCGATCTATGCCGAACTCTCCGGCTATGGCCTCTCATCGGATGCATTCCATTATACGAGGCCCGACCCCGCCGGCGAAGGGTCGGCGCGGGCAATGACCCAGGCCCTTCTTGACGCCAATGCGACGCCCGAGGAGATCGATTATCTGAACGCCCACGGTACAGCGACGATACCGAACGACAAAATAGAAACCCTTGCTATAAAAAAAGCCTTCGGCGACCATGCCAGGAAACTCCCCATAAGCTCATCGAAATCCATGCTTGGCCACATGCTCGGTGCAGCCGGCGCGGTGGAAGCTGCCGTGACCGCACTTGCACTTAAAGAAGGGGTACTCCCTCCGACGATCAATCTGGAACATCCCGATCCGGAATGCGACCTTGACTATATACCAAATAAGGCACGCAAAAAAAAGATAGGAACTGCTCTCTCGAACTCCCTCGGTTTCGGCGGCATCAACGCCGCGCTCGTACTCAAAAAGCACAAAACTGCATAAGCTGGCAATTTGTAACTATATGGAAAAGAACGTTTTTTATTGACACGTAAAATTTTAGTTAATATACTTATTGCTAGGTAAGATTTCCTTTGACAATATTTTATTGAATGCTAAAAAATGAGCGAGTGACTAGGCAGGCTCATCCCGAACGGTTAGCTGCAGCAATTTAAAGACTTCTCCCTTCGCTCTGAACTTGCAGAAGGCACGCGCAGAGTTTTCCAACCGTCTGTTCGTACCCTATCCTGCCGTACTCAACTGATCAAAATCCGGAAGAAGGAGGTCAGCGTATGAAGCTAAGAAACATTGCACTATTCACCATTCTCTTCTTTGCCGCTGCAGGCCTCGTTGTCGGCCGATCGCAGGCAGCAGAACAGAAGAAAGCGACGAGCATCGACGAACTGGCAAAAATGTACGACTCCACAGGCTGCAAAGGGTGCCACGAAGACGTCTACCGTGAATGGGAGCAGTCGATCCACTCCCGCTCCATTTTCGGCACCGGCAGGACCGCGGCAACCATCAAGACCACCGTTGCCGTAGGGCTCATGGGCTGGCAATACTCGGGCGTCAAGAAGCCGGAAGACGTGCAGGTGAAACATCTCATGATCTGCGCCAAGTGCCATCTCCCGCAGCTGGCCGAAGCCTCCGATGCAGTGGCCAAAGAGATCGTGAAGAATGCCTACGTCTACTCAGATCCCAAAACGAGCGACGACGAGCGCGAAAAGGCCGCGGCAACCCTGTCCAAGGTGAACATCAACTGCCTCATCTGCCACCAGCGCAACGCCATCACCCACAAGTGGGTGGACGGGTTCCCGGAGAAAGACACAGTCTACGGTTTCAAGGACGGCGCACATGACGATCCCGCTCATCCGAGGATGAAAAAGAGCCCGATCATGGACGAGTCCATCCTCTGCGGCCAATGCCACGGCCTCGGCCCGAACCTGGAGTTGGAGAATCCCTCGCAGTGCGCGACCTTGTACGGAAGCTACCTCTGGGCCTACCGGGCCGAGGGCGGCCAGGAAAAGTGCCAGGAATGCCACATGAAGAAAAGCAAGCTCGGGCATAACATGCAGAGCTATCGCGATCCCGGCATGGCCAAGGCGGCAGTGGACTTCAAAGTCGAAACGCAGGGCTATCAGTGGCGCGACGGCTCGACCATGGTGCCGCAGGCGCATGTGAGGGTCGAGATGACGAACCGCGCAGGCCACGCCATCCCGGACGGCTGACCAACCCCCAACCGGCTGGTCCTGGAAGTGACCGCGAAAGACAGCAAAGGCAAGGAGTTGTTCAGAGAGTCGAGGATATACATGCCCATTCCCCAGCAGCTCGGCCGCGGCGATAAGATGGGCCGCGGCCCCTATGAAAAGAGCGGCCTCCTGCGCGACACGAGTTTGCCGCCGAACAAGACGGTACTTGAGAATTTCGAAATCCTTTTCCCTGTTGAAGAGGTGAAGCAGGGAGACAAGGTCGTCCGGAAAATCCGGGATTACGATATGACCGTGGACGTTGAGCTGATGTACCTCCCCTTCGGCACCAAGGAGAGCGGACAGTTCACCTGGCAAAAGATGACGAAGAAGGTGAGCGTCGAAAAGGGCGGAGTATGAGGAGCAGAAGACAGAGGCAGTACACTTAAATAGTAGGTAGAAATCAGGAGACAGGCGAAACACATACGGCCGGGTGCGATTCCCGGCCGTTTTTATCGCCGGGCTATTATCAAGAATCTAAGGGGCCAATGCTCCTTCGCCATCCTGCCCGCACGCAGTAGACGTGCAGAATATCGCTGAGTTATTTCCGCCTCAGCTGCTCCTTGAACTTTAATCCGTCCTTCCAAGCACTCCCCACCTGTTCGCCAAGCGCCCAGAACCGGTTGTCCGGCATGGTGAGCAGGAAGGGCCGCACCTTCTTCGCGTCAGGCTTATTGTCCGTCAGGTACCGCTCTTCTGAATAGATATTGCGGATCTCGCCGATAAAAAAAGTATTCGAGGGAAGGTCCACGGCCTGGACAAGCTTACATTCCATCGAGAGAGGGCAGGCGGTGATCATCGGTGCTGTCTTGAGCTCCCCATAGAAGACCTCGAACAGCTGCGACTTGTCCTCATTCTTTGCCGACGTGATGCCGCAGTAATCCGTGATTGCCACCATGTCCGCTGAAGGCACGTTCACGCTGAACTCGCCGGTCCTGCGGATCGCATCGTTCGTTGCGTGTCCACTGCCTACGCAGATGCCGAGCATGGCCGGCTGGTAGTTCACCCGTGTAAGCCAGTCCAGCGCCATGAAATTGACCTTGCCGTTCACGTGACTGCCCAGGAGGGTCTGGGTCCAGGGAAGACAGAAGGCGTTCTTTTCGACCGTGATCTTGGCCATCGATAGTCCTCCATTTTTTGTGAGGATACCATTAAATGATGCATTGAAACAAATGATTTGTAGAAATCGAAATTGCAGTAATTGACAAAGAAAACGGCTCAAGGGAGAGCACATATCCTTTTACGCCCGTATATTCGCCGTGATCCCTTCACAAAAGGCGTTCTCCCGTATCCCCTGATCTGATTGCCTTCCTGATCTCTGCCTGAAGGTGCTCAGGCAGGCCCTTGATCTCTACGTCTAAAAACCCTCTCACGATCGCGGCGGTAGCCTCCTCGTCCGTCAGTCCCCGGGCCATGAGATACTGGATCTCTTCCTCCGCAATCTTTCCGACGGCAGCCTCGTGTGACATGTCAACGCCGCTCACTCTTCCGTCAAGTTCGGGAATGGCGAGAATTGATCCTTCGTCGGAGAGGATGAGGCCCCTGCATTCCAGATGGGCCTTGATTCCGGGGACCTCGCCGATCAGGTCCCCCCGTGAAACGATGGCGCCGCCTCTCGAAATGGTCCGTGCGATGACCTCTGCCCTGCTTCCTTTGGCGCGGAGGTAGACCTTGGAGCCTACATCCATATTTGATCCCTTCGGCGCAGAGAGAATAGTATTGTACCGGACCGTGGCGTTTTCGCCTATACAGTATGCAACAGGGTAAGTCTGAAGGGTTTTTACCGGTTTCATGCAGATGTAGTTGCTCATGAAAACGCCGTTTTCTTCCACGATGGTACCCGTCCGCGGACGCACGGCCACGTTCTCGGCCCAGTTGTGGATCATGGTGAAAGTGACCTTTGCGTCCTTTTTTATATAAAATTCGGAAACACCGACATGGAGGCCTGTTTTTACGTTCTGTGCCGTTGTGCATCCCGTGATGATATGGAGCTCCGAGCCTTCCTCCGCAATAATAATATTATGGACGTTCTGCGCCATGCCTTCCCGTGTCATGTACAGGCAAGCCTGCAGCGGGAACTCCGCTTTTGCCCCGGCCAACGCTCTTATGAAGTAGCCATGGTGCTGCTGGAGTTCAGCCTGGGCCGTATACTTGTCGGCGTCCACCTCCACTGCCTTCCACCAGTAGTCCCTAAGCCAGTCATATTTCTTGAGCGCGTCAGTCGTACTCATCACCTCAAGGCCGCTTTGGCGCGCTGATGCGAGTATGACTGAATGGTCCATCTGGAAGAACGACCCTGACCTGCACGCCTCCTCGGTATCGATGCCCACGGTAACGGCCCGATCCCGTACTTCGGGAGAGAGTCCTGATATTTTGCCGATCTCTCCGTGATCCTCCGCCAAACGGGGATAAGCGGACAGATCGATGTCCGGGCCGATGGCAGCGGGTTTATTCTCGGCGCGCTTTGCTTTTTCTCTGTCCGTTACCTGCGACATCGCACACACTCCTCGTACCCCCTGGCCCGGATGTCCTCCAGAAGGTCCCTCGGGTTTCCGGAGCAGCTTACGGTGCCGTTCAGCATGACGTACGCCCGGTCCGCGTTAACGTAATCCAGGATGTGGCCGGCATGCGTTATGATCAGCCCTGCCTTTGTCCTCTTGTCCGCTCGCTTATCTTTTTCAAGCAATTCATTTATCACCGCACCGACCAGATTGATATTGACCAGGTCCACGCCCGAATCGGGCTCGTCGAGCATGATGAAGTCGGGATCCTGGGCCAGGAGCTGAAGAAGCTCGGATCGCTTGATCTCCCCGCCGGAGAAGCCGAGATTTACGTCCCTGTCCAGAAAATCAGCGCAGTTCAATTTTTCCGCCGCAGCTGTGATCCGGTCCTCGCTGAACGTGCCTCTTTTCTCCATGCTCATGCGGAGCATCTCCCTGAGTCTGACGCCCCGAACAGCAGGAGGGTGCTGAAATACCATGCCGATCCCAAGCCGTGCGCGCTCGTCTATGCCGCGGGAAGTGATCTCTTCGCCTTTAAAAATGACCCTCCCCGATTCTATCCGGTACTGCGGAATTCCCATGACCGTTTTCAGGAACGAGGTCTTGCCGGAACCATTGGGGCCGAACAGCACAACGGTCTCTCCTTGCTGAATGTGCAGGCTCAGATCGTTGACGATCCTCTTGTCTTCAACACTGACCGATAAATTCCTGATCTCAATCATGGTGGGAGCCACACACACCTCTTGGTTATTCGTATCCTTCTTCATCGTAAGGCTCACGTAAAAAGCAAAATATGGATAAAAATGCATTGTGTTGCAGATTGCCGGCATCCATGAGTAGGAAACATGCTTATATTGTAGCAAAAGTTCGAGCGCTGTTATTCGTTGATATTGACGCGTCTTACCGGTGATTACGTAGAGAAGAGTGAAGGCGTAGTCACGAGATGGAGAGAAGAGAAGTCAACTGGGCCGCAGGTAAAAAAAACCGCTGTCTCCAGGGGAAACAGCGGTCGTTGTAAAGTTTGAGATTATAGCGTATCAGCAGCTGCTGCAGGAAGAACCGCAGGAACTCGGCTGCATGCCCGTGAGCACGAAGCCCTGATTATCCTGGAAATCAATGCTCGTATTCATGAGCATGCCGTTCGCCCGTTCCTCCAGGAAAATTTTCAGGCCATTCAAATCGATGGTCGTATCGCCCGACTGGGCCGCTTTGGCTATGTCCATAGCCAAGGATGGGCTTCAGCCGCCGGGAACGACGAAGATCCTTACCCCGTCTCCGGCGGATCCCTGCTTTAAAACAACTTCCTTGAACTTGTTTACCGCGCTGTCCGTCAAACTAACCATTACTTCCTCCTCGCTGTGGTTCCGAGCCGATCTTGTCTCGGGCATCGAACTTTTAATTTTTATATTTTACCAGCCTCGACAATGCTTCGCAACATTTTTTTATGCCGAAACTGCGTTTTATTTTCCGGAACAACCGGTCACGCGGCGCTTCAAGCAAGCGCTCAGACCGGTTTCTGCTTTATAATTTTTATCAATTCCTCGATTTTTGATCTGATCTCGTCCCGTGCACGCCGAAAATCCCTCATGACCTCTTCCCCGGTCCCGATCGTGGCAACCGGATCTTTGATCGGCCAGTGAAGCCGCTGAATCCCGGGCGGAGTGCGGGGGCATGCCTCCTCGGCGCTGGAACAGAGCGTAATCACCATGTCCATGGTCATGAGCAGCTCTTCGTCTATCTCCTTCGACTTTTGCTTCGAGATATCGATGCCGATTTCCTTCATCACGGCAATGGCGCGCGGATGTACACCCGCTGCCAGAAGGCCTGCGCTGGACGCCTCCAGAACGCCTTTTCCCAGCTCCCGGGCCAGTCCCTCAGCCATCTGGCTCCGGCAGGAGTTTCCCGTACAAAGGAACATCACTCTTTTGGGAGAAGAATCTTGCACGTTATAGTTCCTCTCGAAATTTGCAACCAGGATAAAACCGTTGATGCCGAATCGCCGGGATGAGGCAAGGCATCATTTGGCCTCATGGTCCAGCAGGTTTTTGATCCCGTCGGTCGTGTAAACCTTCCCCTGGTCGTCCACGATAATGGCCTCGGCGCCGAGCCTTCTGACGATCTTCAGGCCTTCTTCCGGTCCGAGAATGAAGGGCACCTTGGTGAGAGGATCGATGAACGCCCCTTTGTCCCCGACGAGGGTCGCGGAAATGACCCCTTTCGAAGGTTTTCCCGTTCGCGGGTCGATAATATGATGATAGCGCTTTTTTTCCCTGATGACGAACCGCTCATAATCTCCTGACGTGGAAACATACTTGTCGCTCAGGTCCAGAACGGTCAGGACTTTATCGGGCTGCCGCGGATGCTGCACGCCGATCCTCCAGGGTTTGCCGTCGTCCCGGTGCCCCAATACCCAGATATCGCCCGCAACTGCAATGACTGCGTTGGTGATGCCGCGCTTTTTGAAGATTCCGGCCACCCGGTCCGCAGTGTATCCCTTCATGCCTCCGAAGTCCATGATCATGCCGGCCTTCTTGAGATAGATCGTCGACGCCTTCCGGTCGACCACGATGTTACGGTAGTTCACCAGCGGTTTGATCCTGGCGATTTCGGAGTCCGTCGGGACCTTGCCTTCCTTCAGCCGCATCTGCCACAGGACAACGAGGGGGCCGACGGTTATATCAAAGACGCCGTTCGAGAGCTTCGAAATCTCGGCGGCATCGTCCACGACCTCGATCACCTCCGGCGACACTTTGACGGGGTGCTTTCCCGCGGCCAGGTTCACCTGCGTGACCTCGCTGGTGTCCTTGTACAGCGACATCATGGCGTCGAGCCGTCGCAGCTCAGCCATCCCCGCTTCGATGGCCGCTTCACCTTCTGCATCGGATTTCGTCACGACCGTAATAGTGACATCCGTGCCCATGATCGCCTCGGTCTTCTGCACGGTCCGCTGCCTCGCACACCCGGTCGCGAGCACGAGCGCGGTCACCGAGAATAACAGCAAGCGCTTCATATTGATAGTCGATCTCCTTGTCAGGGGCAAAAAATGTGGGGCTCCGACTTCGCGGGCAAGGGTTGCGGAAATTTTATCCTTTGCCCATCTTGCGTTTAATTAGCAGTCCCCTCGCCGCGGCCCGGACTGCTTCAGGTATGCTGCGGCTCTTTTCCAGGATGGCGAGTTCCCGTTCGAGCAGCCTGTTCATAAAAGGCAGCGAAATGCCGACGGGCGTCTTGGGATTGTTCACCAGCGCGCTCACAACCGTGTTTTTTCTCGTCCACTCGCTGTTCGTCCCGATTTTGCGGATTACGTCTTCGTTCAGGTTCGTCGACTTGGCGAAGGTCTCTATCTCGCCGATGGTGATCCGGGGGTTCCCGAGTACCGACAGCGCGATGATTTTGCTCGACTCCCGGATCAGCATGCCGCGCGCATCCTTGGCCCCCGTTAAGGCAAGCTTGATCTTCTGGGACGGACTCATTCTCTGGATGACCTGCTGGATGTTGAGCTTCTTCTCTCCGCCTTTTGCCGACGCCGTTTCTCCGCCCGACGCTTCCCCCATCACCACGTCGATGACCCGCGTCTGGGCGATGTAGTGCTTTATTTCCTCCGATGCAGTCAGCGCGATGAACGCCAGCGTGGTCTCGTCCAGGTTGGGGCAGAGCACGAGGTCGCGCAAGAGTTCCTCGTCGTCGCTGTAGGCCTGGGCGATACTGTCGAGAATGTGGGCGGGCGTCTTGACATCGAGGATAATGGCCCGGAGCGCAATCGGCGAACAGTGCTCGACGTCCAGGGGGAGTTGACGCCTGAAGCGCTTTGCAAAGATGACTTTCCATATGCTCGGCTGATCCATCTGCTGCCACTCCATCTGCTGCCACTCCCTCTCCTGCCGCTCCATCTGTGCTGCGCCTGTGATGAGCAGGATGCAGTGTGAAATTATACTGGCGCGTTCGCCGGTTGTCAAGCAATCAGGCAGGCACGAATTGACTCACAATAAATGTTACCCAAGCGCATTTTGAAAAGTATCGTTGACTCATAATGCATGTTACCGGAACTATACACCCAAAAGGAGGGTTAGTTCCGATGAGTCCACGATCCAAACGGGAGTACCTGGCTGCAATCGTCAAACGGTACCGGGCCGCCTCCCGGAAGATAAAGACAGCGATCCTGAACGAGTTCTGTTCAACCTGCGGGTATCACCGAAAGCATGCCCTCAGGCTTCTGCGGACCTTTCGCCGATTTACCCAAAAGACTCCGGCAAAGAGGGGTAGAAAGCCGGTGTATGACACGGAGACGCTCCTCATACCCTTAAAGCGTATCTGGCTGACGGCAAATCTGCCCTGCTCAAAGCGCCTCAAGGCCATCATCCCTGAGTGGCTACCGGGATATATCAAAACCTACGGCCCTATCTCTCAGAAGACGGCAGTGGCATTGTTTAACATATCTCCGTCGAGCATCGACAGGATACTAAACCCGATCCGTGCAGAGTATACCAAGCACGGCAGGGTCACAACCAAGCCGGGAACGCTCTTAAGAAGGCATATCCCGGTCAAGACTAACCAGTGGGATGAATCCCGGCCGGGCTTCCTGGAAGCCGATACCGTTGCCCACTGCGGAAGTACTACAGAAGGCATATACGCCAATACCGTCGACTGCGTGGACATCGCCACCGGATGGACAGAACAGCGCGCAGTCTGGGGCAAGAACTATCAGGGTGTCATCGACCAGATCAAGGATATCGAACAATCCCTTCCGTTCCCGATCCTGGGCTTTGACTCAGACAACGGCAGTGAGTTCTTAAACCATCACTTGCTTCGCTATCTGACCGAGAGGAAACGGCCAATTAAGTTCACCCGAAGCCGCGCCTATAAAAAAGACGATAATGCTCATATCGAGCAGAAAAACTGGACTCACGTGAGGCAATGGCTTGGCTATGATCGCCTGGACTCTCCCGATGTCGTTCCTCTCATGAATGAGCTCTATACTACCGAGTGGAGGCTGTTTCTGAACTTCTTCTGTCCTTCAGTGAAGTTGCTGGAAAAGAAACGGGTTGCCTCGAAGATCGTGAAACGCTATGATAAGCCCAAAACTCCTTACCGGAGAGTCTTGGAGTCACCCGATATCTCCGATGAAGCAAAGAACAAACTCAAAGAACAGTATAAGACACTGAACCCTTTTGAACTGAGAAAAGCCCTGGAGGTTAAACTTAAAAAGATCTTCAAACCGTAAAAACCGAATCCATACTACTAACTATCTTCCGGTAACATTTAATTATGAAGCAACTGGGGCACGGCTGCCTGTGGTTAACCGCAAACGTTGATCCTGTAAAATAGAAAGACCCTTCGGAGCGTTCCCGGGAACGGTAAAACCGAAGGGTCTTTGCGGCAGGAAACGGCGATGCCGAGGGCCGGCCCTTACGCGACTTTATATCCGGCGTCTACAACAGCGGCGGACAACTTTTCCGGCGCGACTTTCGATTCATCATAAGTAACTGCCGCCTCCGCCTTCTGCAGGTCCACCTTCGCGTCCTGCACGCCGGGCACCGCCTTCAGCGCCTTTGCCACCCGCATCACGCAGTGATTGCACGTCATTCCCTGGATCTTCAGCGTTTTTGTTGCCATACCTTCCTCCTTGTGTGATGTAATTCATGATGCCCTATACATAATACACGATGTGTCAAGGGAAAGAGAAGAGCCCCCGCTGTATCGTGGACCGTGCACGGCGCATCATGTTATTTGAGTCCGAATTTCTCCATACGATAGATGAGTGTCGGCCTCGTGATGCCGAGATATTCGGCGGCACGGGTCTGGTTGCCATTGTGCTTTTCGAGCGCCTTGACGATGAGGCTCTTTTCCAGCTCTTCGAGTGCGATCCCCTCGTCGGGCAGGTTCAGGATAATGCTTGCGACGCTGTTTTTTTCTTTTTTCAGTTTGTCCGGCAGGTCGGCAAGCGTCACCAGGCTTCCCCGCTTCAGCACCGATGCCCGCTCGATCACGCTCTCAAGCTCCCGCACGTTGCCGGGCCAGCCGTAGGCCAGGAGCACGTCAAGCGCTTCCTGTTCTATGCCCGCGAAAGAATCCTTGTTGAACTTTTTGAGAAAAAAGTTTGCCAAAAGCGGGACGTCGTCCCTGCGCTCGCGAAGCGGGGGCATGCGCAGGCCCACGACGTTAATGCGGTCGTAGAGGTCCGCGCGAAATTTTCCTTCCTTGATCGCCTGTTCGATGTCCCGGTTCGTCGATGCGATGACCCGGACGTCCACGGGAATGGTTTTCGTATCGCCGAGCCGGTCAACGGTCCGTTCCTGCAGGACCCGCAGAATTTTTGCCTGAAGATCGATGCGGAGCTCCCCGATTTCGTCAAGGAGGACGGTCCCGCCGTCGGCAAGCTCGAACTTCCCTTCCTTGTCCCTTCCGGCGCCGGTAAAGGCGCCCTTCACGTGGCCGAAGAGCTCGCTCTCGATCAACGTCTCGGGGATGGCGGCGCAGTTCACGGCAACGAAAGGGCCCTCTGCGCGGGAGCTGTTGAAATGGATGCCTTTCGCAAGAAGCTCCTTGCCGGTCCCCCGCTCCCCCGTGATGAGGACCGTCGCATCGCTCGCGGCCACGCGGCCCGCCATATTGAGGACCTCCCGGATTTTCTCGCTGCCGCCGATGATGTTGTCGAAACGATAGCGGTCCGCAATCTCGGCCCTGAGTTCGACATTTTCCTTTTCGAGTCTGCGCATTCTGAGCGCTCTGTCGAGCGTAAGCCGGAGTTCATCGCGGTTGAACGGCTTGGTGATGTAATCGAAGGCTCCCTTCTTCATGGCTTCGACCGCGCTCTCGATCGTGCCGTAGGCCGTGATCACAACGACGGGGATCCGGGCATCGTCCTTGTGTATCTTTGCCAGGACTTCCATGCCGCTCATGCCCGGCATGGTGATGTCGGTAATGACCGCGTCAAAGTCGCCCTTTTCGAAAAACCGCAGACCGTCCTCGCCGCTCGCAGCGGTCTGCACGCAATGCCCCGCTTCGGTCAGGCTGAACTCCATGACCCGGCGCAGGCTGTCGTCATCGTCAATGAGAAGGATGGAGGATTTTTTCATCGCTTTTTTTCACCACGGAGATACAGAGCCACGGGGAAAAAAGATAAAGCTGACTTTGCGAATGGACGCATATGAAAGTCGCTTATATTTTATTGGAATCAATGCAAAATCGGCGGCTTCTCAACGTCATTCCGGATCGCAAACCGGATTTTCTTCTCCGCGCGTCCTTCGCGCCTCCAGTAAATTGCCTTTACCGGACCGGAATGCTCACCGTAAACGTCGTTCCTTTCCCCTGTTCGCTCGCGACATCGATCTTACCCCTGTGGTTCTCGATGATCCGGTAGGTGATCGCGAGACCGAGGCCGGTGCCGTTCTTCTTCGTCGTGAAAAAGGGGCTGAAGAGTTTCTTCCGGTTTTCCTCCGGAATACCGGTCCCTGTGTCGGCAATTTTTACTTCCAGCATTTCGTTCCTAAGGCCGGATTCCACGGTCAGCGTACCGCCCTTCGGCATTGCCTGGATGGCGTTCAGGACAATGTTCAGGAACGCCTGTTTGAGCAGCCCGGCGTCAAGACTCCTCTTACCGATGGCGGGGTCAAGTTTTTTTTCGATCCTGACGCCCGACCTTCTGGCCTCCTGAGCCGTCAACGTCAGTACGGACTCGATCGTTTCGTTAACGTCCGTCAATTGGAACTCAGGATGTTTGGGACGGGCAAAACCGAGAAACTCCTGCACGATTGAGTTCAGCCGGTCCGTCTCCTTCATGAGTATCTTGATAAACTCGTATTTTGCCTCGTCGGGGGAATAGTCGTCCTTCAGGATCTCGACGGCGCCCTTGATCGAGCCGAGGGGATTGCGGATCTCGTGGGCCATGCCTGCCGACAACTCGCCCAGCGCGGACAAGCGGTCGGCCCGCCGCAACTGTTCCTCGGTCTGGAACAGGACATCGGTCTGTTCCCTGAGCTTCCGGTGGGACTCGTCGAGCCGCTGCAGCGCTTCTTCGTACCGCATCCGCTGGTTTCGCTCCATCTGGCTCAAGACGCCGGTTACGCCGCCGATCAGAAGAAAGAGGAACAATTCGACGTAATTATAGACGTCGAGGAACGGGTCGTGCCAATGCAGGAAAAGATGGGGAGAAAACAGCGCGACTGAGGATATGGAAACGATCACGCCGCCTTTCATCCCATACCAGTATGCGCCGAGGATGATCGGAACGATATAGAGATGGCCGAGAAGACCGTGGAGCATGCCTGCCGCCGCTCCACCCACGCTGTAATGAAGGAGCGAAATGCCCGCAAGCAGACCCGCGAGCACGTATACTCTGAAACGCTTGATACTCCTGAATGGTGATGCAATCATACAAAAACGTCAGTGCGCAGCATTACGGGTGGTACCCGCCCCTGACTCCGGCTCCTGGCAACGGAACATCGTGCCCCGACAGGAAAGGCTTAATAAATCTAACGTAATCACTACAGTTTGTCAAGAAATGTCTGGTTTCGGAAGTGGATCAACCTGACCGACCCCCTACTCTGGTTTCTCGGGGTTCAGTACGAACCAAAATGGCCGTAACACCGGAAATCGCGCCCAGGACTTTTTCAGTCTTTCCACGCGCCCCACGAACAATGAAATATCCTCTTCACCTTCGCGCAACTATAGTTACAAGGGTATTCAACTTATTGACGAAATTAGTATGAGAAACAGCCCAATCGTTCTTTACTCTTGACAAGAATAATCCAATCTGCTACATTGGCGAATCTCAAAACGGAAGGGAGGTGAAACTAAATGAAAAAGATTTTCGCTTTTTTCACGGCAATGGCGTTTGTTCTGACCTTCGGCTTGGCGTTCGCAGAGGAGGCGGCAACACCGGCACCGGCAGCTCCGGCAGCAGCAGCTCCTGAGAAGGCCCCTGCAAAGAAGAAGGTCGCAAAAAAGAAGAAGGCTGCAAAAAAGAAGGTCGCAAAGAAGAAGAAGGCTGCAAAGAAGGAAGAGGCAGCTCCGGCGGCAGCAGCTCCGGCAGCACCGGCAGGTAAGTAGTATCCTTATACCGCTAATTCATTATACTCAGCGGGGAAAAATGTTATTTTGGATGAACGTTTTGAAGCAGGCGGAATCCCGCCTGCTTATTTTTTTTGCATCAACACAACAGGCACGATTAGACTTCATACGTTAATCCCACCACAGGAAGAGGCGGTTCGTTTTCCTGATCTCCCTGGCAAGCCCATCGACCGACCCCGGACCCTGATCAACTGCGTCCGGGCAGAAATCGTGTACTTCTTCGGCAAACGCCTTCAAGTCCTTCGGCAATGTTTTAAACTCGATCTCGACCCAGTCGCTGTCGGCGCCGACAATGTCGAAAGGCGCTTTTCTCTCCAACTCGACCAACCAGTCGATCACGTCCTGATTGGATATGTCGTAGTCGTCGCCGTCGGTATGCATGATGCGGAGGATCTCATACTGGTCCGTCCCCTTCAGGACGCCGATCTTATCCATCTTGATCCCGGTATTGATTTCCACGACAAAAGCCATATAGTGGAGGGGGTGAAGTTTCTGACGGAGCGCGGCAAGGATGCTGTTTGTCCTGTCTTCAGGCACGGAAACAACGACACCGGGGGCCATGATCTGGTAGCCGTCCACATCGAAGCCGATCAGCCGTCCGATCCGTCCATGGCTCACTTCTTTTAAGGCAATAAGGGCCTGCCGGTCGAATTTAATGATCCGGGCGACTTCCTCGGCGTAGGGCGAGAGAAGGCCCCGTGTGCCCATTGCACTGCTCGTCACCGAGGAGGAGAGGCTGTTCGTCGTGCTGCTGGTGAGGCCGCTTTTTACCCGGCTGCCCGTCGCGCTGCTCGTGATGCCGCTTGCAAGACTGCCTGTCATCCTGCTCGCGACGCTGGACGTCGCCCTGCTGGCCGGACTGCCTGTCACCCTGCTCGAAATGCCGGGGGGCACTCTGCTTGCCGTGCTGGAGGTCATCGTGCTGATTGTACTGGGCGTGGCTGTGCTCGTCACGCTGCCCACCGGACTGTTTGACGTGTTGGTAATGATGCCGTTTTTCACTCCGCTGCCTGCGCCCATGAGCAGGAGCGCAGATACAGCCGAAGCGGTCAGGCACAGGGCCCGGGGAAACGTCGCTTTCATACTTTGTCTTCCTCTCTGCGGGAGAGCAATTGGACGGAAGTCCCTTAACAACGGCGATTATTCTATCATAGATTCGGGCAGGAAAACAACGGGTATGTTCTTCGCTAAATCAGATATTCCTCGAAGGGCAGATAGCATACAGGACGCAGTCGCCGTGGTTCGGTTTCCTGGCCTGGCAGGTCTTCCTGCCGTGAAAGATCAGCAGGTGCGACAGGTTCCCCCACTCCTTCTGAGGCGTGACGGCCAAGAGATCGTCCTCGATCTTCACGGGGTCATCATGCTTCGTCAACCCGAGACGCTGTGCGAGACGCCTCACATGCGTGTCAACGGCGATGCCCTGATTGATGCCGAAGGCGCTCGACAACACGATGTTCGCGGTTTTCCGCGCGACGCCGGGCAGCATGACCAGCTCTTCCATGGTCCGGGGGACCGTCCCGCCGAACTCCTTGATCACCATTTTGGCGGCGTTATTGATGTTCCTCGCCTTGTTCTTGTAAAAGTTGACCGACGACACGTCCTTTGCCAGCTTTTCCGGAGTCGCGGCAGCAAAATCCTCGATAGTCGGGTATTTCCGGAACAGCATCAACGTCACCTTGTTCACTTGCATGTCCGTCGTCTGCGCCGAGAGAATCGTTGCGACAAGGAGTTGGAACGGGGTCGTGAAGTTTAAGGCCGTCTGCGGCGTCCCTGCATATTCTTTTTTGAGCCGCTTTAAAATTTCCGCAACTTGTTTTTTGGTGTCCATGGGGCCTCCCGGCACTTTTTGGAAAGAGCCTACGTTTTTTTCTCCCCTTGATTCGGTTCACGATCAGGAGAAGCAGAGCGAAGAGCGCCAGCACGCCAAAAGCGGCTATCATCCTTGTCGAAAAGGACCTCCGACAACGAGTTGAGCGAGCGGATGATCATACCGAGCAGTGTGACATAAATTCCGCGGATTTGCAATTGCGACTATTGAGGTTGATCATTTTCCCGCTCGCGAGGGCTTATTGCCCGTGAACAGGAGGTGACGATGTTTTTCGAGAAAAGACCGGGTCCTCGTTGTGCCGGACTCCGGGTCCTTTGCCCTCAAAAAAAAAGCTTCCATATCGTTCCGTGTATCGATGTCCGTGAGTTCCGGCAGCCGGTGCACGGAGAGCGACGCCTCCAGTAATCTCCTACTCGTCTCACCAAAAACCGCATTCGAGCTCCACGCCATCGCCTGAAAAATCCCGGGCACGAAGGTGCTCTTCTTAAACCCCATCAAATAATAGCCGCCGTCGTTTGCAGGACCGATGACCGCATCATTGACCGTCAAGGATTGAAAGGCCTCGGCGATCACGGCGGCGGTCAATTCAGGGATATCGCTCCCGATGAGAACGGCTTCGTCCGTTCCTTCAGAGAATACACGGGAGAATGCCTGTTCCATGCGCTCGCCAAGGTCGTTGCCGCTCTGGGGCATATAGGCGAAAGCCTGCCCAAGCCACTGCCGCACGCGTTCCCGCGCTTCAGGCGGGTCGAAACAGATACGGAAGGGCGTCCCTGCCTGCTTGAGCATATCGATCGCATCCAGGACCATGCAGTCATAGAGGCGCAGGACGAGGTCGCTGTTCAGGTCCCGGGCAAGCCGGGACTTCACTTTCCCCGGTTCCGGAAGTTTCACAAAGAGGATGACACAACGATTATCAGCCATACCTGCTATCGAAAGACCTCGCAATATGCAACATAAGACACCGAACGTTCACCGTCACCGGTGTTGTCGGAATCGTTCATGATCGCGATCTGCTCCCTGGTCAGCGGTTTCATGCTGAAGGCTCTTCAGGCGGACTCTTGCTCCTTTAAGATGAGCGCCACATAAAGCCCTTCATGGGTCCCTCCTGTGCCGGAAGAGCTGGCAATCGTGGACGTGACTCTGATGCGGGCCTTGCCGTGTTTTTTAAGGGTCTTGATGAATTTCTCCCAGACATCGCCCTTCGGCAGGGTACTGGTCGAGCTGAAATCGTCAGCGATCGGTTCGAGAAAATCGCAGGAGGTTTTCTGGATCACCAGCCGGCATTTGATTCCCGCGTCGTGCAACTTGATGTGAAGCAAGGTCCAGCCGGACAGGATGGCAAGCACGGACATGCTGCCGCCGAAAACCGTGTTTCTATGGTTTAAATTCGGACGGAGGGGGGCGAAAAGAGAAATGGTAGTGCCGTCATAGGATTGAACAACAGCCCCGATATGGGCCGTTATGGGAATGTGTTTATGGAGATATGCGGTTACACTGGCTAAATCCATGCTAGTCATCCTTGACGGTGCCGCGGAAAAACCGGACCCCTGCAGGGGTTACAGCACTTCCACGAGGATAAAATCCTGTTTGGCGCCGTCCCAAAGATAGCCTTTCATCTCGTGGATTTTCCCTTCCCGTACCGAAACGACGACGTGCACGGCATCCGGGAACTCCGGCTCGCCGAATACCGTCTGGACTTCTTTGTCCATCCGGGAGAAGTAGGCATCGCAGTCGATATGGGAATGGTAAAAGGCGAGGACAGCCTCACCGGCTCGCGCCGACTCGTTGAGGATCCGTTCCACCTCGTTCCGGTCAACTGCATAGGCGTTCCTGCTGTCCCGCGGATGCGTTTCGGGGTCTTCGGCGTGAAGGCGCTCCTGGATGTTCACGAGAGGATGAACGCGCTGAGCACTCGCCCCCCCCGTCACGAGGCCGCAGCACTCGGATGGATACTCGGCAACAGCTTGCTGATAAATTTTTTCGGCGGCTTGTGGAGAAAAACGCATGGACTAGACCTCTCTGCTCAGATAGCGGTCACCGCTGTCGGGGAACATTGCCACGACAACCCCCTCTTCGAGGTTCCCCGCAATCGTGAACGCCGCGGTAAGGGCAGCCCCGCTGGAATGGCCCACGAACATGCCTTCTTCCCGGGCGATCTTTTTGGCCATGTCGTAAGCGGACTCGGTGCTGACGAAGAGCCGCTCGTCGGGAAAGCTCAAGTCGAATATACCGGGAACGATGGCGCCTTCCCCGAGATACTTCATGCCTTCGATGCCGTGCATCTCATCGTCGGGATGAACGGAAACGACGCGGATTGACGGGTCGCGCTCTTTGAGCGCCCGCCCGGTGCCCATGACGGTCCCGCCGGTGCCGACGCAGGCGACGAAATGCGTGACGCTTCCCCGCGTCTGGGCGATGATCTCCGGTCCGGTGGTGTGATAATGCGCTTTCCAGTTCGAAGGGTTGTTGTACTGGTCCGGCTGGTAGTAGCGGTCCGGGGCCTCGCTCAAAATCTGTTTGGCCAGGCGGATGGCGCCGTCGGCGCCGTCGAAGGGGCTGGAATAGACAAGCTCGGCGCCGAAGGCGGTCATGATCTTCTTCCGCTCGACGCTGGCGTTCTCGGGCAGCACGATCTTGACACGGTATCCTTTGATTGCCCCGATCATTGCGTAGGCGATGCCCGTATTGCCGGACGAGGAATCAAGGATGATCTTATCACGGGACAGAAGGCCCGCTTCCTCGGCATCGCGTATCATGCTGAAAGCCGCTCGGTCTTTTACCGACCCGCCGGGGTTATGCCGTTCGACCTTGGCAAAGACCCGCACGCGCGGACTCAGCTTCTGTGCAAGTTTTGTTATTGGAAGGAGCGGCGTATTGCCGATCAGGTCCAGCACGGTATCTGTCGGTTTCGGGTTTTCCCTATGAGAGGATGCCGCCATTAGTAAAAGAATTTCCTTCAAGAAAGTCTGATATAAACACAACGTCACAGAGGGCGCTGAGAAAACCAGCACTTGACGTCTTTTCCTCCGTGTCTCAGCCTGCACCCGCGTTATGGCAAGGGCCGGGTGTGTGTCTCCGCAGCGGACGTTTAATTTTCAGAGCACCACGAAAACAGCTGTACCACCGGTTCGAATGGGTTTCGGCCGGACAAATATAGCACACAATCAGGATTTCCTAAAGTTTTTTTTGGTGGCGTTTCGGGCTTGACGGGAACCGTCTAGCGATACCACTTTGCAAGCCGCTCGGGCGGGACGCCGCACGTAGAGAGTAATTGCAGGAACCAATTCCTGGCCGTACAAAAGAGGACCCCTTCCTGTTCGTACCGCCGCGGAGAAGTCCTGACCTTTTCCGGGATAATCGCAATGGCATCTCCACGTTTTCGGATGCGCTTCATCAGTTCCACGTCTTCCATGATCGGAATGTCCCGGTATCCGCCGATCTTCATGAAATAATCGCGACGGACAAAAATGGCCTGGTCCCCGAAGGGGACCCTTGTGAGACGGGTGCGGAGGGCTACGTACTGCTCCGTGATTTTAAAGATCCTTCGTTCCGTGTCGAAGCCGAGATTAAATGCGCCCGCGACAACTCCCTTGTCCGCCAGCGCTGACAGTACCAAAGCGACTGCCTTTGGAGGAAGCAGGGTGTCGGCGTGGAGAAAGAGGAGAATATCACCTTTTGCTCGTGCAGCGCCGTCGTTCATCTGGCGGCCGCGGCCCCGCGACGCCGTCAACTTCAGGACCTTTTCGTCTTGAAGGGCATTGATCGTTGTCCCGGCCGGGCCGCCGTCTACGACGATAATTTCAACCCTATCGTCAGTCTGCCGGCGAAGATGGGCAATCACGTCATTGATTCGTTCGGCCTCATTCAGTACGGGCAGTATGATCGAAAGCGCAGCTCCAGTCTCCATCGAGTCTCTTTCCGGCAATGTTATTTTCCGCGTGCCTTCCACGCTTCTCGTATCATCTCCACGCGCTTCCGGTTTACTCCGAAATCGAAGCAAGCGTTATCATAGTTTCCGGTCCTCACCCCCGCGGGCATTGCCCCTCTCTTAGATATCATTATGCTGCCTGCATGTCAAGGACCGGACGGACGGAAAGCACTACGCCCTTGCTCTTTTCAGCCGACTCAAGCCGGCAAGCACTCGTATTTTAAGTGTTCGGATACTTTCCCGATATCGGCTATCAAAGATTGCAGATTTTTCCGCTGCCGCTCGTCTGCTTCCCGGTCTTTCCCCTGTAGATTTTCAGCTATTATCAGGAGTTTCTCCACATTCGCCCGCCATGCGGCAAGCTGTTTTTCCATCCTATCGCAGTATTCTTTTACAATCATAGTTATTCCCCGCTCCGCAAAACGTTGAGATTCAATGCCCGGATAAAAAAGATCCGGAAAGGTGCGCAGGTGAATGCCGCAGATTGAGCAGCTAGGGAGGAACCGCTCAAGTCTGTTATTCACCTCGCAGCTTTCCGGTGTGTTACAGATGTTCCCCAAACACCACTCCCGCAGGCGCATCATGCCGCTTTGGCCCTGGGCTTCTTGATCTCCTTTTCCACCTTTGCAAGGTATTCCCGCCAAGGCTTCCAATAATACTTTTCCCAGCCCTCTTTCACCCCTTCGTAATCGCTGTCAGCCACGTTTGCGTGAACCATCTCTATCCTGCCGTGGTCCTCCCCTTCGGGCAGGAACGTCAGTACCAGAATGGAGTCTATCTCCTCCTTTTTCCAATGACCGCCGCGCCAAGACTGTACGATCATATACTTTGGAATGACCATGAGCGTTTTCCCCGAGATCATGCCGTCGAAAGCCCGGAACTTTGATCCTTCCTTCGCGCTGATGGAAACAGGGCCGCCTGTGATATCCGAATGTCTTTTCGGGCTGAGATACATATCGAACAACTTTTCCGGCGGCGCAGGGAGCGTTACCGTTTGTTGAATTGTCTTAGGCATCTCCTGTACTCCTTTTCTCCTACTTTAAACTCTCAAATAAAAAAAGCCGAACTTACCGAAGACTTCATCTTTCGGCAGCTCGACCGTCTCTACCTTTCAAGACCCGCCGCTTTCCGCCCCCTCCTCACGAAAGGTTTGGCTTTATCGGGACAACATATATCTTAATTTAACACTATCACCGCACCTGCCTGGTGTCAAGGCGTGTCCCTTTTGGGCACGCGTTTCGACCTTGAGCTGCAGCCACGCTCCGATGATTGCTCCCATGACGAGAAATCCCACGAGATAGTGGCCGATCCTGATCCCGGCCATGGGCCAGACAAGGCTCCGGTCTTTGCCGCTGAACATCGCGTCGCCCAGGCTCTCGGGCACGGCGAAGCCGAGCCATGCAAGAAAGGCGACCCGCATGCCGCCGACTGCCGTTGTCATCCCCAGCCAGCCGATGAACCGCGCAAGTACGTAAGCGCCCAAGAGCGATGCAAGAAAGATGACCGCCATATACGTCATGCCGTCTTTTCGCATCTGCTCTATTGCGGCCTTGTCGAGCTTGTCCGCACCCATGATCTTCATCCATGCCTTTCCGAACAGAGCCGAATACCAGACCGCCCCCACGATCCATGCCGCCATCCCCGCCACGAGCACTGCCACGTAATTGATATGCACCATCATACTCGCCTCCCCTTATATCGTTGTTATTTAGACGGCTCTCCCTCACTTCTGATCAGAATTTATCACAGAATCAGGAGTCAAACAAAGCTCCTGCTCTTCCGCCAGGGTGTATTATTCAATTGACAAATCATGGGCATGCGCGGTATTATGCCCAGCTCTGTAGAAGAGCCGTGCGCAAGAGCAAAAGGGTAGAGAGTCTTCTGTGTGTCCGCTCAATATGCCCCAGCACCCTGTCCATCCATAAATAAATAGTATAGTACGAAATAACGAGTAACGGGAAAAAGGAAATAATTATGCTTAAAAGAACAGACTTACGCAACATCGCGATTATCGCCCACGTTGATCACGGAAAAACCACCCTCGTGGATACGCTCCTGCGCCAGAGCGGGACGTTCCGCGACAACGAACGTGTGCAGGAGCGCGTCATGGACAACATCGACCTCGAGCGCGAACGCGGCATCACGATCATGGCCAAGAACACGTCTCTCCACTACAACGGCGTCAAGATCAATATCGTGGATACACCCGGCCACGCGGACTTCGGCGGAGAAGTGGAGCGTACGCTCAAGATGGTGGACGGCGTGCTGCTCCTCGTCGACGCGTCGGAAGGCCCGCTGCCGCAGACCCGCTTCGTGCTGAAGAAAGCGCTTGAACTGGGACTGCCGCCGATCCTCGTGATCAATAAGATAGACCGACCGGATGCTCGCATCGCCGAGGTCGTGAACGAAGTATACGACCTGTTCATCGATCTTGATGCAAATGACGCCCAGCTTGACTTCCCCATTGTCTACACGAACGCCCGGGACGGCATCGCCAAGCTCAAGATGGAAGATGAAGGTACGAACCTCAAGCCGCTCTTTGATCTGATCGTGAACACCGTCCCGTCGGCTGAAGGCGACGAGGCAGCGCCGCTCCAGCTCCTGGTCATGAACATCATTTACAACGATTATGTCGGGCGCCTGGCCATCGGCAAGATCTTCGCCGGCACCGCAAAGGTGGGCGAACCCATCGGCGTGGTCACCCAGAGCGGCGCCGTCGTCAAGACCAAGATCACCTCGCTCTTCGCATTCGAGGGTCTGAAACGCGTGGACACGCCGAGCGCCACGGTCGGCGACATCGTGGCCCTGGCCGGCATCGAGGGCGTAAATATCGGCGACACCATTACCGACCCGGAAAACCCGAAGCCGCTGCCGCGCATTGCCGTGGACGAGCCCACGATCTCGATGCTCTTCTCCATCAACAACTCGCCCTTCGCAGGCAAAGAAGGCAAGTTCGTTACCTCGCGCCACCTGAAGGAACGGCTCGAAAAAGAGCTCCTCTACAACGTGGCGATCAAGGTCGAACCGGGCGATGCCACCGACAGCTTTAAGGTCCTGGGACGCGGCGAGCTCCAGCTTGCGATCCTGATCGAGATGATGCGGCGGGAAGGCTATGAGCTCTCCGTCTCTCAGCCCGAGACCATCACCAAGAATCGCGACGGCAAGACCTTCGAGCCCATGGAAAACCTGGTCATCGATTGCCCCGATGAGTTCATCGGCGTCGTGACCCAGAAACTCGGGACCCGCAAAGGACGCATGACCAAGATGGCGAACAACGGCCATGGCCGCGTCCGGCTCGAGTTCCGCATCCCCGCGCGCGGGCTCATCGGCTTTCGGTCGGAGTTTTTGACCGATACGCGCGGCACCGGGCTGTTGAACCACCTTTTTGACGGATATGAACCCTGGCAGGGAACGATCGCCAAACGGAGCACCGGTGCGCTGGTGGCGGACCGCGCAGGCAAGACCACAACCTATGCGCTCTATCACATCCAGCCCCGCGGCGAACTCTTCATCGGCGAGACCACCCCGGTCTATGAGGGCATGATCGTGGGAGAGAACTCGCGCGAGAACGACATGGACGTAAACGTGATCAAAGAAAAGAAGCTCACGAACATGCGCGCATCGGGCGCCGACGAAGCGCTCCGCCTCGTCCCCCACCGGCAGCTGTCGCTTGAACAGTCGCTTGAGTTTATCAAGGAAGACGAACTGGTGGAAGTGACACCGCACTCTATCAGACTCCGAAAGAAGATCCTTGAAGGGAACAAGAGGCCGAAGAACAGGGACAAGATGGATTAGCAGTCATTTTTCGTCATCCTGAACGAAAGAAGAATCTCTCAGGAGAATCCGCACAAAAGGCCGCTGAATACGGGTTCAGCGGCCTTTCTTTTATCCGAGCATAGGATATTCCGATAATGGTCCGTCGCTAACGCTATAAACCGTGAGAATAAAATGCCCAAAAAGGGGTCGCCTTACGGCGACCCCCTATGGGTGACACCCACCTGGTAGTGAGTTACCTCATCTTGCCCGCAATGGCCCTGTCAAGCGACCATTTTCCGCCGCCCCTGATAATGAGCACGATTCCGATGGCGATTACGAGTAGATGAAATTCATAGCCCTCGCCCTTCTGGTTTCCGAACCAGTTCATGAAGATCCCGTTCTGGAAATGCAACATATACACGGCAACAGCCATGTTCACGGCGATCCCGAAGGCCGCGATCCGGGTCAGCAGCCCGGTAATCAAGCCCGCCCAGCCGAGGCCTTCAGCCATGATCGCGAGAAACGCGAATACCGCCGGAATGCCCAGCTTGCCGGTAAAAAACCCGAACGTCCCGGAAAAACCATAGCCACCGTACATCGTGGTCAGTTTCTGCATGCCATGGAAGAAGAACACATACCCAAGTATTACGCGCAGCACCAACAGCGCAACATCATCGTCGGTTTGAAATATCTTTTTTAACATTGTCGTTCCCTCCTGAAGATAAAAATGAAGTAATCCTATAACGGGATATAACTGAAAAATGGCACCCTTGCCTCTATTGAGCCTATTCTTCTGCCAGCCCCAGCTTTCTGCACAACTGTCCAAGCGTTTCCTGTTCTGCCCTGGTCAGGACATTCATCGTTTCGACGATCTTTCCCGCGTGGCGGGGGAAAATGCCGGTGATCAGTTTCCGCCCTGCGGGAGTCAGCGTGACTGCGTAATAGCGCCGGTCCCCCTCTTTTCGCTCGCGTTTCACCAGGCCCCGCTTCCCCAGATTGTCGATGACCATCGTGATATTGCCGGTGCTTTTCAGAATTTTCTTTGCCAACTCGGACTGGCTCAGTGGACCGATATGATAGATCGCCTCCAGCACGCCGAACTGGCTGATTGTCAGTCCCGCCTCCCCCAGATGCCGGTGGACGCGCGATGAAATCGCTTCCGACGCCCGCGTCAGCTTGACGAAGGCATTGAGCGCCTTCACTTCTTCTTTCGTGCCCCTGTAATGAGTGTTTTTCATGCAACCTACCCGGTTCAATAAATCATTACTAAACTATTTAATGTTAAACTAATTGTAGCAGCGAGCCGAACGTTTGTCAAGAAAGCGCGATTGCAAAGCAGGGAGGCGGATAGCGGAACAACGGGGTATGCCGGTTCCTGAGTGCCGGGATAGGGCTGCAGAAAAGACCGGAAGGAAAACCATCGATGGAAGCGCTAAAAGGGCAGGACTATGTCCATTAATGGGAGACCCGATCAACAAATTTCAAGCCCGTCATGAAGAAGCTTTCGTCTTCTTTTTTTATCCAGCGGACAGTTGCAGTGCGGGCCTCGGCAGGCAAATTACTTTTGACGACGATTTTTTGTCCCTCCGGGTGAGGGGTGAACACATATGCTGCCAGCCCGGATGTGCTGATATTGATGGTTACACCTTTATATATTTCTCCGCTGTCCGAAGGAGAGAGAACATAGTCAATCGTGGAAAGAAAATCAAAACGTTCATTGCTCCGTTTTTCCTTCGTTTCTGGCGATTCCTTACCCGACATTCATGTCCTCTCGACAGCGGAGATGCATTCGACGGCGGGTCAACTGTAATACAGCTCACGCCACTTGTCAACGTATATTTTGTTCTTCGGTAAATGTTGACGATGTCATGCGGGAACGCCGCAAATGCCGTTATTCCCCCTCCCTTCCCATGTCCAGTTCTTTCTCGGCGAGGCGTGTGCCTTCTCCATTTCTTGTACGATAATGGAATTATTTTTCGCGTATCGGGCACTTCAAGCGGCGCCCCGGGGCGCACGAAGTCGTTTACCATGTCTATGACGAGCAAAGCTTCTTTCTTCATCCTCCTGAACAGGTCGCTCTTTACAATTGTAACAATATGCTGTATCTTTTGCAGGTCAGAACGTTCCAAGAGAAGTGCCGTGCACCGGGAGAGAGGAGGATTCGCAGCATGAGCGAAATCGGGGAAGTCCTGTTCGACGAAGCGACCATAGCAGACAAGGTCCGGGAACTCGGCGAGAGGATCTCGCGCGACTATGCGGGAAAGGACCCGGTCGTCGTCTGTATCCTGAAGGGCGCGGTCATATTTACGACGGACCTCGTGCGCAGCATCTCCTGCCCCGTTACGGTTGAATTCATGCAGGCTTCAAGCTACGGCAATTCCACGAGTTCATCGAAAAATATCATCATTAAAAAAAACCTGGAATCGGACATCGCAGGAAGGCATGTGCTGCTGGTGGATACGATCGTTGATACGGGCGAGACCTTTGGCTGCCTTATGAAGATGCTCGGGGAAAGGAGACCTGCCAGCCTGAACGCGGTCGTTCTGCTCGACAAATCGGGCCGTCGCCTCGTCGACGTTCCGATCGCTTATCGGGGTTTCGAAATCGCCGACACGTTCGTAGTGGGATACGGCTTGGACTACAACGAGCTGTACAGGAATTTGCCATATATCGCCGTGCTCCTGACGGACAACTGACCGCATTCTCCAGCCCTGTCGCAGGTCCTTATTTTTTCTTTCTCCCTCTTTGGCGCCTGCACGCCGCCATCAGCGCCTTTTTACAAATTTCCGCCCTTCCCGCTTCCGCGCCTTCTCCGACAAAAAATCCGCGGCAGCAACCGCGGCACCTGTTCCCGATACTCCCGATACTGGTCCCCGAACGTCCCTTGAAATCTTCGTTCTTCAATGATTGCGCCGAACAGGAAATAGAGGTCCGCAAGGGCTGAGATCGTGAGGCTGGTGCGGGTAAGATAAGGATTGAAGGTAAAGATAACGATCCCGGCGAGATACAGGGGATGGCGGACAATGCCGTACACACCGGTCGTCACCAGTTCGTTCCGTGTAAGCCCCTCGATGTTTCCTTCCACGTCACCGCGTTTCCAGTATCTTGTCATTTGCCTGAGGCCGAGGAACTCCGCCATATCGAGATGTTTGAAGGCAAGCAAACCGAAGACGATCCCGGCAAGCTGGATCGCATGCATGGGCCACTGCAGCCATACCGGTGCTGTCCAGAGCCTTTGGTCCGGTATCCGGTGAATGAGATACAGCGCAGTCCCTGCGGTGATGCTGCTGACAGCCGTGTACAAGGCCCGGTAATACACACGCATGAAAGTCTCGCCGAAAAGATCGGCAAAGATGTTCTTCATTTTTTGGGAGACAGTAATGCTGTGGAGGAATGCGAAGGCGAGGAAGATAAGGATGACGGTAATCATAATGAGTTCAGAGTTCACAGTTCAGGGTTCAGGGTTCAGGGTTCAGGGTAGATGCAGGATTCATGATGCAGGATATACGATTCAGACTCAGTCCTCAGCGCTTTGGTACTCTGTACTCTGTACTCTGTACTCTGTACTCTGTACTCTGTACTCTGTACTCTGTACTCTGTACTCTGTACTCTGTACTCTGTACTTTGTACTTTGTACTATGAACTTTGAACTATAACTGTGTTTATTCCCCCATCAACAGCGCTGCTGCGGCATGCTGGATCTCGTCCATCCGGTCGTATGCCGCTATGCGCACATCGGCGTCGACGAACCGGTCGAGCACATAGGGGCTGTCGAAGGAAATCAGGACGGATTTCCCCCTGGCTTGCTGCGTATTGCGCAAGAGTTTGATTGCCGTGTCACGGAGTCTATCGGTAAGCCCCGAGTGTCCCTTCGACGCCGAAATCCTGGAGAAGACTGCCAGTATCGTGAAATCCGCCGCCCGGATGCTGTCCAGCACCAGGGACTCAGGCATATCTGAGCCTGGCGTGAGGACCAGCAGCGACACATTTCGGTACCGCTCGCGAATGGCATGGATGAAAGCATTACCGGACTCCGTGTCATTGTCGTCGTCGAGAATAAAACATGCAATGCCCGCCTTCTCCGTAATGGGAAATATTTTTTTGCTGCCCGACACGATGCGGAGCGATTTGCGGCCGAGTTCACGGGCGATGTGTGCATGCTTCCCGTAATCAATTTTGACGTCCGGCGCGGGTTTGTCAAACAGGCCTAACTGCCTCTTTGCCTTCATGATCCGCTCAACGGACTCGTCAATGCGCTGCCGGGTCAAACGGCCTTCCTCGACGGCAGATACGACGGCGTCGATCGTCTGGCGCGCATTGCCCGGGTGGAGGAGGATGTCGATACCCGCTTCTACTGCCCGCACGGCGATTTCGCCCGGTGCATAGTCCTTGGCAAGTGCGCCCATGTCCAGGGCGTCGGACACAATCAAGCCGCCGAACTCCATTCCCTCCCGGAGCAGCGCGGTAATGGTTTTTTTCGAAAACGTGGTCGGTTTTGAAGGCTCCAGGGCCGGCACGAGCAAGTGCGCCACCATGACCATACCGACGCCGTCTTTCACCGCCTGACGAAAGGGCGGGAGTTCCACGCGGTTCAGGCGCTGCCGGTCCGCGCGGATGACCGGAAGGACGGCGTGGGAATCCTGGTCCGTGTCTCCGTGCCCCGGGAAATGCTTGGCACAGGCCAGGAGAGCGGTCTTGCCCTTTCCCGACGGTTTCTGCAGCTGTTTTATGTAGCGCGAACCGAACCATTCGACAATACCGGGTTCATCCCCGAACGCCCGCGTGCAAATGATGGGGTTGTCCGGATTGTTGTTCACATCGACAACAGGGGAAAAGACGGCATGGATGCCGGCGGAGCGCGTTTCGATGCGGACGGCGTCCAGCATCCGTTCGAGAAGTCCGATGTCATTTTTCGACCGCCGGTTGACGGCCGAGGCGACTGCCCGCTGGCTCGGGAACCTCGTCCCGCCCGCAAGCTGCTGGCCGAGGCCGCGCTCGACGTCGGACGTGATCAAAAGCGGGGTTTCGGCAACTGCCTGAAGTTCCCGAAGCCGCCCTGGCGTCCGCGCGACAGAGCCGCCGAAAAGGATGAACCCGCCGATCCCTTCTTGGACGAGCAACTGGGCCTGAAGAACATACCGGGGGTCTTCGAGCATGACGCCATCGAGCCGCGGCATCACCATCTGCGCCACATCGTGTTTGAGCGAGCGTTCGTGCATGGCGCTTATTTTCGCTTTTTCATCGCGGCTTTGCAAGCCTTTTTTCGTTTTTTAACGGTTGACAATATAAACCGCTGGGATATACTTGTTGCTGTATTATGCACGGCGGGTACCCTGCCGTACCGGAACCATGGAAGCGAGGACCATAGCTGCAACGTGCGCACCTGCGCCGGATGAACACGCCGCATGCAATCAAAGAGGAACGGTCTCCATGTTGAGAGCATCGATATCCCATCCCTTGTTCCGCGGCACCAAGGCCTACCGCGTCATGCAGTTCCAATCACGCTTGATCAGGGAAATCGACTCGGATTCGATCACGGCAAAACGCTGGCGGAACCAGGTCAAAAGCATTCTCGTCGACGCGGCCGATATCGTGGAAATCTATTTTCTTTTTGCATTCCTGATGGGAGAGGATGATAAACGGGACATCGAACTTTTCTGGCTGAAGCCCCCTGCACCGGACACCGTGAAAGCCGTCGAAGGACTGCTGAAACAGAAGGTGGCCGAAAACGCAGAATTCAAGGACCTTCAGGAGTTCAACATCATCCACTCCACGGCGCTGACCGGGGCATCATCCTCGCGCATCAGTGCCGGAAACATCGAATTTCTCGACAAGACGTTCCATATCAATGCGCCGCTCGAAAACGGGTTCGTCGGGATCGGCCTGCCGGCCCGCGCGCGGCGTCACCCTATGGACCTCATAGCCGTCGAAAGCGCTCTGTCAGCGTTTGTAAACGTGATCAGTTCCGTCAAGGCACTTGCCGCATACACGCGGGACGTGGAACGCTTCGCCACGCGCGATCCCCTCACCAACCTGTACAACCAGATATCCTTCTGGGACCTGCTGGAATATGAAACGAACCGGTCACAGAGGCAGAATTACAAATTTTCACTCCTCGTCACCGACCTCGACAATTTCAAGGCCATCAACGACGCCTACGGACACGAGACCGGCGACAACTTCCTGAAAGCGTTTTCATCGATTTTCAAGGGCGCCGTCAGGAGCGGTGACATTGCTTCGCGATACGCGGGCGACCAGTTTGCCGCCATTCTCCCGGTATGCGATGAAGGTCAGGCACGCACCGTTGCCCGGCGCATCATCGAGAGCGTGAGAAACTACTCCTTTCCGCTGGCACAGGGAGGGGCGATCAAGGGCACCGTATCGATCGGCATCGCCGTCTATCCCGATAATGCAAAAGCAGCGAAAGACCTGTTTCTGCTCGCCGACAACATGCTCACGCAGTCGAAATCCTTCGGGAAGGACCGGCTCAGCATGCCCAGCGAACAGGACGATGTCGAAGTTTTCAAAAGCATGGGGGAAAAGAACATCCTGATCCTCGATGCGCTTGCACAGCACCGCATCATCCCCTATTTCCAGCCCATCATGAAGGTCAGCGACAACAGCATCGACGCCTACGAAGTCCTCACCCGAATCAGCATGAACGACCGGATCATTCCAGCCGCCGAGTTCATTGAAACGGCGGAGGGAATGGGCGCCATCGGGAGGATCGATTACCAGCTGTTCGAGCACGCCCTCGCCAAGGTGCGCGAAAGCAGTTACCGGGGGAACCTGTTCATCAACCTGTCGCCCAAGGCGCTGGTCCTGAACGAATTCATGCCCACGATCCGCAAAATGCTGCGGGATTACGGCCTGGACCCGTCGAAGCTGATCTTCGAGATCACGGAGCGCGATACGGTCAAAAACCTGAAGCTCATCGACGCGTTCATCAGTGAACTGAAGCACGAAGGGTTCCGCTTCGCCATCGACGACTTCGGGTCCGGCTACTCGTCGTTCCAATACATCAAGACCTTCAGGATTGACTTCCTGAAGGTCGACGGAGAATTCGTACGGAACATGGGCGGCAACAGTTCCGTCGAAAAAGAGATCGTTACGAGTATTGCCGCCCTGGCGGACCACCTGGGCATCAAAACCATCGCCGAATACGTGGAATCCGCGGAGATTCTCGGGCACGTCCAATCTGCGGGCATCAATTACGCCCAAGGGTATTACATCAAACGGCCCTCGCCGGACCTGTTCTGATCCTGCTCTTTCCCCCTTCACTCTTTTTTCCGGCCGTGGTATACTATGCGCCGTCACAGAAGCATATCCTCCATTCCGGGAGTTGGTGTGGAACCGATCACATTCGAAGGCGATACGTACAGAACGAAACCCGGCCGCATTACCTTTTTGTCCAGGACTTTTCCCGCGCTTCCCTTTTACCTGCGCCTTCTAACGCTCGTCGTCAAGGCAAGCAGAATGGCAAAGCAGGGGCGATACGATACAAAAGAGTGGTGCGAAAGCAGCCTTACCACGCTTCGCGCTCTTGAGCAAACAGGCATAACCGTCGAGGTCACCGGCCTCGACAATTTCCGGACGCTCGACGGCCCCTGCGTATTCATCGGCAACCATATGAGCACCCTCGAGACCTTCGTCCTGCCGGTCCTCATTTCATCGTTCAAAGAAGCGACCTTTGTCGTCAAACAGAGTCTCGTCGAGTACCCGGTCTTCAAATATGTCATGCGCGCGAGAAATCCCATTACCGTGGGCAGAGCAAACGCGCGGGACGACCTGAAGGCGGTGCTGGAGGGCGGGGCCGAACGCCTGAAAGCGGGCGCCTCCATCATCATCTTCCCGCAGACCACACGCACGCCGGTCTTCGCCCCGGAGCAGTTCAATTCGATCGGGATCAAACTCGCGAAAAAAGCGGGTGTGCCCGTCGTGCCCATCGCGCTCAAAACCGACGCCTGGGGCAACGGAAAACTGCTCAAGGACTTCGGGAAGATCGAACCGGCGAAGACGGTGCATTTCGCGTTCGGGAAGCCGCTCCGGATCAGGGACCGCGGCAGCGAGGAACATCAGCAGATCATCGATTTCATCACGGAAAAGCTGAAGGGATGGGGTGGAGACGTGGCGCAGCCGGAAAATAGGGCGGAGAAATAAAACGGGGAACCGGATAAGTATGATGATCTCCGATTCCCCGCAGAGTTTTTTCCCGACGCTTCTATTGCATTTTCAGAGAGCTACTTCGCATCGGACTTGATCGAAAGCAATTCCACTTCGAAGACCAGGACCGCATTCGGGCCGATGGGGCCGCCCATGGTCCCGCGCTCCCCGTAGGCGAGATCGGCGGGAATAAAGAGCTCCCACTTGGAACCTTCCTTCATCAGCTGCAGCGCCTCGGTCCAGCCTTTGATTACGCCGCTCACGGGGAAGGTCGCCGGTTGGTTGCGTTTATAGGAGCTGTCGAATTCGGTGCCGTCGATGAGCGTCCCCTTGTAATTGACCGTCACCGTGTCCGTTGCTTTGGGCATCTTGCCCTTCCCCTCGGTAATAACTTTATACTGCAGACCGCTCGGCAGGGTCTTCACGCCTTTTTTCTTTTTGTTGGCGGCCAGGAATTCTGCCCCCTCTTTCTTGTTCTTTTCCGCAAGAGCTTTCATCTTCTCCTGCTGTTTCAGCTGGAGCTCTTTTTGCGCCGTCTGGAGGTCTCTTTGAGTTCCTGTTCCGTCATGAGTTGCTTGCCGCCGGTGAGGGCATCTTTGATTCCCCTGAACAGGGTGTCGGTGTCCACGTCGATTGCGTTCTTTTTGAGGCTCGTGCCCATATCGATACCGATGGCGTAACTCAGTTTTTCCTTCTTTGTCGTCAATTCCTGCTTTTCCGCGCCCAAAGCCGCACCCGCAGAAAGCACCAGACACATAATGATTACCAGACTCCTCTTCATGACTATTCTTCTCCTTTTCTGAACAAAGTAATTTATGTTTTTTTGGAACGAAGGGGTTTATTACAGGCCCGCGACTCCAGTGATGTAAAAAAACAGTGCTATAAAACTACCAGTATTTATGCGCTTTGTCAATCGGCATCAGGCGTTTCCCCGGCCTGCGTCAGAGGACCACATCGAGCAGGGTGAACAGAAATATCGTCACGCTGATATACCCGTTCATGTTGAAGAACGCAAAATTGAGCTTTGACAGATCGTCTTTCCGCACGAGCGAATGCTCGTATACGATCAGGGCAAGGGAAAGGAAAACACCGGTGCGATAGTACCAGCCGAGTGCAAGCAGCGAGGAAAGCCAGAAAAGCGCGGCCATCGTGATCGCATGGGAAATCCGGGAAATCCAGAGAGAACGGGCCGTCCCGAACCGTTGCGGTATGGAATGCAGTCCCGCCTTCCGGTCGTAAGCGATGTCCTGGAGCGCATAAAGCACATCGAACCCCAGAAGCCAGAACAGCACCGCGGCGCCAAGCACCAGGGCCGGGGCCTCGAACCGGCCCGTGACCGCGATCCAGGCCCCCATCGGCGCGCCGGAAATGCCGAGGCCGAGAAAGGCATGGGCAAGGAACGTAAACCGCTTGGTGTAGGAATAGAAGAACACGATGGCCAGCGCCAGGGGTGAAAGGGAGAAGGCAAGCGGGTTCAGCATATATGCCGCGAAGACGAGCACAGCCGAGGAGGCCGCGGTGAACAGGATGACCTGCCCCGGAGTAACAAGTCCTGCGGGAAGCGCCCGTTCTTTGGTGCGGGGGTTTTCCGCGTCGAACTTCCGGTCTGCCCAGCGGTTGAACCCCATGGCAGCCGAACGCGCGCCGATCATGGCCACGGTTATCCAAAGGACCGTCCTCCCGGAGGGTATGCCGTGCGCTGCGAGCAGCGCGCCGGTAAAGGCGAAAGGCAGCGCAAAGATCGTATGTTCGAACTTGATCATCTCGAGGATGATTTTGGTTTTTTTGATCATAAAAACCTCAATGCAGGATGCATGATACAGGATACACGATGCAATTCAGGATGCGGGATTCAGACTCAGTCCGCAGTCCTCTGAACTATGAACTCTGAACTTTGTACTAGTTACTTCTTCTCCCCCCACTCCTCGATCTTCTTCTTGATCTCCGGCATTGCCTTCTGCGCCGCCTCGATGCCGGCCTGCATGCACTGTTTCTTCTGGCTGAAGTCCAGCATGCCTACGCTGCCGACGGCGGGCGAAATGAGCACATCGGCTTCTTGCCGTTCATACTTGACGTTCTCGGCAGCCATGATGGTAACCGCCTGGAGCATCACATCGACTATGTTCGTGATGTTGTAGTTGATCACGTTCTCGCTGATGTCCACGGCAATGACGATGTCCGCGCCCCGTGCCCGTGCAACGGAGATCGGGAGATTGTCTATCACGCCCCCGTCCACGAGGAGCTTTCCCTGGTAATCGACGGGATTGAACACCCCGGGAATGGCGCTGCTCGCACGGACGGCCCTGGCTACGGACCCCCGGTCAAGCACCACCCGCGCTCCCCGGTTCAGGTCGGTGGCGACGGCCGCAAAGGGGAGCTTCAAGTTTTCGATGTTTTGAGCCGGGATCTTGCTCTTCACGAACGCTTCCAGCTTCTCCCCCTTGGCAGCGCCCATTCCTGTAAGCGCCGTCAGGATCCCGTAATCGAAAAGGTCGTCCTTTTCAAGCGAAAAAGCGGTCCACTCCAGTTCGAAGCTGTTGGCGTCCGCTGCATAGATGGCGCCGATCAGACTGCCGACGCTCGTACCCACGATCATGTCGATGGGGACCTTCTCCTGTTCGAGCACCCGTATCACGCCTATGTGCGCAAATCCGCGGGCCGCGCCTCCGCCGAGAACGAGCGCTATTTTCGGCCTCGACGTTTGAGCTGTTGACGGCCCCCGCATCGAAGCGCAGGACGTCAGCAGAGCGATAAGACAGAGCATGAGCAACAGTTTGGCGGTTTTCATTGTTTTCAACCCCTGGAGAGTTACGACTGATATTTTACAACAAAATATTGCCAAAGTCATTGAGGAGAAACGAGGATGAAAGATAGGGAAACGGCGAAGAGGTCAAATCTTTTTCTCTTTCCCCCCGTCGCCTTTCAGTTCTCCCTTTTTCCATCAGGCTTTTCCCGTATTCCACGGACGTTTATCGACAGCATGCGAGTAAACTCGATATTCGACTCTTCGGTTGCGCTTGGCCTACGAGCCCTGTTCGAGCAGGTCCGCCACGCGCTGGTACAAAATCTTTACGATCTCGTCGTAATCTTTGTCTTCGGGGTAAACCGGCTTGTCGAAGGAAACGCTGATCCGGGCGGGCTTCGGGAACCTTCTGCCGGCCGGCAGCATTGCATAAGTCCCCTTGATTGCGACGGGGATGATCGGGATGTTCAATTCTTTTGCGATAATGCCGATGCCCTTTTTGAACTCCTTGATGCCTCCATCGCGCGAGCGGCCCCCCTCGGGGAAGACGCACAGGATCTTGTTGTGCCGGAGCACGTATGCCGACAACTGCATGGCGCCGTAGAGCCGCGTATCCATGTCCACGGGGATCACATTGATGTCGCCTGCAAGTTTGGAGGTGAAGGGACCGCCGAAATAATCAGTCGTCCCGAGAAAGAACGTTTGAGAAGCGACCTTCCAGGAGAGTGCGGAAACGACCACTGGAGCGTCCGCAAGGCTCAGGTGATTCGGCGCGATGATATAGGGGCCCTTCCCGGGCAGATTTTCAATGCCCCGCACCGAGAGCCTTCCGTAGAGCGTGAAGATCAGGTCAAGCGTGAGCTTGAGCATACGGCGAGCGGCGTTGAGCAACGGCCCCGGATCAAACCTGAGCGAAGACGTCAAATCCGCCGAGGGTTCCAGCGTCAGGATTTCCGACCAGGACATCTTCACGTTCTTTCCGGATGCGATCGGTCCCGCGGCAAGGAGGTCCTTGATTTTCTGGACCATGTCCCTGACGGTGAACACCCCGGAGCCGAAGGAATCGGGGACCGCGATGCCGAAGGATTTTTCGATGCTCACGACCAGTTCAACACGCGAAAGCGAGTCGAGGCCGAGGTCCAGTTCAAGGTTGTCGTCGGGCAGGATGTTCTTTTTCGAGGAAAACGGTTCCAGGCATGCCAGGAGCTTCCGGGTAACCGGGTCGCGCTGCAGGCCCGCCTCAATTTCCTGCGCCGCCTTCCCGGCGGGCTCGCCGCCCCTGTCATACAGTTCTTTGACTTTGCTCCTTCTCAGTTTGCCGAGCCTCGTGACCGGAAGCGGATCTTTTATGATTTTAAGTCCGGTGATCCGCTTGTAGGGCGGAAGGTCCTTGGAGAGGTCCTCGATCTCGAAGGCGATGGTCTCGCGGGAGTTGGACAGGTTCATCTTCCGGAGATAGTCGAAGTCCGGAACGACCGCCGCCTCGAGTCCGCGTTCGCCCTGGAGCAGGCAGATCTCCTTGATGGAAGGGATCTGCTTGTAGAACTTTTCAAGTTCCTCGGGAAAGATATTCTTCCCCGTTGCCAGCACGATCACTTCCTTGGAACGGCCGGTAAGAAAAAAATATCCGTCTTTGTCGCGATAGCCCAGATCGCCGGTATAAAACCAGCCGTCCCTGAGCACCTCTGCCGTTTCCGCCGCTTTTTTATAATATCCGAGCATCACGTTGGGTCCGCGCACCGCGATCTCCCCCTGCCCGTTCTCATCGGGGTTCGCGATCCTGACCTCCACGCCGCCGGGGAGCTGGATGCCGATGGACCCGGCCTTCTGCTTCGTGAGCGGGTTAAAGGTGGCCACCGGGGAGGTCTCCGTCAGACCGTACCCCTCGATGACCGTGAACCCCAGGTTGGTCATATCGGTATACACGTCCGGATCGAGCCGGGCCCCGCCGCTTGCAAAAAGCCGGAACGCAGGCCCGAACATCGCATGCACCTTGCCGAAGACCGCCTTGCCGATGCTTTTCCCTACGGTCTTCCTGAGCAGCCCGTTCAGGAGGAGCAGGAGCCTGACCATCAGTCGAAGGGGCGCGGGCTTCTTCTGGATCGCGTCGAATATGGCGCGGCGCAGTCCCGTAAAGAGCTGCGGCACGCCCAGCAGGATGCTGACCTTCGTTTCCTGCATGCAGGCCAGGATGTCGGGGCCTTTGAGGCTGTTCAGGAGCGTGACCGTGGCCCCCGTCGAAAAACACAGCAGCATTGCCGCCATGGCGGGATAGGTATGGTGCAGCGGCAGGAGACAGAGCATGTTGTCGCGAGGATGAACGATGTCGAGCCGGATGCAGCTCAGGCAATTTGACGCCAGGTTCCCGTGGGACAACATTACGCCTTTCGGGTCTCCCGTCGTGCCTGATGTGTAGAGAAGTGCGGCCAGGTCTCCGGCATCCGGTGCCGGCGGAAGCGTTGCCTCGGGAAGAGCGGCGGCCGATTCCGAAAACGATATCCCGCTGCCCGGGTCAAAGGAGATGACCGTGAAAGAGCCGTTGCGGGGAAGTTTTTGAAGCGTCGTCGATGAGACAAAAACGGCCTTTGCTTCCGAACTTGCCAGGAGCAGGGCGATCTCTTTTTCGGTGAACTGCGCATCGAGCGGAACGATGACCGCGCCGAGCGATACCGTGGCCAGGTAGGCGAACATCCACTCGGGCCGGTTTTCGGAAAGGAGCGCGACCCGGTCCCCCCGCCCGATGCCGCGGCTGGACAAAGACTGAGCAACGGAAGCGATCTGGCGCAGCGCCTGTCGATAGGTATGCTGCTGATAACGGTCGCCGATCTTCATCTGGACGGCAACGGCGTCCGGGTATCGTTTGGCGGCTTCCTGGATTTTGTTCAGGATCATGTCTTGCCTCATGGTGGAGTGATGCACAATAATCGGTAGCAGGCTGCAACAGCCAAAAAGGCGGGGGGAAGTCTATCCGGATTTCCCGGTGATCTCTAAAACTATGATACCATACACGGAGCAGCAGGGAATGTCAATACGGGCCGAAAATCCCCCCCTTCTTGACTAATGCCTTTTTATTGCCTACACTATACAGTATATGCTCCGTTCTCGGAGTGCGGGCAGAAAGGCCGCAATTGCCCGATTCCAAGCCGATCGCTATACAATAATGAGAGGAGAGACCCCAAATGCCGAAACTGCCTGCTCAGTACGTGGGTATCCAGAAAAAATACAAAGGCGTCATGAAGGCCGTCGAAAACCTCGGCAAGGCGGCCAAGGCCGCAGGACCGCTGAATGAAAAAACAGCGAGGTTGATCCAGCTTGCTGCGGCGGCGTCCGTGCGTTCCGAGGGCTCGGTCCACTCGCACGCGCGCCGGGCGCTGGCAGCGGGCGCGAAGCCCGACGAAATCCGGCACGCCGTCGTCCTCCTTACCAGCACGATCGGGTTCCCGAACGTCTCGGCAGCGCTCTCGTGGGTCGAAGACGTGCTGGAAAAGAAATAACACTGCAAAACCGCGGTCCCCGGAACCGCGTCATCACGAATTGGGCAAAGGAGAGGTGCATCATGGCAAACACAAAAGTTACGATCGATCGGGAAGAATGCATCAGCTGCGAATCCTGCTGGGCCACGTGCCCGGAATTCTTTCAGCAGAACGCAGTGGACACCTGGAGCGAGGTCGTGGAGAAGTACCGCAGCGGCTCCAACCCCGCTGAAGGGGAAGCGCCTGCCGACCTCCTGGACAAAGTAAAGGAAGCAGCGGACTCATGCCCGGTACAGATCATCCATGTCGGGTAGGCCATTGAATTAAACCACGGAGACGCAAAGACCGCGCAGAAATCCGAACAGTATGAACGTGAGAATGTAAGCCGGTATTTTCTTGCTTCGTATCTTCGCACTTTTCCAACTTGCCGCTCTCTGCATCTCCGTGGGAGGAAACACGCTCGATTTTTTTGCGAATGAACCTCAATGCCCCATTTCAAACGGCAGAGGATTGTCACATTTCGTTGGGAAAATATGCTTCTGAAGATCGATGTTTTCATGTCCGAGAGCTGCGGCTCCTACTACAAGCTTCGCGAGAACCTGGACCGCGCGCTTGCGGAACTGGACATCCATGTCGACGTCAACTACGAAACCATCTATTATGACGACGCCGTCAGCCGCAATATTAAGGGCTCCCCTTCCGTCTGGATCAATGGGAAAGACGCCTTCGAAGGAGGCAATTCTCCGGGAATCACCTGAAGGATGTATCCGGACGGGTCCGGGGGACTCAAAAACGTGCCGACCGTGGAAATGCTGAAACAGGTGATCGGAAGCGCGGCCCAAGGCGTCATCCCCGTGAAAACGGGGATCCAGTAATTGCCTGAAGAGCCTGGATTCCCGCCTGCGCGGGAATGACGGAAAAGAGCGTGAAAATCTTTTTTCAACAACCCTCTCTGGACGTACCTCACGGCCGCTTTTAATGAACCTTATTTTTCAATTTTTTCTATGCCCAAACACCTCATTTTCATCGGCGACTCCCTGACCCAGTGGTTCGACTGGGAAGGCCGCTTTCCCGGGCACCGCGTCATGAACCTCGGGATCTCGGGAGAGACCGTTGAAGGGCTCCTCGCCCGCAGAGAACGCATCCGCTCCACAGTTGAGGCCCCCGACTTCATCTTCCTCATGACCGGCATCAACAACATCGCCAACGGGCAGCACGACATTCTGGTCCCCTACCGGGAGGTCGTCCGCAATCTCGCCACGTGGTTCAAAAAATCAAAGATCGTTGTCCAAAGCATCCTGCCGGTCGGGCTCACGTGGATCAGCAACGATATCATTAAAGACACCAACCTCCATCTCAGGGAGATCGCAGGCGAATATCATGCGGACTATCTCGACGTTTACAGCCTCTTCGTGGATGCAAAAGGGAATCCCCGAAGCGGTTATCTTTCCGACGACGGCGTGCATCTGGCAAGCAAGGGATACAAGACGTGGGCAAAGGAGGTAGAGAGGTATTTGAAGAAGTAATCAAAAATCCAACGGACTTTTCAGTTCCTTAATGGTTTTGCTCGGCACACAGTGGGTGTAAATCATCGTGGTCCTGACATCGGCATGGCCGAGCAGGGTCTGAATCGTTCTGATATCATAGTTTGCCTGCAATAAATGAGTGGCAAAGCTGTGGCGGAAGGTGTGGGACGTGACACGCTTTCTGAGTCTCGCTTTCCTTACCGCTTCATAAAGGGCTTCCTGGACATGAGTATCATGGATATGATAACGCCGCTGTTCCTTCGTTTCCTCAACGCGCGTCAATGATTCCTGGGGGAAGAACCACTGCCAGACAAATTCCTTCGCAGCCCGCGGGTATTTTTTTTCGAGCTGATCTTCCAGAAATACGCCCGAAAAACCGGACTCAAGGTCCTTTCCATACACAGCTCCGACCCTCTCCATCTGTTTTTCGAGTTCCGGCACGAGTTGTTCCGGCAACGGCACCGTCCGGCTCTTGTTCCCTTTGCCCCGGACTGTCAGCGTTCGCGCGTCGAAGTTGAAATTCTTGACCCTTAAACTCACTCCCTCGAAAAGTCGGAGTCCGCAACCGTACAACAGCTTCACCACGAGGTCATAAGGATAGCGGAGGTTGTGCAGCACGGCGTCGATCTCCTTGCGAGAAAGCACCACGGGGATGTATGTCGATTTTTTCGCCCGGGGAATGTCCTTATGATTTCCGAAATCCTTCTTGAGAATATGCCGGTAGAGAAACAGCAGGGCGTTGAAGGCCTGGTTCTGCGTCGAAGCGGACACCTTGCAATCGACGGCCAGATACGTCAAATACGACTTCACCTCCGCTGCGGACAGCTCCGCGGGTTGCCGGTCTTTCAGATAAAATTGATATTTTCTGATCCAATCGGCATAGGTTTTGAGCGTTTTCCGGGAATAATGCCTCGTCTTGATTTCCGCAGCCAACCCGTCGATCACCCCGTCCCATGCCGGCGATTGGGTTCTTTTGAGACAGCGCCATTCATCATAACGGGAGCCGAACCGATTTTTCCTTGTGCCTGCGTTCAACGACGAATCAGCCGGAACGTCGCCGGTTTGAGCCGGAGACAGAGAAACGGAATCGGGACCCGGAGCGTGCTGCCCGTATGCGTCTATCGTTGCCTCCGTGACCGGACGCAGCGCGGGTTCACCGGTAATCGCCGGGTTTACGCGTCCCATCTCGAAGAAAAGAGAGACCGCATGAGCGGCTTGCTCAAGAAACTCGGGCGGCTGTCTCTTGTCTCTCAATTTTTTCATGAACAACCGGACGTGTTCGGAGCGCGCCGGAGGAGGAGGATACTTGTCGCGGAAATCGAGATAGTATCGCAGCCATTTCCGATAGTCTCCATGTTGGGGAAGCGGCACTTCGCGCAGCTTTAACATTTTCAAAAACCGCTCCGCAATATCGGGAGGAATAGCTTTCATTGCGCACCTCCAATACTGAATGCCGGTATGAGTTCCCTAATAGCTGGCTAATATGCAATATGAATGTTCGTCGTCGAAAAAGTTCGCGGTTGCGAAACTTGAGAACAAAGCACCCACCTTCACGCCTGAGGAATATTAAAAAATTCATATTCGTCAGTCTGGAACTATAATGAATTTAAGTATATGCGTCAAGTCTTTTTTTTCTTGCTCCTATTCAGGCTTTCGGCTAAAGTAGAGGCCTGTAACTGTAGAATAACTGGTTATACGGGGAACAATAAATGGACCAGCATTATCTAAAGTCATCATTCAGAGAAAAGCTCATCGAGCATTTATTCGTTGCTGAGTTGCTGAAACTTTCATGGCGTGAAGGTTGTTGTTCGTTGGAAATAGCAAAACCAGAAGTCGATAATCAAGGTTATGATCTGATCGCTGAACGAGATGGCGTTATTCGGCATATCCAGCTCAAGGCAGCGCACATTGATGCGAAAGCAGCAAAGCAGAATGTACATATTGCTCTATACGGCAAGCCGTCTGGTTGTGTTGTGTGGGTGTACTTTAACGAACAGACTCTTGAGTTGGGGCCGTTTCTGTTCTTTGGAAATGCGGCTGGATCGCGTCTCCCAAATATAGATAAATGCAAGGTTGCCGCGCATACAAAAGCGAATACCGCAGGGGTGAAAGCGGAACGCCCTGAAATTCGAGAAATACCAAAAACACAATTCAGAAGGTATTCAACGATACAAGAAATATATGACCTTTTGTTTAAGATCGTATAGATGCTTCTGAGGCCGACGCTCCGAGCGCTGTCAAACCGATTAGAAGGTGAATTACATGCCTGATGTACCAAAAACGCTGAAAAATCGTGCTGTGCGCAAAGCGCGATTCGCGCAACTAAAAGAACCTCACATAGAAAAGCTTACTGCCTTTGTAGAAAAGCTGCGTGAGGAGCAAGACCCCGCAGACCGTAACATTCCATATTTCGATCCGCGGGATGGCGGAGCGAACGCAGAAATATTATTCTTACTCGAAACTCCGGGAGACAAAGCAGTATTGTCTGGCTTTATCTCGCGTGATAACCCAGATGAAACCGCCAAGAACTTTCTGGAATTGACTGCCAACATTCCGCGTGAGCGCACCGTTTTGTGGAACATAGTGCCTTGGCATGTTGAAAGAGATGGAGTTACACCAGATGACATAAAGGCTGGATTATCTCTACTCGCCCAATTACTTGATTTATTGCCTCGCTTACGCATAGTTGTCCTTGTTGGTAATTATGCAAAGAAGGCTACCAAGACAATTCAACTTACGCGCCCAAACATTCAACTATTAGAGATCCCACATCCAAGCCCGATGTTCATAAACAGAAACCAACAACATAATCGTCAGCTGATAGAAAGCAAATTGTCAGATGTTGCGATGTATCTCAATTCATCGAAAGACACTTTATAACCAGCGGGTCAAGTCCGCCGCGAAAAGCACGCGGCTTACCCGCGCGTTAATCTAAAAAAAGATTCGAAGAAAACAGAAGGCCTATTCTATGCCAGAGTACATCATTAAATGCCCTCACTGTCAGCAATCGTATACAATAGGAGTCTACAACCAAGGATTCGGTGATTTTCTTCAACTGCGATGTAATAAATGCCCCATAACACTTGACATTGGATTTTATGATCCAATGATGCAGGATCTCAATAAGAAATTTGGATGGTTGACAGGTGGTTTTTTCGAGAATCTTCATAATTCCTTAAAGAACTGTCGTTGCGGCGGACAATACCGGATTGATGCAGCATATCGCTGTCCCAAATGTAATATTCCAATTTCATCAAAAGATATTTACAAGCAAGTTGATTATAAAGGTGGGATTGTAATGGGTGAGATTATCAACTCAGAAAAAGTAAAAGAGAGTATTTGGAAGGACCCGAAAGATATCGTGCCATTAAAGCCATGGTGGAAGTTCTGGTAGTTTATTGTGCTGAAGATTAACCTGCGCGTCGAGCGAGTCGCGAAAAGCTCGCTCCTCACGCGCGCGTTAGTTCGTAAAGGATAGAATATGAAAACCAAACGAATGGTACTATATTCACTTTTCTTCTTAGCTGCCTTTCTTATATCCGGCCTTTCAGTTTACGCAGCTGACAATAATGATCCTCAGAACTGTAAACAATATGGAAAGATAGCTAACGATGAAGGATTGTGCGTGCCCGTTATAAAACTGTCAGGTGATCTACAAAAAATATTTAATGTCACCGGTTGTCAAGCAATCTCCGGATTGACATGCCATATTACATACAACGGCAAATTGCCCCTGCCAAGTGAAGTTTTCTTCGTTGAATACGATAAAGACGGGACTGCTGTCGGGAAGATAACGCGATTGATATATCCTGAATTAAAGCCTGGCGAGTCTGGCAATGCAACCTTCAGAATTAAAAGTGCTTCTTCCACTACGATCGTTCTGTCAGGAGTTTGGCAAGGGCCATACAAAAACCCATACTGAACCAACTTGTCGTTAAAAATCCTATGATGATCAAGAAGCCTATTCTAAAATCTATTTTGACAGGTGCTTTCATAAGCACTTTTATTACCGTCTTGTTCTTCGCATCGTCCTTCTTTGGCATATCCTATTTGTTCAAAGTATTTATTTACTTTGGTTATCCATTTTTATACATCCTAGAAAAACTAATCCCTTCATCCTTTGTTTATTGGCTTTTCCCTGAAGGCGGTGCGCCCGCTAGCGCTTTCTTTATATTAATTGCCTCCTGGAGCCAACTGACTATTATCACGGCAGCAACGATCTACTTCTATTTAATTAAGAAAGCTCGAAACAGCATGTCAAAGGACACACCATAAAGAAATGAAACCAACAACCGCGTCCACAGCGACGCGCCATGAGGCGGCGCGTGACGCGGGCGTTATACGCAGAGGAAAACATGAACAATAAACCAAGACGTCCATGGATTGCTGCTTTATCAACGTTTGCTGCACGAGGATTAGGCCACCTTTATGCGGGCGAACCCAGAAGAGGAATTATATGGTTCGTTATAGAAAAAATATTGGTCGTTGTTTTTGCCGCTCTCGTTATAGTGGTTAAACCTAGCGCAATTTTGCTTCTATTGGCCGTTTTGGGTAGTTTTGCCTACACGATCTTCTGTGCGATTGATGCTGCTCGAATCGCAAGAACGAAAAACGAACGCTATGAGTTGACAAAATATAATAGATGGTTTGCCTATCTCGGCTATTTCGTTGTAATGTCACTTCTGATCTCTTCCCTGCTGTCGGCCGTAATAAAGTTAAATTTTGTTGAGGCATATAAAATACCATCAGGCGCAATGATCCCGACACTGCTTGTTGGTGATCATCTGCTTGCTGACAAACACATCTATAAAACGTCAAATCCAGATCGAGGCGACATCATCATCTTCCCGTACCCTGAAGATCCCAAAAGAAACTTTATCAAGCGCCTTATTGGTGTCGAAGGGGATGTCGTTGAGCTGCGGGGTGGCAAGCTGTATCTTAACGGCAGTGAACAAGCGGAGACCTACCTAAACAAGACCGATAATGAAGGTATAACTTCAAGAGGTTACGGACCAGTTACGGTGCCGGCGGGTATGTTGTTCTTCCTCGGAGATAATCGCGAAAACAGCATGGATAGTCGTGTCTACGGTTTTGTTCCGCGGAGTTCCATAAAGGGAAAAGCAATCAGCCTATATTGGTCATGGGATAAGGAAAATCACGATGTGCGTTGGAATAGGATAGGCAAGATTGTTAGATAATCACTGACGAAATGTATAACGAGTCGTTCGAGTCCCGCGCTGCGCAAACGCGGGGCTCAACTCGTCGTTATACGAGTGGATATGATTACATTTGAACAAATGTGGGATCGCGTAGGTGAAGACAGAGAAATCTCCATTCTCTTAGGCAATGGATTTTCAAGGGCGTGGCGTGACGAAACGTTTCGGTACGAGACGCTTTACCGAGCGGCTAGGTTTGACGGACGCGAAGCTGCGATACGTCAAGTTTTCGACGTCTTGGGCACCCAAGATTTCGAAAAAGTGACAAGCCAGTTGCGAGCATCTAAAGATATCCTCCGATTGTACACCGCTAACGAAGGACTTGTGGCACAATTAGAAGGTGACGTTCAAGTCATCAAAGGTGGCTTGTTACAGGCCATAGCAGATACCCACCCAAGTAGACCGAATGAAGTTACTGCAGATGAATATCGACATGCAAGAGCCTTCTTGGCCAGGTTCGCAAGCATTTACACAGTAAATTATGATCTCTTGATGTACTGGGCGCGTAACCAATATGATCTCCCACCAGACGACTGGGACACCGATGACGGTTTCCGAGGGGATCAGTTGTGGGTCGGACCGGATACGGACCAAGAGGTCTTTTTTCTACACGGCGCACTGCATCTGTATCAAACGCGAGAAGGTGTAAAAAAGCATTCCTTTTCAGACACGGGACAGCCGATAATCGATGCAGTGCAAGAAAATCTTCAGGAGAATATCTTCCCCTTATTCGTTTCTGAACCTACATCGGATGCAAAGCTAAGTCGAATAAACAAGAATCCATATTTGAGCTATTGCTTCCGCCATCTCTCCAAAGAATCGGGCTTTATTTTTATCTTTGGCCATGGATTCTCAGATGTAGACCGGCATATTTTCTCTGCGATCGACGTTAGCGACGTGGATCATGTCTTTGTAGCTATTTACGGGGATCCAAATAATGAAGATAACCGTAAGATGCGAGGTAACGCCATAGCGTACCTCCAAACTGGCTCTCGGCTCATCAGCTTTGTTGATGCCGAAACCGTGCCGATTTGGCGGGCCGTATAACACTGCACTAACCGTTTACAAATTCGCTCCGGTTAGCTTTGCGTTAGCCCCGCGATGAAGAAGGGAGTTCTTTAGATGTCTAATATCGAAAACGAGTTGATCATTCCCGTCTATCTCAACCAACGCATAGTATTCGATATGATCGCAATGCTTCAAGGCGGTATTGCCACAGTCACCAGAGTTACATCCATGGAATCGGCTTCGGCCAGTGACAAGCAGCAGTACGGAGCGACTTTTGGCCTTAACAAAGCTTTGTCTACCCTTCTGCGAATAGACGTTTCAGGGAATAGGGTGAAACGAAAAGATGATTCATTGGGAACCCAAACAAATGAAGAAAAGGTTCACACGCCTGCATCAATGTTTCAAATGCTTCGCAGGAGTCTTGTTGCCGATAACAAACTGAGTTTCATAGATGATAAGTACAAACCAGAGATACGGCAGATCGTGGAATTTACGGCACCATTGAGAAAGAATCCAATAATCCAAACCATGGATACATTTGTTGGGTTGATGAATATGGCTATTCTTTTTTCTCAAGCCCCTCCTCAACAGCATAAGGGCCAAAAAAGCCAAACGCCAGACACAAACAAAGCAATTAAAACACAGATGGAACAATTCTTGGAAAGCCTGAAAGCGGGCGACACTGTTGATATTATCACGGACACACTGACCTGCGGGTATAGAGCGGTGATAACGTTAGAACGAGAATTTCTCAATGACCCAACTATGTCCGATCTTGTAGATGGTCACTTTAATGTCCTCGGCAAAGTAATAAGAGTAATTAATGACGATAAAGATTCGATCAATCTTATAAGAAAAACCGCACTAAGCGCTATGCCTGAGAATATATTGAATGTTGTACTTGAAAAATTGTCCGAACTGTCAAAGACTCAAGGCTTCAAGATTCCATCCATGGAACTAGAGGCAAAGGGACCGGTTCTGCAGGTATTACCAATTGCTATCTTCTCATAGCAGTATTAAGGAAAAGGAGTAGACCTCATGACCAAAAAAGATGAGATTCTAGCGTACCTCCACGAACATGTTTTTGATCCCATTCTCAATTCATCTAATGCCTCAGAAACCCTAAAGAAAGGCGTGCGATATACGATTATGCGGCTGAATGAGCGAGACGCAGCAGGAATAAGACAATATTACTGGTCGGCGGTAATCGGAACAGATAGAAGCACCAAATTCGCGAAGCACATGAAAGAAGAAGGCTTTACTCGGTTCGAAGAGATTCTGGAGGATTTCAGAGAAAGATTTAATGACAATTGGCTATCTCAATAGTGGCGTAGGTCGGGTAGAATGAAGTGAAACCTGGCGATTATTCTAACGAGGCGGGTCGAGTCCGCCGCGAAAAGCACGCGGCTCACCCGCGCGTTAGTCCTCGAAAGTGAAAGGAGATATGTATGTCCACACCTGAAAAATCCGAGGTAATGAAATGGCGCACCGCCTTACAAAATGAATTGTCCAAGCACATTAACGATCTTGAAGTCAATGTAAAATATGAAGACGTTTCCAAAGCCTTTCCAGGAGGTCCGCATTCTATGACCTTTGACTGCGAGCGCATTGACTGGAAAGAGCTTAAACCTTGGTCCGAAAATCTCGGATGGGTCGTCAAATCAGACCCGGAAACTACTACCCATGATAGAAAATACATTCCTAATGTTTGCTTTTCACGTATCAAACGCGAGTAGATAACTTTTTCATTTTTTTTTCGATTCAGCTACCGCAAGTATTGCTGCAAATAGAGACACTGCCATAAGCATGAGGAAAAAATCATGATCGTCTATGTTTTGATCACCATTTTCACTGGAATTGTTGTTGTCTTCTGTACCCATTTGTTCACTCGTTACCGTGACTGGATTAGCAAACGCAACGTTGCCAACCGAGAATTTAACGATGTTCTGGCTTCCGATTTGCGTAAAATTCTTGATGGTATCGAAGATCCCAACTTGATTATTGCTGCTGCCGAAACCAACCATCACGAAGCCATGATTAAATTCCGACCTCATCTTTTGTTCTATGAACGAAGACCCTTCGACAAGGCATGGTGTACATATTATTATTGCGAAAATTCCGACATAGCATGTCTTGGTCAATATATGGATGGCGGATCTCTCGCTAAGAGAAGAGAACTTGTTCCACTTTTTCAACAAAGAATAAATGATGTCCTCCTGTTTGCTCGACATAAAAAATTCTAACGAGGCGGGTCGAGACCGCCGCGAAAAGCACGCGGCTCACCCGCGCGTTGGTCCGGAAAATATATTTATACGCCGACCAGCAGTTTACATAAAGCCGTAAACATATCTTATCCACGGGAGGCAATATGAAAAAATTTTCACGGTCATTGAAGATATCTGGCATCATAACACTTTTTTTCTTTACGTGGTCATACTTGCCATTATTCCAATTTGTGGCATATGCTGCAACCCAGGACAAACAAGCTACAACGGCACAGCATCAAAAAGCGGCAAGCCAAAAGCCCGCCGAGAAACTCGAAAAGCTCCTCGATGATCTCCGCGAAAGCACAAGCAAGGCGGAAGAAAAAGCCGCAAGAGGTGCGGACACGTTTTCAGAAGTCGAAACGATAAAAGCCCGCAAAGCAGATATCGATGCAATCGACACCGATCTCAAAAAAGACTTCTCCGCCACAGAGCAAAAACTCAAGACCGCAAATCTGAGCAAGGAAATCCTCGACCGTCATTACAAATTCGTCAGGAACTACGAAAACAACCTTGCCGAACTGAAAACCAATCTCGATTCTATAGAAAAGGCAAAGACGCCCTCTGCCTTAACGTCCGAAATCGTAAAGACCCAAACACATCTCGCCACCATAAAGCCTCCGAAAAAAAGAAAACCATTCGATCCGAACAAACTACCGAACCGAATCGTGAAGGCCAAAGAACGACAGCCCCGCCTCAAGAAAGAAGAATGGGAAAAGGGGCTGAAAAAAGAGTCTAAAAAATCGAAGGCCGCACAGCGTCACCAGCAAAAGCAGATTCTCGTCGCCGCGAACGGCCCCTTGACCGGTCTGCTCTCCGATGGAATCGAGTCTGAGAACAACCTACAACTCGCCAATCAAACGATAGACAGCATATTCCTAAACGCTGCAATAGATTATTATTCCAACCCCGCGCCCGAAGACATGCAGGAGACCCCTGAAACGCATATCACAGCCGCGATACGGGCCAAAGCAGCAGAGCTTCAAAACAGACCGGTCACGATCTTCAGTTGGCTCACCAATAATATTGAATATGTCCCGAGCTACGGTTCCATCCAGGGCGCAGACATGTGCCTTCAGTCAAAACAATGCAACGACGTTGACATTGCAAGCCTGGCAATAGCCTTATTCCGCGCTGCGGGCTTCCCCGCTCGCTACGAATTCGCAACCGTGGAACAGCCCATCGAAAAGTTCATGAATTCGGTGGGCGGATTTACCGACCCCAATGCCGCGATAACATTTGTCGCTACAGGAGGAGTGCCGATCAGACCCGTAATCACGGGAGGGAAGATAACGGCGGTACAATTCGAGCACGTGTACGCAAGCGCCTGGATACCCTACGGGAACTACCGCGGAACGATGACAGACAACAGCTACCCGATCTGGCTGCCTCTTGATTTCGCCGTAAAATATTACACCTATACGCCCGGCATTGACCTCAAGACAGCCGTGCCTTTCGACGCCCAATCATTTGCAAACCAGATTCAATCAACGGCTACTATCAATCAAACAGACGGCTCCGTCACCAATGTAAACTCCGCGCTGATACAGCAAACCATGCCGGATTACCAAACGCAGGTACAGAACTACATAACGCAGAACTATCCCAATGCAACAGTTGGCGACGTGGTCGGGAAAAAGGAAATAATCCAACAAAAATTTCATTTTTTACCCGCAACGCCAATGTTGAAACCCGTTGCTTACGGCGGACAGAGCCATACCCTGCCAGACAGCATGCTATATAAAGTTTCCTTTGAAATACAGAATGCCGATACTATGGAGACTTCCCTCTCCTACACTGCAAATATCGCCGAAATTGCTGGGAAAAGAGTTACCCTTTCGTATGCGCCCGCTACATCAAACGATGAACAGGTGATAAATAACTACGGCGGCATTTTCAACGTTCCCGCCTATCTCGTCTCCGTGAAGCCTCAAATAAAAATTGAAGGCATCGTAGCGGCTACCGGTAGCGCAATTGGTCTTGGAAAAGATCAAACATTCAATATGCAGTTTGTCAGTCCTGCCTACGGGACTGAGAGCGTAGCTAATATCGTATCAGCAGGGGCATTTTATGCTGTAGGAATCAATTCGAGCAGAGTATCTCAAGCATTATTGGCTCAGAGAAAAGCGAAACTGGAAGCGGTCAAAGATACCTGCACTAACAACCCGTCTTCCGATGACTGTGGCGGCGAGATTCTTTTTACTACTGCTATGACTTATTTTTATCTTCTAAGTGGTTTTGAGGACGTAACTGCACAGACAAATGCTGTTATCAAAATGAAAGATGTGTCGGAGGCAATTGTTTCGGACGGGATAGATGTTACTAACTTATTCGGCATTCCAAGGAGCGTTGCAGAAGCAGGAATGATGATTGACGTAGACAGAAATATCTACGTGGCTCTATCGAAAGATGGCGACCAGACAAAAATACGTCCGTTTATGATGTCTGCCGGACAAATGAGTTCCGCTATGGAACACGGAATATTTGAAGTGATGCATCAGGCAAAAGGTATTTCGACAATTCAGGTTTTACAACTTGCAAATAGTCAAGGCATCCCTATTTATACCATTACCCAGAATAACATTTCCGCAGTTCTACCGGTGCTACAGATTTCAAGCGAAGTGATAAATGATATCCAAAATGCGGTCAATGCTGGTAAAACGGTCGTCGTCCCTAAACAGAACATCACCTATTACACGTGGGTTGGGACGGGCTATATCGTTATGGACCCCCAGACGGGTGCCGGTGCTTATATGATTAGTACAAGTCTATCGGGTGGCGGTTGTTGTATTGCTGCCGGTGGTGTGGCGAACCATTGTCTAATCGAAGCGGTCGATGTTTGGCATTATATAGACACCTTCGCGGCAATTGTAGCATTGCCAACCATTGGTGCTGCTGCACTTTATTATGCTATTGCAACATATGGCGCAGCAGGAGTAATAACTGGCCTTGCAATGGCTCTCGGTCTATCCCTGTTTGCAATACTTATCGGTGCAATAATTGCACTCGTTGTTATCAGCATTATTCATTTATTTATAGTGCTCAATACAACAGCAGCAGCTGGAACGAAGCGAAACGGCTTCTATACTGAAAACAAAAGGAGATTACAATGGAAATCATAGATTTTGGAATGTTGTTTCTCGGTATTATTGTTATTGCAGCGTATCTTCAGCCTGCAATATACTGGCTGTTTAATGTTATTGGCCAAATAAAAATGCAGAAGATTAACAACACCGAAGACTTAAAAAAAGAGGTTTGGTTTATCAGACATAGAAGCGCTATTTCGCTGAGTGAAATTAGAAGCACGCTTATTATAAAAGAAACTATGGCAAAAAAACGGTTGGACATGTTTTTTAAAATCGGCTTACCGTCTATTTGGTTTTTCACTAATATTATTTTGATTAAACATATCGTAAGCTATTATATAAAAAAGAAGTTCAACTTCGAAATGCCGGCAACAAGCATCTTTATTTACATTAGCACGCTTATTCTTCTCACTCTTTGGACATCCGGTTTATTATTAAACAAATTTACAATTCATCGGATTCATAAATTATTAGTAAAGGCAGATGAGTTAGAGGCGGCAGCTAGCAAACAATGACGTCTGAATTTATCAAAATAATATTTTTTCTGTCGATAGCTTCACTTATAGATATACTGCTTGCACCGCGATAGATTAACCCGACAACGATTCCAACCATCACAATGATTCCAACCAGCGGCTCGACACCATCCGGGCGATGAACCCGCCCGGTGGGTCAGCCGCGCGTTATTCTTAAAGAGGACAATAGGAAATAGGACCAATGAATATCGACGACTTACCTGAATTATGTTTAATATTAGGTTTCTATGCTCTATTCATTCGCTCCATGATCGATTTTTATAAACGAGACAAGGACAAGAGTCACAAAATATCAGAGTATGTCTTACCGCTGCTTGCTTGCATAGTTGGTGCGTTAATCGCTTATCAGTATTATGCAGATCTACTTCCAATTGCCCTTTGGTCGGCTGTGTCGGGTGCAATTATTGCGTTTATATTAGAAATTCAAAGAAGGAGAAGCCTTAAAAGTTGACTTTGGTTTAGTATCAATTGAACAATGGTGACTTAAATGAACCTGAAAGCGATTAATGACATCCCAAAACTAATTTTAGTGCTAGGTTTTTTCGCTTACATCGTTTCCCTAGCCGTTAAGTATTTCAAAAAAGATAAATACGAAAACAAAAAAATAACCGAATATGTAATTGAGCTATTGGCCACTTTTTTGGGCGGATTGATTGCATATCCGTATTATACGGATTTAATGCCAATCGCTCTTTGGTCGATATGCTCTGGCGCAATCGCTGCTCTAATAGTTGAAGGCCGTAGAATAAGAAGAAGTAAATTATAACAACGCCGTCGAGAGGGTCGTAAAAACACGCCCCTCACGGCAGCGTTGGTCCGGGGAAATACTTATACGCCGACCAGCAGTTTATATCATGCTGTTGACCATATCCGTACTCAGGAGGCGATATGAAGAAATTTTCACAGCACATGAAGATGGTTGGCGTCATTACACTTTTTTTCTTTTCATGGTCTTACTTGCCATTATTCCAATTCGTGGCATATGCGGCAACCCAAAAAAAACAAGCGACAAAACCGCAGCTTCAAAATGCTGGAAAACAACAGCCCGCTGCCAAGCTCGAAAAACTCCTTGATGGTCTCCGCGAGAACACAAGCAAAGCTGAGGAAAAAACCGCAAAAGATGCGGACATATCTTCGGAAGTCGAAGCGATCAAAGCTCGCAGAGCTGATCTCAATGCAATCGACGCCGACCTCAAAAAAGAGTTTGCCTCAACGGAACAAAAAATTAAGGCCGCAAACCTTCCAAAGGAAATCCTCGACCGTCATTATAAATTCGTCAAGAGCTACGAAACCAATCTCGGCGAACTAAAAGCCAGTATCGAAGCCATTGAAAAGGCAAAGACGCCCTCTGTCTTAACGTCCGAAATCGCAAAGACCAAAAGGCAACTCGCTAAAGTAAGACCACCAAAAAGAAAACCATTCGACCCGAGTAAACTTCCAAACAGTATTGTCAAAGCCAAAGAGCGGCAACCCAAGCTCAAGAATGATGAGTGGGAACAAGAACTCAAGAAGGGCAGGAAAAAACCAAAGACGGCGCACGTCTACAATTCCAGGCAAATTCTCGTCGCCTCGAATGGCCCATTGACCGGCTTACTCTCCGGCAGCACTGCGCCGGAAGGCAATCTGCAACTCGCCAACCAAACCCTTGACAGCATAATTCAAAATGCCTCCGTAGGTGTCTACTCCGGCCCCTACCGCGCTCAACCGACAGCGGAAGACATGCTCGAAACACCGGAGACGCATATTACTGACGCAATCCGGGCGAAAGCGGCTGAACTCAAGAACAAACCGGTTTCGATGTTCAATTGGCTCTGGAACAATATGTATTTCGTGCCAACCTACGGTTCAATTCAAGGCGCGGATATGTGCCTTCAGACGACGCAGTGCAACGCCACGGACATCGCCAGTCTCACAGTCGCCCTGTTCCGGGCTGCTGGTTTTCCTGCGCGTTATGAATTCGCCACAAAGGAAATCGAAATTAACAGATTCTTGGAAATGATGGGCGGCTTCACCGATCCCGTGGCCGCCATCAACTTCGCCGCATCGGGCGGCATTCCAGTAACGGGAATACGCTCAGGCGGAAAGATAACGGCGGTTCAATTTGAGCACGTTTATGCGAGTGCCTGGATACCTTACGGGAACTATCGCGGGACCATGAATGACAACACCATTCCCACCTGGGTTCCGCTCGATTTCACCATAAAACACTATGTCGAGACGCCGGGAATCGATCTTAACACTGCCGTTCCTTTTGACGCGCAATCGTTCGTAAATCAGATTCAATCAACAGCAACGATCAATGAAGCTGAAGGTTACGTTACGAACGTGAACTCTGCCTTGATTCAGCAAACCATACAGGATTACCAGGCTCGCGCTCAAGATTATATTTCGCAGAACACCCCGTCCGCTACTGTGGGAGATATAATCGGCAGCAGAATTATAAAGCAGGAAAAGTTCCCTTTCTTGCCGATAACAACATGGGCTAAGGATATCACCAACCCCGCAGGCGCTCAAAGCCATACCCTGCCGGACAGCATGCTTCATAAGGTTTCCCTTGTACTGCAGGATTCAGACACGTCGGAGACCACCCTTTCCTATACCGTAAATCTCGCGGAAGTTGCCGGAAAAAAAGTGACTGTCAGCTACGATCCTGCAACAGCTGCTGATCAGACGACCATCAACAACTACGTTGAGCAAAGCGCTACGAGCATACCCGCATATCTCATTCAATTCAAACCGGTGCTCAAAATCGAAGGCATAACGGTCGCCACAGGTGCGCCCGTCGGAATGGGGCATGCGCAAGACCTTACGGTGTCAATTATCTCCCCGAATGGCACCCAAATAATGGATCATGATCTGCTTGCCGGTGATTATACGGCTATCGGAATAAACCCTTCGACAATCAATCTCGATGTACTCAATAACAGAATAAACAAAAACGACTTCTCCGAGCCTGTCGGCGAGATGCTGCACCAGACGGCGCTTTCCTATTGGGCCGAGGCGGACGCATTCAACAGCATCATAGCGAAGACCCTGCGGGTCAACAATCTGAGGCATCCGTCAGAACTTGCCGCTTCTGCCAAAGTGTCGGTCTCGTACATTTGGGGCGTCCCAAGCTCTGCTACATACAATCGAAGAAATATCGACGTGAAGCTCGACAATCAGTCACTTGCAAGCAAGACCGCCGACAAGTCAAATGAGTTTTCCTATATGCAGCGCTCGGGCATCACCTCTTCTTTTCTGGAAGGCGCGATATTTGATCAGCTTTACTTAAAGAGTGTCGGGGACAGTATTTCGGCTGTAACGGCATTAAGGGCGGCAAATGATCAAGGAATCCCGATTTACAAAATAGATTCATCAAATGTATCGGTAACGATCCCAAAACTTCAGGTAGCAGCTGCCGTAAAGACCGAAATAGCCAATGCGGTTAATGCTGGGCTAAGTGTTCAGATACCACAGACGAATATTGTGCAGAATGGGTGGACTGGAGTTGGGTATATCATTTCAAACCCGCTTGATGGGAGCGGTGCATACAGGATAAGCGGCGGATTGAATGGCAGTGATAGCGGAACAGGAGTGGCCACAGTAATTGCGTTACCACAGATACCTGCAACATGGTCAATGGCGTTTCTTACTAATGGTCTATTAACAGAAACAGGAACTGGAATTCAAATGGCAGCTGGTACATCAGTGATGGAGGGGATTGCAGTAGGTGGTGGAGCTGCTGGTGCGGCTGCTGCTCTTGCGGAGATTGCAGCGATTATATTAATCGCTGTACTTATTTATACAATTGCAAAGGCCATATTAGATAAAATGCTGCCGCGATATGAGATATTTAGACACTACACAACCTTTGCTGCTAAAACGTCAATCCTTAACCGCAACTTATTGTTTGTAAGTCCTGGCGGGGCTATTGGACCTGGTGCATATGTGACTAAGACCGTATGGCTGGACCCTGCTGATCCGGCAAACGTGGTGCAAATACAGATAAGACTGGGAATGCCTTCCGACAAAATTCAGACTTATATAGATTTAAGAGTGAATCTTAATAAAGTGATTGTGACTTATGGCGTGCCATTTGGTTTTCCTGATCAATGTACACTGAATATGCCAACATGGGGACTTTCACCCATACCGTTAGATGGGGATACTGCTACGCCATTGCCATAGAAATTATGCAGGTGGTCAATTCAGTTTAAAAATTGTGGAGGAAGAATTATGCCTAAAGATAAAACTATTTTAGAAAAAGAGATAATTGAAGAGATAAGCGGCGTTAACTATGGTGGCTTCGAAGGAGGGGACGCATTTACGTCTTTTCCAACAGATTATTATGAAAAAAAATTAGATGCATCAGAGAAAAAAACTGTAGAAGATATTTTAATGGAGCTTTTAAAAAACAATAAATACGACCCGGGTTTTAGAAGCAAGGTTGCATGGATTTGTAACGAAATGAATTTGCCGAGTGCAAAAGATGAAATTAAGAAGTTGCACGCGGAGCTAAAAGGTAACATATATTCCAACATGACAAAAGCAATCGTAGATGATATGGCAGTCGAAAAACAACTTATTGATGAGATTTCAAAAAAAGAACCCAAAAGCGACAAGCAGATTCATCATGATATTTATAGTCGAGCTTTAGCATTGAAGCGAAAATTACGGGGAGATGCTTCTAAGATGTGGGCGACAAAAGACAAGAAGCTGATTGAAAAAAAAGAGGACGAGCTTGCTCGATATGTCATAAATAGTTTATTGAAAAAAATATTAAAAGGCGAGCGATATGATTCAGCTTTAAAGGCGAAAATAAAGTTAATGCTGGCTGATCTAAATATCGATATCGATAATTTGCGGATTTAGGGTTTTTTCGAAACTTCCAAGTGTTACGTTGTATGTTGCGAAAATATTAATGATATTCTGATCAATTCTTCATGATGATTCCAACCAGCGGCTCGAAAGAGTCCGGGCGATAGGGCCGCCCGGCTCCTCAGCCGCGCGTTAGTCCGGATAAAAAAATGAATCGAGCCCATTTTGCATAAAATTCGCTCTTTCAGTTATGCCATTGGCGCTGTCGCTTTGGCTGGTCTCCTGGGCTTAGGTTCCGGCGCGGCGATGGCTCGCATTGCGCCACAGAACAAGTTCTCATGGGCCGGTCTTGCGGTTGCGCCCA
>CAVYLT010000076.1:0-47988 GCA_963769335.1 Nitrospirota bacterium | reverse complement strand
CCGCGGGTGCAGCAAAGTCCATGACCGTCCTCACCATGTTTTTGTTCTGTTCCCAGTTGACCTGGTAAAAATTGCCTTCCGTTGCAACATACGTGAGTCCCTCCAGCTCCAGTGACAGCCGGTTGTTGCCGAGAGCGAAGGCCTTTTTCCTATTCGCAAAAACCGTTATCCCGATTACTTCAGGCGCTGCTTTTTTCAGATTTTCATAAAACGGCTCCAGCGACGGCAGCGTACCCAACTCGCTGAAGAGCAATAAATGTACTTGCCCTCGGGGGGTTGCATTCATATGGATTTCAACGAGCGGAGGAAGCTGGTGCACGAACGACCTGACGGCTTTCAGCGTCCGGTCGATGAGCGGATGGATCAGAAACGCATCATCGACTTCCACGAGGCTGTACGACCCCTGGCGGAAAAAACCGATCCGCTGCATTCCCTCCTGTGTCCGAACGTTGAACTGCGCCCGCAGCCGGTAATGGTCAAGCTTGGGGGAGGGGAGAATGGCAAGGGGCCGCCGGGGAGTCATGCCGCCGATTCGCAGGAGAGTGTCCAGAAGAATATCCTGTTTGTATCCGAGTTGGGCAGGATAGGCTATATGCGGCCACGTGGCGCCGGTACATTGCTTTTCGCCGGAGCAGGGGGGGACGATGCGATTTTTTGACGGGGCGATGACCTCGATGAGGTCGGCCTCCAGAAAACCCTTTCGCTTCCGCCTGAGGGCGACGAGAGCGCGTTCGCCGGGCAACACGCCGTTTACGAAGACCGCCTGGCCGGAGCTGAGCCGGGCAAGGCCGCTCCCGCCATGAACGAGTTTTTCCACGGTTACTTCCGCTTCTTCGTTCATCCGAGGATCTTCTTTACCGTTTCACGCAGCAGGTTTGTGTCCGCTGATTTTACGACGTAGGCGTCCGAACACCAACTCCCGAAGTCCTGCTTGTATTCTTCATAGGCAGTGCAGATGATCACCGGCAGCGAGCTGTCCTTTTCCTTCATCTTACGCAACGTTTCTATGCCGTCCTGGTCCGGCATGCGCATGTCGAGGGTCACCAGGTCGAACTTTCCCGTTTCCATTGCCGTGAGCGCCTGCACGCCGTCGGCGACGACCGTCACTGCAAAGCCCATATCCTCGAACTCTTCCCGGTAAAGTTCCCGGATATTTTCTTCGTCGTCAACAACCAGTATCTTTTTCATCGATGCCTCCTTGGTCATTATCGCTCGGCTTAAAAACCACTTACAAGAAATTAATGCGCCTTCCTTTTCCTTCGTTGCGGGAGATCGCAGGAGAGCGAAGGCTGTAACTTTATTCTCATTACGCCGGCGTCGCCGCAGCTTCCCGGTCTCCCGCGGCATTCCGGGGCGGGACAGGAAGCTTGATCGTAAAAAGCGCCCCTCCGGTTTCCCTGTTCTTCAGTTCGATTTTGCCCTTGTGGGCCTTGATGATCCTGTTCGTGATCGGCAGCCCCAGACCGGTGCCCCGCGGTTTGGTCGTATAGTAGGGATTAAAAATGTTATGCATGGCTTTCGCGGAAATGCCGGGACCCGTATCGCCGAACTCGATTGCAACTTCCTGCGTTTCTTCCAGCAGACAGGTCCCGATGAAGAGCGTGCCCCCGTTTTCCATCGCCTCCATCGCATTTTTCAGGATATTGATCACCGCCTGCTTTATCTGCTGGGGGTCGATTTTGAGCAGGGGAACAAAGGGGGATAATTTTTTTTCAACAACGATGCGCCGCTGGGCGAGCTCGTCCTCATAGAGGGTCAGGATATCGCCGATCACGGCATTGATGTCGGCTTCGCTCGACTGCAGGGAAACCTCTTTGATATACGACAGATTGTCGTGGATGATCCCTTCGAGTCGGGAGACCTCGCTCAAGATGATATCGATGTACTTCTTATCCTCGCTGTTCTGCAGTTTTTTTGCAAGCCTCCGGGTGAATCCGCCGATGGAGACGAGAGGGTTCCTGATCTCGTGGGTGATTTCCGCCATCATGGCGCCGAGAGCCGCCATTTTTTCGGACTGGACCAGCTGTTCGTGCAGGGCACGGATGTCTTTGTTCATGGTCTCAAGGTTCGTGTGGATGATTGCGTTTTCGATGGCGAGCGCCGACTGGTGTGCGAACATGCTGAGGAACCGGATGTCGCCGTCGGTTATCGGCCGCTGATTGAACATATTGTCTACGAGGATCACGCCGATGACCCGGTCCTTTGCCACGAGCGGAACCGTGGCAAAGCTGTTCACCTTGAGCAGTTCCCTGAGGTCTTTCGGGACAATGGGGTCCCCGGCGGCGTTGGTAATGTTGTACGGTCGCTTGTCCAGTACGGTCAGGGCCAGGACGCCCTCGGCCGGATTGAGCATGACCCGGATGCCCCGGGCCAGGGCGTTCAGTGCAGACTCCCGGTGCTCGAAGAGCTCGCCGGTCTGGATCCATTCCATGAGACTTTTGTGCCTGCTGGAAACTTCGCCCCAGGCCCGGCCCGCTTCTTCCCAGTTTGAGGGGCCCACACCCATCATTCCCTGGAGTGCATTGGTGCGTTCATTCGTCAGGAGAAGGATTGCGCGGTTAAAGCCCAGGCCGCTGCCTCCCATGGTGGCGGCAGTCAGGATGATCCTGAGCAATCGGTCGAGGTTGAGCGTCGTGCTCATTGCCGTCCCGATATCGTTCAGGATGGAGAGCTCCTGCGCCCGGGTCCTGGCTTCGATTGCGAGGTCCTCCATGCGCTCGTACATGGACGCGTTCTCGATGGCGATGGACGCGCCGCTGGCCACCGTGGTCAGGAATTGAAGATCGTCGTCGCTGAAGGTCTGGGTTTCCTGCAGTTTATTATACAGCGTAATGACGCCGATCACTTTTTCACGAAACAAAAGCGGCACGCTGAGAACGGAACCCGAGACGTTCTCAGCGCTGAAGGACCCGTCCCTGCCGACATCCCGGATAAGGAGCGGTTTTTTCTCTCCCGCGACCCGGTCTGCCACCGCATTGCCGATCCGGGCGTCCATTTCCCAGATCGTGTTTCCGGCAACGCTGTGGAACGCAAAAGTCTTGTGTGAAACGATCTCGGGGATGTTCCTGAGCCTGATTGCGCAGCCCTGTGCGCGAAGAGACTGGGTCGTACTTTTGGCGATAAGCGACAGGAGCTGCTCCAGGTCGAGCGTGGACGTAAGCGCCATCCCGATCTCGTAAATGGAGGCAAGATCGGCGAGCCGGTCCTGGAGACCCTGGAACAGCCGGGCGCTTTTAATGACGCCGCTCAACTGATTGGCGGTGGTCGTCAAGAGCGTGATATCCGAAGAGGTGGCCTGCCAGACCGCGGAGGAGAGCACGAAGATGACGCCGAGGCAGTTGTCTTCGTCCAGGATGGGCGCAGCAACGAGGGACTTGAAGTTTTCGATGCCAGACTCGGGGACATAGGCGAAACGCGGGTCCGAGTAGGGGTCTTCAAGCGCAAGCGGGACTTTCTGCTGCGCCACCCATCCGGCGATACCCATACCGAGGGGAAAGCTCAGTTTGCCGATACTCTCCTGATTGAGCCCGATGGCCGCAACGAGCGTGACGGTTTGTCCGGAGCGATCAATGAGGAACACGGAAACTCCATCTTTACCCATGCCGCGTGCTATGGCCTCGACAATGCGCCGGAGCTTTTCCGCAAGCCCGCTGGTAGAGTTCGAAATCCGGCTGATTTCGCTCAAGATGCTCAGTTCGGTTTTTTCCGTCGTTTCCATAGGCAAAGATTTTTAACCACGGATTAACACGGGTTCCGACTTCGTCGGAACGCACAGATATGAAACGGCAAAGAATAAAGCCCACAGTTTAAAGCAGCACGTTCGCTTAAACCGTGTTTATCCGTGTGTCCCGACGAAGTCGGGACCTGTGGTTTCAACAATCCCTGTTGCGGTCTTACTTTTTCCTCATCGCCTTCCGGTACAGCTTTACATACTCCTTCGCCGAATGCTCCCAGGAGAAGTCCTGCTTCATGCCCGCCTGCATCAGGCGCCGCCACTTCGTCTGGTTGCTGAAAACATCAAGTGCGCTGCGCAGACGGTCTATCAGTGCGGGAGCGGAATATTCGTCAAACAGAAAGCCGGTGCCGCGGCCCGTCCGTTCATTGTAATCCGACACGGTATCCGAGAGCCCGCCTGTTCGGCGGACGATCGGCACGGTCCCGTAACGCAGGGCAATCATCTGGCCGAGACCGCAGGGCTCATATCGTGACGGCATGAGAAACAGGTCGCACCCCGCGTAGATGTTTTTCGCCAAGTCCTCGTTATATTGAAGCAGTACCCGCATCCTGCTCCGGTATCGGTGTGCGGCGTCGGTCAGGAGGCGGTGATAGGCTGCATCACCAGAGCCGAGAATGACCAGTTGAACGCCCTGCGCCATGAGATCCGGCAGGGCATCGGTCAGGATGTCCATCCCTTTTTGATCAACCAGACGCGTCACCATGCCTATGAGCGGCTCTCCCCTGTCGGGCAGGTTGACGAGTTCGAGGAGCTTTTTTTTACACACCGCCTTGCCGGACAGTCGTGAGGGGCTAAAGGTATGAGGTATGGCGTGATCGTGCGCCGGATCATGGGCCTTATATTCGATGCCATTTACGATTCCGAAAAGATCAGCAGAGCGTTTTTTGAGCACGCCTTCGAGTCCGTAGCCATACTCCGGCGTCTGGATTTCACGGCTGTAGGTTTTGCTGACCGTGGTGATAATATCCGCCGATATAAGACCTGCCTTGAGCAGGTTCATCTTGCCCCAGAACTCGATTCCTTCAGGCGTGAAAGTGTCCCAGTCGAGGCCCGTAAGACGCATGTCCCAATGCCAGAACAGGCCTTGATAGCCGAGATTGTGAACCGTAAACACGGTTTTTGTTTTACGCAGCGTCTCGGTATCCCCATAGATTTTTTTCAGATAAAGCGGCACGAGACCGGTCTGCCAGTCATTACCGTGAATGATGTCGGGCTTCACCTGAAGTGCAATGCACAGCTCCGGGATGGACCGTGAAAAAAAGATGAAGCGTTCTGCATTATCGCTGTAATCGCCATGTGACGTGCCATATAACTCCGGCCGGTCGAAAAAAACGTCCTTCTTAATGAAATACACCGTGACGTTCTTGCCCATCATCCCGCTGAGCACGTCGCAGCGCTCTTTCCATGTGCCGAGGGGGACGGTAAAGGTCGCGACCTGTTTTAGTTTCAGCGCCTGAAGGTCCATCCGCCGGTAATACGGCATGACGACGCTCACCTCATGGCCGAGCGAAGCAATGGCGGGCGGCAGGCTCCCCGCGACGTCTGCGAGGCCGCCTGTCTTGGCAAAAGGGGCTGCCTCAGACGTCGCAAAAAGAATTTTCATAAATTTATAGTATCAAAAAAATAACGGCCACAGAGACACCGAAAGCACGAAGGAAAAGCCGAAGAGAGCACGAGTACGGGAAGGCGGAGCGCCATATGCGCATTTCGTACTCATCCCTCCGCAGCTCTGCGGCGGGTTTTCCCGGTCAAGGGTGTGTCACAATTTTATTTCCCGTAAAAATTTCGCCGCGTCCTCCGGGGGCGTGGGATTGATGTAGAATCCCGAGCCCCACTCGAAGCCGGCAACGTTCGTAAGTTTGGGCATGAGCTCTATATGCCAGTGGTAATATTCATTCCTCTCGTCGCGGAAGGGCGATGTGTGGATCACGTAGTTGTAAGGCGGATTCGAAAGCGCCCGGTCGATTCGACGGAGAACATTCTGCAGAAGACCCGCAAGGTCCTTGAAGTCGTCGTTAGTGGAGCAGGAATAGCAGGAGAGGTGCTGCTTCGGCATAAGCCACGTCTCGAAGGGGAAGCGCGGAGCATAAGGTTCCAGTGCGATAAAGAGCTGCGTTTCGAGCACGACCCGCGTCGCAGCCTGCATCTCCTGCCGGATGATATCGCAGAAGATGCAGCGTTCCTTGAGCTCGTAATGCCGCTTGGCTCCTTCGATCTCCTCCTGCACCTGGATCGGCACGATCGGCAGGGCGATGAGCTGTGAGTGTGTATGCTCCAGCGTTGCGCCGGCGGTAATACCCTCGTTTTTGAAGATGAGGGTATACTGGAACCGCCTGTCTTTTTTCAGGTCCTCCATGCGGTCACGGTAGGCCCCGAGCACTTCTTCGATGGCTTTTTGAGGAAGCGTTGCGAGCGTCGCCGTGTGCTCCGGGCTCTCGATGATGACTTCATGGGCGCCGATCCCGTTCATTTTGTCGAAGATGCCCTCGCCCTGTTTGTTCAGGTTGCCCTCAATCTGAAGGGCGGGAAATTTGTTCGGGACGGTCCTGAGCCGCCATCCCGGTCCATTGGGCTGGCCGTTGTCGCGGTAGGCGAGGATCTCATTTGGCGTTGTGCGTTCATTGCCCGCGCAAAATGGGCAGAACCCGGCGCGCTTCTTATCCCGTTGGTCATGAAATTCGTTCGGACGTTTGCCCCGCTCTGACGAGATGATCACCCATCTGCCGGTAATGGGGTCTTTTCGTAATTCTGGCATATACTCTCCTTGGCGATCGCTGAAATCCTGCGGATTTTATTATTATATCCGCGTCCTTCCCTATTGTCAAAAGAACTCTTGATGTGCTATGATCCTGCAGCACCCGGCGGACGCATTGGATGCGGAAATCACGAAGAAAATAATGGAAACTTTGGATAAGTAATGGCACGAAAACTCGATAGATTATCAGCGACCCTCGATAAAATCCTGAAAGGCCGCAGCATGCAGGGCCGTGTCCACGAATACCGGATTTTCGGGCAGTGGGAGCGGACCGTGGGTCCCGTTATCGCCCGGCATGCACAGCCCCAGGCCGTGCGGGGCAACAAGCTCGCATTGATCGTGGACAGCCCCGCGTGGATGCAGCAGCTTGCCTTGCTCAAGCCGGAAATCATCGAGAAATTGAACAGGAGGCTGGGCAGAACGGCGATCAAAGACCTTACTCTGAAGCTCGGTGAGATCATGGTCAAGCATGAACAGGCTCCGGAAGAGCCGATGGCGATTCCGCTCGCTCCCGAGGAGAGGGCAACGATCGAACAATACGTCGGCAAGATCGCCGATGTCGCCACCCGGGATACGGTGCGGCGGGTCATTGAAAAAGATTTTCAATGCAGGAAAAAAAATAATCCAAAGTGAAGGGTCAAGGGCGCTCTTGTTTTTTCGGATATCCTACCTTCAGCCCCTCGGTTTCCGCCCACGGCGTTATCTTATGCTCCGTCACTGAACGCCCGCTCATGATGTCAAGGACCGTGATGCCGCGCACCAGGAGAGCGTCCGCGATCAGCGCCCGGTGACATTTCCACGGAACAGCTTCAGCGCACATGATCACGATTTTTCGTTCCTCCCCCAGTGCAATCAGCCGGAAGAGGCTCTCCCCGAATTCTTCCGTCTGCATGTAATCGGCAAACCCCCGAAACGACGCATTTTCCCATCCCTTGTTCAGCGAGTCTTTTTTCGCATGACGGAGTCCGCCCAATCCCGGCATGTGCAGGTAATCGATTCCACCGGCTTCCAGGCTCTTTTCAAGAGCGTCGCCGTTGAATTGCGGGTTGTGGCGGGATTTTGGAATCGTGCGGACGTCGACGAGGAGCTGAATGCCGTGCGCCTGCAGCATGCCGCCGAATTCTTCGATCGTTCGGGTGGAGTGGCCGATGGTATAGATCGTACGGGACATGAGGATTGCATCGGTGCCGCAGCGGCGACAGGAAGGCTTTAAATATCCGGTCTGCGCCTGTTGATGATCGACAGGAACTCTTCCCGCGTCGCGGGGTTGGAACGGAAGACTCCGAGCACCGAAGACGTAACGAACATGGAATTCTGTTTTTCCACGCCGCGCATCATCATGCAGAGGTGGCGGGCCTCGATCATCACGCCGACGCCGTCGGCATTGATCGAGTCCTTGACGGCATAGGCGATCTGTTCCGTCAAGCGCTCCTGGATCTGGAGCCGCCTTGCGTACATGTCCACGAGACGTGCCAGCTTGCTGATGCCGAAGACGCGTCCCCGGGGGATGTATCCGATGTGACAGCGGCCGTAGAACGGCAGCATGTGGTGCTCGCAGAGGCTGTAGACCTCGATGTCCTTCACCACGACCATGCTGGTCGTCTCCTGTTCGAAACACGCCTGGTTGATCAGTTTCTCAACATCGGATGTATAGCCCGAAGTCAGATATTTGAGCGCGGCGGCCACGCGCTTCGGCGTATTGACGAGGCCCTCACGCTCGGGGTCTTCGCCCAGTTCGACGAGCAGTTCTTTGACCAGCTTCTCGATTTTCTCGTTACCTTCGGTCATGGAGGATTTCCTTTCGTATAAGGCCGGTATAGTTTTTAAGCGGCTTCATTGAATCACGAGGCAGGTTTGATGCCTCCTCGTCGATGGGCGCATCCGATCCCGGCAGCACGAGCCCCGGCCAAAGCTCGGAGAGCGCGATCGCAAGATAGGGCCGTTGAAGTATGTCCGGGTCCGGCAGAGTAAGCTCTTTTGTCGTCATCATGAGATTATCATAGAGGATCAGATCAAGGTCGATGGTGCGGGGCGCGAATTTATCATCGCTCCTTCCCCGGCCAAGTCCGGCTTCAATGTTCCGGAGTACTCCGAATTTCAGCTTCGCAGGCGGAAGCCCGGTTTCGATCTCGATCACGCAATTGTAAAAGGACGGCTGCCCTTGCGGCCCGATGGGGTCGGTCAGATAGACCGTAGAAATTGCCCGTATGTCCGCCTCGCTTCTCAGACGAAGAAGAGCGTCTTTTATATTCGTTTCCGGGTCGATGTTTGATCCAATGCTCACGAAGGCCCGCGCCATGACTACTCCGGTTGCTTCCTCGTGATTTCCACTCCCACGCTTCTCGCGAACCGGAGTGCCGCAGGCTTCTCGACCCGTACCTGTGCTTCCCTAATCTCGGGGTGAGCCAGACAGAGGTCCGCCACAGACTGGGCCAGTGCTTCCACGAGAAAGAACTGGGAACTCTCTGCCATTCTCATGATCTCTTTGTTCAAGGCGCGGTAGTCTACCGAATCTTCGATCCGGTCTGTCTTGCCCGCTTTGCGGAGGTCCACCGACAGGGCCAGGTTCATGAGGACATCCTGCCTCTCCTTGCGTTCGTCTTCACGCACGCCGATGATGCACCGTACGAGGAGATCACTGATCAAGATTCGGTCCATTGCCGCCCTCCAGAAGGTGCCTGCCGCCGTCTACGTAGATGACTTGGCCGGTCACAAAGTCGCTTTTCAGAAGATAGAGCGCCGCATCCGCGATGTCGTCCGGTTCGCCATGCCGCTTGAGCGGCACTGTATGCGACAGCGTATTCAGGTAATTTTCATCCTTGCCGGCCGGCGGGAGGATGAGGCCCGGCGCCACTGCATTTACGGTGATCGTGGGAGCGAACTCCCGCGCACAGAGGGTGGTCAGATCGGCGAGCATCCGCTTGCTCAGAATATAGGCCACATGCGCCATGTCGTAGCCGATGATCTTCGTATCGAGCAGGTTAATGATCTTGCCGCGGCCCGCAAGCCTCGAAAACTCGCGGCTCAGGACCAACGGAGTCCAAGCGTTCACGTGAATATGCCGCATCAGATCCTGGAACCCCATGTCCATAAGCGTGCAAGGCTGAAAGACCGAGGCGTTGTTAATGAGGATGTCGAGCGATCCTGCGGCCTGCATCGCCCGGGCAACGAGCGTCTCGTACTCTTCGGGCTTCTCAAGGTCGGCGGACACGTTCCACGATTTTGCGCCGCAGCCTGCCACTTCATCGCAGACCTTTGCAGTTTCCTGCTCAAGGTCGCGCCGGTCGTGGGCCACGATATTAACGCCTTCCTCGGCAAGTGCCACGGCGAGCGTCCGTCCGATCCGCCTGCTGGCACCCGTGATGAGGGCCACCTTGCCCTTCAACTTGTTCTCTACACGATCCTGCGCAGTAATATGGCTTGTCATGCGGCTTTCACTGTTTGCTGTCGGTCCACCATCTGGTCGATTATGGCCGCTACAATGAAGTCGTTCATTGAAAGCCCGTTGATCTTATGCGTGGAGAATGTCAGCCGTACTTTATTGTAGGAGATGAGGATGTCCGGATGATGGTCCTGTTCGTTCACGATGGCAGCTACGTTATTCACGAACTGCACGGCCTCGCGAAAGTCCTTGAAACGGAATTCCCGTATGATCTCCCTGTCGCCGATCGACCACTTCGGAATCTCCTGCATGAACTCCTCAGCCTCTTTCCTTGAGAGCGGAGCAGCCCCTTTTAATATGGGTTTTGCTGTTTGTTCCGTGAGTTTCATAGAAGCCTCCAGCGGTAGTCATTTGATTTTTTTATCGGATTAACCCTCGTAAGTTCTCTTTTGACATTGTTTCGCCCTTTTGGATCAGCTTGCGCGCCTCTTCCACCTTGTCCCACACATTGCACATCATCGCGCCCCGCACCTTTCCGTCTTTCAGGTAATAGATCACGCCGGTCTCGTTTTCTTTCTGCCAGTCAGCGAAGGTCTCGAGTTCCGCGTTCACCTCGCCGACCGCCTCATATCCGAACTCGAAGAGGTCGGAAAAAAAGTATGGCATGTAGGTATAGGGTTGCCGTGCGCCCGCCATGTTCCGGCCGGCCAATTTGCCCTGGTTCACTGCATTGTCCCAGTGCTCTACACGCGTTTGTTTACCCAAGACCTGGTAGGGGAAAAACGCAATATCGCCTGCCGCGTAGATGTCGGGGAGCGAGGCCTGAAGATATTCGTCTACGATGATCCCGTTGGCAGTCTGCAGCCCGGCTTTTCTCGGCAGATCGAGTGACGGGGCAATGCCGATACCCACGACCACCATGTCCGATTCGATTGCTTTGCCGCTTTCCGTGCGTGTGATGAACCGGCTGCCTTTTTTCTGAAACGAAGCAGGCTTCTCCCCGGCAAGGATCTTTATTCCCCGCGAACGGTACTGGTCGAGAAGCGCTCTTCCCAGGGACTCGGGAAAGATGCGGTTCACCAGATAAGAATCAGGAAAGATCATTGTAACAATTGCTTTGTTGATGTTCAGAGCTGCGGCAAGTTCCGATCCGATGAAGCCGCCGCCGATCACGACCGCGGATTTCCCTTCCCTTGTTTCCGCGCGCAGTCTCAGGTAGTCATCCAGCGTCCGGTAATAGCAGATGCCTTCGAGATCGCCTCCGGGGATGGGCAATCTCCGCGGTGCCCCGCCCGTAGCGAAGAGGAGTTTTTGATATCCGTACTTTTTCCCATCGTCCGTCTCGACTATTTTCTGCTTTGCATCGAGCCTCGTGACCGCAACGCCTGCTGAGAGAACCACGGCGTTTTGATCATAATAGGGCTGATCGTGGAGAAAAATATCCTCGACCCTCTTTTTCCCGAACCAGAGTTTTTTCGAGAGCGGCGGACGGTCATAGGGCAGGTGTTTTTCTGCGCTGATAAGCAGGATGGGTCCGCTCTTCTCCCGTTCCCGGATGCCTTCTACGGCGGAAGCCCCGGCAAGACCTCCCCCGACGATTATATACGTGAACATCCGGTCAGCCATGATGCGCCTCCTTGCGATGACATGCTCCAGCATGATCCAGAAATTGCAGCAAAAAAAGGAAACGTTTGTTTTATGCCGTCGTATTAAATATATCACAGTTATAGGGGGTATGCGGAAGGCTGGCGAGTGCGATCGGAGAGGAGTTACGGCAAATCGTAAATCCGGCGCATCTCTGCGGAATATGCGTCACGCGTCTCGTGGATAATAAGCGGTGGCAGGACATCAAGGCCGACGCCCGCTTCCTTTACCGCTTCAATCAGTACGAGCGAAGCCGGTTTGCCGCCATAGGGATGGACAAGCCGCATGCGCTTGGGTTCAAGACTGCGTTCGCGCAAGAGGTAGATGAGTTCTGCCAGCCGGACTGCGGGAAAGACGAGGGTGTACCTCCCGCCTTGCTTTAAAAACTTCTGCAGGTCGAGCCAGAACTCGATCCTGCCGAGCAGGTCCTGGCGGGCTATCCGGCGTTCGGGCAAAGGACTTTGTCTCCCGCTCCCCGCTCGCAAGTAGGGCGGGTTCGTCACGACAACATCGAAGCCTCCCGGAAGAATGGATTGATTGAGCCTTCGGATGTCTCGGTTGACCGTGATGATGTTCCGCTCGACGCCGTTGCCGATGCGGTTTTGTTCGCAGAGTTCGACGAGCTCGGGCTGAATTTCAACGGGATAGAACAGGGAACGGGGGTGTTTTTTTGCGAGGGCGATGGAGATGACGCCGGTGCCTGCCCCGGGTTCCAGGACCCGTTCGTTCGGCTTGACGCGGCAGAAATCGGCAAGGAGAATGCTATCGAGAGTGAAACGGTTTCCTTTTTTGGGCTGGCTGATCTTGACGATGCCTGCGCCCCTGAGTGAGATGCTGTCAGCGGTGACAGCCGTCATTTGACTCTTTCCACGTATTCGGCAGGAATGCGCTTGGGCTTTGCATAGGCGTCGACGTAGACGACTTTTGCCCTGCATTCTACAAATACGCGCCGGGATATTTTGTCGCGCATGATATGCTCAAAAATCATCGTAGCGCGGGTTACCTCTCTGACCCACGTTTCGATCTCGATGGCGTCGCCGTAGCGGGCCGGAGACTTGTAGTCGATCTCTACGCGCAGCACCATGAAGATCGTGCCCTCGTCCATAAGCTTCTTGACGGAGTACCCCTTCGATGCAAGATACTCGGTCCTCGCCCGTTCCATGTAGCGCAGGTAGTTGGCGTAATAGACCACGCCCCCGCAGTCGGTGTCTTCATAGTAAATCCGCACATCCATCGTGTGGTTCAATCCAATGCCCCTTTCACAATCCTGCATCCTCAGAAGGACCCTCTCCGAGCGCGCCGCCCATTTTTTTCTGCAATCCCTCGACTTGCACTCCCCGCTTTAGTTGGGGTGGTGCATCGTAACTGCGGGAGGTCGCGTTGTTATACGGCACCGCCGCTCCTGCCGGAGGGGGCTCTACAGAGAACAGGACATCCAGCGCAAAGGTCGGAAACATCCGGTTCTTTAAAGCAGTTTAAAATATTTTTCTGGTTTTGTCGAGAGGAAGATGAGGCAAGCGCTGAGGCGGGCGATTCTCAACGACGGCACAGCGTTCCGAGGGCGCGGTGGAGGACTGTCTTCCGGGCAAGAAAAAAGGAGAAGTTCGGCAGGAAAAACAAAAAAAGGCGCTGCCCGCGAACCGGTATTGATATTCCGTTGAGCCACGTGTACTGCGGGAAGTACATCCTGCTTCTGCGGCTCTGCTCTGCAGACCCTGTGAAGCGTCGTGTATATATGGCCCCGTGGCCTCTTCCCGCGTATCCCCGTGGCTTAGGGGTTTCGGCTCTTCCGCCCGTACGGTCGCCCGTGAAGCGACCGGAAGATAGGCCGCTCAACTTGCGGCTGACTTACCGGCTCGGCTTCCCTACGTGCGGTGCCTGATCCCCTTTATTACGGGTTATCATCTGAACACCTATCGGTGATGGTTCGGCAACGCCCTGTACTTTTTCCATCTTTCAAAGACCGATTAAAACCGTTTCCATCCAGTTGTCTCTCTAATAAATACTATACCACATTTAAGTGCGAGAAGCTCGGATTTTTTCGCAGAATTGTCTTGACCACCCGGAGAATTGTCTTTACAATTTCACCACCTTGCCTATGGATACCATCAGTCCCTCAAAAGAAGAATTCCTCCGTCGTCTCAAGTCTGATAAGCCTGTGCCCGTTGCCGTTGAAATCGATGTGACGGGGCTGACGCCGATTGGAGCGCTCGAAGCCGTAAGGCACATGGGATATCCCATGCTGCTCGAAAGTGCGCGAATAAATGACAAAATCGGCAGGTATTCTTTCGTGACCGCGGATCCTTATTTAATCTTCACCTCGCGGGGCGAGACGATCGAACTCATACTTCCGGAAGCTCCGGCCGGCAAATACGGCAAGCGGGCAACGATGAAGCGAAAGCCGATCGTCAAACTGCGGGAACTTATGAACAATTACCGGACCGGGCGTGGGGCCGGTCTCCCGCCCTTTACCGGCGGAGCAATCGGTTTTTTTTCCTACGACTTTGTTCACCAGTTTGAAAAGTTACCGCGCAATGCGGAGGTGGACCTTGATATCCCCGAAGCGTATTTTGTGTTCGTCGATTTCGTTGTGGCATTCGACCACGTTCTGAAAAAAAACTGGGTGATTGTGAACCCCGGGGCACGGGAACAGGAACTGGGATTTCGAAAACCGGAGCCCGGTCAATGGAACGGCCTGTTCGATGCGGCTATTGAACGGCTTACAGCACTCGTCGGCACGCTGCGTGCGGCGGCACGGTCGGGAGACAAGCCGGCATCCGACAAACGGGGGGCGGTACAGCCCGTTCCGCCTGCATCCAATATGACTCAGGCCGAGTTCGAGGCCATGGTGAGGCGAAGCAAAGAGTACATTGCCGCCGGGGACATCTACCAGACGAACCTGTCGCAAAGGCTTTCTCTGCGGATCGGAGACGCAGACACACTCCGCCTGTACAAGATCCTGCGCGAGATCAACCCTTCCCCTTTTGCCGCCTACCTCGATTTCGGTGATCTGCAGCTGGTGAGCTCCTCCCCGGAACGTCTTGTCCGACTTCGCGAGGGAACTGTCGACACGAGGCCGATCGCGGGCACACGGAGGCGGGGGAGCGACCACGCAGAGACCCGGGAGCTCTCCGCAGAACTTCTGACCAACGAGAAAGAACGGGCGGAACATATCATGCTCCTCGATCTCGAGCGCAACGATCTCGGCAAAGTGTGCGACTACGGTTCAGTAACGGTTGACGAGATGATGGTTGTTGAGGACTATTCCCACGTGATCCATATCGTCTCAAACGTCAGCGGCGTACTCTCTTCGGGAAAAGACGCCTTCGATCTCCTTCGAGCCGTGTTCCCCGGCGGTACCATCACCGGCGTGCCCAAGGTACGGTGCATGGAGATCATCGATGAGCTGGAACCGGTTGCACGGGGGCCCTATACCGGGTCCATCGGATACATTTCGAACAGCGGAGACTTGGACCTCAACATCATCATACGAACGTTTGTCGTGAAAGACGGGAAAGCGCATCTCCAGGTCGGGGCAGGCATCGTCGCCGACTCCGATCCCACTCATGAGTATTTCGAAACGCTCCAAAAGGCGGAAGCGCTCAAGCAAGCCTTGGAACTGCTTTAAAAAGGCGACAATTACAGCGGAGGCATTATGGCGGATTTAAAGCGGATAAACAGGATGATCGAAATATTGAGCATCATCGACAGAGGTAAGCATGTGGCTTCGAAAGACCTCGCTGATCATTTCGGAGTGACTACGCAGACGATTTTTCGGGACATGCGAGCGCTCACGCTGGACTTCCCTATATTTTTCGACAGAACGGCCACCTCTTATCGGTTCTCCGAAGGATATTCCTTCCGCAAGATAGATCTTTCATCGGATGAGGTTAGGGCTATTCTCATCAGCAAGTCAGCGGTTTCAAAACTGGGCAAAGGCGTTGCAAAGGCGTTTGATGGCCTTATGAAAAAAATCCATGCCGAGACAGGATGTAAAACGAATCAGCAGTTGCGCAATCAAGACTCTCAATACTGGTTTGACATTGATCCAGTGGATGACTGCTCTGTTGTTCAAAAACAGTTTGACGCGGTCCAAAAAGCAATGGACGAAAAGAACAGCCTCGATATTACCTACAAAGCCATGCATTCTCAGCAAATGACTGAAAGAGTTATCGACCCGTATGGTCTTTTTTGCAGCAATGGTATCTGGTATGCTCTTGCCTACTGCCGCCTAAAAAAAGAAATTCGAGAGTTCGCTCTTGATTGTATCCAGAATGTTCTTCCTACTGATAAGCATTATTCAATCCCACGGACGTTTTCCATGGATGACTACTTTAAAACCGGATGGCACATCATCACCTATGGTGATCCGGTTGATGTGAACCTCTGGTTCAGTAAAGAGGTAGCCCGGTGGATAACGAGAAAAAAATGGCATCCTTCTCAGAAGGTTATTACGAATAAAGACGGTTCAATTGTTTTGAAAGTCACGGTGAACGGGACCATGGAGCTAAAACGCTGGCTATTTCAATGGGGACCGGAATGTGAAGTCCTGTCACCGCCGGAGTTCAGGAAAGAGGTAGCGGAAGAGCTAAGATCAGCCGCAGGGAGGTATAAAAACATAAACATTAGTTGAGACTAACATAGAGCTGTAACCACGCCATGGTTAACTAATGAGAAAAATTGTAAGTGATCTGCAGAAAAAGTGTTTAGGCTGATGCACAGCGCGAACATAACGCCAATATTGGTCGGCATGCAAACGTATTTACCGTCGTGCGAATGGTCATAGAGAAGTTACACATTGGTCAGTATAAAGTTTAACATGACAAAATATTATTGAGGAGGTATAAGCATGTCACAGATAGGTTATCCATCGTCTTATGAATATTGTGCTACGTGTAGCTATTGGGGAGGAAAACGTCAACCCGATTCACCAAAGACAAGAGTTATAGTTGATTCCTCATCAGCAAAAGGAAAGTGTCTTCTTCAAAGCGGCCCGAACAAAGGGCAAGACATGTCAATGGAGAAGAAATGTGGAAAGTGGGAAAAATGGAAAGCATTGAAATTAGTATAATATCGTAGCTCCCTTGTCGTGAGTGCCTTGATCATTCTGTTTGTATCAATAGGGGCCAACCTGCGAAGTTCTCTCCCCGCTGGAGTTCAGGAAAGAGGTAGCGGACGAGCTAAAATCTGCCGCAGGAAAGTATAAAAGCGTAAATCAATAACTGGCACTAACAATGGGCTGTTACCACACTGAGATAAAGTAGTAAAAAATAATCTCATGGAGGCAGCCCAAAATGTCAACTCTTTCATCAGCCACCCGTCGTCAATTTCTTTCAGGATTGTTCTCAATCACTGCCGCAGGTTTACTATCCCATCGGAGCAATGCCATAGCATCAAGCTTACCAGACCATTTGCTCCCAGTGAAAACGTTAAACAAGGTATCGCCGAAGCAATATATGCGTCGAGATGAAATCCTGCCTGAGGAACAGCAATATGTCACGAAAGATCACATGGAAGGGTTTGAAAAAGAAGAATTGTTTCACTCCATACTGGGTGATAAGACACTGCAGGAAATAAATGAAAAGTATGGCCTGAGATTAAACGCAGCGCAGCTCACACGGATACTCAAAATTATTAATCCGGAATACTTTAAAGATCTGTTCGAGCGGAGGCCTTGTGTTCGAAAGTTGAAGTATGCAGGGACATGCACGAGCGATGGGAATGTGGTAAATGACGACGATGATTTCCTAATCGGTAAGATTTACGAATCAGTGGCATTTAATGGCGGTACATATACGATTAAAAGGGGCGATAAACTCGCAATCATCGGTTCTGCATATTTCGAACGGGTAGATTAAATAATCAATGAAGATTAGGGATATCCACATGACTCAACCAACTACTATCAATAGTATGTGAGGCATGAGTGAAGACTATCTTCATGCTCTTCCAAAACGGTAGCGGCGATTTTCCAGTGCGTGAGCGTGCAGGCAATACTTGTTTATTCTTCATTGGTTATCTGCCCTCAATGTACAGGGTAAGCGTTTTATCCCCTGGCGCAACATGCCGTACGGATAGATCCAGCCCTTATAATACGATAGTGAAACCACAATCCGTTGGGGATAGTTGAGTCAAGTGGATATCCCTAATGAAGATTGACGGGTTAGGGCTGGTGGAAAGTATGTTGGCCCGTGGTACATGGGGATTTGCAAAGACAATAAATTATGAAAGCTGGCTTCTTTATATCGCCGGATGGCGTGCTGCTGTCAATAGAAACGACTCATATCAAAACAGTGATAAGTCATCCTGACAAATTTGGCATGACGAGGGCCGGGATCGAGAACATCTATCGAAAATATCGTGAGCCGCTGGGCCTGGAAGGGTACGCGAGGGAAGAAATATTATCAGTCCTCATCCGGCGTGGATGGATACGAATACGACACTATCGCGGATACTGGTCTGTTCAAATTGACAAAATGACGCAAGAAACGCTCGGCCGCCTGATTACATTAGCCAAAATGGCGTTGAAGGGAACGCATCCGTTTTGTGACAATATATGGGGTAATGAGCAGCTGAAATTATCGATCCTGGCAAGCGGTGGCATCCGGAATATTACAATGCAAGAGCTTGCCGACAACCCACTGCGCGCGGACAGTGACTTCGTTGGGTATGCCTCGACGACAGGGTGCACGCTAAGAGTTATGGACATAGCTGCTTATACGCAGAAAGCGAGAATATCTACAACGCATAAGAAATAGGATCCCTTAAAGAAGAGATGGTCAATGATCTCAAAATCGCCCATTCGTCATGCCGCCACGAAGGCGATGAGTGTTGGACGAGTTGTCGGGTTGATTTTTATGCTATATCATCGAGATGACGTGAACCATGAACAAGTCGATGGATTTCTATAGTGCGTCCACGGACCACATAGAACGCAAGGTAGGATTCGATGACAAGAACGCGGTATCCATATTGCGCAAGTTTTTCATGTTTTGGAACCCGGCCGAGATGCGGGTTCATTGCGAGCGCGCTGATTCGTTTGTCGAGCTTTTCCGTGAAGGTAGCGGCTCGTGTGGGGCTAGCGCCGGCAATCCAATCATAGATCGAGAGCAGGTCTTCTTCGGCAACAGGAAGGTAGCGGATCGTATACTTATCTGGCATGGCTGCGCTGCCGCAGTTTTTGCATCATCTGTGAATGGGTGATCCCTTTTTTACCGGCGGCAGACTGGGACTGTGCCACAGAGAGCTTTTCAAAAAGGTCTATCTTTGCGTTCAGCTTTTCGAAGTGTTCGATGCTCATGACGACCAGGTCGCCTTCCCCGTTCGTGGTCAGGTACACAGCTTCGTCCTGATCGTGACAGATGGATGCTATTTCCCTGGTTTTGTTGCGCAGGCTTGAAATGGGTTTGATTATCGGCATGAGCTTTCTCCTCAGTTCCTAGTTGAATGCTAACACCAAATTATGATAATATCAAGAGCAAATTATGATAGTGAAATTTAAAAAATCACGGGTCGTTCCGAATCAGCCAATTCTTGAGCTATGGTTTGCGACACAATCCGGATGCAGCCGGTGTCGCGCCCAATGCAGAAGGGTGAGTAGATGTCAATTGCTTGCTGGAGTTGCAAGTGAGGGTATAAAAATCAGTCGAATCGCGCTTGATGAGGTTGTCGCCACCAATGATAAACAGCGATTCGCCTTCAGCGCGGATAGATAGACACGAATTAGGGCAAGTCATGGACATTCAGAATTATTTTTACTCAGCAGCACGTTTACCAGATGCAAAACGAAAATTAAAATAGAGAAAGATGTACATGGCGAAACCGTTATGATATGATGCATTCAGTTTCTACGTGATTAAAATATTTATTCCCTCTTTGCCTGCGACGTTATTCATAAATCTATTTAAACCATTTATGCAAAAAGAAAAGGAATAATTATGAATAACATGGCCAATATAGAAGTTCTTAAAACTATAAACGAGAAACGATCGAATTCCGTTCTGGATATGTTTGACTCCGTAGCTAGAGCAAGCATAATGGAAGAACGGCCAGAAGAAATGTTGATTGAATTTTATTTTGCTTTCTTTCGTCAATTAAAGCGAAGAGCATGTGTCTCGTCCGGATTTACAGGTATTGCAGAATATATATTTTATCGTGCAATAAGCTTCTTGATTGAGTGCCAGACAAAACAGACTTTTGAAGTTAAGGAAGTCACAACGGAAGTTAATAAATTAGAATCGCCGACCTTAATACTTACTCATGATGTTAGGCTTGACAGTATTGGCGGAAAAAAATGAAGCCATATCGTACTGATATCGCCATATTTAGCAAAGCTACTAATGGTGTTGACGTAGAATTAACAAGTGCGTTCGAGATGAAAATCTTTATATCCAGTTCAGCGATTGCCGAAGAGATGATAGATCGATTGCGATATTTAATAGATGAGACAGATGCATTAGTATATACGATTATATTTAGCGATCAATATAAGAAGGACATCAATAACTTTTTGAGAGAATATCCTGGGAGAGCGTTTGCGATTGGCAAAAAAAATGCGAAATTCGACAACCAAGTTACGCTTAAAGAGGCTGTCTGCAAGCTTGTCGGTAGGGTATAGTATTTTATATCTGCGTTCGATAATGGCGATGAGTTTAGAATAACAATAGCAGAACGAATGAGCTTTTCGGTTAGTTCCTTTGAGCCATGTGATTGTGTCAAATAAGGATATAAATTATGCAACATATGCTTTATAAAAATTTCGCTATTGATGAAATCAAGAAAGTTGCGGTTCAAGCTCGTGAATATTTTACAAAATACCAGTCACGTGATAAAAACTATGGTGTTGACCAGAGCACATTCCGTGCATATCGGAAATTTAGATTCAAACCTTCTGATGCATATAGAGAATGGGCACACGAAGTCAGCTCGGATAACATATTTTTTAATGATGCTGTTAACATTGCATCGTATGACGATTTTAAATTACTTCACAGCAATACAAGAGAGTGGCTCGCAAGCGCTTGGAAAAAGAAACAGGGAAGAGAGTTGGATGTCCCGTATATAAATAAACTGATAGATCTATATTTCAAGTATATTGCAATAACCGATATTCGAGAAGATAGTAATATCGCCACAAATATAGCATCATATGGACATGTACCCCTAGATAAATATTCTTTGCTTGCAATTAAATATTTGTTCTATGGTATTGTTCTTTCAAAAAACCCGAGCATGGGTGATGTAACTGAAATGGAAACATATTATTTTCTTCAGGATCAAATACGATCTTTAATGAATGCAGCTGATTTGCCCAATCTTTATTTTGATTATTACGCTTGGAACGCAAAGCATTAGTTGTGATGCGCAATGCTCATAAGAAATATCTCTCCTCGATTGAGAAACCGACTTGCAATTTACCCTCAATTGTAATATCTTTTTATCAGCATCCATTCCGAGGTGTGAAGGATAACGCCAAATGGCAATCGGTCAGCTGCAACTGCAAAAAATAATAAGCCTGGCGCAAGCATACGGCGCTGTGCGCTTGATCCTGTTCGGCAGTAGTGTGGATGCGCCTGAGCAGGCGCGGGACATTGACCTTGCCTGTGACGGCGTTCCAGGCTGGAAATTGTACGAACTTGCGGCACGGCTTGAGGAAGAGTTGCATGCTCCGCTCGATATTGTACCTCTGAACCCTCCCAGCCGTTTCACCAAGCTTATTGAACGTAGGGGGAAAGTGCTGCTATGACTGTGGAAGAACTCCGCGAGGAGATCAGCATCGAGCTGGAACTGATTGGAGATACAGTTCGGGAGCTTTCGTCCTTGCGGAGCGATGTTGGTACGAGAGAGCCGACTGTTCGCGAAAAGACGGCTGCGGCTGCATTTATGGCGCAATTTTACGGAGGAGTGGAAAACATCCTCAAGCGTATCAGCCGTTTTCATGTTGTCCCGCTTCCGGTGGGTGATACATGGCATATCGATTTATTCAAGCTTTTTTGCAAGCCCTCGCATAAACCGCTTCCCGAACTTTTTGATGAGCCACTTACCGCTACGATGTCTACTTTTCGGAAGTTCAGACATGTCGTGTATCACGGTTATGGGTTCCAATTGGATTGGAGCCGAATGCAGGAAGGCATGTCCGGCATTGAGGATGCTTTTCATAAGTTCAGAGTAGTACTGGAAAAGTATATGCAAACACTGAATCAGTAGCACCTCCCATTTCTACGAAGTTTCTGTCGTTTCTTTCACCCTTTCAACTTTCCCTGTTAACATCCAGATTACCCTAACATACACCTGTCACTGTAATGCTGTATAGTACCTCCAGATCATTCCAAATGGAGGTTGTTAATGCCAATCGAAATTAAAATACAGCACAACGGCGTGGGTGTTCTGTATAACTGCTATGGAGTGTTGACTGGGAAAGACTTCATTGATGCAAATAATAAGATATTGGCTTTCGGTCATGAACTTAAACAATTGAGATACGGACTCATTGATGAGTTGGCAGTTGGCAAAATAATTATATCTTCGTCGGAAACATTGACCATTGCCGAGCAGGAGAAGAAAATCGCAAGATTCATTCCATACGGGGCTGTTCTTGCTGTAATAGTTGAAAACACTTTTACATTTGGTCATTCACTTTTATGGGGATCAGCCATCGAATGTGCGGATTGGGAGATAACGACATTTAATAACAAAAAGAAAGCTGAGAACTGGGTAATAACAAAAATGAAAGAAAACTTTGGATTAGATTTAGCATTTTTACAAAATAGTGCTGTTTATGGTTTAGCTGGTCATTGTTAAGATATCAGGAACTTAAAGGTCCCGCATTTGAGATCTGTAGAAATCCTATCTTTATCCTATCATACACCTGTTAGTACGGGCCTGTATAGTGTCTCCAGATCACCGAATTGACTCACAATAAATGTTACCCAAGCGCATTTTGAAAAGTATCGTTGACTCATAATGCATGTTACCGGAACTATACACCCAAAAGGAGGGTTAGTTCCGATGAGTCCACGATCCAAACGGGAGTACCTGGCTGCAATCGTCAAACGGTACCGGGCCGCCTCCCGGAAGATAAAGACAGCGATCCTGAACGAGTTCTGTTCAACCTGCGGGTATCACCGAAAGCATGCCCTCAGGCTTCTGCGGACCTTTCGCCGATTTACCCAAAAGACTCCGGCAAAGAGGGGTAGAAAGCCGGTGTATGACACGGAGAGGCTCCTCATACCCTTAAAGCGTATCTGGCTGACGGCAAATCTGCCCTGCTCAAAGCGCCTCAAGGCCATCATCCCTGAGTGGCTACCGGGATATATCAAAACCTACGGCCCTATCTCTCAGAAGACGGCAGTGGCATTGTTTAACATATCTCCGTCGAGCATCGACAGGATACTAAACCCGATCCGTGCAGAGTATACCAAGCACGGCAGGGTCACAACCAAGCCGGGAACGCTCTTAAGAAGGCATATCCCGGTCAAGACTAACCAGTGGGATGAATCCCGGCCGGGCTTCCTGGAAGCCGATACCGTTGCCCACTGCGGAAGTACTACAGAAGGCATATACGCCAATACCGTCGACTGCGTGGACATCGCCACCGGATGGACAGAACAGCGCGCAGTCTGGGGCAAGAACTATCAGGGTGTCATCGACCAGATCAAGGATATCGAACAATCCCTTCCGTTCCCGATCCTGGGCTTTGACTCAGACAACGGCAGTGAGTTCTTAAACCATCACTTGCTTCGCTATCTGACCGAGAGGAAACGGCCAATTAAGTTCACCCGAAGCCGCGCCTATAAAAAAGACGATAATGCTCATATCGAGCAGAAAAACTGGACTCACGTGAGGCAATGGCTTGGCTATGATCGCCTGGACTCTCCCGATGTCGTTCCTCTCATGAATGAGCTCTATACTACCGAGTGGAGGCTGTTTCTGAACTTCTTCTGTCCTTCAGTGAAGTTGCTGGAAAAGAAACGGGTTGCCTCGAAGATCGTGAAACGCTATGATAAGCCCAAAACTCCTTACCGGAGAGTCTTGGAGTCACCCGATATCTCCGATGAAGCAAAGAACAAACTCAAAGAACAGTATAAGACACTGAACCCTTTTGAACTGAGAAAAGCCCTGGAGGTTAAACTTAAAAAGATCTTCAAACCGTAAAAACCGAATCCATACTACTAACTATCTTCCGGTAACATTTAATTATGAAGCAACTGGTCACACAAAATGGAGGCGACTATGGCTATAAAGAAAAAAAATCCTCTGTACAGGCCGAAACCCGGCTACTTATTCAACTCATCCTACGAGGAGTTGAAAATCCTCAGTTATCTTCGTAACCTCATTAATTCGACATTCCTGCATCACAAGACGAATGACCTGTTTGATCTCACAGTAGAATTGCTGGGTCAACGGCCAATTATTGAAGTGATAAAAAGTGCATGCCCCGAGTTAATTGAATTATCTGAATTCGAGGCCACAATGAGATCTGATTACAATTCCGAGGCTATTCCCATTAATACTAAGCGAAGGCTGTTAAAACAGGAATTGACGCATAGGATAGAGAAAAGAATCAAAGTCATTTCAACAAAATCTGAAAATATATTGGAACGTAGACTCAAAATTGTGAAAAAACTGTTTCAGCTTAATCGTGTGGAAACTGAAATTTTGCTATTTCTCTTTCTTAAAGGGACAATCTCATGCCTCGATAATGTCTTCAGCGGCGACCGTAATGGAATAGCCGACTTCACGATGATTCAGCGCCTAAGAAGCTACGGGCATTTTCTTCTGGGCATAAAAAGAGCGGCATTTGTTGAAGGGTTCTCGGAAGGTAATTTGTTGAAGGCCCAAGTGCTTGAACGAAGCGGCAACCCGAACTTCGTAAACGTACAGGCTTGGTGTATGGATTACCTGTCAGGTTTAAGCAATGATGACTTGTCCTTGGAATTCTTTAGTACAAATAATGATGAGGCCTTGCTTGTTGACGACTTTGAAATCTCTAAGGAAGAACTTTCGGTGCTTGACACAATCATAGCAAGTAGTAAGAGCAAAAATATTTTGTTTTATGGCGCGCCTGGGTCGGGCAAAACGTCTTTTGCGCTAAGTTTGATTAAGAAATATAGTAAACAACTCATGAGCGTTAAAACGCCTGATTCCGGCGAGCACAACGGCCGTTTAAGGGCGCTTTACGCAACGACGAATCTTGCTGATAAACAAAAGACCGTAGTCCTCGTGGACGAAGCCGATGAAATATTGAATACGTCTAATTCATTCTTTTTTCGAAGTGTCACGCAAAAAAGCTGGATTAATACCTTTCTTGACACTCATGGCAAAAAAGTAATCTGGATTGCGAATCGAAGCAATGAAATAGATTCGTCAACCATGAGGCGCTTTTCTTTTTCCATGGAATTCAAAAAAATCGACAAAACGAATAGAATGAAAGTTCTGAAATACGAGTTGGAGAAAAGCGGCATTAAGAACGGATACTTTAGCGAAGAAGAGCTAAAGGACTTGTGTAATAGCCACTCTGTAGATGCCGGAGGCGTGGTAAACGCGATCAGGACCGTGGCCATAAGAAAAACGAAAAAAGTAGATGCAATCAGAAAAATCAAAACGATACTTAAAAACCATGAAAATGCAACAGGCGGACGAAAAACCGAGAATATCCGAGAAAGAACGTTCGATGCCTACACTATAAAGGGATTAAACACCTCCTGCGATTTGGGTGGCATCGTATCCGGATTAAAAGAATATGCGGACAACGGGAGCGTCAGTTCTGTGCAGGCTGTTTCGATTCTTCTCTATGGAATGCCGGGAACGGGTAAAACCGAGTTTGTTTATTATCTTGGTAATGTTCTAAAAAAGGATGTAGTGCTTAAACGGGCGAGTGAAATTCAATCAAAGTGGGTGGGAGAAACAGAAAAAAATATTGCATCAGCGTTTGGGGAAGCTGGGGAGCGAGGAGGGATTCTCTTTTTTGACGAAGCGGACAGCTTTCTCTTTCCACGCAAGGATGCGATGCGGTCCTGGGAGAAAAGCCACACAAATGAAATTCTGACCCAGCTTGAGAACTTCAATGGGATTGTAATATTCGCGACAAATGACATTGATGGCTTGGACCACGCCGCGCTTCGGAGATTCCGGTTCAAAGTGAGGTTTGATCCATTGACGCCGGAGGGTAATGTTATGTTTTACAAATCTCTGATGAACCCGCTTGTATCTGCCAGGCAGCCTTTATCAACGCACAATGAACAAATGCTTCGGAACATTCGGAACCTTACGCCCGGCGACTTTGCCGTTGTGAAAGACCAATTCTCATTTTTTGCCATAAATGAGGTTACGCACGAAGCACTGATTTCAGCTCTATTGAATGAAGTAAGGTATAAAAAAAGCGGACAGGACGGCATAGGATTCAACAGGTGTTAAGGCCACATAGTGGAAAAGCGACGGTTTGATCTACATAACTTTACGCTCTGAAAGGGGAAATTAAATGAGCAAGATGATGGTTTCTGTAGTAGTGTTTTGGATGGGTTTTGCCGCATCAACCTCCCAAGCGATGGATGTCTATGATTGGAGGGCAAAAACCGAGGGGATATGTGCCCAGTCGTTTAGAATGCTGGAACGACAAATACTCGGAAACATGGCGGGCGGACGACCTGAAAATCTCGTTGTTGAAAAATTAAGCCAGTACGTACCTGCTGTCCAGGAAATCGGCGAGATTGATGCTACGACGGCCCAGGTCGTCATCAAGTCGCTGGTCCACTCCTTTTTTACGGATTCAGATTTGCGGTTGCCGATATATACAATTAATTCCGTTCAAGAGGCAAGAATGAAATGCAGCGCCAGTATAGTGCATTATGATCCTGATGGTAGCAAAGCAGAAGCTTATAAACACGTAAGAGCGGAACGACAGCGGAAAAAGAATGAGCAGAATAAGATAAAAGCAAAAGAACGCGAGAAGCGACAGCAGGAAGAAGAAAAGGTACAACTGGAAGAAAAGAAAAAGCAGGAGGACGAGGCTAATGCCAGGGCGGCGGAAGACGCTCGTATCCGTCAGGAAGAGGAGAACGCACGGCTAGAAGAACAACGCCGGCTAAAGGCAGAAGAAGAAGCGCGAGAACAGCAGGCACTGGAGAAAAACAGAGCGGAGGTGGCGGAACGCCAAAGGCAGCAGGACGAGACTATAAAAAACATGCTGAAAAATACTCGCACAGACGAGGATATTGCCAGAGAACAAGCTGAACAAAAACAGAAGGATGACGAGGCCAAAAAAACTAACAGTGGACTTGGCGGTTTTATCAAAGGCTTATTTTGAACGATCGGTTTCTGCACAGTACGAGGAATTGTTCTTGACATGAACGGATGAATCTATAGAATCAAAGGCAAACCATGAAACATCTTCTTTCCAAATCCCAGTTCCTGCGCGGTCTGCAATGCCGCAAGTCTCTCTGGCTATACCGTAACAGGCCTGACTTGAGGACGCAGCCGGATGAAGCGCAGCAGGCGATCTTCGAAACCGGAACCAATGCGGGCATCCTGGCCCGGAATCTTTTTCCCAATGGATCAGCAGTCGAGTATGAAGGGAGCACTTTTGATGAAAAGATTGCTCGGACGAGGGAGCTTATTAATGCCGGAGTTGACACGATTTACGAGGCGACCTTCTCGTACGACGATGTTCTCGTCATGGTGGACATCCTTCACCGTGGTATACGTGGGTGGGAACTCTACGAGGTGAAAAGCTCTACTGAGGTAAAAGACGTTCATGTCAATGATGTAGCGGTGCAATACTACGTTCTTACAGCAAGCGGGCTCGGAGTCGCCAAGGCAGCACTGGTACACATCAATAATCAGTATGTACGACACGGAAACATTGATATCCACGCTCTCTTTACTATTGCAGAACTTATCTCTGAGGCAGAAGAACGCAAGGACACGGTTAGCCAGGATCTCAGGAATATGCAGGCAATGCTCCGTTACGATTGCCCCAGTGTTGACATCGGCTCACATTGTTCTGAACCTTATGAATGCGATTTCACGGCCCATTGTTGGGCGCATATACCTAAGCCTTCAGTGTTCGATCTCGCGCGGCTAACCAGCAATAAGAAGTTTGAATTGTATTACAAGGGCGTTTGCTCGTTTAAGGAGATACAGGAAGACTGCGCTTTGAATTCAAACCAGTGGATGCAAATAAAAGCGGAGCTGGATAAGACGGAATTTATAGACAAGGTGGGCATCATTGGGTTCCTTAATTTGCTCCGTTATCCCCTCTATTTTCTAGATTTCGAGACGTTCCAGTCGGCGGTTCCCATGTTCGATGGTACGCGACCTTATCAGCTGATTCCATTTCAATATTCCCTTCACTGCCTTGAAAACAAAGGCGCGGAGTGTAAGCATTATGAGTTTCTCGGACAGCAAGGAAATGATCCCCGTGAAAGTCTTGTGCAAAGGCTTGTAGCTGATATACCGGTAGATGCCTGTGTTTTGGCATACAATATGACCTTTGAAAAAATGGTCCTGAAAAACCTTGCTAATCGCTTCCCAATCCATGCAACCAGATTGATGAATATTCACGATAACATGCTGGATCTTATGTCGCCGTTCCGCAGCAAATATTATTATACAAAGGAAATGCAAGGCAGCTATTCAATAAAGTATGTGCTGCCAGCGCTCATACCCGGGCAGTGCTACGACGGCATGACAATCTGCAATGGCGGCGAAGCCATGAATGCGTATGCCTCGCTTCATTTGGTGAAAGACGAAGCGGAAGTGGCCAGAATCAGAAAGGCTCTGCTGGAATATTGCAAATTGGATACCATGGCAATGGTGATGCTGCTGAACAAGCTTCGTGACGTCACGATGAGTTAGAATAACTTCAGGCGCGATATTTTACCACCACGATTTTGCGCATTACTTTTCGCCCTTCTATCTCCCGGTTTTATTAATACAATTACCTCCTTACGCTTTTTTCCCTGTTGCAACTTTAGTGCACTTGCGTTATAGTAGCCAATTAAACGACGGGAAAGGAGCAATGCCATGTTCCTGGTGGAACTCGTGATGCAGGGTGTGCGCGGAATTCGGGAACTTGCCCGCCTGAGGTTTCAAAGCCGATTCAACTTTGTCGCGGCAGGCAACGAAGCGGGGAAGACCACGGCTGTCGATGCCATGCAGCGCCTCCTTTTTCCGAACAGCCAGTCTTCAGCGATGGAAGCGTTCGTATCGCGACATACGCCGGACTCCTCACGCGGAGCCCTCGTGGTTTGTTTCGATGACGGGGCATATTACCGGATTATCCAGGATTTTTCAAAACGTGCGGTGAATCTGTCCAAATACAATGCCGTGTCAAAAGAATTCAACCTTCTGCACAAAGACTGGGAAAAAACGGTGCAGGTACTGGGCGGCCTGACGGTCGGCATTTCCGAAGAGGATTACGCGACACTATTCATACTGCGGCGGGAACAGATGACCGGACTTGCCTGGTCCCCTGCTGTTCCGCCGGCCGTGACCATCCAGCACGCACAGCCCACTGCGCCTGGCGGCGGAAAATCCGCAGCTCACCAGGCAAAAGTCGCCGAACTTCGCGAGACGCTCCGCAAAGCGGAAGAGGCCGCTGACGCCGACTACCGGTACCAAGCGGCAAAACTTGCCGCCGGCGAATGTAAAAAGAAAATGTCGTCCCTCGAAGAGGTAGACCACAAAAAGGCCGAGATTGAAACATCCCTTGCCGAGCTCAAAGGGTGTGAAAGCCTGCCCCAGAACATTTTGGAGCTGATCGACGAACAGGAACGGCGCCAGAGCCAGAAACTCGTTGAAGCCGACGAATTGAACAAGTCGCTTGAGGTGCTGAAGCTGCAGCTTGACTCCGTCCCGAGGGTCAATTTCCTTACTGACAAGCTGTTCATAGCCGGCATCATTCTCGGTGTTCTCTCAATGGTGCTGGGGATGTTCGTGTTGACGGCTGAATATGGACAATTTTTTTACATCGGCCTCATCGGTGCTCTCGTCCTGATCGCCGTAGCATGGTACAACGGCTCGCGGAAGAACGCGCAGCGGAATATCGTCAAGCAGGACGTAGAGGCATTAGAGCACGATATCGCCGAACTTGACAAGAAATACGCACAGGAGAGCGCCGCCATCACCGCCTACCTGCGCAGCACGGGAGCGACCGATGTGGCGGATCTCAAAGACCGGTCCGAGAATTTTCACTACTTCGGTGCGTTGCTCGCCGATATTGAAGAGCAGCGGATGCGCCTCCTCGGGGACCTGACGCCGGAACTTATTCAACAGCAGTATGCCCGTCAGCAGGAAGAGATCCTCGAACTGGAAAAGGCGGCGCAGGCTGTCGCCCATAATAATATCGACACCTACAGTATCAGGCAAGACATCGAGCGCTTGGAAGGAGATGCCTCCGGTGCTTCCTGGGATTTCGGCGCCGTGGGGCAGGATTTGTCGGGGGATCCCGGGGCGCCAGCTGCGGAGCGGCAGGGCGGATTTCTTACCGAACTGGCTGTTGCCAGCAGGATGGGCGGCATCGAGATGGACACACTTATCCCTGCCGTCGAGGCCGCCGCGCAGAGGAACCTTGCCGCGGTCACCGGCGGCAAGTATGTCCGGATCGAGGTGGGACATGAAGGCGAGCCCGCTGTCCATACCAAGGACGACGCCCGGGTGAACTATCGGGATTTGAGCCATGGGACAAAAGCGCTCGTTACCTTCTGCCTCAGGACCGGGCTGGTTGAAGCGATCGTCGGTAAACGGCGTTTGCCGTTCATTCTTGACGACGCGCTTGCAGGTTTTGATTCCGTCCGGCAGCAGTCGGCTTGTCAGGTCCTACGAACCCTTGCAACGAAAACCCAGGTAATCCTCTTCACATCGAATCCCGCGCTTAAAGCGGCCGGCGATGTTGTCGCGGAGCTCAAGTAAATGAAGGGGAAGTTCATCACCCTCGAAGGCATCGAGGGTTCCGGCAAATCCACGCAGATCGTCCTGCTTGCGAGTTATCTGAAGTCCCTCGGTATACGTACGGTCCTTACCCGGGAGCCGGGTGGCACGCTCATCGGCGACCAGGTGAGGAAGATCCTGCTTGATCCCGCGAATACAGCGCTTGATCCGAAGGCGGAACTCCTCCTCTATGCCGCGAGCCGGGCGCAGCATCTGAAGGAGGTCATTCTGCCTCAACTTGAGGCGGGAGTCGTGCTCTGCGACCGGTTTGCAGACGCGACGCTTGCCTATCAGGGGTACGGGAGAAATCTGGATATCGAACTGATCCATACCCTCGACCGGATCGTATGTGCGGGGCTCAAGCCCGACGTCACCATTCTTCTTGATATTGATGCTGAGGTCGGCGTCGCGCGCGCGCGGGGCAGAAACGACAGCCGCGGTCTCGAGACCGAAGCCCGGTTCGAGAACGAAGCGATTGCCTTTCATGAACGTGTCAGGCAAGGGTACCTCACTCTGGCAAGACGGGAACCGGACCGCATTAGAATTGTTGGGGCGTCACGTCCGATGGAAGACATCCAATCGGAGATTCGGAAGATCGTAGGCGACATCGTCAAGATGTCGGACTGAAAATAAATACGGAGTCAGAGCAATATGTCGTTTGCCGCAATAGAAGGGCACGAAAAACCGGTTACTATTTTGAAACGGGCGCTGGCGAACAGGACCCTCGCGCATGCCTATCTTTTTTCCGGAGAAGCGGGAATCGGGAAAAAAATGACCGCGCTTGCTCTCGCAGCCGCCGTAAACTGCCAAAATGCCGGTGAAGAGGGGGCTTGTGGCGCATGCCCGTCGTGCCGCAAAGTCGCAACCAGCGGTCATCCCGATATTCATCTTCTGGTCGCCGACGGCGAGGAGATCAAGATCGACCAGGTCCGGCAGGTTCAGGCTGATCTTGCGCTCAAACCCTCTGAGGGCACCAAGAAGACCGTGATCGTCGACGCCGTTGACCGTATGAACGCGGCGTCGTCCAATGCTTTTTTGAAGACCCTTGAGGAGCCGCCGGGAGACGCGCTTATCCTCCTGATTACCGCCTTGCCTCAGAGCCTCCTTCCGACCATCCGTTCGCGGTGCCAGGAAATCAGGTTTCAACCGCTGCCGCGGCAGACGCTGGCGCAGGCGCTCAAGCGTAAGCGCGGGCTCTCGGATGGAGACGCCTGGTTTGCCGCCGCGCTTGCACAGGGGAGCATGGGGCGGGGACTCGACATGGACGTGGAGCGGGAAAAGGCGGAGCGGAACCAGGTCATGGACCTTTGGTCCGGGTTGCCGCAGATGGGTCCCGGCGAGACGCTGGCCCTGGCTGAAACATTTGCGAAAGACCGCGACCGATTCGACCGGCTGCTCACTATCGGCATCGAATGCCTTCGCGATGCCATGGTCTATCGGGAAACGGGAGACGAGCGGCTGCTCGTGTATGCACAGGCAGGGGAACAGTACCGGAACTGGGGAGAACGGATTCCGCTCTCAAAGATGTTTACCGCATTGGAGTTGTTTGCCGCATGCAGAAAACAGCTTGACCGCCGGGTGAGCGCACAATTGGCGGCTGAGAACCTGTTCTTTAAGCTGGAGAGCGGGTAGGACAATTCCGAATGCGAATTTCAGAATTCGAAAAAATTCTCAAGGGAACCACCTCGCGTCGCCGCAGGCGCATTACGCGCTTCTGTGCGTCGGCACTCAGGGGCAACCTGAGTCAATATTAAAACTGAGGATAAAACCGGTAAACCGATGACAGATACGATGATAAAGATAGCAGGCGTGCGTTTTCGCGACAACTGGAAGGTCTATGACTTTGACGCGACCGATATCGAGGTCGCCATAGGCGACAGGATCATCGTCGACTCCGAGCGGGGGCAGGGGCTTGCCTTTGTCGTGCGTCTCAAAAAACAACCTGCACCGCCGGCCCCGGAGCCTGTTCAACTTGAGCACGGGCTTCAGATTGAAGAAGCGTCGGCCGGTGAGAAGCCGCCGGACGTTTCTGCCAACGGAAACAGGCCGACGCCGAAGGTGCTGAGAAAAGTACTGCGCAAAGCAACTGAGGAGGATCTCGCGCGGGACGAGACGAACAAAGGGCACGAGGCCGAGGCTTTCAAGACCGCACAGGACATGATCACCGAGCGGGAATTGCCGATGAAGCTGATCCGCGTGGAATACTCCTTTGATTCCTCACGGGTCACGTTTTATTTCTTCTCCGAGTCGCGAATTGACTTCCGCGAATTGGTGAAAGACCTTGCCTACAAGCTCCATAGCAGGATCGAAATGCGCCAGATCGGCGTCAGGGACGTGGCGCGCCTGATCGGCGGGTTCGGGCCCTGCGGCAGGGAGCTCTGCTGCGCGGCATTCCTGAAGAACTTCGAACCCGTGTCTATCCGCATGGCCAAGAAACAGGAGATGGTGCTCAACCCGGCGAAAATCTCGGGTGTTTGCGGCCGCCTGCTCTGCTGTTTGTCCTATGAATATGAGATGTACGACGAGATTAAAAAGGACGTCGCAGGCATGCGGGAGGCCGTGGTCAGGGAGAAGAAAGAGGAAGAAGAGCGCCGCATCTCAGAGGAACGAAGTGAGGCGGAAGAACGCCGGCTCGCTGAAGAAAAGAGACGCCAGGAAGATCGTAAACAGCAGGATCATCGAAGGGATAAACAAAAAGAAGGCGGACAGAAGGGCGACGGCAGGCCTGAGAAACGAAGAGATCAGCAGCGGGACAGGAGGCCGCCGCAACCGCAACAGCAGTCGGGAGGTCAGCCCAAGGAACGTCAGCAGCAGCAGCCGAAGCCGAAGCAGGAGAAACCCCAGCCACAGGAACAAAAAGTTGAACAGCAGCAGGAAGGGGAGAAGTCCGGCAAAAGGAAGAAACGACGGTTCTGGCGCAAAAAGAAGAAAGGTCCGGGCCAGCAGGGCGACAGTAAGCCGCAAGGACCGGGGAATACATAAGGCAGACCCAGAGGCAAAAGTCAAGGGCTAGGGAAACACGAGAAACATACGTCGCCGAAGAGAACTTTCAGAGCAACCAAATGTCGAAGAAATTTTACATCACGACTCCCATCTATTACGTCAATGACGTACCACACATCGGCCATGCCTATACAACGATCGCCGCGGACACGCTGGCGCGATACCATCGTCTCAGGGGGGACCCGGTATTTTTCCTCACCGGCACCGACGAACACGGGCAGAAGGTAGAAAAAGCGGCCGTCGATCGAGGCCTGACGCCTAAGGCGCATGCGGACCTCATGACCGTTAACTTTCAGAAGCTCTGGAAGAAGCTTGAGATTTCGAACGACGCTTTCATTCGCACAACGGACAAGGAGCACATGGCCGTTGTTCAGGAATTACTGCAGAAGCTCTATGACAAGGGCGAGATCGAACGGCGTACCTACGAGGGCTGGTACTGCACGCCGGACGAGCGGTTCTGGACCGAGAAGGAGATCGTCGATGGAAAGTGCCCGGACTGCGGCAGGCCGGTGGAGCGCATCACCGAGGACAATTACTTCTTCCTGATGAGCAGGTATCAGGAGCGGCTCATTGAGCATATCGTGAAGAACCCGGACTACATCCGGCCCGACTCCCGGCGCAACGAGGTGCTCGGGTTCCTGCGGTCCCAGACCCTGGGCGATCTCTGCATCTCCCGGCCCAAGGCGCGGCTCTCCTGGGGCATAGAACTTCCCTTTGATAAGAACTTCGTAACCTATGTCTGGTTTGATGCTTTGGTGAATTACTATTCAGCGACAAAATATCTCGCGCCTGAAGGAACGGCGTGGTGGCCGGCGGAACATCACCTGGTCGGGAAAGATATCCTGACGACACATAGTGTTTACTGGTCCACGATGCTCATGGCACTCGGGCTTGACCTCCCTAAAAATATTTTTGCCCATGGATGGTGGACGCAGGACGGCAAGAAGATGTCCAAGTCGCTCGGAAATGTGATAGACCCGCACGCGGTCGTGGATCAGTACGGTGCCGACGCGTTCCGGTATTTCGTGCTGCGCGAGGTGCCGTTCGGCCTGGACGGCGATTTCTCGACCGAGACCTTTATTACGCGGTTCAATGCCGAATTGGCGAACGATCTCGGGAACCTCCTCTCGCGCGTCCTTACCATGATCGGGAAGTATTGCGAAGGAAAGGTCCCGAAGGCAAGTTTTAATCAACCGTTAGACCAAGATCTACGAGAAATCGCCTCCGTAATCCCAGCGAGGATCGACGCGAACCTTGCTGCACTCTCATTCACGAAGTACTTGCAAGACGTCTGGTTCCTGGTGACCCGCGCGAACCGGTATGTTGAGGAGAACGCGCCTTGGACCCTTGCGAAAAATGACGAAATGGGCCGTCTTCGCAGTGTGCTCTATAACCTCGCGGAGTCGTTGCGTTTGATTGGATTGTACTTGTTTCCTGTCATGCCTTCAACGTCTCAGAAGATATGGGACGCCATCGGCGTGCATAAACAGATCAGCGCATGCCGGCTCAATGATGAGCAGGGCTGGGGCGGCTTGAAGATCGGTACTGCCATTCAACCGGGAGCGCAGCTGTTTCCAAGGATAGTATCTGCGCAAATATCAGAAACTGCGAATATATCAGAATCTGTTGTGGCAATCATAAAGAAATCTCCGGAGAATAAAATGGAAAAAATCGAAAACACGCAAAAACAATTTCCTGTTGCCCCAACGCAGCCCACGCCTGCTCCAGCTTCAGCAGGAAAAGACCTGATAGGGATAGAAGATTTCATGAAAGTCGATCTCCGCGTGGGCAAGATCGTTGAGGCTGTACGGGTCGAGAAGTCCGAGAAACTCATTAAGCTCAAAGTTGACATCGGCACGGAAACGCGCCAAGTCGTTGCAGGCATTGGCAAAAGCTATACGCCGGAAGAACTCGTGGGGAAGTCTATCGTAATCGTGGCAAACCTGAAGCCGGCCAAGCTCATGGGCATCGAATCCCAAGGCATGCTTCTGGCTGGGAGTAATGGGGACCTCCTTGCCGTGGCCACCTTTGACCGGGAAACCAAACCGGGGAGCAGGGTGAAGTGATCGTGGGATAGCAAGAGAGCAGATGCAAGATACATGATGCGGCTCTTATTCTGAATTGTGGATCATACATGGGCATCTAGCTGTTCATCTCGGCAATTTTAGGATTATCTCAGAGGTAAAGTAACGGTATGCTGATCGATACGCACGCCCATTTGGAAATGCGCGAGTTCAACGACGACCGCGAGGACGTGATCAAACGGGCACGGGAAGCGGGCGTGGAATACATCGTCACGATCGGGACCACGATCGAATCGAGCCGCGACGCGGTGCTCCTGGCTGACAAGTACGACTTTATCTACGCAGCGATCGGGATCCATCCTCATGAAGTGAAGGACATCCTTCATCCGGCCTATGAAATCCTCAGACACTTTGCACAACACAAGAAGGTCGTGGCCTACGGAGAGATCGGGCTTGACTATCACTACGAACACTCGCCGCGCACGGACCAGAAGAGAAAATTTCGCGATATGCTTCGCGAAGCTCGCGAACTCGATCTGCCCGTTATTATTCACGACCGCGACGCTCATGAAGATACGCTCCAGATCCTCTCCGAAGAATGGTCGCCCGATCTCGGCGGCGTCCTGCATTGCTTCTCCGGCGATGCGGCAATGGCAAAACGCGTGATCGAGATGGGTTTTTCCATTTCCATCGCCGGACCGGTCACGTTCCCGAAGGCAGAGGCCTTGCGCGAGGTCGTGAAACAGATCCCCATCGAGCATCTGCTGATTGAAACGGACTCCCCCTATCTTGCACCGCAACCTGTCCGGGGCAAACGGAACGAACCAGCGTTCGTTCGCCACACAGCCGAAGCGGTCGCTGTTCTCAAAGGGCTTACCGTGGATGACGTTTCGCGAATCACGAGCTTTAATGCCATGCAGCTCTTCGGCATCGGCACGCTCCCCGAACGGGGGCAAATAACCTATCCCATACGAAATTCCCTATACCTCAATATCACCAACCGCTGCACCGCGGCCTGCACCTTCTGTGTTCGTTATCACACCGATTTTGTGAAGGGGCATAATCTCCGTTTGGGAGAAGAGCCGTCCGCAAAGGAATTGATCAAGGAGATCGGGGATCCGGCGCGGTATGCGGAAATCGTTTTTTGCGGTTACGGTGAACCGCTGCTCCGGCTTGATGTGGTCAAGGCTGTTGCCGCTGCTGTAAAACAAAAGGGGGGGCGAGTGCGCATCGATACGAACGGCCACGGCAACCTGATTCATAAGCGGAACATCTTGCCAGAGCTTGCCGGGCTTGTTGACGCCGTAAGCGTGAGCCTGAATGCCCAGAACGCAGAAACTTATTTCAAAATCAGTCAGCCGAAATTCGGTGTCGAAACATATGAAGCGGTCAAAGATTTCATTCGCGAGTCAAGGAAATATATCCCCGATGTGACTGCCACCGTCGTATCGGCGCCGGGCGTCGATGTAGAAGTCTGCCGCAAAATTGCCGAGGAACTTGGCGTCCTGTTCCGCATACGGGAGTACAATGTTGTCGGATAAGCTCCTCCCCGTCGAGAAAATACCGGCAATATCCGGCAATTCGTTTCCTGTCTAAGAATCAGTGTATTTTTGAAATTGTTCATCTGTCCCTCTGATCAGCGGATTAATTTTTTGTTATTCGGATTGATCATCCTTTTCTATTATGATGGCGCTCCTTTGCCTCTTTCTCCGGCGAGGAAAGACGGGCAAGGATGATATTGCCGGTTCACGTCGTCTGGTTGCCGAGTTTTCCAGGTCAGACTCCGCAAAAACACTTGTTTTCCTAAATTCTATTGTTTATAATAATAGTTCTTGTTTTGATATTTGTAGATAAGATGTGGAGGTTTTTATGCCGAATTACGAGTATGAGTGCAAAAGCTGCGGAGGGCGTTTCGAGGTTATCCAGAAATTCAGCGATCCAATACTCACGGTGTGCAGAATCTGCAATGCCGAGAATGTGCGCAAAGTTTTATCACCGACGTCGTTTGTACTGAAGGGAAACGGTTGGTATGCGACCGATTACCCTTCGCAGGATCGGAAATCGGCGACTGCGAAGGAAAAACCGAAGGAAGAGGTAAAGCCGTCAGCGGGGTGCTCTTCAGGCGCCTGCACCGGCTGCCCGTCTAAGGGCTGAGCCTTGATGGAACCGATACACGTCCATATACCTTTTCCGGCCCTGCGGGATTTTTTTGAAATGATCCGGCACCGGCGCTATGCTCTTGAGATCTACTTTTCTGCGGCTGTGCTCGATCAGATCGAGAAACCGGATCTGGAGACCCTGGTGGAACGTTTTGATTGGAGCCCCGCGCTATCTCTCCATGCGCCGTTTATGGACTTGAATCCCGGTGCCGTAGACCCCATGGTGCGATCAGTAACACAGGTCCGTTTCCGTCAGCTTCTGAACGTTGCAGCAATTCTCAAGCCGCGCTCCGTCGTGTTTCATGCCGCCTACGATAAATGGCGTTACAGCGGGCGTAAGGACGTATGGCTTGAAAACAGCATTGATGTCTGGCAGAAGGTCATGGATGCCGCATCGAAGATCGGTCTCCGCGTGGCCATCGAAAATGTGTTCGACGACGATCCTGAAGCGCTCCGGATGCTCATCGAGAAGATCAATGATCCGAACTTTGGGTTTTGCTTCGATACGGGTCATTTCAACCTCTTTTCCAGGGTCACGCTGGAACACTGGTTCGAGGCCCTCGGTCGCCACCTCGTCGAAGTGCATCTGCATGATAATGATGGAAAGGCCGACGAGCACTGGGCGATCGGCAGGGGGAACATCGATTTTAAAAAGTTTTTCACCCTGATGAAGGTCCATTCCCCATTGCCGGTCTTCACGATAGAAGCGCACGACAAAGACGATATCGAAATAAGCCTGGAACACGTGAAGGTTCTCATGCATTCACAGGAACCATGAGATCCTGCCGGGTGGGGGCTTCCACCGTCCGTCGGCGGGCGTTCTTTGCTGCCTTTTTTCACCCGGGACGGTGCAGAGGCTTTGCTGCGGGATGTTTATCTTGACACTCGCGAACCGTTCGCATAGACTAGTACCTATGATTAAAATTTTGTCCATCATGCTGCTTACCCTGTTGTCAGCCGCCTGCGCTGCCCTGCCTGTCAATAACCAGGAGGAAACGGTAGGAGCCCTCAGCCCCGATATCCGAACCAAGGCCGATGCCGATTACCACTTTCTGGTCGGCAGTATCCTCGAACAGGACGGTGACTTTGATGCAGCGCTGAAAGAATATGATCAGGCGTACGGCCTTGACCCGAATTCGGCCGAGATCGCTTTGTCACTTGCGGCGCTATCGCTGCGAAAGGGGCAGCTGGACCAGGCCGCACAGTACGCGCAGAAAGCCGCCGAACTCCAGCCGGACAGTACACAGACGCTTATGCTGCTGGCAGGCATTTATTCGGGCAAAAAAAAGTATGATGATGCGATCAGAACGTACCGCAATGTAATAGCCCATGATCCGAAGCTGGAAGACGCATACATCTATCTCGGGTCACTTCTTGCCTCCCTGAAACGGTATGATGAGGCGGTCGAGACGCTCCGGTCCCTTGAAAAGGTCAATCCCGCTTCACTCATGTCTCCCTACTACATCGGCAGGATTTACATGGAGCGTCAGATGTATCCTGAGGCCCTGGCTGAATTCAAACGGGCGATTGCCCTCCGGGACGACTTTGAGCCAGCCTACACCAGCCTGGGGTTCGTCTACGAACTGATGGACAAGGTGCCCGAGGCTATTGATGCCTACAAGAAGGCGGTCGCCCTCAATCCCCATAACTTGGAAATCATGCAGCATATCGGTCAGTTGTTCATCCAGCAGAACGCTCTGGCAGATGCGCTGGAACAGTTCGAACGGGTTGTTGAATTGGATCCGCACAACTATGACGCTTTAATCAAGGTCGGGCTTATTTATACCGAGCAGAAGAAATACGAGCAGGCTGTGACGGCCTTCAGAAAAGTAGCGAAGGCGGTTCCGGGCGATCTCAAAGTAAAGCGATACCTTGCCTCGACCCTTGTTGCGTCGGATCACTATGAGGAGGCGCTCAAGGAATATCAAGCCATCCTGGCAGCCGCGCCTGATGACCTCGATTCTCTTCTTCAGATTTCCTACCTCTTCGCGCAGACAGGCAAGGCCGGGCAGGCGGTCCCCCTCCTGGAGAAAGCGCTGGCTGAACAGCCGGGGAAGCCCGAACTCTACCTGTACCTTGCCAATGCCTACATGGATGGAGAGAAGTACCAAAAAGCCGTCGATACCCTGAACGAGGGACTCCGCATGGCCCCGGACCGGGATGATCTGCTGTTCAGCCTTGCTGTGGCGTACGAAAAACTCGGGAAGCGAGATGAGATGATCGCAACGCTTAAAAAAGCGATCGATCTGAAGCCCGACAATGCCGATGCGCTCAATTATCTTGGATACTCCTATGCCGAAAAAGGAGAAAATCTCGACGAGGCGATTCAGTTGATCAAGCGGGCGCTCCTGGTCAAGCCGGATAACGCCTATATCCTCGACAGTCTTGCCTGGGCATACTACCAGAAGGGTATGCTGAAGGAGGCGTCCGAAGTCATGCAAAAGGCGATCGTGAAGGCCGCGACGGACGACCCGGTGATGCGCGAACACTACGGTGATATTTTCCTCAAATTGTCGGAGAAAGACAAAGCCAGAGAGCAGTGGCTCAAATCTCTGGAACTGGATCCCAAAAACCAGAACCTCCGCGATCGCTTTAAGGCTGAAGGTTTCGGGAATCCCGACGAACTGCTGAAAGATGTGAAGCCGAGGAAACAAGACAAAAAGTGAAAATCTTCAGGCTTATCGTCCTTGTCGCCATCCCGATCCTTTTCTCTTGCCTTCCCAAAAAACCGGAAATCCCTTTGACAGCTGTGCCTGCTGGTCCGCTGCTTGAGGCCTTGGAGCGTCACCGGCAATCCTTTGCCAGCCTCAAGGCAGTGGCGAGGCTCGAAGTTAGCAAGCGAGGCCGGAAGCGGGCGCTTGATACCGTCGGCATTGTGATAGACGGGGAGCGACGGTTGAGGATGGAGGCCTATGGGCCTTTCGGACAATCATTAATGGCGGTTGTCTGGGATGGACGGGACGTTTTGCTTCGTTTGCCGGGGGAAGAAAAAGTCACTCGATCGGGCCCAGCGGGCCTCGAGAAAATTTTCGGAAAAGGGCTGGAACCCTCGGAATTGTGCGCCCTGCTCTCCGGCAATGTACCCGGACCCGGTACGGCTTCACCGTCCACCGACCTCCTGTTATGCGGACAGGAGAGCGATTGCACTCTGGAACTGCGCACCGGTGACTTCATCAGGCGTATTGTTGTCAAAAATTTTTATACCGGGTCGAAGCAGGAACCCCGCATTCTTTCTCAGGAACTGTACCGGGCAGGCAAACTCGTGTATGAAGCCCGGTTCGAGCGCACTCAAGAAATAGACCACTACCGTCTTCCGCTTATTATCGTTGTGGAGATCCCTGACAAGAAAATGCAGCTCACGGTCCACTACACTGATGCTGAGGTGAACACTCCGCTGAGCGAAGAATCCTTTATATTGACAGATGAGACCCGCTTGAAGGACAATAACCGGCATTAGAGCGGAACCTTATGCCGTCCGCTGAAAAGCTTTTTTCGAAGAGTGAATGACCATTTGCGCCAAGAAGAGGGATAATATAAATAGAGGAAAGGTGTGAGATGAATTCGATCACACTTCGGTCTCCAGCGAAAATCAACCTGTGCCTGTCGGTGCTTGGTAAGCGACCGGATGGGTACCATGAGGTCGAAATGCTCATGCAGATGGTGAGCCTCTACGACGAGATCACGGTCACTCACGGCGGTGCCGGCATCCGGGTACACAGCGAGGGGGGGGCAGTACCGTCAGGGGAAGGCAATACGGCTTGGAAAGCTGCCGCAGAACTGCTCAAGGCAGCAGGCATGGAAGAGGGGCTTTCCATTTTCATAAAAAAAATCATCCCCCTTGCCGCGGGACTTGCAGGGGGAAGTGGGAATGCTGCGGCCGTTCTTGCTGCTGCAAATAAGCTGCTGAGCACGGATTTCGACCGCGATCGCCTGGCTGAAATCGGGGCAAAAGTAGGCATGGATGTCCCCTTCTTCTTCTTTGGGCCAACTGCCATTGCCCGGGGGAGGGGGGAACAGGTAATCTCCCTGTCTCCGCTCCCGAGTTTCTGGGTTCTCCTGGTCAATCCGGGATTTGAAACATCAACAAGATGGGTGTACAATAACTTAAATTTGAGGTTGACAAAGAAAGTTGACTGTACTAAAATTGCAAGGCTTACGGTCCGAAATATAGCCGAAGGGCTCCATAACGACTTGGAGACCGTGACTGCAGCCGCTCATCCGGAAATCGGCAGGATCGAAGAAGCGCTATTGGCCCAGGGATCTCTTGGCGTATGCATGAGCGGGAGCGGGCCTACGGTTTTCGGTATCTTCGAAACCGAAATCGCGTGCCGTGTTGCCGCAACAAACCTCTCCGGGAAAGGGTGGCGTCTTTACCCGACGGAGACCTTGACCGCATCGCCGTTTACGGAGTATCTCTAGGAGAGAGGACACCGTCGGTCCGATGGTGCGTACCTCCGAACGAATCTACCTGTCAACCATGAGGGGGGTAGCATATGGAAATCACAGAGGTGAGGGTATTTCCGGTCAATAATGAAGAACGACTCAAGGCTTATGCAACGATAACGATCGATAATGTATTCTTAATTCGGGACCTGCGCGTCATTAACGGAAATGCGGGACTGTTCGTGGCCATGCCGAGCCGCAAGATGAAGGATGGGACGTTCAAGGACATAGCGCATCCGCTGAACAGCGAGACGAGGCAAATGATCGAAAAAAAGGTCCTCGCCGAATACGAACGCGAATTGGCGAATCCCACTAAAAGAGAACAGACCACGAAAGATTCAGCAGCATAGGGGTGTAGCCGGTTTGAGTAGTGCCGATTCTGCGTCTTACGCAAAGGGATAGGCATCCGCCTATCCTTTTGATATTTATCCGGCAGATCAGCGGATTATGCGAAATCAGCTGCCACCATTCGGGGATCGTCTAATGGTAGGACAGAGGCCTTTGAAGCCTTTAATCGGGGTTCGACTCCCTGCCCCCGAACCAGAATAAGCGAAGATGAGGTTCTCATGGTAAAACTGAGAGGGCAAGAAATAAAGGTATTCAGCGGCAACGCCAATACGGCATTGGCGAAGGAGATCTGCCAGCGGATGAACCTCCCGCTGGGGAACGCGGTGGTTGGCCAATTCAGCGACGGTGAGATCAACGTTCAGATCGTGGACAATGTTCGCGGCATGGACGTATTCGTGGTGCAACCCACGTCGAGCCCGGTGAACCGGCATCTCATGGAACTGCTCATCATGATCGACGCCCTCAAGAGGGCTTCGGCGGCCAGGATCACGGCTGTATTGCCCTACTACGGGTACAGCAGGCAGGACCGCAAGGTCCAGCCGCGTGTTCCGATTACGTCGAAGCTCGTAGCCGACTTGATCACTGCGGCAGGCGCGAACCGGGTGCTGACCATGGACCTGCACGCGGGCCAGATCCAGGGGTTTTTCAACATCCCTGTGGATAACCTCTTCGCCGCGCCGGTCCTGCTGGAATATATCCGGTCGAAAAAATTTACGAACCTCACGGTGGTGTCGCCCGATGCAGGCGGCGTGGAGCGTGCACGGGCATTTGCAAAGCGGTTGAATGCAGCGCTCGCCATCATTGACAAGCGGCGTGATAAACCGAATGTGGCGCAGGTGATGCACATCATCGGCGACGTGAAAGGCCACGATTGTCTGCTGCTGGATGACATGGTGGACACGGCCGGCACCCTGACCGAAGGGGCGGCGGCGCTCCGGGCGAATGGCGCAGGTTCCATCAGCGCGGCCTGTTCCCATGCGGTGCTCTCGGGTCCGGCGATCCAACGGATCAACGACTCGGCGCTTGACGAGCTTATTACCACGAACACGATCGGCCTTGACAGTAAACAGCAGCAATGTAAAAAGCTGACCGTCCTCTCCGTGGCGCTGATCCTCTCGGAAGCGATCACGCGTATTCACGAGGAAACGTCGCTCAGTTCCCTGTTTGTATAAAGAACAAAACAGTTTAAACCGTTTAAACTGATCAAGCCGTTTAAACGGCGTTTATCAACGGAGGAGAAATGGAAAAGATAGCATTAACAGCGCAGGTCAGGGAAAAGGCGGGCAAAGGAGTTGCCAGGGGCCTGAGGCGGAACCAGATGGTGCCGGCAGTACTGTACAGCCACGGCAAATCCATGCCCATCTCGATGGGCAATAAGGATGTGACGAAAATTCTCAACACCGAAGGCGGCGAGCATGCGCTCATCAACCTCAAGCTCGAGGGCGGCAGCGGCGGCCCCGACAAATTGGCGCTCATCAAGGATTACCAGATCGATCCGAGGAACGGCGCCCTTATTCATGTCGATCTCATGGAGGTCGCCATGAACGAGAAGGTCAAGATACCGGTTACCGTGCACCTGACCGGGACATCCATCGGCGTGAAGGAAGGCGGAATCCTTCAGCACGGAGTGCGCGAGGTCGAAGTGGAGTGCCTCCCAAACCAGATTCCTGAGCACCTCGAAGTCGATATTACGTCGATCAAGGTCAACGAGTCGCTCCACGTTCGGGACATCAAAGTCGCCGAGGGAGTCAAGATCCTGACCGATGGCGACGCGACGGTCGTGACCATCCAGCCGCCGATTTCCGATGCGAAGCTTGAGGAAATGCTGGCTGCTGCGCCGGTTGCGGCAACGGAGGGCGGTGAGCCCGAACTGGTCAAGAAGCCCAAGAAAGAGGGCGAAGCTGCTGCAGCTGCTCCGGTTGCTGAGGCCAAGGGTGGTGCGGCAGGCGCGAAAGAAGCCGCTCCCAAGAAGGAAGCCGCTCCCAAAAAATAAAAAACTCGCGCGCTGTTCTCCGGGGATTGAATGAAAATCATCGTCGGGCTCGGCAACCCGGGCAGAAAGTACGAACGCACGCGGCACAATGCGGGCTTCATGGTTGTTGATGGGGTCGCGAAAAGCCTGCAGGTTGACGTCAGTCAGGAAAAGTTTAACGCACTTATCGGCAGGGCCCAGATCGAAGGCCAGGAAGCTATTCTGGCCAAGCCGCAGACGTATATGAACGACAGCGGCAGGGCCGTCGGCGCTATCGTCAGAAGCGCCTATGCAGATGCTGCCGATCTTGTGGTGATCCATGACGAGCTTGATCTTCCCTTCGGTGCCGTTCGGGTAAAGATCGGCGGCGGACACGGCGGCCATAATGGACTTCGTTCCATCATCGAGCAGGTTGGATCATCGGACTTCGTCCGGATCCGCATCGGGATCGGAAGGCCGGGACCCGGTATGGACGCTGCTGATTACGTATTGAGTCCGTTCCTTGCCGAAGAGGGGCAGGTCCTGCCGGACGTAATTGCGCGGGCGGCGGCGGCAGTTCAGGCGATTGTTCAGGAAGGCCCAACACGGGCCATGAATATGTTCAATCAAAAGTAAATGATCAGAAGCCCGGACCTGAAGGACTCTTCCGACAGCTCCGGGTTTTTTGTTGCCAAAATACACGTGAGATCAGTAAGCACAGATGACTGCGCGATTTGTTGGAAGTAAAAAAGGAGTTTTACCATGGGTTTTAACTGCGGCATCGTAGGACTTCCCAATGTAGGCAAGTCCACCATTTTCAACGCGCTTACCTCCGCGGGAGCGCAAGCGTCGAACTATCCTTTTACGACCATCGATCCGAACGTGGGAGTGGTGGACATGCCCGACGAGCGGCTCGACAGGCTCGCAGAGATCTATGAGCCGAAAAAGCTTACCCCGACCAGCATGGAGTTCGTCGACATCGCAGGATTGGTGAAGGGCGCGGCCCAGGGCGAGGGCCTGGGGAACAAGTTCCTGGCGAATATCCGCGAAGTGGACGCGATCGCTCACGTGGTACGCTGCTTTGAAGACCCGAACGTGATACATGTTGCCGGCCGGGTCGATCCCAAAGAAGATATCGAGGTAATCGAGGCGGAACTCATGCTCGCGGACCTCGACGCAATCGAGAAACGCTTGTACAAGGCTGAGAAGCTGACCAAGACCGGGGACAAGAAGGCCGTTGAAGAGGTAGAATTCATGCGTCGGCTCAAGGACATGCTCGCGAAAGGAGAGCCGGTCCGGCGGGGTGCGCATTCCGAGGAAGAAATGCAGTGGCTCAAGAGCTACGCGCTGTTATCCTCCAAACCCGTGCTGTATGTGGCGAACGTGGCAGAGGACATGGTAGGCAAGCGGAACCCACTTGTGGATGCCGTAATAGAAATCGCCGCAGCGGAAGGCGCAAAGGTCGTTGTTATCTCCGGCCAGGTGGAGGGCGAGATCGCCCAACTCCCGAAGGAAGAGCGCAGGGAATACCTTGCCGGCATGGGCCTCAAGGAATCAGGCCTCGACCGTATGATCCGTGCGGGCTATGACCTCCTGGGCCTCGTCACCTATTTCACTGCCGGCAAGGACGAAGTGCGGGCCTGGACCATCACCAAAGGCACCAAGGCGCCGCAGGCCGCCGGAAAAATCCATACGGATTTCGAAAAGGGGTTCATTCGCGCCGAGGTCTTTCACTACGATGATTTGATGAAGCTGAAGACAGAACAGGCTGTGAAGGCGGCAGGGCTCCTCCGTTCGGAAGGCAAGGATTATGTGGTGAAGGACGGAGACATCATGTTATTCAGGTTCAATGTATAGAACAGCCGGCCGCTACAGCGCAAGTCCCGCCGCAAGCATTGAGCCGATTTCCTGAAGCCGCTCAAATCCTCTGATTTCGGTAAACGAGCGGCCTAAAAAGGCCACGTTGCGCTCTCCTGCCATTTTCTTTAATTCCTCGATGTGCTTCGATTGCGCTTTTTGAACTGCAGCGAGCGAGGCCGAATCAGCATCCTTGATTACGCAGTTGACGATCAAACCGCGTATCGGAAGTTTGTACTCCTCGAGCGTCGCAAGCATTCTCCCCACCTGTTTTACGACCAGCGTTTCAGGATTGGCCACGACCAGGAATGAGGACCTGTCGCGGATGAAGCGTGCAATCTGGTCCGATGCCTGAATCCAATCATCCATGACCGCAGCAATAGACCGTTTTCCGAGGAGCTGTTTCCCGATCCTGTCCAGACCCTCGAATACCTTTGCTCCGGCGCGGATATGTTTCCTGATATTTTTCGGCATATCGAGGAGATTGAGCGTCTCTCCCGCAGGCGCCGTGTCCCACACGATCCGGTCATACCCATGGTTTTCGGCCATGTCCCTGATCACGTCGAGCATGGTCTCTTCCTGCAGAGACGGCGCTGATCCGATGTAGTCGAGCAGCTGGTGCCGTGATTCTTTATCAAGCGCCTCCAAATCGATGAGATGTTCAAGGATATCGGAAAAATCCCGGCCGAACTTCTTCCTCCACCAGGATGCAATCGCTTCCTGGCTGATCTCATAGGCGTCAAGGTTCTTGCTCACGGCCGTTACGGTATCACCGATCGTTTGCTCAAAAATATCCGACAGCGAAGGGGAACGGTCAGAGGTGACGATCAAGGTTCTGATTCCGGCAGTCGCGTAATACACGGCAATCGCCGCCGAGCAGGTTGTTTTTCCAACGCCGCCCTTGCCGCCAACGAGAAGGACGGGTCTTTGCAGTGTTATTATTGACGCTTCTTTATTGATGCTCATCTTGGCTTAATAGTACCATAAAAAGAACGGCATCAGGAACGACGACAGCGGGTCCGGGGAGGGATGGGGTGAGGGGTAGGGGCGGAATGCAGGAAGCGGTTGCTGTGGCCAAGGGCCGGTACAATTTGTCCATGGATAGGAAGCGACTCTTCTTTTGCCTCCTTATGAAGCATGCACAACCTTCAGGAGCGTCTCCCTGTTGATGTAACACATCTTGTCGACGGTTTTTATGCTTAAAAATTTATTCTGCAGATTCAAACAGTCAGAAAGGCGAGCTTTCTCCGCAGGTACCTCGGCCACGAGATCCCCGTTCACGGCATCTCCGTCGCCAAACAGCGCATTCACGGGGATGGACTGCATGGGCCGGAATGAAAAATAATTGGCATCCGGGGCCGCCGGAAAAATTATTTCAACATATCGTACGTGCGTTTTGTTGATAAACTCCGTACTCCCGCTGTTGATCTTTAACGGGAAGAAGGCGTTGTCGTTTTCGAGAAATGCGGTCACTTTCTGGTGCAGAGAAACGGTGTCCGAGACATATTCGAGGAAAATTTCTCCACTCACGGTCATCCCTTTGTCCAGCCGGATAATAACACTCAGGCGGTCTTTCGGGACTGCAAATGCAGTATTTTCGCTCATACCCTTCTCCTGCTATTCCATGCCGCCCGTGAGATTCAAGGAAATCCCTTTGGCTTTGAGCATGGACATGAATCCACTCTTGTCGATTGCTTTAATGTACGCTTCTTCAGGGGCAACCTGTTTCTCGATGACAAGTTTGAACAGCGCATCGTTC
>CAVYLT010000075.1:0-13687 GCA_963769335.1 Nitrospirota bacterium | reverse complement strand
ATGGGCACGTTGATTAAAAACTTTTTCATCGCTTTACGTCAGATATTCATCGGGAACCGTTCTTACTATCTCTGGATCGCGTTCCTGTCATTTTTCATCCTGCTGGGTTTGAGCGCTTACATTGATCAGGTCAATCGCGGCCTGATCACGACAGCCATGCGGGACCAGGTATCATGGGGATTGTTCATATCGAACTTTACCTTTCTGGTCGGTGTGGCTGCCGCAGCGGTCCTGCTCGTCGTGCCGGCGTACCTCTATCATTTTAAACCGATAAAAGAAATCGTGCTGTTTGGAGAGTTGCTGGCCATAACTGCGATCTGCATGTGCATCCTGTTCATCCTCGTGGACATGGGGCAGCCGACGCGCGTCTGGCATATTCTTCCGTTCATCGGGGCCATGCACTTCCCCGCATCGCTCCTGGCCTGGGACGTGGTCGTTTTGAACGGCTATCTTGCCATTAACGGCATTGTTGCCTTTTACGTGCTCTACCGGCTTTCGATCGGGAAAGATTACAGCATGTCCGTGATCGGCCCCCTGATCATCCTCTCGATTCCCTGGGCCGTCAGCATTCACACCGTGACGGCGTTCCTCTATAACGGATTGTCGTCGCGGCCGTTCTGGAACGCCTCGATTCTGGCACCCCGGTTTCTCGCTTCAGCGTTCTGTTCGGGTCCTGCCATCATGCTGATATTATTCCAGATCATCAGAAAACGGTCGGATTTGGAGATCGATAACAAGGCAATCTTTAAAATTGCCGAGTTGATGGCCTACGCCATGGGTATCAACCTCTTCCTCCTGGGCGCAGAGATGTTCAAGGAATTTTATTCGGGCGGCGTTGACAGCTATTCCATCCAGTATCTCTATTTCGGACTTCACGGGAAATCTGGCCTGGTGCCCTGGATGTGGTCCGCGACCCTCATGAACATCACTGCATTCTTTATTTTTCTCTTCCCGAAGACCAGAGAGAATTTTACGACGCTCAACATTGGCTGCGCGCTCATAATCATGGGTATATATATCGAGAAGGGGATGGGGCTCATCGTGCCCGGTTTTATCCCCGATACGCTCGGTGAAATCTACGAGTACTCGCCCACGAGGTCGGAAATCCTCGTTACGATGGGAATCTGGGCGTGCGGTGCGCTCCTCTATACCCTCTTGCTGAAGTTTGCCATCCCGATCTATACGGGAAAGCTGCGGTTCGAAACAAAAGTGGCAAAGTAAGAGACTGGTTCCGGTTTTGGTCACGAGGTAGTTCCAGGACGGGTAGCACAATGGTCCGCAGGTTCCTTTCCTCACTTCCCCTTTAGGGGCGGTCACACAGGCCGCCCCTAATTTCTTTCTCTCTGTTCAAGAACGTCTCCTGCTGGTTTTGATTCAGCCATATTAACTCTGTTATTCCCGATATTCCCGAAAGCGCAATGTGGCCTGCCCTCGGAAATTATTGATTCTTCACTTCGTTGCGAAGGTACTCTCTCTTCCGTGTCGGTCGTGCTATCGCCCGGATGGCAGTGCCCGTTGTGGAAATGTTCTCTCAAGAAAGACACATGGCGAGTAGAATTGTAGAATGCCGCGCACAGTGCCTCAGCTAAGCCGCAATTAACATTCTGATGCAGGTGAAGCTTTTCAACGTGGCTGGAAGCTCAGGAAATAAAATTCTGAACTCATCATGCTTCATTCAAAAATGAGCAATGCGCTAGCCTGAAGTCTTCCTTACTTTCTTCAACAAGACGACATTTGCTGCAAAATAATCTCATTTTTTGCACAGTATAATGTTTAAGTCTCTGTCGCATCTTCGCAAATGCAGAAAAGTGAAAAGTTGCAATTTCTGGAAATTGACAGAGCCTCATATCATTGATACAGTTAAATCAAGTTCCGATAAAGCCAACCCTCTCAAGAGGAGGAGGGCGGAAAGCTGCGGGTCTTAACATGTTTATAAGACGGCCGAGCTGCCGAAGGATGAACCTGAGGCGTGCCCGGCCGTTTCATTTTTTGGTGCAAAAAAGATAATAACTCACTCATGCAATGTGTAATCCGTAGTTACAGAAATTCTGAGAAGGAGGTGCACTGCCGTGAAGACAGCCCTTGTAATGATCTTCTCATTATTTGTGGTGAGCCCATCAGCTTCTTTTTATCTTATGTCCGGTGGCAGTGCGGGGGGCGGAGGGGGCGCAAGCGACGACGGGGCAATGCCGCCAAGCAGCGGCACGGGAGCTGACGGCGTCACGACCTTCTGGATGCACTCCGGAACAGGGGGCAATTAACGGCTCATCGGTTTCAGGACCGGAGCTTTGGTTCCTTTTTCAATATTTTTGTCTGCTGCGGGACGTTTCAAAGGAGGTAGAACAATGAAGAGAATCCTCTGGATGGCAGCCCTAATTTTCATCATTACTGCATCTGCGGTTTTCTATCTTGCTTCCTGCGCTGGTGGAGGCGGCGGCGGGGTTGATAATGGAAATAATCAGGATCTCGGCGGTAGTGGTACGGGCGCCGGAAGCATACCCGTTTTCAGCTGGAAATACGGTGCCGGAGACTTCGGAATCGCTCAGTCGGTCGTAGAATTGCCCGATAATACCTATGTCTTTGCGGGATTAAAACAACCACAAGACCTGCCGGTCCAGATGTATGTCGTCAAGACTGATTCAACAGGAAACGTGATCTCAGAGAATACTTACACGTCACTGGACAACAGTAGCGGCGGAGCAATAGGCAACTGCATCCGGCAGACCGATGATCAGGGTCTTATCATTGCGGGCTCTATGATGTATGCAGGGGCCCCCCATTTCTATCTCATGAAGACCGACGGCAACGGGCGCAAAATCTGGTCTGAACCCTACCCCGGCGCGGTATCCGTGTCAGGCGGGTTTCAGTCAGTGTGGCAGACGAAAACGGGCGGCGTGGCTGACGGCTACATAGCAGTCGGCAGCATTCCAGGCAGCATGGACGACATTTATCTCCTGAAAACGGACCTGACCGGGAGTGTGCTGTGGGACGCTAAATTAGGCGGATATGGCCCGGATCACGGGCTCGCAGTACAGCAGACGGCTGACGGCGGTTTTGCAGTGGCCGGAGAGTTCGATCATGGTGCGCAGAGCGGTACGGCCGTTCTGTACAAAACCGACTCTCATGGCGCTGAGACCTGGTCGCGTAAATACGGCCCCGGGATTTTTGCTTCCTTTGTCCAGACAACCGGCGGCGGGTTCGTACTCGTCGGCAGGACTCCCGATGCGGGCGGCATGAATGATGTGCTGGTTGTGTTGACAGACTCATCGGGCAACGAGGTACGCCGGCGAACATTCGGCGGATCGGACAACGACTCCGGAGACGCGATCGCTTTAACGCAGGACGGCGGGTACATTGTCGCGGGATCAACCAATTCCTACTCTCCCGGAACCGCCCCCTTGAATGCCGATATCTTTCTGATCAAATTGAAACCGAACCTTGATACGGAGTGGCTGCTCGTCAAGGGCAGAACGGACAGCGGTGACGGCGGCAGCGGAGTCATAGCCACAGCGGACGGCGGATACCTTGTCTCGGGATCACTGGGTGGGGCGGCGATGTTGACCAAGTTCGACAAAAACGGCGATACGATTATTTTCGATCAGAATGACTTTACCTATCGCCCCTCGGACCATGCTGCCGGCGTCATTACCATGGGCAACGCCAAGAGCGCCGCGGGAGCAGCGGCGACGTCTTTCGATATCACGAACAAGGTCGGCTCATTCAGCGTGGACCTCCTCGGTGAGGTGCTCAAAGGCAATACTCCGGAGTCTTTCTGCACCGGCGGCGGGTCTTATGCTTCCACATTATCGACGTCAGGTACGGTCACCGCCGGCACTATCTTTACGGCGGATTTCACCAATTGCGTCATTACGCAGAGTTCCGCAACGATTAACGGATCGTTCTCCATGATTGTCAATAGTGTTAGCGGCGATATCATGACAACGACCTATCGGATAGATTGTACTATAAATGTGCCTACCTTGTCATTCAGGGACAATGTGGGCGAATTGACTCACAATAAATGTTACCCAAGCGCATTTTGAAAAGTATCGTTGACTCATAATGCATGTTACCGGAACTATACACCCAAAAGGAGGGTTAGTTCCGATGAGTCCACGATCCAAACGGGAGTACCTGGCTGCAATCGTCAAACGGTACCGGGCCGCCTCCCGGAAGATAAAGACAGCGATCCTGAACGAGTTCTGTTCAACCTGCGGGTATCACCGAAAGCATGCCCTCAGGCTTCTGCGGACCTTTCGCCGATTTACCCAAAAGACTCCGGCAAAGAGGGGTAGAAAGCCGGTGTATGACACGGAGACGCTCCTCATACCCTTAAAGCGTATCTGGCTGACGGCAAATCTGCCCTGCTCAAAGCGCCTCAAGGCCATCATCCCTGAGTGGCTACCGGGATATATCAAAACCTACGGCCCTATCTCTCAGAAGACGGCAGTGGCATTGTTTAACATATCTCCGTCGAGCATCGACAGGATACTAAACCCGATCCGTGCAGAGTATACCAAGCACGGCAGGGTCACAACCAAGCCGGGAACGCTCTTAAGAAGGCATATCCCGGTCAAGACTAACCAGTGGGATGAATCCCGGCCGGGCTTCCTGGAAGCCGATACCGTTGCCCACTGCGGAAGTACTACAGAAGGCATATACGCCAATACCGTCGACTGCGTGGACATCGCCACCGGATGGACAGAACAGCGCGCAGTCTGGGGCAAGAACTATCAGGGTGTCATCGACCAGATCAAGGATATCGAACAATCCCTTCCGTTCCCGATCCTGGGCTTTGACTCAGACAACGGCAGTGAGTTCTTAAACCATCACTTGCTTCGCTATCTGACCGAGAGGAAACGGCCAATTAAGTTCACCCGAAGCCGCGCCTATAAAAAAGACGATAATGCTCATATCGAGCAGAAAAACTGGACTCACGTGAGGCAATGGCTTGGCTATGATCGCCTGGACTCTCCCGATGTCGTTCCTCTCATGAATGAGCTCTATACTACCGAGTGGAGGCTGTTTCTGAACTTCTTCTGTCCTTCAGTGAAGTTGCTGGAAAAGAAACGGGTTGCCTCGAAGATCGTGAAACGCTATGATAAGCCCAAAACTCCTTACCGGAGAGTCTTGGAGTCACCCGATATCTCCGATGAAGCAAAGAACAAACTCAAAGAACAGTATAAGACACTGAACCCTTTTGAACTGAGAAAAGCCCTGGAGGTTAAACTTAAAAAGATCTTCAAACCGTAAAAACCGAATCCATACTACTAACTATCTTCCGGTAACATTTAATTATGAAGCAACTGGGTGGGTTCGAAGGCGGTGGCCGGCGATCTCCGGGTCGTGCGCAATGCTACTGCATCGAGCAGAATCGATCTGGCGACGTCCCTCACGGGAAAGGATTTGTCGCTGTCGTGGACGGGGACGGACATCCGGATCCAGTCATTCTCAGTCCAGACAGAACAGACGAACCAGCAATACACGCTTGGGCCCGCCAGTGCTGCAATCGTGCGCTCAGGAATAGGGTCGCTTGAGGCAGTCATTGACCAGGTGAACCCCGTGCAAGGGCCTTCACCGATGGAGCCGAACACAGGCGTCATGGCGATCATGGCGAGTGACAGCACGGCAGTGCGGGCAACCATCTCTGCTGGGGGCAATGTCCAGTTAGACGTCGATGAAGACGGCAGCGGAACCTATGAGGGCTCACAAAACGCCAGTTGGGATGATTTGTTGTATTGATGAAGCGTGGACACGGGATAGACGGAACCTCACTTCCCGTCGATTAACGATGAGGTCAATCCGCAAAGATAAAGGTCAGAACACCCTGTCAGCGAAAGGCGCCGATTTTGGTGCAAGGAGGCGACTCCGTATAGATGCCCAAAGAAGAACGGAGAACAATTCTGGGTTCATTATTCGGTCTCTGATTTCCTGATTATACACACTGTTCAAACAGACCATTTTAGTGTATAGTTTAATCAATAATTCATTTAAGGAAACCAGAGGTAGCAGATAATGCAGGACAAGAGGCGGCACAAGAGATTCAGATCGGACCTCACGGAAGTAAACGGGAAGATCATTTTAGCCCACAAAGTCGAAATCATTGATATCAGCCGCGGCGGAGTGGCCCTAAAAACCGACAGAAGACTCAATGTCAACAGTGAATATTTGATCAAGCTGGGAAGCAAAGAAAGAAGCATCGATGTAAAGGGCAATATTGTACGATGTGAATTAAGCAATATTGAACAAAACAGCGACGGGGAAGGCGTCTCGATATATACGGCTGGTATGATGTTTAAAGATGTCTCATCAAAGGCGCTTGACGATTTTATTAATTCAATCAAGAAAGACGAAAAAAAGATCGTGCCGTTGACGGACGATCGGCGGCTCAATCTCAGGTTTTACATTACTACTCCCTGGAAGCAGACCTTGAGCTTTCCTGCACAGTTTAAGGTGAGAAATATCAGCCTGAGCGGAATGCTCATCCAGACTGGCCAGGCTCTGGAGATAGAAAGCATGATCCCCATGGGGCTGTCTCTTCATGCTGACAAACCAGTGAATTTTGTCGGAAGAGTTGCTTCATGCCGTATGGCGGAAGACCACGGTCAGACGCACTATGAAGTAGGAGTGGAGTTTAAGGATTTGACGGACGCAGATAGAACGTCGCTAAAAGCATTTGTAGACTATCTGACAGTGCTTGAAGTTAAAACCGACGCAGGCACTTAGATCTTGAGTTAATTCGATGGACGCATAGAACTGTACAGTGCATCCCAATGCATCATCTGATTATGCCGTCTTCGATCGTGCAGGTTAAATACCTGCCCGGGTGATTAAAAAAAACAGCAAAGAACAATATGTATTATCCCTTGTAGTATTGGGGATCGTTTCCGCGGGATGACCGGCCCGGTCGAATTCTTCGAAGAAAAGTTCACTTCATTCAACTCCCGGATGCGGCAGTGGCATAATCTTCGGTCCGCACTTGACAAGGCCCAGACGTTATGTAACATTTGTCATAGCAACCTGGATTCTTGCGGGCTCAGTGGACCGGAAGTGAACAAAAGGGGACAAAGTCATGGGGCTCCCATCAACGGCGAAGACGATACCCGGCGCGGCATAGGCGACCGGCAAATAACGTGCTTTCTGGTTTCTATTTCTAACGATCGGAGAAAGGAAAAAGAAAAATGAAAAAGAGTATGATTCTCGCATCAATCGTGGTAGTGAGTATCTGCTGCACGACGCTTTATGCATTTGCCGAAAAGGCTTCGCAAAAAACCGGTGAGGAGCTTTTTACAGCCAATTGCAAAGTTTGCCATCCTGACGGAGGAAACATCATCAACCCTGCAAAGACGCTCCACAAAAAGGATCGCCTTGCCCATGATGTGAAGACTGCGGCGGATATTGTCAAGAAGATGAGAAACCCGGGCCCCGGAATGACGAAATTCGATGAGAAAACCGTCTCGGACAAGGATGCACATGCAATTGCTGAATATGTTATTAAAACATTTAACAAATAGTCTCTAGTTAATATTGTGCATGTTTCGAAGAACAGATCCTCTTCCCGCTCAGGAGCGCGTCCTGAGCGGGATTGTCATACCATACACTTATTTTTGCTCACCATAGGCGTTGACGCTAAACCGCCTGCCCTGTCTCCCTGAACTTTTGTGCGGTGCTGATTTCCGTACTGTACTATGCAAACTGCGACTGGCTTCGTTTTTAGGAAGTAGTTGATCTTCCTTGTATCAACTCTCGCCTTTGCCGATAAACATCTCAGAACTTCCTCAATGACTCTCAGAAATAAGACGTAATAAGTTTATTTTCATACCGTATAAGATTGACAAATAACGAACTCTATGATAAGTTTTTTGTTAATTGCCGTTGTCCCGGATAACTGATAACATTTTCTTGCAACAAGACTAGCTTTCTTTCTTCACAATCTCAAGCCATTCCCATTATAAATAGACTTCGCGGTTAAATCTAAGGAGGACGCTTATGAGTAAGAAAGAAGAAGTGAGCAAGCAGTTTCTTGATGCTCTCGAGTTTCGCGGTATCAAGCGAAGGGATTTTTTAAAGTACTGTGGTGCAACAGCAGCGCTGCTTGGTTTATCAGAGTTATACGGACCCAAGATAGCGGCGGCGCTGGAAAAAGCCTCCAAGCGCACGCCCGTCATCTGGCTCAATTTCGCATCCGATTCCGGGTGTACCGAGTCCTTCATCAAAGCAACCTATCCGAGTCCCGCCGAAGTCATACTCGACATATTAAGCGTAGATTATAATGAAACCATCCAGGCGGCGGCAGGCAAACAGGCGGAAGAGATCCTTGCCAAGTCCGCGAAGGCGGGCGGGTACGTCCTGATCGTCGAAGGCGGGGTCCCGACCAAAAAAGGCCACGGCATGATCGGGAACAAAGAGATGCTCGACGTGCTGAAAGAGATGGCGGCGCCGGCAATCGCCGTGCTCGCGATCGGCAGCTGCGCCACCGACGGCGGGGTGCCCGCAGCCAAGCCGAACCCCTCCCAGATCATCGGCACGGGCGAAGCCTTGAAGCGGTTGGGAATCACCAAACCGCTCATCAACATGGACCTCTGCCCGGTGAACCCGCAGTACCTGGTGGGCGTCGTAGTCAACTTCCTCCTGTTGGGCAAGATCCCCGATTTAGACTCCCAGGGCCGTCCCGTGATGTTCTACGGCCAGACGATCCACGACAACTGCGAGCGTCGGGCCCATTTCGACGCAGGCCGGTACGTCGAGAAGTTCGGGTCCAAAGAAGAAGCCCTTGGGTACTGCCTGTACAAGATGGGGTGCAAAGGCCCGATGACCTACTCGGCCTGCCCGAAGATCCAGTACAACGACCGGACGAGCTGGTGCATCAAGGCCGGCGGTCCCTGCATCGGCTGCGCCGAACGGGGCTGGACGGACAAGTTTGCCGGGTTCTACGAGCCGCTTCCGGGCGTCAAGATTCCGGGCCTGGGCGGCGTTGAAGCGGGAGCGGACAAGATCGGAGCGGTCGCGGCAGTAGCCACGGCAGTCGGCATTGCAGTCCATGCAGTAGCCACCGCCGGATCGGGCAGGACCAAAGAAGAAAAGGGAGGTAAGAAATAATGGCCAGAATAACCATAGACCCGATGACAAGAATCGAAGGACATCTGCGGATCGATGTCGAGATCGAAGGCGGTAAGGTGAAAGACGCCTGGACCACGGGAACACTGTTTAGAGGTTTCGAGCTCATCCTGCAGGGCAGAGATCCGCGGGACGCCTGGCACGTCACCCAGCGCATCTGCGGCGTTTGCCCGACCTCCCACGGCCATACCTCCTCGATGAGCATGGACGACGCCTTCAAGGTGAGGCCGCCGGACAACGGCCGCATCATCCGGAACATGATCGAAGGGGCCCAGTTCGTCCACTCCCACATCCTGTGGTTCTACCATTTGAATGCCTTGGACTACGTAGACGTGGTCTCGGCCTTAAAGGCATCGCCCAAAGAAGCCTCGCTCAAACGGGTCCAGGCCAAAGTGAAGTCCTTTGTCGAATCAGGCCAGCTCGGGCCCTTTGCCAACGCCTACTGGGGCCATCCGGCCTACAAGCTGCCGCCCGACGTCAACCTCCTTGCCGTAGCCCATTACCTGGAAGCCCTCGAGATGCAGGCCAAAGCGGCGTCTGTATCCGCTCTGTTCGGCGGCAGGATGCCGATGACCATGACGAGCCCTCCGGGCGGCGTGACCCACGTGCCCTCAGTGGACGACCTCAAGAACTACCTCTTTAGGGTAAAAGAGCTTCAGGACTGGATCGACAATGTATTTATTACAGACCTGCTCGCCATCGCCCCGTACTACCTGGGCGCAGCCGGAGTCGGCAAAGGCTACTCAAACTTCTTGTCCTGGGGCGTCTTCGAAGACGGGTCCTTCGATCCCAAGAAAAGGCTCCTGCCGCGGGGCGCCATCTTCGCCGCCGACTTCCCGAAAGTCCACGATGCCAAGGCCGAAGACGTCACCGAAGACACCTCCCACGGCTGGTATAAGGACGGCAAACCGCTCAATCCCGCAGTCGGCGTAACCGAGCCGGACTACACCGGATATGACAGCAACAAGAAGTACACCTGGGCCAAGGCCCCGCGACTTTCGGGCAAGCCCATGGAAGTGGGAGCGTTGGCCCGGATGGTCGTGGCCTACGCCTCAGGCCAGCCCACGGCCAAGAAACTGATCGACGACACCCTGGCCAAGATAGGGCATCCGGGGCATCCGGAAGTGCTTTTCGGCATCATCGGCAGAATCGCGGCCCGGGCGCTGGAGTGCAAGATGGTGGCAGACGCCATGCACCAGTGGGGCCTCGACCTGATCGAGAACATCAAGAAAGGCAACACGGCGGTCTACAACGACTACAAGATCCCGGACAAGGCCCAGGGCATCGGGTTGTGGGAAGCCCCGCGCGGGGCGCTCGGCCACTGGATCGACGTGTCGGGCAAAAAGATCAAGAACTACCAGTGCGTGGTGCCGACGACCTGGAACGTCTGCCCGCGGGACAACAACAACGTACGGGGCCCGATCGAAGAAGCACTCGTGGGGACGGCGGTATCGAACGCGGAAAAGCCGCTCGAAGTCCTGCGCGTGGTCCACTCCTTCGACCCCTGCCTTGCCTGCACGGTGCACGTGATCCATCCGGAGTCGAATCGAATCATGGACTTCAAGGTCGCCTAGGGAGGATGCCATGAAAGAAGAACTGGTAAAGGAGTGGAGCCTCGGCTATATCCTGGACCACTGGATACGGGTCATTGCCATCGCCGTACTGGTGTTTACAGGCATCTACATACACACCCCGTTCATCGCCGGCGGCCCGGACAGCACCATCATGGCCACGACGCGGTTTTTCCATTTTGTCGCGGCCTATGCCCTCGTCCTGGGCCTGGTCATCAGGATCTACATGGCCTTCAAGTCCACCTTCGACGCCGACTGGAAAGACTTCAGCATCATAGAGAACATAAAAAACATCCCCGACGTCCTGGGGTACTACCTCTTCATCAAGGGTTCACACAAAGACTACCGGAGATACAACCCGCTCCAGGCGCTGGCCTACCTCTTCACGGGGCTCGTGATCATCTTCACGGCCCTGACCGGAGCGGCATTGTACCACGGCCACGCCTTCGGGTTTATTACCTGCCCGGACAGCTTCCGGTGGGTAAGCAACATCCTGGGCGGCGAGTCGTACACCCGGATCTGGCATATTTTGGCCATGTGGTACTTCATCGTCTTTGTGCTGGTCCACGTGTATCTGGCGATCACGATCAGCATGATCAACAAAGACCAGACCCTGACGTCAATCTTTACAGGCTACAAGCTTAAAAAACATTAAATGAAGAAAGAAGAACAGCTCCGGGGAGGCGTTACGGCGCCTCCCCGCAAAGTTTTACTATTAGGCGTCGGCAACATCCTGCTCGGTGATGACGGATTCGGCGTACACCTGATCAACTCCCTCGCGGACACCCCCTTTCCCCCGAACGTCCAGGTCCTGGAAGCCGGGACGGTGAGCCATCAGCTCATCCCGCTGATCCGGGAGCTCGACCACCTCATCATCATCGATGTGGTCGATGCCAAAGACACGCCCGGGTCCATCTTCCGCTTCAGCCCGGAAGACCTGCAGTACACCAAAGAGCAGATGGTATCACTCCACCAGATCAGCCTGATCGACGTGCTCAACATGGCCGAGCTGACCGGCGGCAAACCCAAGACCACCATCATCGCAGTCCAGCCCCAGGACGTCACCAACTGGTCCCTGGAGCTTACCGACCCGGTCAAGGCCGTTATCCCGAAGGTGAGGGAACTCATCTTCGAAGAGCTGAAAAAAATCCAGGCAATCTGAAAATACATCAAAAGACATAATAACCACGGGTTCCGCAGAAGACGCGGAACACACGGTTAAGGCATCAAAGCTTTGAAAACCTCTCCAGGAGAAATGGGGAGAAAAGATGGGGAAATGGGGGAGAAGGCTTTTGAATAGTTTGTTTTCCCCCTTTCGCATTTCAAATTCTCCCTTTCCCCTTAATAGATTTCAGGTTTTTATGATCCAACGACTCCTTTCACTCGTGTTCATCCGTGTGTTCCGACGAAGTCGGAACCCGTGGTTCAAAAAGTTTGATCTCTCGACAAAGCCTTGACACAACCGGTATTCTGTGGGATAGTTTCAAAACGGATTCCCTCCGTTAAAGTCTCCCACTGATCCAGGACAGGATTCTATCTATATGTGCCTCGCCATCCCCTCACGGGTCATCAGCACCGACGGCCTCATCGCCACCATCGACGTCTTCGGGGCCCGGAGACAGGTAAGCCTCATGCTCTTGCCCGAGGAGCCCAGGATCGGGGACTACGTCCTGGTCCACGCGGGCTTCGCGATCCAGAAGCTCGAGAAAGAACGCCTCGCATCAGGAGAGATCATGCACGAAGCATCCATAGCCTTGAGCATTATCGATATTGTCCAGGCAAAATGCATGGAGCAGGGGTGCGCCTCCGTGGATTCCATCCGTCTCCGGATCGGCCGTGCCGCAGGCATCCTGCCGGAAGCCCTGGTCTTCGCCTTTGACGCGTCCAAGGACACGACTGTCGCAAAGAACGCAAAGCTCGTGATCGAGACCGTGCCGGTGGGCGGGATTTGCAAAGACTGCAAGAAAGAGTTCGAGGCCCCGGACAACGCCCAGTACGTCTTGTCCTGCCCCCATTGCGGGTCCACGTCCTACGAGATCACCCAGGGCCGCGAGATGGAGATCCTCGATATGGAGACGAATTAAATCACACAATTGTAACCACAGTCCCGCGAAGACGCGGGAACACAGGGCTTCGCCACACGGATAGAATCAAAAGCCCCAGGTTTAAAACCTCAAGAGTTTAACCGAGTTAATCCGTATTGTTCGCGAAGCGAACCCGTGGTTCACCAAGAATTGTAACCACAGTCCCGCGAAGACGCGGGAACACAGGGCTTCGCCACACAGATAGAATCAACCGTGTTAATCCGTGTGTTCGCGAAGCGAACCCGTGGTTGACATTTCCAAAGAAGGGGATTGCATGAAAGTCAAGGTAGTCACGCGCATACTCGAAGCGAACGACCGGATCGCCGAAGAGAACCGGAAACGGTTCGACGACGCCGGCGTTTACGTCGTAAACCTGATGGGCGCGCCCGGAGCAGGCAAGACCTCGCTCCTCGAGCGGACCATCAAGGCCCTGAAGCCCAAAATCAGGATCGGCGTGATCGAAGGGGACATCGTGGGCTCGGACGATGCCGAACGCATCAGCGCCCTCGACATCCCGGTGGTCCAGATCAATACGGGCGGCGCCTGCCATTTGGACGCGAACATGATTAGTGAAGTCCTGGAGGAAATGCCGCTTAAGGAGCTCGACCTGCTCATCATCGAGAACGTGGGGAACCTCGTCTGCCCGGCCGAGTTCAAGGTGGGCGAAGACGTCAAGATGATGGTCCTGTCCGTGGCCGAGGGGCACGACAAGCCGCTCAAGTACCCGCTCATGTTCCGGGAATCCGCGGCCCTGGTCCTGAACAAAGTGGACCTGTTGCCGTACATGAACACGGACATCAACAAGATGCGGAACGACTCCCTGGCACTCAATCCGAAACTGAAGGTCTTCGAAGTCTCCTGCGCCACCGGCGCCGGGGTCGACCAATGGACTCAATGGCTGAACGGGCTCAGATC
>CAVYLT010000074.1:0-14585 GCA_963769335.1 Nitrospirota bacterium | reverse complement strand
AATGGCGATGAGGCTGTGCCCGAGGATGGCGGCCACCGCTCCGGTCGATGGTCGCGTGCGACCGGTGGCCCCGGCAGCGGCACCGATGCGCCCCGCACTCCGGACCGCTCTGTGCCGCAGCGTTCTGAGCGTGAACGTTCTGAGCGTGAACGTTCTGAGCGTGAACGTTCTGAGCGTGAACGGGAGTCCCGCGCGCCCCGGCGTGACGATCGAGTTCGTGACGATCGAGGTCGTGCGGAAGGTCGCCGTGAGGAGCGACCGCGGGAGGACCGCGTACCTGGTCGAGGGCGTGCCGATGATCGACGTCCCAGTGGTGAGGCCCGACGGGGACAGCCAGCGCGGCGACGATCGCCGTTCCCGCGGTGACTCGCGATCTGACGGTCAGCGCGGCACCGATCGCCGCCGTGAGGGTGGTGGCGCCTCCCGTTCGGTCGAGCCCAGGGACGCGACGGTGGTGCCCGAGGGCGAATGGGAGACGGTGGCCGTCGCGGTGACCGGCCGTCCTACGGCCGAGCGCCCCGTGAAGATCAGGGCCAGAGCTCCGCTACCGACCAGGCCCCGCGTGGTCCGCGGTCCTGGGACCGGTCGTCACCGTCGAAGAAATCGACACGCGACACCCGGGTCGAGCCGGCGTTGCCGGAGGAGATCACCGGCAAGGAGCTCGATCGTTCGGTGTGGCGCGAGATGCGCACACTGACCAAGGAGAATGCGCAGGGCGTAGCCAAGCACCTGGTGGCCGCCGCGATGTTGCTGGAGGATGACTCGGACCTTGCCCTCGCGCACGCGGAGCATGCCGCTCGTCGCGCGGGCCGCGTGGCAGCGGTGCGTGAGGCCCTGGGTCTGGTCCACTACCGGCGCGGAGAGTTCAACGACGCCATACGTGAGTTCCGTACCGCCAAACGGTTGTCCGGCTCGAATCATCTGCTGCCCTACCTGGTCGATTGTGAACGCGGCCTTGGCCGCTATGAACGCGCATTGCAGCCTCGCCCGAGGCTCGCAACTTGGGCGAAGCCGACAACATCGAACTGGCGATCGTCGTGTCCGGTGTTCGTCGTGATTTGGGGCAACCGGAAGCAGCCCAGATGGTGCTGCGGATTCCAGCATTGGACCGCGCTTCGAAGCAGCCGTGGGCCGCGCGCCTGTTCTATGCGTATGCCGAAGCGCTCCTCGCCGCCGGCGCTGAGACCGAGGCCCGTGACTGGTTCGCGAAAGCCATTGATGCGGACGTCGAGGGACAGACGGACGCCGCCGAGCGGGTCGACGACCTGGACGGTCTGGTCCTCATCGATGCTCTCGACGACGCGGACGAGGGCGCTTCGAACATGGATGCCTCCGCTGGCGCTGGAGCGGACGACGCCGGAGCTTCAGCGCTGCTTCGACCGAGCAGGACCAGGCGGCAGCTGTGCGTAACGTCCCCGGGCCCGGTGCGGCTTCGGAGACCGTGACCTTCACCGATGGCAGCGCGGGCGACAAGTACTGACGCAAGTGTCTACACCCGGCCGGCCGGGGGCGCCCGCATCCACAGCGGTGTGCGCGATACCTGGTCGGTTCATGAGAGGCATCGCACTCTGGATGGAACACATGTTCGCATTCACGAAGGAGCGGCGATGACAACCCAGGTCAAGACGACCCAACGGTCCCGAGCCGGCGGCGCGGCCGAACCCACCGGCGCGAAGCCAGGTTCGGTCAACGAAGTACATCTGGTCGGCCGCCTCAGTGCCCCGCCGGCGGTCAAGCACCTGCCGAGCGGAGCCGAAGTCGTCCAACTTCGGGTGGTGGTGGATCGGCCACCGGTCACCCGGGCGAACGCTCCGGGTGCTGACTCCCGATCGCCGACGGTCGACACGATTGTCATCGCCTGCTGGTCGGCGGAGTCGAGGCGTCGAGCGTTGTCCTGCGCAGGTACCGAGATCGTCGATGTGTCGGGAGCATTGCGGCGTCGATTCTGGCGTGCGCCAACCGGGGTCGGCAGCCGGTACGAGGTGGAGGTCCGCAAACTGCGAGTGGTCAGGCGCGCGGCCGGACGCAGCCGGTCGTCCCCAAAGGCCAACGGCACCGGCAAGATGGAGCCGTGACGCAGACATCAGGAACGCACGGTCGTCCAAGCCGCCAGCACAGCGACCGACACGGAAACCAAGAGCCGAGCAACGCCCGGCCGAGCTTGGCGGCTGCCTATCCAGGTTTGGTGTGCGACCTGGACGGCGTGGTCTACCGCGGAGCACAGCCAGTCCCGCACGCCGTGGAAGAACTCGGCAACGCGCGGGACAGCGGTTCGCGGATCGTGTTCGCGACCAACAACGCGTCCCGCCCGCCCGCCGTGGTAGCGGAGTCGCTGCGTCGTCTGGGCGTCCGGCTTGACGACGCCGATGTGCTGACGAGTTCGATGGCTGGTGCACGTCATCTTGCCCAGCAGTTGCCCGCAGGGGCCGTCGTGATGGCGATCGGTGGACCGGGTGTGGCTGACGCATTGGAGGCGGTCGGCCTGCGCGCGGTGCCTGCTGCCGGTGCCTCGGACGCACACGTGGAGGCCGTCCTGCAGGGGTATGGCGCCGAGGTGACCGCAGCGGAGCTCGGGGAAGCGGCCTACGCGATCCAAGGCGGAGCGCGGTGGGTCGCAACCAACAACGATCTGACCTTGCCGACGGACCGGGGCGTAGCGCCGGGCAACGGTTCGTTGATTGCGGCGGTGCGGTTGGCGGTCGAGGTTGAACCGACGGTGGTCGGCAAACCCGGCTCGTTGCTCTACGAGCTCGCAGCAGAGGCGCTCGGCACGGATCCGGACTCGACCCTGGGTATCGGCGACAGGTTGGAGACGGATACCGCGGGTGCCCACGCTGCGGGCATGGATGCGCTGCACGTGCTCACCGGCGTGCACGGCCCGGCCGATCTCGTGCGTGCGGAGCGCGGGTTGCGGCCGCGATTCATCGGCGTCGACCTCCGCGTGCTCCGTGAGCCGTATGCCGAGCCGGCGTCCGCCGATGATGGCAGCTGGACCGCCGCAGGGTGGACGGAAAGCTGGTGCGACACGGGGATTCGGTGCGAGTCACCTACGAGAAGGGCGGCGCCTCGGATACCGACCTCGCCTGGATCGCAAAACTGCGTCTCGCGCTTCCGGTGTTGTGGCAAGCGTTGGACCAGGATCTCCTCGAGTGCGGCCGAGGCCGTAGCCGCGCTGCCCTCTCAACGGGATCGCCCAGGTGATCGTGAGCGAAGGCCTGCAGAACGACGACTTCATCCGTGACAAGACGGAAGGCTTTGAGGAGTGGAAGCAGTCACTGAAGGAGTTCACCCCCGAGCAGGTCGAACTGACCACCGGCGTGCCGAAGGACCTCATCGTCATGGCAGCACGGCTGTACGGCAAGTCCCGGCGCGCGGGTCTTTTCTACACCATGGGCATTACCCAGCACGCCTGCGGTACGGACAATGTCAAGGCCGTCGCGAATCTGGCAACGCTCACCGGCAACATCGGGAGGGAATTCACCGGCGTCAATCCGCTCCGGGGTCAGAATAACGTCCAGGGTGCGTCGGACGCGGCCTGCCTCCCGAACGTCTATCCCGGGTACCAGAAAGTTGACGTGCCCGAAATCAGGCAGAAATTCGAAAAGGCCTGGGGCGTGTCCCTGTCCCCGAAAGCCGGGCTCACCGCCACCGAGATGATGGAAGCTGCAGTGAGCAAGAAGCTCAAGGCTATGTACATCATGGGCGAAAACCCCATCATTACCGACCCCAACATGCACCATACCATCAAGGCGCTCGATTCCCTCGAGTTCCTCGTGGTCCAGGACATTTTCATGACCGAGACCGCCCAATTGGCCGACGTGGTCCTGCCCGCGACCTGCTCCTTTGAAAAGAACGGCACCTATTCCAACACCGAGCGCAAGGTCCAACGCGTCCGGAAAGCCGTCGATCCGCCCGGACTGGCCAGGAACGACCTGTCCATTATCGCGCAGATTTCCGGCGCCCTGGGATACCCCATGGAGAACCTTTCGCCCGAAAAGGTTTTGGAGGAGTTCGGCAGGCTTTGGCCCGCCATGGGGGGGATCACCTACGACCGGATCGAGAAGAACGGACTTGCATGGCCCTGCCCCACAAAAGACCACCCCGGCACTGAATATCTCTACAAGGATGGGTTCGCCAAGGGAAAGGTGCCCTTCGCAGTCATCCCGTTCTGTCCTCCGGCGGAAGTCACGGACAAAGAGTATCCCTTCATCCTCACGACGGGGAGGAATCTGTTCCAGTACCATTCCGGATCCATGACGCGGAGGGTTAGCGCCATCGAGGGCCATGCGGGCGAGGCATACGTTGAAATCAATCCCGCTGACAGCGGGAAGCTCGGCATCAGGACCGGAGATGCAATCAAAGTGAGTTCAAAGCGGGGAACGATCGAGATCAAGGCAAGGGTAACTCGCGGGATTCCACGGGGCGTCGTGTTCATACCCATGCACTACCGGGAGGCCGCAGCCAACGTGATCACGAATGATGCGCTCGATCCCGTGGTAAAGATCCCCGAGTTCAAGGTGTGCGCCGTAAAAATAGAAGTCACGGAGCAAACGCACAGCAGCCTTGCTCCTGCTGCGGCGAAAGCCTGAGAAAAAGCGATCTCGCTCTGAGTACTCCAAAAATACAAAAAGCCGGGAACGATCAGTTCCCGGCTTTTTTATTCCCCGTCGTAGGGCTAACTAATCTTTATCGAAGTTTGGGTTCCTGGATTTAACATTTTCCTGCAGATACTGCTGGCTGAAAGCGGGGATGACTCCAGGGTCGCCGCTCTGGGGATGGATCATAAAACGGTAAGAAACCAATTGGCCGTAACTCTCCATCATATGGTTCCAGCCTTTTTTGAACAAGGTGCACTCATCATTGAAGCAGACCCAGAGATAGGGCGATTCCCAATCCAGGTGGCGCGAGTCCATTTGCTCCATTTCCGCGTTGCAGTGCGGACAGGAAGGAGCTTCAGTGACCTTCCAGTTTGTCGTATCCATCATACCAACCTCCAAAAGCAGACGTCAAATTTAAAGACATTATACGTCGCGCTCCCGCTGTTTGCAACAGGAAACCGGGAAGAAACAAAGGGCCGAAGCCGTCGCTGCCGAAAGGCTCAGGGAAGACCTTAATAAGGCCTGAGAAGAACCTCTTACCATTCGATACCCTGTCTCTTGTCTTCTCCCGCTTGTTTTCGCATGCGCATCCTTTTTGACATTTCCCGTCTGGCAACGATAATATCAAACCGCGCCAGCAGGCAGTAGCTGAAGCGCTCCTTCATTTTTTGAAACAGAGACCGTGCCTGCCAATCTTCGATCCGGATGCGGATTGAATGTCTAAGATCATCGTCGAAGTCGGCTCGGGCCTTGCCGGCAAGCACCGGGTCGGCAATGATTGCAACGAGCTCGTAGTTGATCCTCCCGCTCCGGACGTCGAGGTTGGCGGATCCGGCGATTACCGTGTCGTCGGCGATTGCAAGCTTCGAATGCATCATGGAAGGCGTGTATTCCCAGACTTCAACCCCTGCGCGAAGAAGCCTGCCGTAGAGCCCGTGCGCGGCCCAGCGGGTGATGGGGAGGTCCGTATGCAGCGGGATCATGAGCCGCACCCGAACCCCGCGCCGGACCGCACGTTTGAGCGCCCGCAGCATCCTGCCGTGGGGATAAAAATAACCCATCGCGAGGTCTATCGATCGTGTCGCATTGTGGATCACCTGCCGGTAGGCCTTGCGCACCGGACGCATGAGGTTCTCGGGGCCGCTTTCCAGGAAGAGAACCGGTGCTGCGGTGTTTTTTTTCGCCCTCCGCTCAAGCCGCAGCCTGAACAATAACCTGTGCAGGCTGGAATCCGCTATGGCCCACATACGGAAGAAGGACCGTCGCAGCCGCGCGACCTCCGGCCCCGTGATCTCCAGTGCGTTGTCCCTCCAGGGAGGCTCGTTGTTCGCGCCGCGGTAGTATTCGTCGGAGATGTTGAGCCCGCCGAGAAAAGCGATGCGCCCGTCGATCAAAAGCAGTTTTCTATGGTTGCGAAAGGGGAAGAGTCCTTTGAAAAGCGGATGAAACCAGCGTACCAGGCCGCCGGCAATGCGCAAGGGGCCCCAAAACGAGTCAGGCAAAAGCCACGAGCCCCAGGAGTCCACAAGCACGCTGACCTTGACACCCCGTTTGGCCGCTTCCGTGAGATGATCGCGGAACTCCCGTCCGGTATCGTTATCAGCGACGATGTACATTTCGAGGGCGATGAATACCGCTGCCTTGTCAATGGCGGCAAACATCGCGGGAAAGGCTTCCACACCGTTTTTAAGCAGCCGTACGGTAGTCATAGGACCCGGGGATCATGAAAAATTGAAGTCCGCATAGTGCAACGTCCTGCCGTCCGCGGCGCGCGTTCCCTGCCGCAGAAGCTTCACACGTTTTCGAACGTATAATCCACCTTCATCTTCATGTCTTTTCTGAGCGTGTGGTAGACCGAGCAGTATTTTTCGTGCGATAGAGAAATGGCCCGTTCCAGTTTCTTGGCCGTGAGTCCGCTGCCGGACACGGCTATGATCATCTCCATGGAGGTGTAGTACTGGGGGGGCGTGGGGTTGCGTTCGCCCACGATGTCCATCTTATACGATTTTATTTCACACTTCATCTTTTTCAGGAATGACACCATGTCGATCCCCATGCATCCTGCGACGCTTAACAGGAGCGTCTCGGTCGGCGAGCAGCCCCATTGCTGCTCCGCATCGTATTCAACCTCGTATCCTCGGTTCGTCCGGCCGACAAAAATCAAGTCCTTGTCCCAGGTGAGGGTCGCCTTGTTCACCTGCGATACCTTGGATTTGTAGGCATCGAGCGTTTCATCTAATTCCTTTACTTCCTTGGTTTCTTTCTCTTCCGACATGATGCTCTCCTTAAACAAAGATAGGGCTGCGGCCAGGGTGAACAAGAGTCTCGAACTTTCCGGTCCTTGACCCGTGCGCCCGGCTCCTCGAACCCTTAATATCACTCTTCTTTGAACTTTTCCATCAGATACTTTTTTGCCTCATCCTCTCTGCCCGCTTCCGCCTTCAGGACGTACGTTTTGATCGCGGCAGGCTCAAGTCCCAGGGAAAAGGCATCATAGGTGGCCCGGACCCCGCGCGACCCGAGATAGGTGACGAGTTCCAGCATATACGAATCGTCATATCCCGTACCGATGTCTCCCCGCAGGATCTCGACGTACTCACAATTGTCCTCAGGGACCACGTCCTCCGGAGTTCCCTGTTTCCAGTCGTCCCCGTATTCCCAGCCTTCATCGTTGCTATTTTCATCACCGCGTTTCATAGTTTTAATGGTTGAATATTAATTGAGAGACCGGACACTGTCAAATAAAAAATCTTAATCGGCCCGGAACACGAATGATATTGACAGTTTCTTCACCTTTGGCTACAATGATGCGAAATGATGGAAACCGTATTTTTCCTCCTCGGGCTGGGCTTCAGCTTCCTCGTCTACTTCCTCTCGATCAGGCCCCTCAACCAGTCACGCATGAGAAAACTCTTTTATTTTGTCCTGACCCTCATAGGGATAACAGGCACGCTTTTCCTCTTCGGCGTTTTGGCGGCCTATTTTTTAAGAAAATTCGGGATTCTTTCACAAAATTAGCTAAAGAATCCGGTCAAATGTTCCGAAAAGTATGGTACCTGCTGCGATAGTGTTCCGAATACGGCCCTCGGGGAATTTTCACTTGACCGCATTCGCGCTTTATTCTAAAGTAGGCAGAATTTTGCCCGTTCTGCACGATTCTGACTGACAAAGGACGTGCGATCAAGCACTTACCACTACGTTTAAGGAGGAAACTATGAACAAACGTTTGTTATATTTGTTTGCCGCGGCCGGGATACTCGCGCTTTTCTTCGGCTGCAGCAGCAAAAGTTCCGAGGAGGCATGCATTCATACGGTGACGATGAATCTCGACAGGGGCAATTACGATGCCGTGCTCTCGTCGTCCTGCGCCAATGACATGCAGAAAGGCGCCGCCTGGTTCGGCAAGTCCGGCTTCGACATAAAGGACGTGATCAACAATTTAAGCAAGACGGGCACTTCCAGCAACTCAACGAGCACACAAAGCGATCTGAACATCTACATGACCTCCCTCGTGACCAACGCAAGCGGGACTTCACTCACCTATATGGACTACGCAGTAAACGAATATAGCGGCGTCACGACAACATCAGGATACACTTCTGACAATTATAAGGACGCCCAATTCTACATCAGCCTCGTCGACGCGGTAAAAAGTCTGTCCCTCATTAATCTCGTTTTGCCCAACATCCTGGATCCGACCACTGGGGGCTTGAATACGTCGTGCGATCTGAATTCCAACGGGGTGCCGGATGATGCGGACGCCACTGCCTGCGCGCTTATTGCCTCGGCCATCATCAGCGAGGGGGCGACGACGTTATCATGCACCGGCGCGACCTACGTACAATCGACCCCGGTTGATTTAGTAATTTCTGATCCTACTGGTTCAACTCTAGCGGGATCCTACAGCGGTTTAACCATCACCATGACCGGAAGCGGCACAATCTCGGGTTGTACGACGACCGGCGCGAATCCTTCGCCTACCGTTTACAGACGACTCCTCTATAAAGCGGCGCCAGGCCAGTATTTTGTGGCTACCACGTCGAATGGCATCTGTACCGGTTCGGACGGCCTCACCTGGCCGTGCCCCATCGTTCAGGTAGATCCGACTACCGGTCAGCCCGCCCCCCTCGATCTTGTAACCGCTGTGAACGGTGCCCTCTCCGGCTCGGTAAGTTCCTTGAACTCATCACTGACCAGTTCGGCTACGGGCTCTACAACGGATGTGCAGCAATCCATCACTGATATCCAGGCCCAGGCATGCTGCGGCTGCACCACGACGCCGTGCACGGCCTGCTCTACCCCGTGCACTTCGCAGAACATCGCAAACTACATTCAGACAAACTTACATTAAACGACGGAGGAAGGCATGAATATGTCGGTCGAGAAAATGAAAATATACTGGCTTCTGTTGGGTGCTTTATTGTTGCTGATGCCGGCAAGCGCATTTGCCGATCCTACCATGCTCGAGTATCCCTATCTCTATAAATCCACGCGGGCAATGGGCATGGGCGGGGCCTACACCGCCGTCGGCGGCAGGGTGGATTCGTTGTTTTACAACCCGGCCGGGCTGATCAACATCCCCCGTGACAAGGGGTGGGAAGTGAATCTGCTCAACCTGAGCGCGGAATACGGGAAAAACAGCCAACGTTTCCTGAAGGACATGCAGGATGCGCTTGATACGCCCGATTCGCCGGGCGACACGGACAACACGTCAAACGACGAACAGCTGCGTGCGGTCAACGATGTTCTTGCCAAATATCGCGGAGAAAACATCCATCTCCGGGTCGCGGACTTTACGTCGATCGGCCACAGTTATGATCGGTGGGCCTTCGGGGTCGGCGGACTCGGCAGCGGCAGACTGGACGCAATGACCCATCAGGGCTTCGGCTCAGACGGTTTTCTGGAAGTGGACGCTGACGCCACCTACGGCGGCCTCGGCGGCGTCAGCTACGGCTTGACGGACAACCTCTTTGCCGGCATCACGGTCAAGTCCTTCCATCGGGACACGCTTATCCACAATTTCACGGCCAGGGAGTTGGTCGACAACCAGAACAACTTGAGCGATTATATCCAGAAAGACCTCAAAAAAAGCGGCGATGCGACGGGGTTTGACCTCGGCGTCCTCTGGAAATTCGCACCCGATTCCCCGCTCCATCCGTCATTCGGCGCTTCCCTGCTGAACATCGGCGACCTCAATTTCGGTCCTGCCGGCACGCTGCCGCAAACGATGAACGTGGGTGTTGCCATCAATCCCAACATTTCGTGGGCACGTTCGCTGACCGTGGCTGCCGATTACATAGATCTGTTCAATAACTTCAAGCAGGACAAGGATATGGCCAAGAGAATGCGTCTCGGCGCCGAACTTCAGCTTTTTGACATTTGGCCGGCTGAAATCGCCCTTCGGGCAGGTTGGTACAACAATTCCCCGACCCTGGGCTTTGACCTCAGACTGCTTGTCTTTACCATCTCTTACGCCATGTACACCGAAGAACTCGGGGCTTATGCAGGCCAGGACAAGGACCAGAGACAACTCATTACCCTGGACATCGGTTGGTAGAGAGCCCGGTACTGCTGAGAAAGCAAAAAGGCGTGCTCACAAGAGCACGCCTTTTTTTGTTTTATCGTCCCATATCCGCAAGAGCGTCCCGGGCAGCTTCCTGAACGCCGGGATGACTGTCCTGCAGACACCGCTGAAGCGCATCGACGGCCGCATCGTCCCTGATGATGCCGAGCGCGGACGCTGCATCACCTCGAATGGTCGGGTTCTCGTGTTTCAGAAGTTCGATAAGCCCCGGTACTGCTGTCCGGAGTTCGTGCCGGTATTGAAACGCCAACTCCTCCACAAGGGCGGTAGCACCAAGCCGGACCCGGATGTTTTCCGACCCGAGCAGGTCAGGGATAAAACGGAGCACAGAGAAGTCCTGCTTGCACAGGGCTATAATGTTGTCGAGGAAACCTCTGCCCATGTAGTCGATGAGCATGTCCCGCATTTCAATGTCGTTCATAGCCTTTATTGATGAAGAATAGAGGACCGCTGTACCTGAAATCACCTGAGTTCGACCTGAATTTCATACGGAACAGACCTGGCGTTACTCTTCCTTCGAAGACCCGTGACGTTGCTCACGGTAATCTTATAGCTCCCGGAACTTATCGGGAACCAGTCGCCTTCATCCACACCTTCATTTGCAGTATGACGTACTATATCAGAAAAAAAGATGAAATGTACATACCATTCTAAAATTGTACTACCGATCGATAGAGTACTGTCATTTTTGAGTGAAGCGTCTTCATGGTTGTCCAGACAAAGGCCTGAATCGGCCTTTCCGGGTGCGGCATGGTAAATGCACTTATAAATAATAAAGTCGGTTTGAGATCCGCAGGAGAGACGATAGTCTGGTCTTTCAAAGTTTTGAGTAAGAAGAGCATGTGGTAATAAAGCTTCATTGTGGCGTTTCTTCCACTACAACAAAGAACGTCAGTCCAGCAGGTCACCGAAGGGATACAGTTCTTCATGATGGGGAATAAGGAGGTTGCCATGGATAGAGAAAAAGTACTAGAGGAATACCGGAACGGCGATGAAGGGAGGCGCTTGAGCCTGTTCCTGTCCTATCGCGATCTACGCGGTCAATTCTGCAGTATAGAGCAGGAAAGCCCGCATGATGATTTCACGATCGTCAAATTCCCTTGGAGCAGAAAGAGCCAGGTCGCGCGCGCTGCCTGACAGGATGGCCGAGGCATGTTGCCTGGAGGGTCAAAAGAACGTAACCGTAAGGAGCGTGTTCCCCGAAACATTCCCGGAGGTGGCCGTGATCGTGACTGTTCCGGCCCCGATTGCAGTGGCGAACCCCTGCGAACCCTGGACCATGGATATGTCGGCAATTGCGGTGTTCGCTTTCCGAGTCGTTGAAAGAGGCGGGCTAAAAGGCGGGCCAACAACCGGTTTATACGTCATGCACCATGATCACCCGCTGTTCTTTAGTCCGTTCTTCCGCCGCAGTCAGGATATTCTTGACCCGTTTCAGCCGGTAGAACGATTCGCGTTCCCGCTCACTGATGTACTGGGCGATGCTCTTGATCTGGATCTTCAAGCCGGGGAGCACCATCTCTTCCAGCACCTTGATCCGTCTGGTCGTCCGCAGGATCTCTTCTCCAAGCCTTTTCAGCTTGGATTCGTATTCCGCCAGATGCAGCATCGACTCAAGCAGCTTTTCGAACAGCACTATGCCTTCCTCGAGGTGGGGCGTCGTTCCCCGCTCGTCATAACCGCGTTTGTCCGGATTTCTGACCGGGGTGTCATGAAAAACAATGTCCTTGTACCGGAGGCCCCAAATACTTTTTTCAATGACATCGATGCCGAATTCGCGCGCCGTCGCAACGACGATTGATCCGACGGTTTCCTTCCCCTCATGCCCGAGCGTCAGGGCCAGTTCCCGGAGTGCTTTGCCGTAGGACTGTCTGATGTCCTCACGGGACCGGAGAAACGGCAGGGTCGCGGCAAGAAATTCCTTGATCAGCGCCTGCTTCCGGGCCTTCAGGATCGCAATGCTGTTTGCCACGGACCGTGACTTGTCCTTGAGCAAGAGCAGGTTTGTTCGGGTAGGATGGATCATGGGACCTCTAAAAGATGTACAAAGTACAGAGTACTAAGTACGGAGTGAAAGCGATAATCTTTTTCATCTCAAGTGCACGTCTCTTTGCAACCCTTGTTCACTTTGTACTTTGAACTATGTACTCTGTACTATTTCATGAGACTTCAAGCCCGAACCTCTTCACCAGTTCCAGGCCCGCGTCAAGGCTCTCCACCACCGTACGCCTCGTTGATCCCTGGCCCACCAGTTCTTTTTCAAAGGCATCGGCAAAGTCGAGCATCAGGATATCCGCCTTGGTCATGCCGTCCCGGCCGACGATGGCTTCGAGCCGCCGCAGGTCCCGTCCCTTGGCGTAATACTTGTACAGCAGGTTTGACACCTTGCGGTGGTCGGCACGGGTGCGTCCTTCGCCGATGCCTTTCTGCATAAGCCGGGACAGGCTCGGCAAAACATCCACGGGCGGAAAGATCCCCTTCTGGTGGAGCTCGCGGGAGAGCACGATCTGGCCTTCAGTTATGTAGCCTGTAAGGTCCGGGATCGGATGGGTAATATCGTCCTCGGGCATGGTCACGACCGGCAGCATGGTGACCGAGCCTTCGCGTCCGTAGATGCGGCCCGCCCGCTCGTACAGGGAAGCCAGGTCCGAATACATGTAGCCGGGATACCCCCGCCTGCCGGGCAGTTCCTCCCGGGCCGTGGATATCTCGCGCAGGGCGTCGCAGTAATTCGTCATGTCCGTGATGATCACCAGGATGTCCATGCCTTTTTCAAAAGCAAGATATTCAGCGACCGTCAGGGCGAACCGGGGGGCCAGGAGCCGCTCCATCACCGGCTCATCGGCCATATTCACGAAGGCCACGAAACCCGTCTTCATCGCCTCCAGCGTTTTCATATAGAATGAGTACTCGTGGAACGTGAGGCCGAGGGCCGCAAAAATAACGATAAATATTTTTGCGGGGTCGGCGAGCCGGGAGTTTCGAAGGATCGAAGCGACAACCTCTTTCGACGGCAGCCCTGCGCAGGAAAAAACCGGCAGTTTCTGGCCGCGCACGAGCGTGTTCAGACCGTCGATCGTCGTAAATCCCGTTTCGATAAAGTCCGCGGGCCGCGCGCGGGCCGCGGGATTGATCGGCGCCCCGGTGATCGGCATCCGTTTCTCGGGAATAAACAACGGGGCGCCGTCCATGGGCACGAATGACCCGTTGAAGATCCTTCCCACGATGTCCGTGGACAAGGGGACCTTTTTTACGGCATCGGTAAAAGAGACGGTCGTTCGCTCGATGTCAAGGCCCTGCGTCGTTCCGTATACTTCGATCAGCGTCGTTTGGCCGTCGATCTCGAGGACTTCCGCTTCCCGGTCCATACCGTCGGGGGTATGGATCGTGACCATTTCTCCTACCCGCGCGTCCTGAACGTTTTCTACAAATAGGAGCGGCCCGGCAATGGTGGATATGGTACGGTATATGTGTTCGGATAATCTCATAGGTTTTTGCGGGCGGCATCCTTTAAAACCGGCCCCTATTCACCTTTCATCGCTTCTTCCAGCGAAACTCCCTGTTTCAGTTTTCCGGCAACATGATCGTAATGATCGATGATGCTCTTCATGATCGAAAACGTTTTTTCCGGCGGGGAGAAGGCATCTTCTTCGCTGTAGGCATTCTGCTGGAGGAATTCGGTGCGGACCCGTTCGGCAGTATGCATGAGCAGACGATCGGCGTCCTGAAGCCCTTCAGCGCCCACGATCTCGGCCACTTCCCGAAGCGACTCCTCCTGCTGCAGGATCTGTTTGCTCCTCTTGAGCAGCTCGTCCCATTCCGGCGAGATCTCGGTCCGGTAGTGTTCGGCCACTTCCCCGCCATAGAGGGAATAGCTCTGGAACCAGTTGATTGCAGGATAGTGCCTCCGGTGCGCCAGCGAGGTGTCGAGCATGAGGAAGGAGCCGGTCGTCCTGAGACAGGCCTGCGTGACCGGCTCGGTGAAATCGCCGCCCGGAGGAGAAACGGAAAGGATCATGCTGAGCGAGCCGATTTTCCCGGAGAGCGTCTCGACCACGCCCGCCCGTTCGAGGAAACCGGACAAGCGGGAAGCCAGGTACGTGGGATAGCCTTCTTCGCCGGGCATTTCTTCGAGCGACGCCGAAATCTCGCGCAGGGCTTCAGCCCAACGGGAAAGGCTGTCGGCAAGGAACAGCACGTGGTAGCCCATGTCCCGGTAATACTCGGCCATGGTGACGGCCGTGTAGATCGAGGCCTCGCGGGCCGCCACCGGCATGTTCGAGGTGTTCACAACCAGCACCGTGCGTTCCCGCAGCGGCCGCTTGGTCCACGGGTCCTGCAGTTCTTCGAATTCCGCGATCATGTCCGCCATCTCGTTGCCGCGCTCGCCGCAGCCTACGTAC
>CAVYLT010000073.1:0-14462 GCA_963769335.1 Nitrospirota bacterium | reverse complement strand
AAGCCGCTCGTGGATTTTCGCGATTGGCTTAAGGAAAATAGGAACAATCCCGCGATGCGTCAAGCGCTTCGACGAAACGGACGACTTACGTTTGCTGAGTCAGGTAAACATATACCTGGACCATTTACAATCCGGGCCAGGAAACAAATTCTCGATTATCTTTTACAGGTTCAAGAACAGTACGGTGATCGTCTTATAACGGACGCTGAGCTCGATTTGATCTATCAACATTGGACAGCGGAACTACAGCAGGAGAAGGAGCTCAAAAATGGTTGATAATAATCTGCATGATGGCTATTTGAAAGATCTCCCTTTGTGGGCTGATATAAAGGCGCAGACCCTTTTTCACCGCTCAATCGGAGTGGTTGTACATGCTTGATGAATGGTTCACAAAACTGGCAAAACTTCGTGTGGATCGAGCATCAGAATCCCCTGCACCGCATAAACCGCTTCTTTTACTCGCAATTCTTGACCAAATCGAACAAGGCGCGATCACATCCAATATCATTCGTTTATCCCCTGAACTGGCGTTTCGCTTCCTTGGTTATTGGGAAGTAGTTGGTTCAAGAGGCCGATCAGTCGGGCGCGTTGAACTTCCGTTTTTCTATCTAAGAAGCGACGGATTTCTTAATCACATCGCTTACCCCGGATTGGAACCAGCCCTCGAAAGCATCAGGCCGACTTCTGTTGAATCGTTGAATCGCGTTATATCTCACGCTGAAATGCCGGAAGAGTTCTATCAACTGATGCAAAATAAAGACAATCGTGATAGAGCGCGGTGCATATTGATTTCTGGTGATTGGTTTTTCCCGCCGGAAAAGATCAAGCTCAAAGCCATGCTTGGTCTTGAAGGTACATCGGACAAGAAGGTACTGACTGTTAGCGAAGACGTTGAACCTGATGAGAGCAAGCAGGGGCGGGACATAAAATTTCGTCTTCAGCTTATTCCGCTGTATCGCTATGCTTGCGTACTTTGCGGCATGAAAGTATTGCTTCCGTCAGGCATAACGCTGGTTGAGGCAGCCCACATCCACCAATTTTCCGACAGCCGTAATGATGATGTCACTAACGGTTTGGCGCTTTGCAGGAATCATCACTGGGCTTTTGACCAGGGCCTATGGACGTTAGAGGCGGACCACACGGTGCTCGTCGCTACAGATAGATTTCTTGAAGATGCGCCTAATCAGATAGCAATATCGGCGCACAATAATCGCAAAATTGACTTTTCATGGTTAGGCTCCGAGTATTGGCCAAGTCAGAAAAGTCTAGAATGGCACAGAAAGAACAAATTCATCAACGCACGATAACCATGACTCGATAACGTCATCATCAACCCGCCTTTACCATACCCTTCACACAAGCACGAAATAATCGCCAGATATCCAGTCAACACTCACAGAAGAACAGCTCGTTGCAATAAAGAAGCGGATCGAAACTGCTTGGGCTAGCCTATTCTACCCGCGCCTGACGACTGTGCGAAGGAGATCATGCACGAGTATCTACATGATCCCTTGCGGCAAAAGGCATTTGAATTCCTTACCTCAATAAGTCTCGGGCAAAAGGAAATTTATGACATGCTGTATGAGCAGCACGCACTGCAACAGCGTGTGGACGAGTTGGGGAGAAAAATTTCGCGTATCGAAGGTATTGATCGCGACGGCACGCTTACGGCGCTTAAAAAGCAACTTGATGCGACACAGATCGCGATGGATGCATTAACGGAGCGTATTCGCGCGGATGACCGGAAAATTATATCCCTTGATGCACAAGTCGCCTCGCAGAGAGCCGAATACGAACGTGAGAAGAAAAAGCTGGATGATTCCAGCCCCGTTCGCACAATCATCGGCCAATCAGAGCGCGTGCGCAGAGTGCTTGATGATGTCATTCCCGCGCTGTTTCCTCTGAAAGTGCGCCAGCTGGCAAGCGCGATGACCACTGTTTATAAACAGCTGGCTCACAAGGACCAGGTTGACAGCATCGAAATTCACAACGACGGCACAACGCGCATCCTTGGCAAAACCGGCAAGGAAATCACCTTTGACCGCTCTGCCGGAGAAAATCAGATTTTTGCGACCGCGCTTATCGCCGGACTGGCGAAAGTTTCTGGGGTAAAGGCTCCGATGGTGGTCGATACCCCTCTCGGACGGTTGGACAGCAAGCATAGGCAGAATATTCTCACATTCTGGACATCAGACAAAACACGCCAGGTGATCCTGCTTTCCCAGGATGAGGAAATTGACTTCCACTTTTTCAAGGATATGTCGGACAGTGTATGCAAAACCTATTTACTTGAACATGTTGATGTTGGCGACGGCATAGGCAGAACAACAGCCGTGGAAGATAAGTATTTCGGGAGAGGGCGACGATGAGCGACATAACTATCCAACAGATTATGAGTTCTCGTTTCCGAACGAGCACCGAAGCCGACGAGATCACGCGTACCCTGATGAACGGCATGGGGCTTTCTACGAAAGCCAATGTAGCACGGCTGGCGATCGGCCGGTCCCTGGCGCAAGGCCCATTCAACGATGACACTGTCGATGCTAAAGGGCTTGAAATCCCGGCGGCGTCTATCTTTTCTCAGGAAAATATCGGGGTTTGGGTGGGGCTGATAGCCACTCACGCCAAGGCGCATGGCATGGCGCCCGTTGACTCAATGGAAGCCTTCCGCGCTTCCGTGCGGCGGCATTGGCATCGCGGCGCGGTATTATTGATGAATGACTGGCAAGGAGCGGGAGAGAGCTTCGATAAATTTCTTGAAACATTGATAGGTCGCCGTGCTGAGTTGCCGGACGATGCGCCTATAACAAACGGGAAAGAGGAAGAGGACAAACAACCGGAAAAACCAACAGATGTGTCTGCGCAGCTTGTTAAAGCTCTTGCTGATATCGGAGTTCAAGCGGAGGTAAAAAGCTTCACGCACGGTCCACGAGTGACCCGTTACAAAGTATTCCTGCCCGATGTCAATCAGCATGACAAGCTCAAAAGAGGTTTGGAACGACTGGGCCTTGCGCTGAACCTTCAGAAAACACGTCCGATTCTTGGCCCCGGCGACGAAGCTAAAACCGTCAGCCTTGATGTGCCGCGCCCGCAGGAAACGTGGCAAGTAGTGCCATTCAGCAAACTGCGGGATTGGGTGTCATCCACGCCGGCAAATAATAATCAGTTAATGGTTTTTCCCGGTGTGGATATTCTTGGCTCGCCTTATTCGTTCGACTTGGCGGATGCCCCTCATCTGCTGGTGGGCGGCACGACCGGCAGCGGGAAAAGTGTGTGTCTGCACGCGCTGATTTTATCGCTGATAATGCAACATCCTCCCTCAAATTTGCAGCTTGCGATGATCGATCCGAAACAGGTAGAGTTTTCGGTATACCAAGGAAGCGACTATTTGTACGGAGGAGATGTGGCCGTGGAGTTGTCCACAGCGCGTTCCATGATAATGGACCTTGTCACCGAAATGGATCTGCGCTATCAAACCTTTATGACGGCAGGTGTCACGAATATTGCTGAAGCACGACGAAGAGGAATGGCGCTTCCCTATATTGTTGTCTTCATCGAGGAGCTTGCGGACTTGGTTTTGCAGGATAATAATATCGAAAGCCACATTGTTCGGCTTGCACAGAAAGCGCGGGCAGCCGGCATTCATTTGGTCCTGGCGACACAGCGCCCGGATTCAAAAACCTTTTCGGGTCTGGTGCGAAGCAATATCCCGGCGCGCATTGCATTGACTGTCCAAAAAAGCACGGAATCTAAAATCATTTTGGATGAAACAGGCGCGGAAGACCTCCTTGGCGCGGGTGATATGCTGGTCAAGGCCAAGCCGGGAGGAAAGGCAGATCGGATTCAGGGCGTAAGTTCTTCGCGTGCTGACCGTGAAGCAGTGATGCGCGAAAGGGGTTCACGATGATAAGCGAGATAACTCATGAATAGCGCCCTACTTATTCTTGTTTCGATTCTTGTTGTCGTTGTGGCCGTCATTCAACTCATTCTTCTTCGCAGGAAAAACACAATCGATTTAACCCCGCTCGAAGCTGCCATTCAAACAATTGAAAAAACCTACGAGAAAACAGAACGGACTGTGCGAGATGAAATTGCACGGAACCGCGAAGAGACGGCGAACGCTATTAGGCAAAGCCGGGAAGAGTTGTCCAGTGCACTCAAAGACTTTAACGATTCGATTGTCAGGAGCATGAGTGAAATGGCGAAGCTCCAAAAAGACGATTTGACTGCATTTTCAGGGCGTCTTGAAACCCTCACGCAATCGACGGGACAGAAACTTGAAACGATGCGGGAATCGACGGATCGCCGGCTTGCATCCATCCAGGAGGACACCGGCGCAAAGCTTGAAAGTCAAAAAACCGCGGTTTCGGACCGGCTTAAGGAAATTCAAGCTGAGGGCGCTGCAAATGCTAAGCAGATGCGGGAAGAAATAGGCGTTTCGCTTAAGGCATTCAACGATTCCGTTCTCAAAGGCATGACCGGCATGAGTGATGTCCAGCAGAAACAGATGGAAGCCTTTTCCGGACAAATTTATAAACTCAGCGAAACTAACCAACAGAAACTTGACGGTCTGAAAATAGCAGTAGAACAAAAGCTTGCGGCTATACAGGAGGATAATGCAAAGCAGCTTGATAAAATGCGGCTGACCGTGGATGAGAAACTTCAAAGCACGCTGGAAAAGCGACTGGGCGAATCCTTTAAGCAGGTGGGTGAACAACTGGAGCAGGTTTATAAGGGCCTGGGTGAGATGCAGACATTGGCGAATGGCGTCGGAGATCTTAAAAAGGTCCTGAGCAACGTTAAATCTCGCGGCACATGGGGTGAGGTCCAGCTTGGGGCCATGCTGGAACAGGTGCTGGCGCCGGATCAATTCTCTCGAAATGTCGCAACAAAGGATGGCGGCGAGAGGGTTGAATTTGCAGTCAAGCTTCCCGGCCGTAGTGACGACTGCGACGAAGTTGTATGGCTGCCTATTGATGCGAAATATCCAATGGAGGATTATCAGCGTCTCGTTGAGGCCCAGGAAAAAGCGGACGCGGTATTGGCGGAAGCCGCGTCTAAACAGCTCGAAAGCAGAATAAAGCAAGACGCGGCAAATATCCGGAACAAATATCTCAATCCACCGAGGACAACGGATTTTGCCATACTTTTTCTGCCTGACGAGGGTTTGTTTGCGGAAGTTCTTAGGCGCACGGGGCTTGCCGATTTTTTGCAGCGCGAGCAACGCGTCGTGATTGCGGGGCCGACTACGCTTTGGTCGATATTAAATAGTCTGCAAATGGGTTTTAGAACTCTGGCAATTCAGAAACGCTCAAGCGAGGTTTGGAACCTGCTGGCCGCTGTAAAAACCGAATGGACAAAGTATGGCGATGTGTTGGCTAAGGTTCAGAAAAAGCTGAATGAGGCTTCAAATACGATAGACGACGCTCAGAAGCGAACAAGGGCAATCGGTCGAAAACTTAAGACGGTGCAAGAGTTGCCTGCGAGCGATGCGCAAGCTGTGCTTATGATGGAAAGCGCTTCGGAAAATTTTGATAGTGAAAGTGATGAGACAGATGAGTGCAGAGTGAGTTGATCGCATCATCTTCACTGTACCGTTTTTTTTTGGCTTTTTTGTTTTGATCAACGCTGATCAGGTTATTTTGCCTGCGCCCTCGTATAATTCAGCATCCCGCCGGCCAGCAGGATATCCCGCTGCCTTGCGCTCAAAGAATACTTGAGAGTAACGGCCTTGCCCCCCGAAGTCTCCAGCACCAGGTCTGCGCCTTTCGCGAGCGATGCCTTGATGTCGTTGATCTCGACCCTCTCATTCGCGCCCACCGCCTCATAATCCGCCTCGTTTGCGAACGTGAGCGGCAGAATGCCAAAGTTGATAAGATTCGCCGCGTGGATGCGCTCGAAGGACTTGGCGACGACAGCTTTGACGCCGAGGAACATGGGGCAGATTGCCGCATGTTCGCGGCTCGAGCCCTGGCCGTAGCTCGCGCCCGCGACCACGACATTGTGAATGCCCGCTTTCTTGTTTGCGAGGGCCTTCTTCGAGAAGCCAGCGTCAACCCCCTCGAACACGAACTCTGCATATTTCGGAATATTCGATCGATACTTGAGGCGCGAGCCAGCCGGCATGATGTGGTCCGTTGTGATCTTGTCGCCGACCTTGATCGCAACAACGCCCCTGATAATTTCGGCAAGAGGGTCAGCGGCCGGCGGGTCGCCGATGTTCGGGCCTCGGTAAACCGAGATTGACAGGGGGTCTTTGGCAGGCGGCAAGATCATCGAATCATCGATCCAGAATTGTTCGGGAATAGCGATCTCAGGATAGGGGATATCGAGGTCGCGCGGATCCATGATGCCGCCGGTGAGCGCCGCGGCCACTGCTGATTCGGGGCTTGCGAGAAAAACCTTCGCGCTCCTGGTGCCGGACCGGCCTTCGAAGTTGCGGTTGCTCGTCCGGACCGAGATCGCGTCGGTTTTGGGCGCCTGTCCTGCGCCGATGCAGAAGCCGCAGGTGGATTCAAGCACGCGTGCGCCAGCAGAAACGATATCGGCAAGTGCGCCGTTCTTTGCGATCATCTCGAGCACTTGGCGCGACCCCGGCGCAACGCCGAAGCTTACATCAGGAAACACTCTCCGTCCTTTCAGCATCGACGCTACCAGCATGAGGTCACGATAAGACGAATTCGTACACGATCCGACCATCACCTGGTCGACCTTGGTCCCGGCAAGTTCCTTGACGGTCCCGATATTGTCCGGCGAATGCGGCTTGGCCATCATGGGTTCAATTTTTCCGAGATCGAGATCAAAAACTCGATCATACTTCGCATCTGCGTCAGCAGCGAGCGCAGACCAGTCCGATTCCCGGCGCTGGGCACGGAGAAAGGCTTTCGTGATCTCGTCGCTCGGAAAGATCGAAGTGGTAACGCCCAGTTCGGCGCCCATATTCGTGATTGTGGCACGTTCGGGCACGGTGAGGGTCTTCACGCCCTCTCCACCGTATTCGACGACCGTGCCGACATTGCCTTTGGTCGTCAGCATCTTAAGTATCGTGAGGATCACATCCTTGGCAGAGACCCAGGGTTTAAGCTTGCCCGACAGGCGCACGTTGACGACCTTGGGACAGGTGAGGTAGAAGGGGCCTCCGCCCATGGCCACAGCCACGTCGAGGCCGCCCGCGCCGATTGCGATCATGCCGATGCCGCCGCCGGTAGGCGTGTGCGAATCAGAGCCGAGCAGCGTCCTGCCCGGTCTGCCGAAACGCTCGAGGTGGACCTGGTGGCAGATGCCGTTCCCTGCTTTCGAGTAGTGGATGCCGTACTTCGAGGCCACGGTCATGAGATACCGGTGGTCATCCGCATTTTCGAACCCGTCCTGGAGCGTGTTATGGTCCACGTAGCTCACGGAAAGTTCGGTTTTGACGCGGGGCACGTCCATGGCTTCGAACTGCAAATAGGCCATGGTTCCCGTGGCGTCCTGTGTCAGCGTCTGGTCGATCCTGATAGCGATCTCCGAACCAGCCTCTAGTTCCCCCCCCACCATATGTGATTCCAATATTTTATATGTGAGATTTCTGCCCATGCTGTCCGATATCCTCCATATGATAAATGAATGACCGCGCCATTATATTTCATGGGATTGGATAAGGCAACCGGAAATTACCGATAACAGGCGCCGGTTTGCAAAGTGTCTTTTCCCGTGCTATATTTATGTCATCTGTCCGGGCTAGAACAGAACCATAAACAAAAAATTACACCAAGGTGAAGGAGGCATGACAATGGTCCAGAAGGCCAGTCCCAAATTGACGGAAATGATGAACCAGGCAATAGCCGGGGAGCTCCAGGCAATCGTGCAATACATGTGGCACCATGTGATGATCAAGGGACTGCATTCAGAATCGCTGTCCGGTGTGTTCGAAAAAGTATCGATCGATGAGATGAAACACGCGGAAAAGATCGCGGAGCGGTTGTTTTATTTTGACGTCAATCCGACAACCAAACCGACGCCCATCGCCACGGGCGGAGATGCGGTGCAGATGCTGAAGGCTGACACGAAGGCCGAGGAAGAGGCGATTACACTCTATAAAGAGATCATCAAGCAGGCCGCCTCCGAAGGGGACGAGACAACCCGACTGCTCTTCGAGGAGATCCTGTCGGAGGAAGAAGGGCATCACGACACGTTCACAACGCTCCTGGGACAGTAGCACAATCCGGAAAAATCTTCTTAAAACAAAAGGACAGGCATTGTCGCCTGTCCTTTTTCGTTCTGTCCGTTGTGTTTCACTGCCCCAGCCCCATAAAAAAGCAGACCGGACTTTCTACGGCATCTTGAACTCTCTGCCCGGTATGCGGACCGTCAGCACGGGGCAGGCAGCTTTGCGAACCACTTTCTCGGCAGTGCTCCCGAAGAGCATGTGGTCGATGCCCGTCCTTCCATGGGTGCCGATGACAATCAGGTCCGCCTGTTTGTCCTTTGCTGTTTTGATGATCTCGACGAAGGGCACGCCTCGTACAACCATCTTTTCCACGTTTTTAACCCTCTGCGAAACCTCCGCCCCCCACTTGTCCATTTCATTCCAGGCGCTCTTTTGCATGTCCTCCACCAGATCGGCAGCTGAAAGGGATGAAGGAATATACCATTCAGCGATACTGATGTCCTGGATTACGTAGAGGAGAATGAGTTTAGCCTGATAATCCTTGGCAAGCGAAATAGCATGGTCCATGGCGGCACGGGCGCCCTGGGAAAAATCCGTTGGAAATAGAACGGTTTTGATCTGCATGAGGCCCCCTTTCTGCAATTCACATTTAAAGTGTAGCTCCTGTCCATCGCTCTGTCAAACGAAAAGGAAACGTCGAACAATGCCGTTAGCTGACCCGGCAGTAAAATCATGCTGTTCGCAGCACAATTCGCCGCCACAGGAAGGCCGTGAATATTCACTTGACGGATGGACAGCGCTACCATACAATGCTACTGTTTGTTCTCTGCGCCGATCCTTGTAACGATCACCTGCCATGCCCGCGGGCGGAGAGAAGAAACAGGCTGCCTTATGGAAACAATGCCGATCGATAAACTGCGCATGCAGTTCCCGGATGAGCTTGAGCGGGTCTATCAAGAGGAATCCTTCAGTAAATCCCTCAACCAGTTGCGGATCAGCATTGTCGTTGTTGCGGTTATTTATGCATTTTTCGGGATACTGGATGGCGTGGTCACCCCCGAAGTAAAACGCGAGGCATGGTTCATCCGCTACGCCATCGTTATTCCTACCGCTATTTTTGTGTGGTCCTTCTCTTTTTTCCCACAGTTCAAAAAATACCAGCAGATCCTGCTCTCCTTCCTCGTCCTCGTGGGCGGGGGCGGCATCGTCGCCTTGATCGTCATTACACAGATGTCGGGGCGGTATTTCCACTTTGCCGGACTCCTGCTCGTCTTCATGACTTCCTATACGTCCTTCAAACTGAGGTTTCTTTACGCGACCATCGTATGCTGGACCATCATTGGACTCTATGAGATTTCCGCCATCTGGATAAGCCATACCGCGCTTCCCGTTCTGCTGACCGATAACTTCTTTTATATTTCCGCGAACCTGATGGGTATGTTTACGATCTACCAGCGGGAATTATACCAGCGGAAAGATTTTTTCCGGAACCGCCTGGTGCAGGACCGGGAAAGGGAAACGCACAATCTTGAGAAAGACCAGATGCATCACACCGTGGAAAAAGCCATCACCTCTCTTCGGGAAAGCGAGGAAAAATTCCGCACCCTCGCCGAGACGGCAGCCATGGCGATATTCATCCATCAGGGAGGAAACTTCCTCTATGCAAACCGGGCAGCGGAAATGATCGGCGGATACACCGTAGATGAATACCTCACGATGAACTTTATGAGCCTGGTTCACCCCGACTTTATCGAATTGGTCAAGTCACGTGCGCGTGAACGTTTGGCCGGTGCCAGCGAGGTGCCTGCTCAGTATGAGTTCAAGTTGGTGAGAAAAAACAGGGAGGAACGCTGGGTCCTCATGACCGCCGGGATTTCCGAATTTGACGGCAAACCCGCTGTCATTGGGACGCTCATTGACATTACCGGGCGTAAGCGAGCAGAGGCGGAACGGGACAAGATGGCCTTGCTCATCGAGAACAGCTCCGATTTCATCGGCATGACCGACATGGACGGCACGGTCATCTTCATTAACAGCGCCGGACGAAAGCTCGTGGGCCTCGACCCGGAGGACGACGTCACAAGAACGGTGTCCGATGACTACTTCATGCCGGAAGACCTTCCCGTACACCGGGATCACAAGCGGAGTGGTACGTGGCGAGGCGAGTTCAGGCTAAAACATTTTAAAACCAACGCTCCGATCCCCGTCGATATGTACAGTTTCGATGTCAATGACGAAGCTTCGAGGAAGCCGGTTGCGCGCGCAGCTGTCATGCGCGACATAACCGACCTCAAGCGGGCCAGAGAAGAGCGGGAGCTTTATTATCAGCAGCTGCAGCAGGCGCTGCATTCACTGAAGGAGAGCGAAACCCGCTTCCGGACCCTGGCCGAAACCACGACGGCCTCCATCATTATCCACCGGGGAGGCAAGTTTTTGTACGCCAATCCCGCCGTGCAAAAGAGCACGGGCTACACCCTTGACGATTTTTTGGGCATGGAATTCTGGGAGATCGTGCACTCCATCGGAAATTCTCAAACCGGGAGATATCGCGTATTTCCTGATCGATAGCCTGGACGAAAGCAAAAAAACGGTTTCCGTGGAACTGGACCAGCTCCCGCAGGCGCAGGGCGCCATGGTAACGATAGAGAATGCCACCGGCGAAATTAAGGCCATGGTGGGCGGCTACGATTTCAGGGAAGCGAATTCAACCGCGCGACGCAGGCAATGCGCAAGGTCGCTCCCACGTTTAAACCGATCGTATACTCGACGGCGCTGGAATCGGGTCTGACCGCGGACAGTACCATCCTGGATGCGCCGATCTCGTTTACCGACACCTTGGGACGCGTGTGGCAACCGGTCAACTACGACGGCAAATTCAAAGGTCGGATCACATTGCGGCAGGCGATCGCCGAATCCAGAAACGTTCCGACCATACGGCTCGCCTCGCTGATCGGCATCAAAAACGTTCTCGTCATGGCACGCCGGTTCGGTCTGAGCGGGCCGATGGAGCCCTACCTGCCTTTGTCCATCGGCGCCTGCGAAGCCACACCACTCGAAATGGCGACGGCATTCACGGTTTTCCCCAACCTGGGAATGCAGCCTAAGCCCTATTTCATCCGGAAAATCGAAGATTACGATCACGTGCGGAAGGAAGAAACCGTGCCGCAACTGCGAAAAGTCCTCAGCCCGGAGCCTCATCGCGGAAAAGATGCTTCTCCTGCTGGAGAACGTAGTTCAGAACGGAACGGCGACCGCCGCAAAATCGCTGGGACGGCCACTTGCCGGAAAAACCGGAACCACCAACGATTTCACAGATGCCTGGTTTATCGGGGTGACCCCTTCATCACGACGGCCGTCTGGGTCGGCTTTGACGAAAAAAAGTCGCCTCGGCAACAAGGAGGCCGGAGCGTCGCTCGCGCTTCCGATCTGGATCAAGTACATGGAGCAGGTTCTCAAAGACAAACCGGTGGAACAATTTGCCACCGCGATGACAACGCCTGCAAATGTGGCGGAGACCCCATCGTGACCCCGGGCGAGCAGAAGAAGATTTTCGTCGAGGATCTGCCGGGTACGGTTCCCCGTCCTCCGATGAAAAGCCTTAGGTAGCGGTCAGTGGTCAGCGGTCAGCGGTCAGGTCGGATTGGCAACTCTTTTCCGACCTGGAGCGGTTCCAAAAGCCTCCAGGTGGCGGGCAGTGGTCAGCGGTCAGCGGTCAGGTCGGATCTTCCTGGCCGCTGACCCCTGCACTTCTTCCTACCGATCCCGATCGACAACAAAGTCGGGGATTGACAAAAGAGCGTCACGCGCCGGGCTCGGAGGCAGCCCTTCCACGTTCTTCTTTCGCAGGAGGCGACATAGGCCCGGGATTTCTCCCGCACGAGATCGAGTGTCTTGTGCTTCCGCAGCAAATCCAGGATTTCCTCCCGGATCGCCGTGGCCGAACCATCCTGCTCGAATACCTGCGCCACGAGCTGCCGGTATTTTTCACCACACTGAATTAGGTAGATCAGCGGGAATGTCAGCTTTCCTCCAGATATGTCGCTTCCCACCGGCTTCCCGAGCGTGCTCTCGCTGGATGTGAAATCCAGCAGATCGTCGACCATCTGAAAGGCGATCCCGAGGTTCAGCCCGTAAAGCCGCAGTCGCTGCTGCATCTGCGGATCGACATTGCCCAGAATTCCGCCGATATGCGAACAGGCCAAAACAGGTATGCGGTTTTGCGGCGGATGATGTCCAGATGCTGCTCTTCGGTGACGTCGAGCTTCCCATTCATGCTGAGCTGAATGAGTTCCCCCTCCACCATTTTGCGCGTGACGTCGATGAGGATGTCGAGGATTTCGAACTGTCTCTCGGCGAGCGCCAGGTTGAAGGAGGTCATGTAAAGCCAGTCCCCCATAGAGGACTGTGGTTCGTTGCCCCACTTCGCGTTGACGGAAGGTCGCCCGCGCCTCACTTTGGCGTCGTCGATGATATCGTCATGCACCAGCGTGGCGGAGTGAATCAGTTCGACGACGGCACCGAGCCGATTGGCGATTTCACCCCTGTAGCCGCATGCCTGTGCGGCCAGAAGCAGGAGGGCCGGCCGGATCCTCTTGCCCCCGCTGTCGTGCACGTATTCGCCGATGCAGTCAATCAGATGGATATTGGAAGCAGAATGGCGGGCCAGTTCCTGCTCCACCAGCACCAGGTCATCTTCGACGAGCTTGAAAATCTTTCTTGGGTGCAAGATGCCGCTCTACGAGTCACAACTATGGGTAAAAACAACCAGAGGCATCTTACCACAGGTGCCCCGAACATTTCAAAAACGGCAGCAGGTCTCATTCCCAGCAGATGCGACCTGCTATTTCAAATTTGATCCGTTGGGAACATCCTCGGCAAATGTGACCAGAACGGGGCGGTTGCCGTCAGAAGCGGCGACGATCATGCCGTTGGATTCGATTCCCATGAGCTTCGCCGGTTTGAGGTTGGCGACAATCACAACCTTTTTGTTCAGAAGATCCGCAGGCTGGTATGCCTCCGCGATGCCGGCAACCACCTGTCGGACTTCAATCCCGATGTCCACGCGCAGCCGCATCAGCTTGCGGGAATTGGGGACTTTCTCAGCTTCCAGCACCTGGCCGACCCGCATCTGTACTTTCGCAAACTCTTCGATGCTGATCTTCGGCTCCGGCTCGGGAACCGGAGGAGGCGGCGGCGACTGCATTTCCGGGGGGACGGGAGGCGTGTTCGGCGGTACGTTTTCTTCTGACATTGGAAACCTCTTGTTTCTATCGGGCCGGGATTAACCTGGCCGGAGCGATCCGTAACAACCGCCGTTTTATCCGGCCTTACTCTTCCAGCTTGAGATACGCACGATTCGCCGCCGCCAGGATTTCCTTCAGAGCGATCCCTTTTGAGGCAGCGATATTGCGGCAGTCCTCGTATTCCGGGACGAAGTTCATTCTTTTGCCTTCCTGGAACGATGCTTTGATCGTGATCATGCCGTACTCAGTACTTACTTTGAGAAAGCGCCGTTCCAGGGTTTTACGCTTTGAATAGGAATAGCGGATCCCGATGGTGGTCGTCTCGGCAAAGACCAGCGCCGCCATGGAGTCCACCTGGGCTACGGGGCAGACCACGGTCAAAGAAGTCCCGGCCGGTTCTTTTTCATTTGAATCGCGGTGGCAAAAACGTCGAGCGCTCCCGACTGAAGAGCCTTTTCCTGGAAGTACCCATAGATCTGCGGGTTCATGTCGTCCACATCGGCTTCGATGACTGCGACCTCTTCTTCAGGCCCCGGAACCGCCGTTTGCTGTGGCTTCCGCTCTGCCAGAGTAATTCTCAGGACGTTCGCATTGCCCGGCGTGTCGCGCGAGCCTGCGCCATAACCGCACCCGATGGTAACCGCGGCCCCGAGAGGTGAAAATTCATCTGCGAGCGTCACCACCAGGGCTGCCCGGTGGGGGTGGTCAATTCGCCTCCAACCTTGTTCGAGAAAACCGGAATGCCACGAAGAAGCTGCTGTGTGGCCGGCGCAGGCACCGGGTAAATCCCATGCCTGCATTCGATGGTGCCGTGCCCCACGTTCAGCGGCGCGCAGACGAACCGGGCGGGAAGAAATGTCTCTGCTGCAATCAGTCCGCCCACGATATCCACAATGGAATCGATGGCCCCGACCTCGTGAAAATGGACACTTTCGGGCTCGATGTTGGATTTATGCGCTCGGCTTCCGCCAGTCTCCGGAAAGCCTCGACGGATTTTTGCACTACCCAGGGCGACAGACTGCTCGCTTCAATCATCTGCCGTATGTCGCGGAAAGCAATACGTGGCCCTG
>CAVYLT010000072.1:0-13990 GCA_963769335.1 Nitrospirota bacterium | reverse complement strand
TCCAGGGCGGTTTGTGGCGACGGGGCGGTGCATACAAATCACAATAGAATAAAGGTTGGAGACGTAGAAATAAACATCGGCGCCCGTGCGGTTCTTCGTTCCGGCGAAACAGTTGAGCTTACATCAGTAGAATTTAACCTGCTCCACAGGCTTTTACGAACCGCGGGGGAGTTGGTCTCACGGGAGCATCTCATCAAAGAGGTATTGGGACGATCCCTTTCTCCGTCCGACCGCAGTATTGATGTGCATGTCAGCAACCTCCGAAAGAAACTGGGAAATTACGTGGATGGAACTGAACGTATAAAGACGATTCGCAATGAGGGTTACTTGTATGTGATCCTTTAAATAGAAAGTCCCGGAAATTAAGAATACCCAAACAGTTCACAATCCCCTCGGAAATTATCATAGGACTGCAGAATTTATTACATGGCAGGTGGGTTCAAAAGATTCACCAGACTCGCTAGAAATCTCTGACAGAGTCTTTGACTCTGTCGGAGCGGTCAAAGCAACTTTGGCCTTATATTCCGCAATGATTCCTGTGCGATGTGAGGACATTGAACCTCCTCCTTTCAGGAGCGGTTCATTGTTTATAAGCCTCTCTTAATATTTGCTCCTTCCTCACTTTACAAATCTTTACTTCGGCTTAAGAAATATCTACTCGATTCCGTATAGAACCAGCCGATACGAATTAATAACAAAGCTAGCCCAATCATAATTTCTGGAGGTGCAAAATGGTAGGAGCAATCAGCAGCGGGATGGGGGGTATAGATGCCTCCGCATTGAAACAGATGCAGGAGAAGATGTTCAAGCAGGCTGATCTGAATGGCGACGGTAAGATAACCAAAGAAGAGATGAACAAGGTGGTGCAATACGAGGGGACACAAAAAGGTCAGAGCGTGGATAACGTGTTCAAAAACCTGGACACCGATAACGATGGCGCAATCAGCAAGCTCGAATCCGACGCAGGCTTGGCAAAACTTGCTCAACAGATGCAAGGAAAAGATGGGGCACAGGACAAGGGTACTCCCCCCTCGAGCGGAAATGTGGAGGGAGGGGGGAAATCCGGAGCCTCCGAAAGTGCTCAAAGCAGTTCCGTTTCGATCATTAATTCATCTTCAAGCAGCAATAAAGTTTATGACAAAAAGGACGCGAACAAGGACGGCAAGGTTTCCTTTAAGGAGGAACAGGACTATGCGATGAAGCATCCTGACGATGCAAAGAAGAGCTATCTGGCGGCAAAAAACGGCCCGGACAAAACAGAGGGCGTTAACGGCAACCAGGAAAGCGAAATTTCTGAAAGTGTAAACAGTTTTGCTTAGCAAAAGCAAATTGGGCTTGCTTGTAACCCAGGTAATGGCAGGATATATGTTCTGAGTTGCCCACGTTTGTCGAGGATCACCTAAGGACTCGAATCATGACGAAATCATGCATGTGATCTGCTCTATGGACAAAATTCAAAGGAATGTCAAGGAAGCGTAAACTCGCCTCCACATGTATCTCTCTGTTAAAATGCCCTCTGAATTGTCAATATTATGGCCATTAAACATTTTCTTGACATATTAATCATAAACTCACCCAAATTACAGAGATAATTAATGCATTAATGCCATAAAGTATAAATTGCCGTGCTTAATACGCCCTGTTAGATACATAATATTCACATCCAGAGAGTTCAACTTGATAAAACTTAACAAATATAAACATAATCCGAACAGTAATGAGCATGTTTATTGCTGATGAGTACGACAAACACTCCCTTATTCCGGAAATAATCAGTCACATGAAAAGGAGGCACACCATGGTAAACAGTATTGGCAGCAGCAGTATGGTTGGTATGCATCGACCGGACCCACAAGATTTCTTCAAAAAGGTCGATAGCGACAACAGTGGAGGGATTTCGCAGACGGAACTCAAATCGCTTTCTGACAATCTGCAGAAAATGACCGGCAAGACCCTCGATACCAGTGATGAGGCATTCTCATCGTACGACAGCAACGGCGACGGCTCGTTAAGTTCCGATGAGCTCAAGTCGGTCCTGGATCAGGGCGGCTTCGGACCGCCTTCAGGCGCAGAAGGGATGGCGCCTCCTCCACCATCTCAGGACCAGGCGACGGCATCATATGCCGCAAACTCGGGAGACGACAGCCTTTCCGCCCTGATAACGAACCTGCAAAGCCTGCTTGACAAACTTTCTTCCGAAAGCGACAGTAGTGATTCAAGCACTGATTCAAGTTCAACCAATAACGTCAGTACAGCCCAAGCCCAACGGCCCGACCCGAAGGATTTCTTCAAAAAAGTCGATATCGATGGGAGCGGAGACATTTCCCAATCAGAGCTGAAGAGCCTGGCCGGGGAGATGAAAAGCAACACCGGGACAACCATAGACACCAGCGATGAAGCATTCAATACTTACGATACCAACAGTGACGGGGTATTGAGCCAGGACGAGCTCAAGGGTGTCATGGATAAACACCGTCCTGCGCCGCCACAAACGGCCTCCAATGACCAGACCTCGTCAACTGCGGTTAGCACGCAGGATCAGATTTCGGTATTGAGAGACCTGCTGAACAGTTTGTCGAAAATAAGTAATTCCAGCAATGATCGCTCTGATTCCCTGTTGAGCATTACAACCTGACAGAGGGAGATGGTCATTTTCCCAAACCTGTATGACAAGCAGGCCGCTTTCTGTCATGTACCCCCGGCAAAGCCGGGGGCTTGAATTGTGAACCGCTCAAAGCGGTAGGTTAAACCATGGGCCGCCTGAAGGCGGCTAAGTCGGTAATTGCAGCTGATCTTGTCTCTGGTCCTCTGCTTCCTGGCGCCGGATATATTCTCGTATCACCTGTTCATCTCGACCTACGGTCGAAACAAAATATCCTCGTGCCCAGAAGCTTTCGCCGACAAAGTTGCGAGTTCGGCCACCAAAGGTTCGCGCAATGTGAATGGCGCTCTTACCCTTGATATAGCCAACTACTTGCGCCACTGCATACTTTGGCGGAATTGATATGTAGATGTGAACGTGATCGGGGCATAAATGCCCCTCCAGAACCATGCACTCGCGCTGCCGCGCGAGCTCTCGAAAGGTCTCTCCCAACTCCTTGCGGACCTGACCGTAGAGAGTCTTTCGACGATACTTTGGAATCCAAACTATGTGGTACTTGCATTCCCATGCTGAATGGCATAAGCTTTCAATTGTCGTCAACGGAAGCCTCCTTTTCTGGGAACTTTGAGCGGTTCACAGTGGGGAGGCTTTCACTTTATCCCGGAACTGTCAAACTTTTGAGGTCCCCCGGCAAAGCCGGGGGGTTTCCTATTGGACTAAATAGCGGCCTGCTTGCGTTCCTGCTCAAAATGAAAGAAGAAACATTCATTCGATCCTTAATGAACAGTCATTTCATTTCATAACCTATCTTGTTTTCTTGTCTATCACTCAATTTTTGATATTCTTAGAATCAAATAAGTTATATGCTATAGATGGAAGGGGGGGATTATTCATGACTGACACAACCAAGATATCCGATGATATTTTCATGGTTCCCTGGGACCAGGGCAACGGCCAGATCAGACGTGAAGTATGGGTTGATAAAGAGGACAAAGTTACCCATTATTATCTTGCCTACATCAACCCTGAGAGTTGCTCAGCGGATGAGGGAACGGTATTGGGATTCGACTATAATAATGGCAACCTTTTCAGTCACCTGATGGGCACAATATCGGCCATCGAGTTTTCATCTTTTGAAGAGCTGGAGGAGCAGTTCGATATTAAGTGGGAAAATATTCCGAAGCAGAGCGGGCCTGCACTGACTCCGGGCGGTATGGACCTCGCTGAGCATGGCCTGAATAAGACAGATGAATTTGACGATTATTCCGAAACAAAAGAGATGAAATTGACGATTACAAAAGGAACTGCAACAGATTTTTTCAGGCATGGCAAGGCCCTAGCCCGCAAGTTGGACCGTGGTGAAGAGGTAGAAGCGGAAAAGGTCGTAATTTTCGGTAACCGTCATGACCTGTGCTACTCCGGTTTATCAAAACAATGAAGCCTTTTGCTGTTCAAATAGAATGACTTTTTGCATCAGTACGAAAAAGGCGACCATTTGGTCGCCTTTTCATTCTGTGCTTTGATTCCTTATGCTGGGCAGTGGAAACTTTAGATATGCTCGGTCTTCTCGTAAACCACCAGGTCACCCTCACCTTTGAGTTCTGAGGGGTGATACTGCGGGATCGGGAACTCCAGTTGCTTGAACTCGACCGGCGCGGTCTTCTTGTCCACCAGGCCGACAGCCACCGCTACCGCATAGATGATCGCCTCGGGCCGCGGCGGACAGCCGGGGATGTAATAGTTCACCGGAATGACCTTCTCGACCGGGCCGATGACCGAATATGAGTCAAACCAGATGCCGCCGCCGCACGCGCAGGAACCAATGGCGAACACCAGCTTGGGGGACGGCATGGCGTCATAGGCCCTTTTTAAGGCCTTGGAGGTGGAACGCATGGCCGGTCCCTGGCAGAGCATCACGTCCGCATGGCGCGGTGAACCTACCAGTTTGATGCCGAACCGCTCCACATCGTAGTAAGGCGTGAGAACATTGAGCACTTCTATGTCGCAGCCGTTGCAGCCGCCGCTGTTGGCGTGATACACCCACAGAGACCGGCCAAACATCTTCTGGCAGAGATTCTTCAGCATGACAATTTACCCCTCTAGTTCGATTTTGATGTCGTCCACCACCGGCTCACCTTCCAGGTAGGCCTGGGAGCGGAAAACCCAGCGGTCGTTCTGCAGATCGTCGAAGCGATACCCCTTCATCTTCAGCTCATCCAGTACCTGCGCCCCTTTGAAACAACGGCCGCAACGCTGGCAGGTGCTCATGAATATGTCGAGCTTCTGGCTGATGTCCGTTATGGCGTTGGTGCCGTTCTCGAATTCGTGGCTCATCTTGATCGCCTTCTCCGGGCAGACATCCGCGCAACGGCCGCAGTATGTGCAGCGGCGCCCCAGATATTTGACGATGCGGACTTCCTGGCAGACATCGTATACCAGGATCTCACGCGCCGGGCAGTTGTTCGCGCACCCCGCGCAACCGATGCACTTGGTGGCGTCGAAGATGGGACGGCCCCGGAAGTTCGGCGGCACCGGTTCGGCTTTGAACGGATAAGGGAGCGTCACCCGTCCGGCGCCCAGGCATATCACAGTTTCTTTCAATTTGCTCATAACTAGACATTTAGTCACCTCATATCAGCGGTTGGCGTATAGAGCCTAGCGATTAGCTGTTTTACTATACGCTATTCGCTATGCGCTATGCGCTGCTTTCTATAATCCGTTGCTTGCCAAGATCAACGCTACAATTCCAACCGCCAGCAGGGCCGCGAAGTAGCGGATGGCCTGGTCGATCCGGTAGCGCGCGTGCGTTGCCGCAAGCACCGTTACCATGAGGACCAGAATGAATACCTTCACCCAGAAGAGAAGCCAGCCGAACGGAAAGACCAGATCGGATCCCCAAGGCACGAACAGACCGATGAAGAGCGCGCTGAAGACAATCAGCTTGGCCATCTGCGCGTATTTGAAGATCGCCAGCTTCGGCCCGGAATATTCTATGAGCGGACCTTCCATGATCTCAGTCTCCGCCTCTGTCATGTCGAACGGGACCCGCTGGACAAAGGCCTGGAAAGAGAGGAGCATTACCCCCAGCATGATTATCCCCGAGACCGGCAAACCGGCACTCTGGTAGACCGCGCCCGAGAGCAGCGTGTCGATCCGAAACGACTGCGTGTGCAGGGCGCCGATAACGATAGTTATTGCAAACAGGGGCTCCAGGGTAAGCATCGCCATCATCTCGCGGCTGATGCCGACCAGCGAGTAGGTGGAACCCGCTGCCAGACCCGCAAGCAGCATACAGATGCCGGAAAGGGTCAAGAGGTAGATCAGCAGGATGGCATCACCGGCACCGTTCATCGGCGACCGGAAACCCATCGGCACAAGGCACCCCACGGTCAGTATGGTCGCCAGCGACAGGTAGGTCGCAAAACGCTGCATGACCGGCGACACTCCCGATTCGATGTCTTCCTTGCCGAGAAGCTTGAAAGTGTCGTAGTAAGGCTGCCAGATGGGCGGTCCCTGCCGGGATTGAATGCGCGCCGTGATCTTGCGCAGGACACCCTGAAAAAACGGAGCCACCAGCAGTATAACTACCACGTTCGCCAGTCCGCCCAGAATTAACCAAATAAAATTAATATCCATAACTACCTCTCTTTAAACTCCGAATCTCAAGAATCTTGCTGATTTGGAATTTTCCCGGTTCTACGCTTTTCTTTCTCTGACCAGTTTGAACAGCTCATCCTGGGACCAGACCCTGGTTTCGCCCGACTTCAGGTCGATGGTCTCCATCCGGTCGGTGCAGGAGAAGCAGGGATCGATGCTCCCCAGGGAGATCGTCATGTCGGCGATCATCTGGTCTTTTATCATCCCGGGCACGCCCTGCAGGTTCTGATAGGTCGGCGCGCGTACCCGCCAGCGCCGCGGCTTGTTGTTCTCGCCGGTGATGACGAAGTGATGGCTCTCTCCGCGCGGGGCCTCGACCGAGGATACTCCGAGACGCCCGACCGGCAGCTCGCCGTCGATATCGAGCATGAGCGGTCCCGGCTCCATTTTATCCAGGCACTGACGGACGATCTTGATCGATTCGAATACTTCCTTGGCCCGGACCACCACCCGCCCCCAGACGTCGGCGGTGTCGTGGGTGATGACGTCGAAATCAACACGGTCATAGGCGGCATAGGGATGATCACGCCGACAGTCGATGTCCGCACCGGCAGCACGCGCCACCGGACCGACGAGTCCCATCTCTTTGCACTGCGTTTTGTCGGCCACGCCAACGTCGCGGGTCCTTTTCTGGATATTCTTGTCTTTGACCACGGCGGCAACGACCGGAATCCACTCGGCTTCGAGCTTGTCCAAGAGCGCCCTGAGCTCGGTCCTTATCTCCGGGGTGATGTCCCAGCGCACGCCGCCGACCAGGCAGAGCCCGTAGGTCTTCCGGTTGCCGGTTATCTTTTCCGCCATCCACATGATCGGCTCACGGATGCGCCAGCTCTGCATGAAGAGGGTGTCGAAGCCGACCAGGTGACAGGCCAGGCCGACCCACAGAAGGTGGCTGTGCAGACGCTCGATCTCCAGCATGACGGTGCGCATGTATTCGGCCCGGGGCGGCGCCTTGATGGCGGCGGCGTTCTCGACGGACTGGACATAGGCCACGCTGTGCACGCAGCCGCAGATGCCGCAGATACGCTCGGCCATCATCGGGATGTCGTTGTAGGAAAGGACCGTTTCGGAAAGTTTCTCGATGCCGCGGTGCACCATGAAGCCCCGATACTCGCAACCGCGCACTACTTCTCCCTCGACATAGAGACGGAAGTGGGCCGGCTCGTCAAGCGTCGGGTGAAACGGACCGAACGGTACGACCGTGCAACCGGCCGGCGTTTCGCCGAACTTGAATTCACGATCTTCGTCGAAATCCTTCGGCACGTGGTTCCAGTCCATGTCTTTGCGCAGGGGATGAAGTCCGTCGGGCCAGCCGTCAGGCAGGATGAGCCGCTTCGGGTATGGGTGGCCCACCGGCTCGATGCCGAACATGTCGCTGATCTCGCGCTCCGCCCAGCTGGCGCCGGGGATTATGTCCGAGATACAGTCCACCTTGGGATTGTCCGCCGCAGCCGTTGTGATGATGCTGCACAGAATCTTGTCCTTGTCGAAGGCAAAGTCATGGAAGACCAGGAAATTGCCGGAGAAAGGACGGTCATCCGCGCCGATGCTGATCACGTAACGGGCGTCCAGGTCACGAAAAACATACCGGCAGACTGCTTTGAGCGCCGATGGTTCTACGTAGACAAACAGACGGCTGTCGTTGGGCATGTCAGCGCGCACGATTGCGGGGCCAAATTTTTCTTTTAACTGATTGAGTCTTTCGCGAGCATCCATTTATTTACCTCTCTTAAAGCGCCAAATCGCAAGAAAATAATCTTTTTAAAACTCAGTCAGACCTGTCTGACCTGTCCGACTGGTCTGATAGAGTTTGCTTTCACTCTTCACTCTTCACTTTCTTGGGCATGCCGCCCAGCCAGCGGAAGTAGCGCTTTATTTCACCGTAGAAGTTGTGGGCGGAGTAACGGTAACAGTCCGCCTCGAGTACGTAACCGCAGAGCCAGGGAGTAGCGGCGCGCCGGGCTGCCCCGCCGAGCTTGGAGATGGTGTAGGTGACCAGGAACACGAGGCCCAGGACCACCATGATGGCGAGCGGGGCAAACAGGGCGGAGCCGTTTGCGGCGTCAAGCCCGACAAACGTATTGTTGACCATCGGCGCAGCATTGGCCAGAAGAGAACCCAGACCCTGGTTGCTGGCCTTTAATGCCTGGTTCATTACGCTGTAGGCAAGGGCCGGTACGGTACCCAGAAGGATACAGGCCGCTGCCAGGAAAACCTGCGGCAGTTGCATGAGGGAGCCCACTTCGAGCTTCCCTTTAGCGGCCGATGCTTCAACGAGTGTGCTGGGACGCGACAGGAAGCTTACCCCGAAGAATTTTATGAAGGAGGCAAGGGTTAAGGCGCTGGTCATGATGGCGACGAGGGCGCAGATTGCCAGGTAGCCGGCGCCGCCTGCTCCCTGGACCGCTCCCACGTATATGCTCCACTTGCTGACGAAGCCGTTGAAAAGGGGCACGCCGGAGATGGAGAAGGAGGCGATGAGGGTGGTGACGGCGGTCAAGGGCATGTATTTCATCAGGCCGCCGAGCTTGTTCAATTCCTGGGTGCCGGTGGCCATTTCGATGGAGCCGGCGTTAAGGAACAGGAGACCTTTGAAGAGACCGTGGTTGACCGAGTGGAAAAGCGCACCGCAGATGCCGATGACGGCAAGTGAGGTAAGCCGTGCATCGCCTGATTGTACCAGGGCCATGCAGACCCCGGTCCCCAGGAGGATGTAGCCGATCTGGCCGATTGAGTGGAAGGCAAGAAGACGTTTGGTCTGTTCCTGCTTGAGCGCCTGCATGGTGCCGGTGAAGAGGGTGACGGTCCCGAGTACGGCGACGATCATCCCCCATTTACCCATCGGAAACTGTTCCTGGGCGCTTGCCGGAACGAGCCAGAGGAAACTCCGCATCAGGCCGTATACGCCGCTCTTGGAAAGTACGCTGGAGATCAGGGAGCTCATCGGTGAGGGGGCCGCCGTATAGGCCTCGGGCACCCATAACTGGCCGAAAGGCCACATCCCCATCTTGATCCCGAAACCGACGAGGAAAAGGAAAAAGGCCAGGGTGATGGAGCCGGGCGCGGAGGCCAGGACCGCAGGGAGACCGGCCGATATTACGTCGAAGTCGTACTTGAGGGCTGCGCCTTCGGCGCCACCGCTTCCGGCCAGAAGACTGGCGCCGATCATTACCGCTACGCAGGCAACTTCCATGAAGATCAGGTATTTGTAGGCGGCCTTGACGCTGGCCGGGTTCCTGTGCTCATAACGGACCAGGGCAAAGCTCGGCAGGGTCATCAGCTGCCAGAAGATGAAGAAGAACCACATCATGTCGGTGGTGGAGAGAAGTCCGTACATCCCCCCGAGGAACAGGAGAAAGTGCGGATAGTAACGCCCTACCCCGTAATCCGAGTAGCGCTTTACATAATTGATGGAGTAAAGGGCCGCAGGCACTGCCATGACCGCCACCAGACCGAGGAATATCGCCGACAGGCCGTCCACGTAAAAACGCAGCTCGTAGCCTGAGCCCGGGCATGGTCCAGAACGAGGCCGGATGCGGCGATGGCCCACCCGTCAGCACACTGGCGCAGGCCGTGAAAATCAGCACGGCCGTGGCCGAGGTGGCCAGAAAACAAAGCCAACCCGCAAGGCTCTTGCTCTGCGATACCAGCAGCGTTGCCACTGCCCCGCCGATGCAGATCATGATCGAATAGACGACTGCTTGTTCCGGTGTTATCATACGGTTACCTCTATAAATAGACTCAGTATAGTTAGATGTAGTTCACGGAGGTCCGGCATCAGATCTTCTCTCCGAGCTTCTTGATCTGCTCGTAGGTGAAGACCGGGCCGTCCATGCAGACATAGGCAACGCCGATGCAGCAGTGGCCGCATTTCCCCACCCCGCACTTCATGTAGCGCTCCATCGTCGAAACGATGTTGCTTTCCTGGAAGCCCAGGTCAAGAAGGTCCTTGATGACAAAACGGAACATGATCGGCGGACCGCAGACAAAGGCCTTGGTGTTCTCCACCGGCACCGTTACCCCCGGCTTCTTGAAGAGGCTCCCCACCACGCCCACGTTGCCGTCCCAACCCGGGGCGTCCCGGTCGACGGTGAGCGAACACTCGACACCGGCCGATTTCGTCCATTCACGCAGGTCGTCCACGTACATCAGTTCCGTGGGCGATTTGGAGCCGTAGTAAATCTGGATCTTGCCGAATTTCTCCCGGTTGGCGAGCGCGTAGATGATGCACGAGCGAAGCGGTATCAGGCCGATGCCGCCGGCCACGAAGACCAGGTTCTGCCCGAAATAATCCTCCATCGGGAAGCCGTTGCCGTACGGACCGCGCACCGCGAACTTGTCGCCCGCCTTCAGCTGATGCAGCGCCGCGGAACAGGTGCCGACCGTGCGGCAGGTGAAGAAGACCTCTTCCTCGGTCGGGCTGGGGGGCAGCGACAGGGGAAACTCGCCGATCCCGAACAGCGATACCTGGGCGAACTGGCCGGGCCGGAACTTCTTGAACGCAGCCTGCTCCGCCGGGTCCTCGAAGTGCCAGTAAAACGTCTTGACGTCTTGGATATTGTCCGTTATCCGGTCGATAATCGCCGTCTTCGGCAGATAAATGTTTTCTGTAGTAGTTTTGTCCATGCTAGGCAATCTCCGTTGTTGAACGGCGGATTATCTCCACCGTGCTGGGCATCCCGACGTCGCCGTGGCAGACGGCCGCGCAGCGTCCGCAGCCGACGCAGGCCATCGAGAGTTCACGTTGGATAAAATAGTGCGCCAGCTTGCGGAAGAAACGACGGTTGCGGCGGTCGTGGGTGGCCTTGCGCGGGTTGTGACCCCCCGCCATCCGCGTGAAGCCGCCAAGGGCGCAGGCGTCCCACATCCGGACGCGTTCGATCTCATTTTCCCCGAGCTTGCGGTCGGTTACCGTGAAGCAGGTGCAGGCGGGACAGACATAGGTGCAGCCGCCGCATTCCAGGCAGCGGTTGCCGATCTCTTCAAAGGTCTTGTCCAGAACGCCACCCTGGGAGACGTAACGCACCGTGGCCGAAAACCAGCTCGTGGTCGTCTTGAACCGCTTGCGCACGTCGTCCAGAATGGTGTGCCGCTTTTCCACGTGGCTCTGGTCGCCCTTCCGGAAGATCTTGCTGGCAAAGAGCGCCTCGCCCGCCGGCGTCCCCGCCACTGCCATGAATTCATCACCCAGGTCCATGAGCTGGAGATCGAAATGGCCGCGCGCCGCGGGACCGGTGTCGGCGCAGACGCAGAAGCATTCATCGCTCACGTCGCGGGTATAATCGGAGCAGACCACGTTGACGAGGAACAGGTTCTTGCGCCGTTTCTCGTAGTAGATGTCGGTGAAGTCGCGCCCCAGATAAAAGCGGTCCAGGTGGTAGATCCCCGCCACGTCGCACGAGCGGATGCCGAATATGGCCAGCTTCGGCTCGTCGTAGGTCGGCTCGATCTTCATCCCGCTTTCGTCCGTCTTGATCGTCATGGTCTGCTCGATATGCGGCAGCACGAAACGCTTCGGCGGATAGTAGGGATTGGGCAGGTGGATCTGGATCCGGTCGCGGTTCTCGGCGGTCACGGTGTCGAAGTAAGTGTCGCGGCCGAGACCGGTAAACGGCGCGATGACCGTGTAACCCTGCTCTTGTAGCTGGTCCACGATCTTGAAAACATCTGGACGGTCTATTACACGGGCTTTCATGCTGTCTCCTTTTCCACGCAAACCGGCACCAGCTGCGCGCCGTCTTCCTGCGAACCGAAAATCTGCTGCTGTACCTGGCGGACATAATGCGGCACGTAAACGGTGCCGCTCTTCACTTCCAAAGTGACCCGCGCCGCTATCTTCACACTGCCGCCGGCCGAGCGCAGCTGGATCTTCTGGCCGTCACGGATGCCGAGCTGCTTGGCGTCGTCGCTGTTGATTTCCACGAAACCATCCGGATAGTCGAGCAGGAGTATGTTGTGCTCGCGCTTGAGGGTCTCGCTATGCTTGATCAGCACGTTCTGGTGCCAGTAGTAAAGCGCGTGACCGAATACCAGCATGAACGGATACTCTGTTCCGGTGGTGACAGCCTGCGGCTGCCTGGTGACCGGGACGAATTTGAATTTCCTTTCCGGGGCGTCGTCACAAAAAGCGAACCGCGTGAAATAGCCGGTGCCGAACGGACGGTCCTTCGTGCACGGCCATTGCCGGCCGTAATCGCGGGAAAGGTTGTCGTAGTCGGCGCCGCTGTAAAATGGCGCCACCTTGCCGATCTCGTCCATGATGGCGGCAGCCGAGGCGTATTCCCACTTGGCGCCCAGGGCGTTCGCCACATCCACTATCTGTTGCCAGGCGGGCATAACCCCGGCCTTCGGCTCGACGACCTTTTGCGCAAGCTGGATACGCCGCTCGGTGTTCGTGAAGGTGACCTGCTCTTCGCCGAAGGCGGTGGTCGGCAGGACCACGTCGGCATACTTGGCCGATTCGGTCATGAACAGGTGCTGCGCAACAACCAGCTCGCACCGCTCGAGCGCGCCCGCGGCGTTGCCGTAGAAGGCGCTCGACACCGGATCGTAGCGGCAGAGCCAGACAGCCTTGATCTTTCCTTCGTCACGGCCGGTGAAAAGTGTGCTGGCAGCCGTGCCGGGACCCTCGGGAAGCTTGGTGCCCCAGATCTTCTCGACGTCCGCCCGCGCCGTCGGCATCGCCAACTGCCCTATAGCCGGGCAGACGGTCCGGCAGCATCCCCATGTCGCAGACACCCTGAAGGTTGTTGTGGGCGGTCACGGCGAAGATCCCCGCTCCGACTTTGCCGATCTGGCCGGCCGTCAGGGCCAGGTTCACAAGCGCCTGGATCGTTTCGCTGGAGCGGCATTCCGCCCCGGTGGAGTAAAGGATGGCGGCTGATTTGGCCTTGCCGTAAGCTACGGCCGCCGCTTCGATTTCTCCCGCGGGCACCCCGCAAACCTCGGCGGCCGACAGAAGATCAAAGTCGCGCACCTTGGCGAGGAACGATTCGTAGTCGCTGCAGCGGGCAGTTATGAACGGAAGGTTCATAAGCCCTTGGTCAATCAGCACTTTCGCCATCGCCCCGTAGAGCAGGGCCTCGGTGCCGGGCTTGATCTGCAGGAAATAGTCGGCGTTTTCCGCAAGCCTTTGCCGACGTTCGCCGATTACTATCAGCTTCGCGCCGTTTAAAAGCTTGGCCCGCAGAACCACCCCACCCAGGGTCGGCAGCAGTTTCCCAAGGTCCACGCCGTCGACGATGATCACTTCGCTTTGCGAAAGCTCGGAAACGGAGTTGGTGCTGGCAGGAATGCCGATCTGGTCGAGAAGAACATTTATCGAGTTGTTGATGTAGACGCCGGCCCCATGGTCCACGTTGTTCGTGCCGATGACGGAACGGGCCAGCTTCTGCAAAAGGTAGGTCTCTTCGTTCGAGGCGCGCGGGGAGTTCAAGAAGGCTATCGAATCGGCGCCGTGCTTGGCCCGAATCTCCGTCAGGCGGCTGGCTATGAAGCCCGTCGCCTCGGCCCAGGTGACTTCCTCAAACCGGCCGTTCTTCTTGATAAGGGGGCTCTTCAGCCGGTCAGGCGAACTGGCGACTTCGTAAACATTCCAGCCGCGCACGCAGAGCTTGCCCTGGCTCGTGGGGTGCGACATGCTGGGATAGGCGCCCGTAACCTTATTGCCCTTAGTCTCAAGGTAAAGACCGCAACCGACTCCGCAGAATGTGCAGGTTGTGAGTCTCTGTG